>NZ_JBNPXM010000006.1:0-321649 GCF_050433305.1 Novosphingobium gossypii | reverse complement strand
CATCGCTCCCCGCTTTCTTGCGTCAGGGGGAAACCAGCTGTCCGTCCATTCAGGCGACCGCTGCAGAAGCGTGCTTCGCTGCGGTGAAACGGCCTTTAAGCGCCGTTCGTGAGTCGGTCAAACACTAATTTCAAAAATGTTTTCAACAGGGCGAAAGGGCGGCGGCGGCGGCTGCCGCCCCCTCCGGCCGCGTGGGCGGATACGAACGCTGCGGTAGCTCGAACGTGTGGTGCGAGGAGCCGGATGAAAGAAGGGCCGCTGTGCAAGCGGCCCTTTCATGATGATTATTCGGCTTTGTCCGCAGGAGCGGCATTCCGGGGTGCGCGCGCCATGCGCTTGGCCCGTGCCGGCTTGGCCGTAGCTTTGGTCGCGTCTGCATCTGCCGGTGCCGCCGTGGCTTTTGCTTCGTCCTGTTCCGACGCAGGCTTGGCCTCCTTGCCCTTGAACAGGCCGAGCTTGCCGCGGCTCTTGGCTGCAGGCTTTGCCTTGGCTGCATCGGGCGTGCTTGCGGCAGCGGCTACGGGCGCATCGACCTTCTTGGCCGAAGCTTTTGCAGCAGTCGGTTTACCAGTCTTGGCCTTTGCTGCAGTCTTGGAAGGCGTTGCCTTCACCGGCTCGCTAGCAGATGCGGTGCTCGTGGAGGCCGGTGCGTCAGCCTTGGCTGGAGCCTTTGCGGGCTTCGACTTGGTGGGCGCACTGCGCTTTGTCGGTGCGGTAGCGGGAGCGCTCTCCTTGGCGACCTCGGCGTTCGTCGTCTCCTCAGCGGCGGCGGCAGCCTTCCCGGCCAGCTGCTTGCGATTGCCGAGACCGATCTGCTCGGCAATTTCGCGGCGGCGGGCGGTGAAGGTGGGGGCCACCATCGGGTAGCTTGCCGGCAGGCTGTAGCGCTCACGATACTGCTGCGGGGTCAGACCGTTGCTGGCCAGATGCCGCTTTAGCGTCTTGTATGGCTTGCCATCAATCAGGCTGAGAATGTGGTCGGGAGAGGAAAGGCTTTTGCGCACCGAAACCGCGGGCGTGTAGGTCTGCACTTCGGGTTCTGCCGACGCCGGAGCGGCATCTTCGACAAGAGCGGCACGGGTGGTGCGGATCAGCCCTGCAATATCTTCCGCAGCGACCGTGTTGTTCGACAGGTATGCGCTCAGAAGCTGCACGGTCAGACCGGCAATGTCGGAAGTGATTTCGGTTTCAGGCATCGATCGCGCCTCTCTTCTGCGTTGTGTGACCAGGTTCAGCAGTTGCCGGAACGGCAGCTTTCAAGGCATCGCCGCGATTGACCCGCTTTTCAATGAAAAAGATGACAAAACGGCAATGCCTGTTCGTAATATGGACTGAAATTCCGAAAAAAGAGCCGAAGAGCGGTGTCGCGCACATCCGACAGGAGTTGGATGGAACCGCTTTGCGCTATTGCGCTGCTACTTCAGCAAAGCAGCCTGGTGATGCGCTGGCGCATTGCGTCCATCGAGAACGGCTTGGTCAGCACATGCATCCCGGGATCGAGATGGCCGTGGCTGAGCACTGCGTTTTCAGCATAGCCGGTGATGAACAGCACTTTCAGATCGGGCCGGCTCAAACGGGCGGCGTCGGCGACCTGCCGCCCGTTGAGCCCGCCCGGCAGGCCCACGTCGGTGATCAGCAGGTCCACTCGTGCATCGGTCTGTAAAATACGCAGGCCTTCCGCACCATCGCCTGCTTCGACGACGCCGTAACCCAGGCCTTGCAGGATGTCCGCGACGAGCATCCGGATTGCCGGTTCGTCGTCTATCACCAGCACGGTCTCTCCGTCCTTCGCCTGCGGACCGACCGCAGGCTCGGCACTCATCGCTTCAGGCAGAACATCGGCTTCGCCGGCGTGGCGGGGCAGATACATGCAGACCATGGTGCCTTCGCCCAGTTCCGAATAGATCCGGGTCTGACCGCCCGACTGGCGGGTGAAACCATAGATCATCGAAAGCCCCAGACCTGTGCCCATGCCGATCGGTTTGGTCGTGAAGAACGGATCGAAGGCCTTGTCGATCGTGTCCCGGTCCATGCCGGTCCCCGTGTCCGACACGCAGATCGACACGTACTGGCCCGGCTCCATGTCCCGCTCGGCGGCGGTGCGCTCGTCAATCCAACGATTACCAGTTTCGATGGTCAACTGTCCGCCGTCCGGCATCGCGTCGCGCGCGTTGATGCACAAATTGAGCAGGGCATTCTCAAGCTGGTTCGGGTCGACCAGTACCGGCCACAGCCCGGCGGCATTTACGACCTCCACCGCGATGCCGGGCCCCACGGTGCGCTGGACGAGGTCGGTCAATCCATTGACGAGATCCTTCGCGTTGATGGCCTTGGGCGCCAGGGTCTGGCGGCGGGAGAAGGCGAGCAGACGGTGTGTCAGCGCCGCCGCCCGACGCGCCGCCCCGTGCCCGGCCGCCAGGTAGCGCTCGACGTCCGCCACTCTGCCTTGCGCAAGGCGGGTCTGGATCATCTCCAGACTGCCGGTAATGCCCGTGAGCAGATTGTTGAAGTCGTGCGCCAGCCCGCCGGTCAATTGCCCCACCGCTTCCATCTTCTGCGACTGGCGCAGCGCTTCCTCCGTCGCCAGCAGTTCACGGGTGCGTTGTTCGATCTGTCGTTCCAGCGAAGCCGCGAGATCGGCAAGCTCTATCTCGGCACGCCGCCGCTCTGTCGCCACGCGGGTCCGTTCTGCCACTTCGCGAATGAAGGCGAGTTCGTCTTCGGGCCATTCCCGCGCCGTGGCGTGATTGAGGTACAGCAGCGCCACCAGTCCGCCGTGTTCGGTGAGCGGCATGTTGACGACCGCCTGCGCACTGATTGCCTTCAGCGCGGACGCCCCGTTCTTCGTGCGGGGATCGCGTTCGGCGTCAGCGATGATGACGTCTTCACCGCGCTTCAGGTTCTCGATGTAGGAGCCGTAGTCGCGGAAATGGAGCACGCCTGCCAAAGACGCGATACCCTCGGCGTTCCAGTCCCGCTCGATCGTGATGGTTTCGGCGGCAGGATCGATGGAACCGTATCCGGCGCGGCTGACCTCCAGCGCCTCGCCAATGATCCGCGCAGCGGCAAAGGAGATGTCTGCCGGGCTTTCCACGTCCCGGAACACGTCGCTGAGTGCGACGAGCGCCGCGCGCATCCGCTCTGCACGGCGGGCCTCGGTAACATCTGAAGAGACGCCGGCAAGGCGCAGGGGCTTACCCTGCGTGTTCACGAAAGGCTGGCCGCGCGATGACAGCCAGCGCACTTCGCCCGATGGGGTGACGATGCGATAGGTCTGTTCGAAGTCGGCACCGGTGAGCCGCGTTCGCTCGATCGCCTCTGCATTATCGGCCCGGTCGTCCGGGTGAATCGCTGCCATGCGGTCCTGCAGGGAAAACCTCTGGTCGGCATTCAGGCCGAACAGCGTGCGGCAGGCGGGGGAGGATGTGAGTTCGCCCGTCTCGAAATCGATGCTCCAAGTGCCGAACCGCCCTGCCCGCAGCGCAAAATCCAGTTCGCGCTCCTGTTCGCGCTGCCGGTGCAGCCGGTTGGTGAGTTCGGCCATGAGCGCCGCGTTGGATTGCTCCAGCCCGGCAAGCCGTTCACGCTCAAGAGTGACATCGACCTGACTGGCAAAGAAATAGGCCAATGCGCCCGCATCGTCGAAGACCGGCGCCAGCAGCAGGCGGTTCCAGAACGGCTCGCCTGAATTGCGATGGTTACGGATGTCTATCTCGATCGACCTGGCGCCGTGCACCGCGTCGTGGATCGCCCGTACGGCATCGAGGTCGGTTTCCGGCCCCTGCAGGAAGCGGCAGTTGCGGCCGAGGATCGCGTCGCGCTCGTACCCGGTCAGCTTGCAGAAGGAATCGTTGGCAAAGACGACGGGATTGTCGTCCAGACGCGGGTTGGTGATGATCATTGGCATCCGGGTCGCCCGGACGGCTGCGACGAAAGGGTCCGTTCCATTATCGAGGCCAAGCACTTCGGCTTCGATGCGTTCGGCATCCTGGCTTCGGGCGCCGCCGTCTGCGAAGTTCGCCATATAACTCAACCCGGTGGATTATTGTCGTATAGCCGCCAACACGCGGCGTGTGGCGCAAGGAGGGACGATGCGCCGCGTCAATGACCTGAAAAGGTGACACCGGGCCTGCGGATCACCGGGGGCGATCCGCAGGCCAGTTGCCGCCGTCTTTAGCGGACCGAACCACGACGGAAAAGGTTCACGATCGCCAGCAGCACAACGGCTCCCAGGAACGAGACGATCAGCGAACTGAAGCTGTAGTCACCGTTCATGATGTTGCCGCCGCCGATCAGCGGGTTCAGCAGCAGGCCTGCCAGCACTGCACCGACGATGCCGACGACGATGTTCAGGAAGATCCCCTGCTGGGCATCCCTGCGCATGACGAGGCTGGCGAGCCAGCCAAGAACACCGCCAATAATGATCAAGATGATAATGCCCATGATTGTAATCTCCTGTTGACGAGCAGAAAACCTCACTGGGCAAGCAGGGTTCCAGACAAATCTGAGGAAGATTGCTGATGCGACCGGCATCGTCGCCGTTGAGATGGAGGCGGGGCCGTGTTCATTGCGGAATGGACCATGAGATGTGGGAATATTTTACCGCTACGGATCGCTCGCGCATCTTGCCGTAGTGCGTTGTAAAATATGTTAATGTCGAAAAATCGACAATCTGCATGGGGAAATTCCCAGGAGTTTCCAATGCATCCGCCCTTCCATCGTCTTGAAGAATTCGTTCCGTTGTCAGCCCCTGAACTCACCCTTGTCGCCGGGTGGGCGGCGTCTGCGCGGCGGGTCGAGCGGGGCCACAGCATCCGCCGCGAAGGGGATCCGGTGAATGGTGTGTTCTTCCTCATGGAAGGCTGGGTCAGTTCGTCGATGATGCTGCGCGACGGGCGCCGGCAGATCGTCAAGGTTCACCTGCCCGGCGACATGCTCGGCTTTCCCAGCCTCTCGCTGGTGCAGGCCGGGGAAAGCCTTGACGCGATTACCGATGCTCGGGTGTGCACGGTGTCCAATCGGGTGCTCGGCAGGCTGCTTGCCGAGGCGCCGCGCCTCGCCCTCGGCTTGATGCTGAGCACGCAGAAGGAGCGCGTCAATCTCATGCGGCAGCTGTCATGGGTTGGCGCGACGTCGTCCACCGAACGCCTCGCCGCGTTCCTGCTCGACCTGCATGACCGGCTGTCGGCTGCGGGAATGGCGCTGGGCGGAGGCTTCGATTTCCCCCTGACCCAGCAGCAGGTGGGGGAACTTCTGGGCCTCACCCCGGTGCACATCAACCGCACCTTCCGCACGCTCGACGGCACCGGCTATATCAGGCGGTCCAGGGGACGGATCACCATCGCCGATTTTCGTGGGCTGCGAGGCCTGTCCGCCAACGGCACGGCCCCTTTCGCCGGTCAGGCGGCGTGGACCAGGCTGGGGGAACCGGCGCGCTGAAGCGTTTCGGCGTGGCCTGAACGGACACATTGAACAGCCTTCCGGCCATCACGAAAGCAACAGGGTCATGCGGCAGTGAACGCCGGCGGGATCGTACGCGATTGCCGCCTGGCAACCTCGGGCGGCACCCACACCACCTTCGATCAGGCGGCTGCCGAAGCCCCGCCGATCCGGGACGATCACGGCGGGGCCGCCCGCTTCCACCCAGTCCAGATGCAGAGCACCGTCTGGCCCCTCCCGCTTCCACGACACGGTAATGAACCCTTCCTGATTGGAGAGCGCCCCATACTTGATCGCATTCGTGGTCAGTTCGTGGAACGCCATCGTCAGCGCCACCGCCAGCCGGGGGCTGAGCGGCACGTCGTCGCCTCCCACCGCAACACGATCCATCGCCGGCCCCGCCGCCGCCGAGATCGTCTGAAGCACCAGTCCCTTCAGCGACGCCCCTTCCCAGTTGCGCTGGGTCAACAGGTCGTGCGCTCCGGCCAGCGCCATCAGCCGTTCGTCGAAGGACTGCCGCGCCTTGTCCGAGGAAGGCAGCCCGCGGAAAGACTGCGTCGCCAGGCTCTGCACTATGACCAGCGTGTTCTTCACGCGGTGGTGCAGCTCGTTGATCAGCACTTCCTGCTGCTTTTGCGCCTGCACGCCTTCGGTGACGTCGTGCCCCTGCACGAGAATGGCGGTGGCCTGTCCGTCCTCGAAGATCGGCTGATAGATGAAGTCGAGATAGCGCCGCTCCAGCGCAGCGCCGGGCCTGACTTCTAGATCGACCTCGATCGCATGACCGATATAGGCCTGCCCGCTGGTCCGCACGTCGTTCAGCAGGTTGACGAAGCCCTGCCCCACCACTTCGGGCAGCGCCTCGACGATGGGCAGCCCTATCAGGCTCTCGCGCCCGACAAGTTTCAGATAGGCATCGTTCGCCATCTCGAACGTGAAATCGGAGCCGTCCAGAACCGCGATGAAGCCGGGGGCCTGCTTGAACAGGCCGGTCAGCCACGAGCGTTCCGCCTCGAGCGACATGTTGCGCGCCTGCACCGCGCTGGCCCGCCGCACCACGCCCATTTCGTCACGCAACCGGCGCAGGTCGGCTAGTTCGGTGACGTCCACGGTGTGCTGGAGGATGAAGGCAAGGTTGCCCTCTTCGTCGAGCAGCGGGGTATGCGTGGCGCTCCAGTAGCGCTGCTCCATGACACCGTCAGGCGTGCTGATGTCGTAGCGGATCATGGCGATTTCGTCAGGCTGGCGGGTGGCGATCACCCGGTCCAGCGACGCGCGCAGCAGTTCGTGGCTTTCCGAACCCGGCTCGCTGGGGAACGCGTCGAACAGGCGCTGGCCCAGCAGCGCTTTACGATCGCGCATTGTCGACCGCAGATAGGCGTCGTTCGTCCAGACAATCGTCTCGTCCGGTCCAATCACGATGTAGGGACTGGGTGAAAGACCGCACAGTGCGGCAAAATCAATGTTCATGGCGCGGCTTTAACAGCCCTGCCCCCCGTTTGCTCCCTGCAAATACCGGGCGGCTCACATAAGCGAATAACGTGCAGCGGAATGCTCACGCTTCCCAAGCGTCGAGCGCGTCGCGATAGTTTCTTTCTTCCGCCGCGCGCCGCTGCTCCAGCTTGCGCAGGGCAGCATCCCGCTCCTGCCGCAGCGCCTCGCGCTCAGCCCGAAGGGCATCGATCTTCGCTTCGATCGCAGCCAGCCCGGCAGCATACCCTTCGCTCTTGCGCGAGAGGGCAGCCTCGGCGCGGTCCAGGCTGGCCCGGCTGGGCTTCGGCGTCTTCTTCTGCTTCCTCGCCGCAGGAGCGGGAACAGGGGCATTTCGGGCGGACGCATCGGCCCCGCGGCGTGACCTTTTGCCTGCCGCCGCCAGATGTTGTGCGGTGGTCCCGCGCGCGACGCGGATTACCACGCCGGGCTGTGCAAGCGCTGTCTTCGTCAGCTTCGGATCGGTCACCGGCTCGGCGCTGCCGCTGGCGAACAAGTCGGTCGCCGCGCCCCACGCCTCCAGAGCCGCCTTGCGGCTCGTCGCCGCCACGTAGGCATCGTGAAAGCCGATCGCGGTTCGGAACACCTTAAGGGGACGCTTTGCCATCCATCTTCAACGCGCAAAAGGCGGATCGGCGCCCCGTGCGGGAACAAAACCGCGTCTCGCCGGTCCAATCCATCATGCAAACCAAAGCGGACGACGATCGCCCGGACCAGCCGCACGAAGATCTCGACGCGCAGGAAGTGCGCGACGTGGAAGAGCGGAGCGCCGGTTCCTCCCGCGTCGTCCACGAGGTGGTGCGGCTGCAGGGCGAAGAGGAACTGGACCGCCCTGCGCTGGCCCTAACGCTGTCCGGCATCGCGGCGGGGCTGGGCATCGCGCTGTCACTGATGTGCGAGCTGTTCCTGCGTAGCCACCTGCCCGATACGGACTGGGCGCCGCTGGTTTATTTCCTGGGTTATCCAGTGGGCTACCTGATCGTCATCATGGGACGCCTGCAGCTGTTCACCGAAAGCACCGTCACCGCCGTGCTGCCGGTGGCGACCGCGCCCACCGGGGCCAACCTGGCGCGGCTAGCCCGGCTTTGGTCCTGCGTGATCATCGGCAACTTGGCCGGTGTCACCCTGGTCAGCGCGCTGATGGCCGGAGAGGTCATCATAACGCACGAACAACGCCTCATCGCCCTCGACATTCTCGACAAGCTGGAGCTTCAACCCTGGACCCGCACCCTGACGCTGGGCATCCCCGCCGGGTTCATCATGGCCGCAATCGCGTGGGTACTGCCCAATGCCAAAGGCAGCGAGTTCTGGGTGATCTTTGTCCTCACTTACGTCATCGCGCTTGGCGGGTTCGCCCATGTCGTGACCGGATCGTCGCAGGCGACGTTCCTGTGGCTCAGCGGCAGCATCGACGCGCGCGAGGCGTGGCTGGAATTCACCCTGCCCGCCCTTCTCGGCAACATCATCGGTGGCACCGGGCTGTTCGCGGTCCTGGCACATGGCCAGATGCGCAGCGACCTGAGTGGTGATCCATGAGCCTTACGGCAGCATCGAACCTTTTGCGCCCAATCGGCGTTGAGTGAAAAACGACAGGAGAGCGCTCCATGATTTCCCGTTCCCTTCTCCTCATGGCCGTGCTGGGACTTGCCGCGTGTGACGGCCCCCACGAACGCGCCGGAAAGAAGCAGGACGAAGCCGCCGCCACCGCGGCTGGCATGGATTACACAGGCTCAGGCCCGGCCGAGCGTGCGGGCGAAGTCCAGGACAAGGCCGACGCCGCCGCGGCAGAAGCGCGCGACGCCTCTGCAGATGCATTGAAGGCCGACGCCAGGAACCTGGAACGGCAGGCAGACGTCGAAGCCGAAAAGCTGGAAGCCCGCGCAGATCAACTGCGCGACGCCGCCGAAAAGAAAGCTGACGGCCTCAAGCGCGAAGCCGACCAGCTTCGCAAGACCGCCCAGTGACGCAGGAGACGATGGAATGAGCACGATCTCGACAGGCCGGAACAGCGGCGATGGCCAGCCTCCGCACGATGTGGATGCCCATAACGCCAACCAGCGCGATTCGGACAGGGGGCTGGCCGGTGTGGAAGCCAAGCCTTTCGCCGACGCCGCAAAGCGCGCACAGGCGGAGGTGGCCGATGCGGAAGAGAGCGATGCGGCTTCGCAGGAGAACCTGATCTCGGCGCGGCGCAATGCCGGGCGCGACTAGGCTTTCAGCCCTCGCCTTCGATCAGCCCGGCGGCGTACATGCACAACGCGCTTGGCACGGAAAACACCACGGCAGCCGCCAGGAACGGCAGCGCCAGGGCAAATCGCAGTGTCGAAGTCATCGCATCCTCCAGATCATCGTCAGCACGAAACGCGCGCCTGTGCGCAAGGTGCCGAGACTTTGATCCAGTTGGAGAAATTGGCTTTAAGGGCCGAGATTATCAGCTGAGCCGCCGCGCCTCTGCCAGGACCTTGCGGAAATAGACGACGCGCTCGGTCTCTTCAAAATCCAACGCTATGTGCATCGCGTGGGATGCTATGTTTTCCAGCAGGGCGTCGGATGCCAGTTCCATGCATCCCTGGCTGCGTGCCCATGCCTCCACCGCATCGACAAGGCCGCGTCCGATGCCTTGGCGGCGTCGGTCTTCGGCGACATAGAGGCCTTCCAGGAAGGCGACCGGCGATGTCTCGCAGCCGTTTACATAATCGACACGCAGAGCCGCTTCGGCAAAGCCCAACAGCCTGCCGCGCAGGTCTCGCGCCACGAAGCCGACCATACCGTTCGGCTCGGCCAGCAGTTCCAGCAGATCGCTGCGATGGTCAGCCACCGATCCGTCCGGCCACAGTTCCGCACGCAACGTGGCCCATTCATCGACATCTGCGGCGATGCCTGCCGCGATTCTCACGATCATGCGGTTCGATGTCCGGCGCGTGCAGGAGAAGCGGGACGGGGAGCGACGCCGTGGGCGCCGCTCCCCTTTCCACGGTCAGCCGTTGAGCTTGTCCTTCACGCCCTTGGCGGCGGTGAAGGTCAGCTTCTTGGATGCCTTGATGGTCATGGCCTCGCCGGTGGCGGGGTTGCGGCCTTCGCGTTCCGGGCTGTCCTTGACCTTGAACTTGCCGAAGCCGTTGAGCGAGACTTCCTCACCCTTGACTGCGGCGTCGCCGATCGCATCGAAAACGGCGTCGACGATCTTGCGAGCGTCGGTCTTGGTGATGCCATGGTCGGCGGCAATGGCCTCGGCGAGATCGCTGTTGTTCATCAGAAGTTCGTCCTGTCGCTGTGTCTGTCTCTAACACCGCAGCCGGAAAAGACCGAGCTTCGCGGCGTTGGCGTACCATGGATCAACAAAATCAGCGTGCAAGGCCACAAAGCCCGTCACAGGGCCTTGTGCGACGAGTTGTCCACAGCCTGTGGACAGCCTTGGGCCTGATCGGCCGATGGAGGCCACTGCCCAGGCTCCAGAATCGGCATCCGCCCGAACTCGGCGCCCGTCATCAGCACCCGCAGCGCGTGGCAGCCGAACTCGATCCGCTCGTGCGGCACCGCGCGCAACTGTTCGTCGATGCCGGCGAGCCCGCCGGTCGCCACGACGACGTAGCTGACCCGTCCGCTGGCACATTCCAGCAGTGCCTCTACGGCGCGGCCAAGGTCCGTGCCCGACTGGTCCACCACCTTCATCCCGCCGAAGCCGGTGGCAGTGAACAGCGTCGGCGTGGCAGAACGACGACTGGCGGCCTCGGCCGCACGCGCGCCATCCTCATACGCCGACTGCCGGCCCAGCCAGCGCCAGATGCCGATCAGGTTGACCAGCGTCAGGAAGCCGTTGGAGGCCAGCAGATTCATCTGCCCGGACGTGAACCCGACCAGCGACCACGCGACGGAGCCAAGCGTGAACACCACGAAGCCCCAGCCGGTCACGCGGGCGCCCAGGTTGGCTGCCGTCATCATCGCCGCGATCATCGTGGCGGCAGGCGCGACCCAGCCGGCAAGTTCCTCCACGCAACACCTCTTCAACGTTCATCGATGCAGAGCGCAAACGGCGCCGCAGTTCCATGTTCCCGCTCCCGCCCCCAAAGCCGGGCCGGGATTGATCCACATTACGATAGAACCGCGCCCTGCACGACGACGCCGGCAACGTGGACAACATGGATCAGCGCGCCGCGCCCGTGCAGCAACCGGGGAAGGCAGAGCCGGTTGGGCGTCAGAAGTTCACATACCCAGGAGAATGCCCATGAACAGGTTCATCATCGCCGCCGCCGTCAGCCTGACAGCCCTCCCCGCCCATGCCCAGGTCATGAGCGCGCCGGACTACGTCGCTGCCGCAGGTGCCGGCGATCTCTACGAACGCGAATCAAGCCAGATCGTCCTGTCGTCCACCGCCGACCCCAAGCTGAAGCAGTTCGCCCAGACGATGATCGCGCATCATACCAAGAGCACGAAGGACGTCGTGACCGCCGCCAAGGCCGCGAAGATTCCCACCATGCCGCCCAAGCTGACGCCGGCGCAGGCGCAGATGATTGCGCAGCTCAACGCCCAGACCGGCAAGGCCCGCGACATGGCTTACGTGACGCAGCAGAAGACCGCGCACATGCAGGCGCTGACGCTGCATCAGGCTTATGCGAAGGATGGCTCGGCCAAGCCGCTGCGCGATGCGGCAACCACCATCGTGCCGGTCGTCCAGCACCATATCGAGATGCTCAAGACGATGTAAGGTACAGGACAACCGACCGCGCGAGGCGTGCCTTGCGCGGTCGGCCGCCGGATTAGTCTACCAGTGCCGGAGCGTGGGCCGGTGCCAGCCGCATCCCGCCCGCCGGGGCCGACGCAGGCGGCGCCGAATGTTTGGGCAGCACGGTATCGACGGTCACCGGGTCGTCGTTCTTGACTAGCGCCACGGCTTCTGCCTTCGTTTCCACCGCAGGCGGCGATCCGCGCAGTGGCATCCCGGCGGTTTCCTTGACGGTCAGCATCGTAAGGAGGCCGATCGTGGCCGCACCCATCAGGTAATAGGCGGGCATCAGCGGGTCGCCGGTCTTGTCCACCAGCCACGCGGTCAGCAGCGGCGTCGTGCCGCCGAACAGGGATACCGAGACGTTGAAGGCGATCGAAAGCGCGCTGTAGCGCACCGGCGTATAGAACAGGGCGGGAAGCGTCGACGGCATCGAGCTGGTGAAGCAGACCAGCGCAATCCCCAACAGCATCAGGCCCAGGAAGATCAGCATGTCGTTGCCGGTGCCGATCAGCAGCATGCACGGGATAGACAGCACGATCAGCGCGGTGCAGGCGCCGATGATCATCGGACGACGGCCCAGCCTGTCGCTGAACAGCCCGCCGACGATGTTGAGCGGCATCATCACCACCATCACCAGAATGATCAGCAGCAGCCCCTTGCTGGGGGCATATCCCATCGTGACGCTGAGGTAGTTGGGCATGTACGTCAGCAGCATGTAATCGGTGACGTTGAATACCAGCACCAGCCCCACGCACTTCAGAAGCTGGGCGCGGTGAATGCGGAACAGGTCGCTCAGCTTGGAACGGCCCACTTCACGCTTGTCCAGTTCCTCGGAATAGGCGCGGAAGGCGGGCGTTTCTTCCAGCTTCAGACGCATGTAGAGGCCCAGCAGGCCCAGTGGTCCCGCCACCAGGAACGGGATGCGCCAGCCCCACGCCAGCATGTCCGCAGGGGTCAGCAGCATCTGCAGGGCGGTGACCGTGCCCGCGCCCGTGATGTAACCGCCCAGCGTGCCGAATTCCAGCCAGCTGCCCATCAGGCCGCGGCGGCGGTCGGTGGAATATTCAGCGATGAAGGTCGCAGCCCCGCCATATTCGCCGCCGGTTGAAAAGCCCTGAATCAGCCGCGCGGTCAGCAGCAGGATCGGTGCCCAGATGCCGATTTGCGCATAGGACGGGATCAGGCCGATCGCGAACGTGCCTGTCGCCATCATGATCATCGTCAGCGCCAGGATCTTGTGGCGGCCGTAACGGTCCCCCAAGGGGCCGAACACCAGCCCGCCCAACGGCCTGACGAGGAACGCCGCCGTAAAAGTCGCCAAGGTGGCGATCAGCTGCGCAGTCGGGCTGCCCGAGGGGAAGAAGACATGCCCCAGCGTGATTGCGATATAGCCGTAGACGCCGAAATCGAACCACTCCATCGCGTTGCCCAACGCGGCTGCGCCCACGGCACGATTGAGAGTAGAACGATCGACGATGGTGACGTCACTGACGGACAACTGGCTGCTGCGTTTGAACCAGCCGAATTGGGCGCGGAGCGCCTGGCTAGCGGACATATTTTTCTCCGGTTCCGCCGAAAAGCGCGCGCAAGCAATGCACACAGCACATGGCAGATGAGGCCGATTGACGGCCGGGATGGGAAGCGACGCCAAAAAAGGCATCTAGCGGGTCCGAACGCCCTTAGACACATAAGGTTGCAAAAGGGGGAATCTATGGACCAGCCGTGCGCTGGGCGGGACGGACAGAACACCTAGCGCGATTTTGATGGCTTCCGACGACCTCCGTATGTCCTGCCAGGCGCTCCGCCCGGCTTATCCCGGCGCAAGATGTGGGAACGCTTTGCATTCCCCCGGTCTGTCGCAGATAAGCGAAGGAGAACGTATGGACGACGATCGGATCTGGGATTTCGAACGCAGCCTCTGGCTGGGCGACGCGGCGCAGTATCGCGCGCTTGTGGATGACGAATGCGTCATGGTCCTGCCGCAACCGCCTTATGTCTTTACCGGTGCGGCAGCGACCGACCGCGTGAGCGGAACGCCGCACTGGCAGGAAGTCGCCTTTTCCGGCCAGACCGTCATCCGCCCGCAGGAAGGGCTGATTGTCATCGGTTACACCGCACGTGCATCGAGAAAAGAGGGCGAGGACTACGAAGCGCATTGTACGTCCACCCTGCGACGGTTGACCCACGAAAAATGGCGTGTCGTGCAGCACCAGCAGACCCTGTCTGCCGGATCGGTGGGCTGACGACGCATGTTTCCCCCGGGAAACGCGCGTCGCAAAACAGCCTGGTGAAACTGATTCTAGATGTGCTTCGAAAGGTGGGCAGTGTTCTCATCAGCGTATGAGTTGCCGCCAGCGCGCGCTTAACTACCGTTGCGGACCAGCGTCAGGCCGGAGCCGTCGTCTTGTAGACGCAGCCCCGGCTGGCCCGCCACGATATCACGGAAGCTGGCAAAGCGCGGCGGCTTGAGTAGGTAGCCCGCCGCGCCCAGTTCCGCTGAACGGCGCTGGTCGGGTTCGTGGTCCGACCCGCTGCACATGATCACGGTCAGCTCCTCAAGGGCATCGTCGTGCCGGATCTGGTCGAGAAGGCTGAACCCGTCGATGTCCGGCATGTTGATGTCGAGCAGGATCAGGTCGATGTCATTGTCGGGTTCCGACAGGATACGCTGCGCCTCCCGCCCGTCGCGCACGCTGCGCAAGTTGCAGCGCAGGCGGGGGCGGCGAAACAGCGCCATCTCGGTCAGTTCCAGATCGGCTTCGCGATCATCGACGATAAGGACGGTGGCCATTTCATCGTCTTCGGTGGAAGTGCCATCCTCGGTCGCAGCGCCCGCCCTGCCCTGTGTCGCTCCCTGCCCAGATGGTTCGGCATCGGGAAGCGAGAAGTGGAAGGCCGCGCCCCGCCCTGTGTCGGCCCCTGAAGAAGATCGGCAGGCTATCTCGCCGCCGTAGAGCGCGACGATGCGTCGACAGATCGCCAACCCCATCCCGGTGGCCTCGTTGCGGTGAACCAGACGACGGAACGGCTGGAAGATCTGCTCGCGCTGATCCAGCGCAATGCCCACGCCATTATCGCTGACGACAAAGGTGCGCTGTCCATCCGCCATCTCCTGCCTGATGGTGACAGTCACGCCGGGGGCATTGTGCAGAACGGCATTGGTGATCAAATTCTGGAACAGCTGACGCAGATGAACCGGGTCGGCCCTCAGTGACGGCAGGTCGCCATGCACGATCGTAGCCTCCCGCTCGGCGATGATTCGGGCCAAGTTGCCGCGCACGTCGGCCATCACGTCCGCCAGCGGGCACGTGGCATGGTCAAACCGCTCCGGCGCATCGAGGCGCGTATACTGCCCCACCGAATCGATCAGCGCGCCCATCCGTTCGGCAGACTCCCCAATGTAGCGGAGGTACGTGGCCTGCTTCTCCTGCGCCCCTTGCTCTGCTGTTGGCCCTTGCCGCAGCAGTTCGGAGAAGGCGATGAGGGTTCGCACGGGCTCACGCAGGTCATGGGCCAGCGCACGGGTGAAGACGCCCAAGCTGGCGTGCTGTTCGCTGATCCGCAGCTTCTGCTGCTGAAGCGTGTGCACAGCGCCCTGCAGCCGCATGTAAAGCTCGGCGTTCTCCAGCGCCACCGACGTCGTGTCAGCAAGCGCCTGGAGGATCGCCAGTTCCTCCGTAGAGGGTTCGTGATGGTCGGACCAGTAATTGCCGATGGCCCCGATCGGCGCGGTGCGGCGGATCGGGATCATCGCCAGGCTTTTTACGAAAGTGGGCCGATAAGCCTCGACCGGCACGCGCGGGTCGGCGTAGACATCGGGGATCACAACACTGCGCGCATTGAGCATCGCCCACCCGCTGACGCAGGCGCTCATTGGAAAGCGTCGGCCCTTCCACAGCGGCGCGATCGCGTTTTCCTCGACGTAATAGCATTGGTCGCCATCGCGCAGTACGAACGTGGCACCATCAGCCCCGGTCAGCCCTCGCGCTGCATCGCGCGCGACCGCGCTGACGGCGTCGAGATCACGAGCGCGCGAAAGGTCCTGCACGACGCTTACGAGGCTCTCCATCGCTGCCACGTAGAATGTGGAATACGTGACTGAGCTGACATGCGGGGGTGTCGGCGTCCATCGGCGTGTCCTTCGATCTCGCGGAAATGCTCCCAACAGTAGGTCTAGGCTCGGGATCTTGCCCCGGGTTTAATCGCTACTAGGCATTCATGCGGAAGGCTGGCCGCGGACATCTTCCCTTTTCATGAAATGCCAAAGGCTTCCAGCAGGTTAGAATGGTTTTAGGGAATCTGTTACAAAGGTTAGAGCGCTGCGACCTATTGCGACTCGGCACGGATCCTGCGAGTCGCACAATCCTGCTGTTCCCGGAATGTCGAAAGTATGTTCCCGAAAGATCGGCGGTATCGTTCCCGATATGTCGATGCGGTGTTCCCGATAGGTCGACGGCTACGATCGCGGCGTTCCCGAAGTGTCTAAGCGGCAAATTGAAGCCGAATATTTGAATCACTTTTAGCGCCCTCCCGCCCGACGATGTTCAATTGTCGTTCGGGAGGATGGTGATCGAGCAGACGATAGGATGACACGCGACACTTCGGGAACGCCTTCAACCCCGCAACTGGTGGCGATGTTTTGCGTGATGACGTTTCACCCAACCGACGAAAGCACGCTGCCAGTCGGCAGGGGTGCGATCCTGATCGGCGCCTACCCAGCGTTCGAATTCGGCATGGAGCGCGTAAAGATCCCAGCCTGGACATTCGCGGCGCAGGAAGTCGATGGTCTCGTCCGTCATGAACCCGCGCGTCGCATTGTCCGACAGACCTGCGACGGTGGAACGGACCAGCCCGCGGACATCGACGGCGCTGTCCGCTGAGACACCGGACGTCCCGTCATGCCCCTGTGCCTGCCGCCTGACTGCCGAAGGGCGTTTGCGAGCCCCCAAAGCGACCCGCTCTTCGCCCCTTTCGTCGTCCTCCACGTGCGTCTTCGGAGCGGCAGGCAAGGCAATCTCGGCACCCCCCTTCCCGTCCACCCGGCGCATTCGGATCATCGGTTCGCCATCCTTGGCCGTCTCGACGCTCAGCGCGTAGCCGGGCAGGTCATCCTTTTCGGCCAGCTTGAGCATCTCGAACTTGAAACGACGGTATTGTCCTTCCGCCCCGGACTTTTCGAACAGCACGGGCATGGTGATGGCGAAGCCGCCCTCCCCTGCCCCGCCGGCGTGTTTGCGTGCCACGCGGTAGAGCCAGCGTTCGCGCCCACCGGTGATGTCGAAATAGGCGCGGTCGATCGACAGCACGCCGCCCTTCATCATCACGCCTTCCCAGAACCAGTTGGACAGCTCGATGGTCATCCCGCGCGATCGTTCGGTCTTTTCATCGACCAGCTGGGTCCAGCCATCCAGCCACGAGAACGTTGCCTCGCGCCGATTCTCCGCCCGAAGGTTGGTCTTGATCGTGGTGGCGACCAGCCGGTCCAACGCCTGGCCGAGCAATTCGTAAGCCCGTCCGGTAGTTGGCCGACCGATGGCGCGCAGCAGATCATAAGGCATCAGGTGCAGCTTGCGCGGCACATCGTTGACGCCCCGGCGCGCCATATCGGCCAGCACGCTGGCGCAGTAGATCAGGATGTCGGCATCCCAGATCGTCGCCATGCCATAGTCCGGGTTGGCGCTGACATGGACATGCACCTTGCCGTCAGGGCTCGTGTAGTCGATCGGCTTGGCGCGCTTCGTCTTCGCAAGGCTGAAGAACGGCCGCTCCATCATCTCGCGCTGATCGCGCAGAGGCAGGTCGGCTATGTAGGGGAGGAAAAGGTCGAACTGTTCGCTGACCGTCGTCTTCTTGGCGCGGGTCACGCAAGGATGCCTTCAAAGTGTTTCCCCGGGGAAACTTTATTGAAGGCGGCGGGGGAAAATACCGAAGCCATCATCGCAGACCCAGTCACCGTCGCCTTTGCGCGTCCAGAAGCGCTGGTTGCGCATGGCGATGATGAAGGCCCATGGCACCCTGGCGGAACGCTGCGGCGCGCGCGACGTCGCGAGCGGAGGGAGCTCGGAGGCAGCGGCCCTCGCATTACCACTTCCGCTTTCTTCGTCCCGGTCACGCCCGCAATCCCCTGCCTTCGGACTCAAGCTGAGCCAGCAGTTCCCGCACGGCATTGACGGTTTCCTCAAATGTTGCCCCAGACCCCGCGTGCAGGCGCAAGGTCAGCCCCTGCCGGTTTTGCGACTGGAGCGATGCTACCGGCCGACCCGAGCCTTTGTGCGGAATGGAGTGCATCACCGGCTTCTCCTGCTCAGCCTCAGGCGCGGCAAGCAGCGCACGCAGGACATCCGCGGCGGGGAGGGCAGGGCGCATAGCCTCACGGCGGGCAGCCTGTTCCCGGGCGAGGCGCGCGGCTTCCTTGCGAATCGCAGGAGCCTTGTCCTTGTCGTCCAGCGCCTGCGCCAGTGTATAGGCGGGCTTGAGCTGCACGTCAGCGGGGGAGGCGAAGGCGGCGACAACGGCATCGGGAATCGCGGCGACCTTCAGCATCTTGGACAGCCAGCCCTTCGACAGCTTGAGCCGTTCTGCCATGCGGGTGAGATGGTTGCCATAGTGCAGCTTCATTGCATCGGCATAGTTGCGCGCACGTTCGAGGTCGGAGACGTCCTTGCGCGCACGATTTTCTATGTCGGCAATCCGAAAGGCGGCTTCGTCGTCCAACTGCGCCACCTGAGCCACGAACTGCATATCCGGGTAGGAATGCGCCCGCAGCCAGCTGATCGCCCAGTGACGGCGGGTTCCTGCGATTACCTCGTAGTCATATGTGGGATCACCTTCGATCCGCCGCACGATGGCGGGCACCTTCTGGCCGTTTTCCGCGACGATGGACTCGATCAGTTCGCGGCAAGACTCTTCCGAAAGGTGGGCATAGCTGCGCGCGTTGCCGCTCCACGGGCGAACCCGCGCAGGATCGAGCAGCAGCTGGGTTACCTGCCGCACTTCACCGCTGGCGACGCGGGCGAGGGCGCTTTCGCGGCCCAGCAGAGTGGTGCCCCGGGCGCGCTCGGCGCGTTCGATGCGTTCGGGCTCGGCACCAGCACCTGGAGCCACGACGGCGGTGGGAGCTTCCTCTTCTTCGGAGAGCAGGGCGGCGAGATAATCGGATTGCTTGCGGGCCATGACTTTACCTCGGGCGGGGAGATGTGGAGCGGAGGATTTCCCGGCCGCGTTGCGCGCAGGAAGGTGAAAGTTTCGCCGTTTCCAGGAATGTTTCCCCGGGGAAACGCGCGGGGCCGATGGCAGGAACAAGGTCAGCCATTGACCAGCAGCTCCTCGTCTACCTTCTGGCTGCGGCCCCATCCGGTACGAACCAGCTGTTCGATCTGGCCAAGCGCTTCGTCCAGGTTGGCACGGCAGCGTTTGTGCGTGCGGGGCGTACCGATCGGTTTTTCCAGCTCGTAGATCGTCATCATGCGGAGCGCCGCGTGGCTGATCTCGGCGCTTTCCAGAATTGGTACCGGCAGCAGGGCAGGGCCGAACGTCTGCTCCATGATTGCGCGAACCATTTCGTGGCTGGGGTCGTTGCCGTCGAACTTGGAGCAGAGCAGGCGCACAAAGGAATAATCGACCGAGATTCCCGCGCCGGTCAGCTGCTCCAGCACCTGGTCCATCATCGAGAGGAACTGCACGGTCGAGCAGAAATCCGGTGTGGTCGCCGCCAGCGGCACCAGCAGGGCGTTGGCAGCCTGCATCACGGCCAGGCTGATCGTGCCCAATGCGGGTGGTGGATCCAGGATTACCACGTCGTAGTCCCGCGCGAGATCGGTCAGGCCCTGCTTCAGCTTGCGAAAGCGCGCGGCCAGCACCGATTGCCCGTCTGCCCCGGCAGCCGCTAGTTCGTATTCGACGTCAAACAGTTCCAGGTTGGAAGGGATGAGGTCGACGTTCGGCCAAGGCGTGCGCTTTACCGCGTAGAGCAGGTCGGCCTGGGTGGGATCGATGGAGAGATAGGGATAGAGCGTCTCTTCGCGCGTGATGTTGAAGTGCGGGTTGAAGCCGAACAGCGTCGTAGTGGTTGCCTGGCTGTCGCAGTCCACCACCAGCACGCGGTATCCCTGCACCGCGAAGTAATGCGCAAGGTGGGTGGTGACAGTGGATTTGCCAACGCCGCCCTTGAAGTTCTGTACCGCAATCATCGCTGGCACGTCCAACGGTGCGCGGGCAGGGGAAGCGCCCAGCACTTCGCGCATATTCAGCAGCTCCTCCACCGAATATCCAATGCGCCGGCCAGTACCGCTCGCCGGTGGAGGCGGCAGGCGGCCGTCATCCTCGGCCATGCGGATGCGGTTGGTCGAGCAACCGAGCAGCTGCGCAGCCTCGGCGATGCCGAAACGGACGTTGAGCCCCTTGCGACTTTCAGGCAGGAATGCCCGCTTGCGCAGGCGCTCGATCATCTTCTCACCTGCTTGAGCGAGATCACCGATTTGAGACAGGATGGGATGCGAATCCGACAAGACCGGCTCCATTGAATGTTTATGTATTTAATCATTGCATAATACCTTCAAGCGAGCAAGGTGGAGCGTATTTCTTTGCGCATTGAGCCTTACCTGAGCGGTACGTGTGGCCGAGCTAAATGCCGGCCCGAGATATTCGTGAAAGAAGCAGTAGCTGTTCGTGCTTGATGTGTCGTCGTTGGTCGACCAATCCGTACAGAGCGCAAGATGGAAAGGTTTCGAAGGGCGAGTTTGCGGCGGCCGGCGGAGTCAGCCTGCGCTTCATGGTCGAGCTAGCGCGCGGCAAGAGCGACGGTGTAACTACTCAGGTTTCTGGCAGTGGCAGGGGCGCTGGGCTATTCGCTGGACATCGCGCAGCCCGGCTGGTCGAAAGCATATGAGCCTTGCAGTGCATGGTCGCCTAGCGATCTGGCGTACCCACTGCGTGATCGTAAATCTGGCCGTCGATCAAGGCGGGGCCGTGCATGTCGCTTGTTCCCCGGAATAGCAGGCGGACGCCGCCGCGCTGCCGCTTGTGTTCCAGGCCTCGTCGAAGTTAGATGCGCATATCCCGATGCCGTGTTCGACGGCCTGCTGCCCGAAGGGGGCAGCGCACCGCAGTAGAGGCATGGTCAGGTGTGCCGGGCAACAATTTCGTCCACCCGCTTAAAACTCTTGGGGGGACGTTGCAGGTGCGCTATCGTTTTTCCCGATTGGGGAGGTGCCGCCCGCCCCCTGTGAATCACTCTACGCCGGCCATGGACAAGGGCGCGTCTGCCCCGGTGTTGGAGCATCCACGGCGCGCACCTATGTTGGCCTGCGGTTGGACCGTTGCGGCTGCGCAAGATAAGTTGTCCGTGGTGGCGGTGGCGGTGGCGCGCGCCGGCAAGGTATCTATCCGGCTGATTAAGCCAGACTTTTTGCGCTTTCCCGATCCTGCTGCCAAAGAGGCGGCTCGCCCGGCACCGCTTGCGCGGTCAGGCGGGGGGCGGTGCAGGCGGAATAGCGCGCCGCCGGGGGCAAGAGCGCCTGACCCGCTGGTACAACGCCTCACAACCGCTTATCCCGGAATCGCGGGTCGAGCGCCTCCATCAGGAGGATTTTGCCCAAGGCTCTGCGTGCCATGCAACTGCAAGTATGCGACGGAGGTCAACCCGCGTTTCGCAATGCCATCCTTCGCTGCGCTGCGCCATTACCCGTCGAACGTGGGAGGTGCCGGGGCCGGCGAAGTAGTGCTGGCCCCGCTCCACGATACGGTCACAACGCGCGTATGGGATGGACTGTCGCCGCGCCTCGCGAGACGTTTCGGCGGCGCGGGCGGTCGATGAGGAGTGTGCCGGGCCTTGCACGAGAAGTCGCAGCCGACCTCGTCATTACGGCGGTGCGGTAAAGCGCGGTGCTGAAGGCGCATGCTAACGTTGGTCAAGCAGAAGGTCGGCACATTTCCCGACGGGCTGCCGGAAAATTTTTGGCTTGGGAGGCTATCTCAGGCCCAGTCGGCGACGGGTGTGAGTTAGACTATGCTGAACATTCTCAACGCGCTCCAAGGGCTTCTGACGGCATTTTTGCTCTTTGATCTTAGAAAAGCATTTGTGCAGAGGCCGCGTTAGGCTTGCCGAAAGCGCGTGGGAGGAAGAAAGAGGAACTTGCCGTCATCCTGAATGCGCGGCGTGGCAAGGTGGGCGTCACGGGGTCGCAGAACAGGTCGGCCCTGTGATTTTCGACCTCTGCGGCCCAAGGGCATGCCCCGGTTCAGCGTGCCGAAGTTGCCGTATTTGCGACAAAGACTATCGAGCCGTTCTATCCCACGCGTGGGATAATGGTTCAACAATATGTAATGAAACAGGAAATCGTGAATATCAGGTTTGCACGAGGTCCGGCAGCTGCGCCTAGCGCGCGAGTTTCTTCCGGATTTTCGCATCCTCAATCAATGGGCGTAGGGCCGCAAGAATCTCGTCAGTTGAAATATCTGTCGGGTTGAGCGTGAAAGTCAGCCCGCGAGCCTGATTGCGGTCGATCTGGCCGATGCGCGTGCCGTGGGCTTCGATGATGGCCTTCTGCACGCGACCCCGCGACGGGGCGGTGGTCGCCTGGATCAACCGAGCGACGACTTCCGCGCCGGGGATCGGCTCTTCGTCGGCAGACTGGCGGGCCTGCTGCTCCTCGGCGATACAGGTCGCGGCGTCCTCCAAGAGGGGGAGCGCGGCGGGATTTCGTACCAGCGGCAGCAGCTTGTCGCCGTGGCGTACCTGCAGGTCCATCGGTGAGTGGAACGCGCCCACCACGACCGCCGGCAGGTCCGTCAGCCCTATGTAGCGGGCCAGACTGGACTTCGACAGCTTCACCCGCTCTGCCATGCGCGACTGAACCCCATCATAATAGGCATCGACCGCCGCCTTGTAGTTGATGCCCCGTTCGAGGTCGGAGATGTCCTCGCGCTCGCGGTTCTCGATGTCGGCGAGGCGGAAGGCCGCTTCGTCATCGATGTCCTCGATGATGGCGACCAGTTCGATGTCGGGATAATGGTGCGCGTTTAGCCAGCTAACGGCCCAGTGGCGGCGGGTTCCGATCACCAGCTCGTAAGGCAGCGCAGCTTTGGGCGTGCGACGAACGACCACAGGGATGCGGTTGCCGTTTTCCGCCAGGATGGAATCTATGAGGCTGCGCAGGCGGTCTTCATTGAGCAGGGCGTAATCGCGTGCATTCCCCGCCCAGACCGAGCATTCCGCCGGTTTCAGCCTGATCGAGGGTTTCTTGACCATGCGCGATGCCTCCCCGAAAGCGTCGAGGCGCTTGGCGGTAAAGGTCGAGCGCGGCTCTGCTCGGGGGGTATCCTCAGGCACGAGCACCGGCTCTGCCGTGGTGGACGCCAGAGCTTCAGTGATGAGTGAACGCCGGCTCATGCCGCGGCACTCGCATGTTCGGCGACGGGGGCGCCGATGCCGGTGGAGGGCCACTGTTGCCGGATCTGCTGCAGCACTTCGCCGAACACGAGATCGAGATTCTCGCGGCAGCGGTTGTACGTCGCGTGCGAAGCCGAGGGCCTGCTTTCGTAAACCGACCGGAACGCCTGCGTGGCGTTCTTGATCTCTTCGGAGGCCAGGATAGGTTGGCTGAGCAGGAAGTTCGCGTACGTGGCCTGCATCATCCTCCACATGTCATGCTCTCCGGGTTTGCTGGGCGTGTAGGCCGAACAGACGATGCGGATGAAGCCGTAATCGACCGGCGTTCCATGCGCTTCAAGAACCTCGATGTTTTCTGCGATCGTCTCCATGAAATGGATGGTCGACAGATAGTCCAGCTGGCGCGCGGGGACCGGCACCAGCAGGCCAGTGGCGGCCGCCATCACGTTGAGGCCGAGGAAGCCCATCGCCGGCGGCGGATCGAGCAGGATGACGTCGAAGTCCTTTATGACGTCGGACATGCCGATACGCAGCCTTTGCAGCCCTTCGCGCACAGCCTGCCCGCCTTCGCGCAGTGTAGCGGTCAGATCCCACTCGGCGTCCTGCAGGCCAAGGCTGGAGGGAATGATCTTGATCGTCGGCCACGCGGTGTCGCGAATGGACCGACCGAAATCGTCGAAGGTGCTGCGCGGCGACAGGTAGTTGCCCAGCGTCTGCTCGTCGTCGATCAAAGATTCGGGCTGAATGTCGAACATCGTGGTGGTCGACGCCTGCGGGTCGCAGTCCACCACAAGTACCTTGTAGCCATGTAGCGCGAGGTAATCGGCAAAGTGCTTGGTGATCGTCGACTTGCCAACGCCGCCCTTGAAGTTCTGCACGGCAACCACGACGGCGTCCTCGTCCTGAGCCTTTCCGGGCCGGATGCCCAGGGCGTCGCGGATGATCGTGAGGTCTTCGAGGGTGTAATACCGCCTGCCGTTGGCCAGCTGCTTGGGCGGGGCAAGGCGACCTTCCTTCTCCGCCTTGGCCAGCGCTTCAGGTGTGCGACCGACGAGGTCCGCCGCCACGCCGGGACCGAGAGTCAGATCCAGGACCTTGCGATCTTCCGGCTTGAAGACGATCTGCTTCACCCGGTCGCGCATCGCCTCGCACGAGCGGGTGATGGCCCGCAATTTGTTGACGGTGTAGGACATTGCTGCAGCGTACCCTTGAGCGGTCACGAACCGGGGCTTTGGTCCCGGATGGTTCGTGTTCCATGCACCGGATGGAGCGCCGAAGTCAAACTGCAGGTATAGCGCGCGGTCACTCGTCATGCACAGGCCGCGCGCGACAGTCGGCTGCCGGGCCGGCCATATCCGGACGGCCCCGGCCCGGCAGCATTGTCAGTCTCCAGGGGAACCCGAGTTCACGTTGCCGTCCGGCTTCACCTTCCGGTCGCCCAGACGACCGCTGCCGTGATAACCGATGGTGGACTGGCCGCCGTGACCCAGCACAGTGTTGCCCATGTCCTCGCGTTCGGCGTCGGATTTGCCGGTATGGGGATTGGGGTAGGGCGCTCCGGCGTCGCTGCCGTCGGTGGCGTTGAACTGCGCCTGCGTGTTCACGCCGTCAGGCGCGCCGGGGCGACCATCGCGGGGCATCGCCTGGGTCTGGTGCGTATCGGCGGGAAGGGCGGCATCGATGTTCGGCTGATCGGATACCGTCCGGGGCGAAGGAGCAGCAGACGGCTCCTGCGCGCCGTTGCGGTAACGGTCGTACTCCTCGGCGTAGCGGGCCGCGATGCGCTGCTTTTCCTCTTCCGGCAGAGCTTGCGACAGGGCTGGGAGCCAGCTCTTTTCCTCCTGGTACATGTGCTGCTGGAGGGCGCCTTCGATGTGGCGCAGCTTTTCCTGCCACTCCTCGCTCATCGGGTTGATCTTCTCCAGCTTCGCCAGCTGCACCTTGGTCATGGCGTGTTCTTCATAGGCCATGGCAGCATAGGTCTTGGTGTCAAACTCGGAAATATCCGGGTAGACCACTGCTTCTTCCGCCGTCGAATGTGCGGTGAGCACGACGGCAAGCTGGCGCATGCCCTCGGTGCGCGCCTCAGCCGTGTTGGCGTTGATCGCTTCCAGCACCAGGCTTTCGATCTGCTTGTGCTGGTCGACGATGGGGGCGAGCCACGGCTCGGCGGAGGCCAGTTGCTGCACATGGCGGCGCGCTTCTCCGCGCGCTTCGTCGGATGCGGCGGGGGCCACCGCGGCTGCTATCCTGTCGAGGAACGACATGGGAATACTCCATTCTCAAAAGGTTCGAACCGTCCTTGCCGACGGCCGCTCAACCCTTTTTCAATGGGTGGCCGGCGATGCGGGTTTCCCTGACAGCGCGGATCTTGACCGAGATCAGGTTCCGGTACGCGGCGAACACGCGGTGCCCTTTTTTCGCAGTATGGTTGCTTCCGGGTTTGACGTTCAAAGGTCCACATATTACGCTCTGAGGCCATAAAATGGGAGAGGCCTCGCGTACTGACATGCTCCACCAGCGATCCGTTTTTGCACGTTTCGTCCTTGCGTTGCTGGCGGCCGCATTGACGCTGGCTCCTCTGGGCGTAGCGGCCAACGAAGAAGCCGTTGCCGTCGATGCGCCGCTGCTGCTTCCGCAGATGCCGCTGCACGACCCCTGGATCGTCGCGGATCCGCAAAGCCGGACCTACCTGCTCTTCACCCGCAACGAACAAGCGATGACCGGCGATGCGCGGCTGGGCATCATGGCTTATCGCAGCCGCGACCTGAAACACTGGAGCAAGCCCGCCGTCGTCTTCGCGCTGCCACAGGGGACATGGGCGCGCGACGGCGCTTGGGCGCCGGAAGTCCATCGCTGGAAGGGGCGCTGGTACCTCTTCGCCACGTTCCACAACGAAGGCGCGGCGCTGCCGTCCACGGGTGCGCGACAGCTCTACCGCCGTTCCACCGTTCTGGCGGTGGCGGACAGCCCCGCCGGCCCCTTCCGCCTGGAAAAGGGCGGCAAGCCGGTCGCCCCGGCAGAGCGGATGACGCTGGATGGCACGCTCTACGTCAGCCCCGCAGGCAAGCCGTGGATGGTCTATGCGCACGAATGGCTGCAGACCACCGTCGGCACGATGGAAGCGGTGCCGCTGGACGATACGCTGGCCGCCGCAGGACCGCCAGTGGAACTGTTCCGTGCCGACCGGGCCGACTGGGTAAAGGGCCAGAAGCAGCCGGACGGAAGCACCGTCTACGTCACCGATGGTCCGGAGCTTTACCGCACGCGCGCCGGCACGCTGCTGATGATCTGGTCCAGCTATGGCCAGGGCGGCTACGTTCAGGCACAGGCGCGTTCGAAATCCGGCACCATCGAAGGTCCGTGGGAACAGCTTGGCCCGCTGGTTATGCGTGACAGCGGCCACGGCATGCTGTTTCGCACGTTCGAGGGCAAGCTGATGATGGTGCTGCACCGCCCCTTCAACAACGCGCTCGGCAAGCTTTACGAGATGCGTGACGCGGGCGATCGGCTGGAAGTGGTGCGCGAAGCGACCGAACTCGATCTGGAAGCCTATCCCACTCACCCCTGCGCGGTGTCGCGCGGGCCTACGGGGACGCCGATACCGGGCTGTTGAAGGCGCCCAAAGCACGCTCAACGATAACAAGGGAGATCTGGATGTCGAACAAAGCGCTGTTCCTGCCTGCCTGCGCGCTGGCAGCCCTGCTTCCCGGTGCCGCGTGGGCGCAGGCCCCTGTTTCCCAGACCCGCGCGGAAGCGGCCATTCCCGAGCCAAGGCAGGTTCTGGCCCTGCTGGACCGAACGGCGGCGGCGCAGATCGCCATCCTGCGTGCCCGGCAGATGGGCCTCGGCCCCAGTGCGATCGAGGATCCGACCGTCAACTGGGTCTCTGCTGCGTTCTACACCGGGCTGGGCCGACTGACCCGCGTGTCCGATGCATCGGACGGTACGGCGTTCCTGCGCGCGGTGGCGGATCATTACAACTATGGCCTGCGCGGCGATGCGCTGGACCATGCCCGCCTCGACGCCGACAACATCGCCATCGGCGAGATGTACGAGGAACTCTATAGCCGGTCGGCAGAGCCGGGCGCGATCGCGCCGCTGCGCCAGCGGCTGGACTGGACGCTGCCGTACCTGACGGTGGAGCCGGCGCCCAAACGACTGGTCTGGTGGTGGTCCGATGCGCTCTTCATGGCGCCGCCGGTCATGGCGCGCATGTCTGCGCAGACGGGCGATCTGGCCTATCTCGACGCAGCCGACACCCAGTGGTGGCGCGCGCACGACCGGCTCTGGTCGCAGGCGGACGGGCTGTATTTCCGGGACGCGCGCTTCATCGAAAGGCGCTCGCGCAATGGCGCCAAGGTGTTCTGGGCGCGCGGCAATGGCTGGGTCATGGGTGCGCTGCCGCGCATGCTTGAGGCAATGCCTGCCGAGTACCGGTCGCGCGGCCGCTATATCGAAACGCTGCGCACGATGGCCGCCAGCCTTGCCCGGCTGCAACAGGCGGACGGATTGTGGACCGCCAGCCTGCTCGACCCGCGCGATCCTGCCGGGCCGGAAAGTTCGGGCTCGGCGTTCTTCGTCTACGGCATGGCCTGGGGCATCAACCACGGCGTGCTTGACCGCAATACCTACCTGCCGGTGGTCCTGCGCGGCTGGCGGGCGCTGGAAGGCGCGGTCCAGCCGAGCGGCCTGCTTGGCTACGCCCAGAAGACCGGCGACCAGCCTTGGCCCACACAGGCGGCGGACCATGCGCTTTATGGCACCGGCGCGCTGCTGCTGGCCGGGCTGGAGGTGATGAAGCTGGGCCAGCCTGTGCAGGGCTTTCCCGTGGCCGAACCGGCGCTGCCGTCGCGCCGTGGCTGGGGGCCGCCGGTTCAGCAGCCGCCGCGCCCCGGCATGACCGAGGCCGAACTGGCGAACCACCGACGCGGCTTTGCAGAGCGGCAGGCCGTCTACGACCTGGCGTTCGAGCCGGCGCGCGACATGGCAGGGCAGGTCCGGGCTGACGGCGTGGTCAACCCGCGCGTATCGCTGCCACTTACCCCGCCCGCCGATCGCACGGGGCGGGCCAAGGTCAGCTTCGCGCCCTATCGCTACGACGACATCCTGTGGGAGAACGACCGCACGGCCCACCGCATCTACGGACCGGCGCTGGAGGCGTTCGAGCCGCCGTCGACCTCGGGCATCGACGCCTGGGGCAAGAACGTGGTCTGGCCGTTCATGGAGCGCCAGTTGAAGACCGGCAAGCAGCACGACTTCCATGGCGAGGGGATCGACTTCTTCAACGCCGGCACCACGCGCGGGGCAGGGGGCCTTGGCGTGTGGCAGGACCACAAGCTGTGGACGTCGCGCAACTGGGCGAAATATCGCATCCTCAAGGACGGGCCGGACGCGGCGGACTTCACCGTCGACTACGCGCCGTGGCCGGTGGGCACGCAGCGCAAGGTGTGGGAGACGCGGCGCTTCACCCTGCCGCTGGGCACCAACTTCACGCGCATGGTCTCCACGTTCGGGTCTGACGCGAAGAGGCCGCTGCTGGTCACCGTTGGCCTGCAGAAGGCACCGACCGAGCAGGGCAAGGCGACTTTCGTGGCCGACCGCACCAGTGGCCGCTTCACCATCTGGACGCCGGAAGATCCGGACAAGGGCGCAATGGGCGTGGCACTGCTGGTGGACCCGGCGATGATCGCCGACGTCGTCGACGACTTCGACAACCATCTGGTGATCCTGCGCGTCGAGCCGGGCAAGCCCTTCGTCTATTACATGGGCGCGACGTGGAGCAAGAGCCGCGACTTCCACGACCGCGCGGCGTGGGAGGCGTATGTCGCGAAGGAAAAGCCCAGCTTCAAGGCGCCGTGATGAGAGTTCGTCGTCCCGGATCAAGTCCGGGACGACAGAATGCCTTACGGCCTCGGCAACTGCGTGACCGTTTGCCGGTCCACTTCCAGCCGACCTCCGTTCAGCCGCAACTCGGCGATCTGCAGCACTGATCGCCTGCCCCATTCGGGATCGGTTTTCGCTTCGGCTTCGCCAGACTGGTGGACGAAGTAGACGATCCAGGCGCGGTTGCCGGATACCACTACGTCGGGATGCTGGCCCTTCGCGAGGTCGGTAGGCCGCTTGCCCGGTTCGGCCAGAATGTGACCCTCCTGCCGCACCCACGCTTTGCCATCGTGTGAGGACAGGACCAGCAGCCCCTTCCACGCATCGGACACCAGCCACCAGCGGCCTTTCCAGCGAAACGCCTTGGGGCCTTCGCCCGGCGTGGTGGTCAGTTGCGGGCCGGGGGTCCAGTGGACCAGATCGGTGCTGTCGGCCTGAAGGATCGCCTTGTTGCGCCGTTCGTCGTTGAAGTAGAGCCGCCAGCCGCCGCCGGGCCGTGCGATCACGCTGGCATCGATCACCCGGTCCGAGCCGAGATCCAGCCGTTCTGCGCATTGCCATGTCTTCAGGTTGTCACTGGTGAGATGGACGATGAAACGCGGGGCGTTCCAATCGCGAAAGACGCCCGGTACCACCGTCAGCCACATGTGCCAGCGGCCCGCAAAGTGCTGCACTTCGGGTGCCCACAAGGTGTCGCCGGTGCAGGCGCGGGGGATTGCGGCTGTTCCTTCGTAGCGCCAGTGCGTGCCGTCGGTGGATCGCGCGACGCCGATCTGGGTGCCGTGGACCCAGCGCACGTCGCGCTCGTTTTCACGCGGCAGGTCGGCGCGGCGGTTGGTGTAGAACATCACCCATTCGTGCCCCTGCCGTACGATCACCGGATCGGCGGCGCCGTCATGCACCGGGTCGCGATAGAACGGCTGCGCATCGGCAAGGCCCGAGCAGCACAGGGCAAGGAGAGGTAGCAGAAGTCTCATCGGCTGGTCGCCACGCCGTTGGCGCCCCATAGCTGGTCGTAGCGCCAGCCGGAGAGGTCTTCGACCACGGCCTTGGCTTCGGGGGAGGTGGGCTGGCGCTTTCCGGCACGCAAGTGCTCGATCTCGTGCATCAGCACCGCGTGCGTCGCCGGGCCAAGGCGAAAGCGCGTGGAAACCAGCACTCCCAGCGCCAGCATGATGACGGTGCCCAGACCCAGGATCAGGGCGATCACCTGCACGGCATCGGCGCTCTGCACTTTTGCGCCCGAGACGAAGCCGCCCGCCTGCATTAGCCAGCCCACGCCCGCCACGGCGGCGGCCTGGGTGGCCTTGCGGATGAAGGTCATGACGCCTGCGAACGCGCCTTCGCGACGGCGGCCGGTGACGATCTCGTCCACGTCGGCCATGTAGTTGTAGGTCGCCCAGGGAATGTAGTTGATCGCGCCCCGGCCCAGCCCGGCCAGTGCCACCGGCAACCAGATCCATGCGCTGGTGGCGGACAGCCCGGCGCTCCACAGAGCCAGCAGCACCAGCGTACCCACGGCAAAACATCCCGCCGCCGCCTGATAGGCGCGTGCGGGCAGGGTCCGCAGCGAGGCGTTGATCGCCAGCATCACCGCAAAGAACTGGACGATGTACATCGTGCCCAGCAGGCCGGACGCCACCGCCGTCGTCCCCGCCAGCGCAAAGATCACGAAGAAGGTGAAGGCCGCGTTGAACACGTCCTGCGCGATGTAGCCGCCCAGATAGATGCCCAAATGCAGCCGGAACGCGCGGATGCGCAGGGTGGAGAACAGGTTGCGGTAGAGGGCCTTCAGCGCCTGTCCCGCGCTGGATGCTCCGCTGGATCGCGCTGCGTCCAGCGCTTCGGGCGATCCGGGCACGAAGCGTTCCCAGCTGAACGCCCACAGGATAAAGGCGGTGACCATGAACAGCACCGCGAAGATGCAGCCCATGTAGAAGAACGTATCGGCATTGTCCCGGCCCAGCGCGGTGATGAGCCACAGCGGCAGGAACCCGGCCAGGATCGCCGATGCCTGCCCGAACAGGATGCGTGATCCGGCGAACTTGGCCTTGGTGCGGTAATCGGTCGACATTTCTGCGGCCAGCGTTTCAAACGGGATAATCTCCATCGCGTAGACCAGCTCGAACAGGACGTAGCTGACGAGATAGAACCAGAACTCCTGCCCCGGCAGCCACATCAGCGCGAAACTGGGCAGCAGCGGGATTGCGGCAAGGATGAAGAACCGCCGCCGCCCGAACCTGCGGCCCAGAGCGGTGGCGCCGAAGTGATCGGACACGAAGCCGATGATCGGCGATGCAAAGGCGTCCAGAATGCGCGCCACGGCAAAGATCAATGCCGCCTGCCCCGCCGAAAGACCGCAGAACTGCGTGTAGAAGATCAGTACCCAGCCCGAGATGACTGCCATCGACCCCGCGCCCAGCACGTCGTTGGACCCATAGGCCAGATAGTGGCGCAAATGGACCGGTCTTGGGGAAGGGCCTTCGTTCACCGTGTCACTCTCCGGCAGCCTTTTGCGGCTGCATTATCGTTGTTCCGGCTTGTGCCGAAGGGTTCATCCAATCAGATATACGTCCGCAGGAACTCCGCCAGCGCACAGACCGCCAGGCTCTGGCCGTAAGGCATCGAGGTCAGCGCGATGTCCTTGTAGAACTGCAGGGTGTCTCCCATTGCGGTGCCGAAGGACACCTGCTTCAGCTCGCCCGCCGCGTCGATGTTGGCCAGAACGCCTTCGACAGCCTTGATCCCAACGGCCTCGTAGTGGCGCGGCAGATAGCCCTTTCGCACGGCCTTGAGGATACCATAGGCAAAGCCCGCCGTGGCGGACGCTTCCAGATAGCTCGTGGGATCGACGATCAGCGTATGCCACAGGCCGGTTTCGGCATCCTGCGTCTCGGCCAGCGTCTTTACCTGTGCGCCCAGCGTGTCGATCAGAAAGGTGCGGAAAGCATCGCCCGGCTGCAGGTCCAGGATCTCGATGATCTCGGGGATCGCGATCGTCACCCAGCAGTTGCCGCGCGCCCACAGCGCTTCGGCGAAGTTGTGCCGGCCGGTGAAGTCCCAGCCATGGAACCACAGGCCGGTCTTCCTGTCGAACAGGTACTTGATGTGCACCAGGAACTGGCGCTTGGCTTCCTCCACATAGTGCGGGCGATTCAGCAGCAGGCCGATCTTGGCCAGCGGCAGCACGCTCATCATCAGCGTGTCGTCCCAAAGCTCGCCGGGGTTCACGTCGTTGTAGACGATGTGCTGGAAGCCGCCGTCCTCGGTCTTGGGCAGGCCGTCCGGCGCCATGAGCCACTCGGCCCAGGTGTCCAGATAAGGGATATAGCGCGGGTCCGGTTCGTGTTCGTAGAGGTAGGCCAGCGTGATGAAGGGGGCCATGGTATTGATGTTCTTGGTCGGCGTGCCTTCGGCGAAGCGGTCCTCGAACCACTGCTTGATGATGGCGAGCGCGGCCTTGTCGCCGGTTTGCTCGTAATAGCGCCACATGCCGAACAGGCCGATACCGTGAGTCCATTCCCACCCAGCCCAGCCCTTGGTGTCGATCACCCGGCCGTCTTCGAGGCGGAGCAGGAACTCCCCGGTTTCGTCCTTGATATTGACGAGGTTGTCCATGAGCAGCGCGATCGCGCCGGTCACGTCTGCGCGCGGAATGTCATGGGTGAGAGCGGCCAAGGGTATCTCCTGTGTCGGTTATCGGGCGGCTGGCGCGGGCACGAGCCCGTAGTCGCGCGCCATCGTTCGGTAGAGGTCGATGAAATGCGGGTCGGCGTCGTAGCGGCCCCCGTGGTCTTCCGGGGGACGAGGGGCGGGCGGTGCAGCCGAAGGAATGCCTCCCGGAGCCTCGGCCCCGTTTGCGCCCTGTGACAGCAGGTCGGGCTTGGCGCCTTCGCCCGCGTTGACCCCGTTCCTGGTAAAGATCGCCTCCTGGTGGCGGGTCGGCTCCCAGATGAAGCTGCCCCAGCCGTTCGCATGGCCGTGCACCAGATCGTTGAGGTAGCGTTTGCGCGAACTGTATTCGATGGCGAAGAAGCCATGCTCTGGGTAGCGCATCTCGAACTCCGAGAACGTGCGCGCCCAGTCCCCTTGTGCCGCCTGCTGGTAGCAGGAAAAGCCGGTGGCATCGAACGTCACTCCGCGCGACAGCAGGTTGTCCATCCAGTTGCGCACGATCGGCCAGTGGCGACCAAGGTGGTTGTGCAGCGCCAGCTTCGCCTGCGGAGCGCCTTCGCGCGCACCGGCGAGCCCGGCCTTGAGCAGCAGGGCGAACTTGTCGAAACCGCCCGCTCCGGCGACCTTCATGTGGGTTTCGTCCGTCACCGGATTGCCGGTGGGAATGGTCAGCGGCACCCGCCCGTCCGGCCAGAGCATGCCGAAGGTCGTCTCGTTGCCGATTACCACAAGATCGGGCGAGACCCCGGCGCGCGCCATCGCCGCTAGGCTTTCACGCGTGTGGCGGTGCACCGCGTCGACCAGTTTGGCAAAGGGCAGGGCGGCCCATGCCGCCGGCTTGCCCTGCTTTTGCGGATCGGCCCAGGTGTCCGAATAGTGCAGGGTCAGCGACAGGTGCAGCCCCGCCGCCCGGATCCGCTTCGCAAAGCCGATGACGTCCTCTATCCCGCACCACGGCCCGCCAGGCTTGCCTTTTGAATAGCCGTTGGCGGGATCGACGAAAAGGCGCAGCTTGACCGCGTTGAAGCCCGCGCCCTTGAAGATGGCCAGCGGATCGCGACGCACGCCATCCTCGAAATAGGTGGCGCCTGCGGCTTCGTCCTCGGGCACCCAGCTGATGTCGGCGCCGAGCAGATAGGGCCAGGGGCGCGCGCCGCGCTTTGCCGCAAAAGCGGGGGTCGCAAGCCCGCTCAGCAGCAGCCCGGCGGTCCCAGCGCCTAGCGCGCGGCGGGTCAGGCCCGCCCTCACTTCAACTGCCCCGGCGTAGACAGCGCGGCGACGGTGTTGACCGGCAGGCCTCCGCGCACATTGCGCAAGGTGACCAGCTTCACCGCCTCCAGCGCATCGCCCGGCGCGCCATCGGATGTGACGGCCAGCGCCACGCTGTTGCGGCCATGGTGGTTGAGGATGCCTTCTGGCACGGGGAACACGCGCTGCGGGCCGATATGGGCAATGAACTGCCCCATGTTCCAGCCATTGACGAAGACTAGCACGCGATACTGCGCGGCGGACCGGGGTTTCGTGGTGTCGCCGAAGGCCAGTCCGATCGTGGCGTCCTGCCCCTTGGGCACGGCAAGGTCGAAGCTGGTGCGGTACCACGTCGTTCCGGCCTGTGCAGAGCCGGCAGGCAAGGTCGCGCCCTGCCACTTGCGGTCGTCGAAGCCGGGGAGGTGCCAGCCAAGCCGCTCGCCCGCAAGGCCACCGTTGTTGGCGGGGCCGCGTGCGGGATCGGGCAGGTCCTCTCCGCCGCGCGCACCCTGGATCTTCCAGCGCACCGGCACGGCAAAGCTTGGCCCGTCGGGCGCTGCGATGGACGCCTGGATGAGGCCGCGCGCCTCCTTGTGGAAGTCGTCGGCATCCAGATCCCAGTTGTGGCCGCTGCTGCGCACCATCACCGAGACGACATGCTCACCGGGCGCGCGGGCGGCGTCGGGCAGCGGGAACTGCGCCGAACCCAGCGTGATAGGACGTGGCAGGCCGGCGGGCAGTTCGTTCTGGCCGACGAACTGGCCGTCCACCCAGACCTGCACCAGCCCTGCACCGCCGCCGCCGTAGGACAGGCTAAGCTGGCGGGCGGAGGGCGATCCGGTGAATCGTCCGCGGTACCAGACGTCGCCGTCGTGGAAGCCATAGGCGTCCATGCCCATGTCCGGCTGCCCATCGGCCCGCGCGGTCGGGCTGGCGCCCTTGCGGCTGCCGACAATCTGCCAGTCGCCATCGTCGAACGCGGGGTCGGCCTCGGGCGATCCGGCGGCGCTGCGCCAGGCGGCAAGCTGCGGCAGCGCCACCTCCGCAGGAGCGGGCAGGGCAGCGGTGGCCAGCAGCGACCCGGCGCTGCCCTTGCGCGTAGCGACAGCCGCGCCGTTCCAGCTCAAGGAGCGGATCCGGGCGGGGGCCCAGACTTCCAGTGGCTCGGCGGCGGCGGTGTCGCCTATCAGGGCCAGCCTGTCCGCCTTCATCGTGGCCCCTCGCACCAGCGCCGGGCCACGGACCAGAACGTCTTCGGCAGGCCGCCAGTAGCGCGTACCTTCGGCTTCGTCGGCAAGGATCAGGGTCAGCGCCGGGCGCCCGCCGCCTTCCACCCGCACGACGACACGTCCGGCATGGACATAGCGCAGCCTGAGATCACCCCTGGCCCCGTCGAAGGCTGTATCGGCCCTGCCCTCCACAACCGTCACGCGCGGCTGGGACGCATAGCGCAGCACCGTCTCGCCCGGTTCCCCGGCGCGGCCATAAAGCAGCAGCAGCGCGTGGCCGTCGATCGTCTGCGCCGATTGCAGTTCGGACGTGGAATAGACCAGCCTCTGCCCCGCCAGATTGACGCCCGCGACCAGCCATTTGGCGTCGAACCCGTTCAGACGCAGTGGCAGGCTATAGCGACCGTCCGGTAGGTCTGCCGTCACCGTGAAGCTGTCGTCGGACTGGGCGTTGGACGGCTTGTGCGTCACCAGCAGGAACCGCGTATCGGTTTCGGGATTGCGGTTGTGATAGACCTGAATGTTGGGCGAGGAGATCGTCGGCACGCCCGCGGGGATCATGCCTGCCAGATCCGGCACCGACGCGATCAGGCCGCCCAGCTGCTTCATCTCCAGCGCCTTTTCACGCACCTCGCGCGGTTCGGAGATAGCAGCGCCGTAATCGTAGCTTGTGAACACAACCGGAGCCGGCTGCCAGCCCCAGCTGGTGCCGCCATAGGTCATGTAGAAGCTCTGGATACCGATGCCGTTGGCCAGGTTGGTGCCGTAGAACACGCGCTGGAACCGCTTGCCGCGCTGCACCGCGTTGCATTCGTAACCGCCGTTCGATCCCCAGTAATCGAACCATCCGCCGCCGAACTCCGCCAGAAAACCGGGCGTATCGGGAGAAGCGGAGGCTCCGCCTTTCGCGCCGCCCGGGCCGTAGAAGCCCCAATCCGGCGCAGCGACCTCGCGAGTGGGCTTGCCTTCCACGGTGCAAGTGCCGCCGGGATAGCCGTCGAACGCGTACATGTCGTTGGGGCCCTGGACAACGCGGTCCACCTTGGACCCGTCGGGCACCCAGTAGCCGTTGCGACCCTGATCGTTGTGGAAGATCGGCACGGTGATGCCGTCGGCGCGCGCCTTGGCGTAGAGGTGGTCCATGTAGCGCCGCTGCGATGCAGTGGTCTGCGACAGCTCGTTCTCGATCTGGTGAAGGATCACGGTGCCCCGATGGCCCGTTGCACCGCTCTGGCCATCGCCGTTGATCTGGTGGCGCGCGATGATGGCGTTGACCCTGGTCAGCCACTCGTCGGCGGCGGCGAGGTATTCGGGATCGTCCGTGCGCGCGCGCGCCTTCTGGTTGACCAGCCAGCCGGGAAAGCCCCCGCGCGACAGTTCCGCGTTCACGTAAGGCCCGGCGCGGGTGATGACGTAGAGGCCTTCCTCTTCCGCCATCGTCAGCAGGCGGTCGATGTCGCGGATGCCGGAAAAGTCGTAGACGCCCTGCTTGGGGCTGTGGAACCCCCAGTCGAAATAGAAGGCCACGGTGTTGAATCCGGTCGCCTTCATCTTTTGCAGGACATCGCGCCACAGATCGGGCGACGGCAGCCGGAACGCGTGGAATTCACCCGACCAGATGACCTGCCGCTTGCCATCGATGGTCAAAGACCGTGCATCGAAGCCCACGCGGCCGAACTGGCGGGCCGGGGCATCGAAGTTGGCGGTCTGGCGCGCCTGCTGGGCCAGCGCAGGCAGGGGCGCCAGCGCCGTTGCAGCGAGCAGGAGCGCGGCGGTGGAATGAACGGGGCGCATCGGCAAACTCACGCGAGGTGGAACATGGGGACGAGCGGCCATTCGCGCGGGCGATTGTCCGGCTCCACTTCCATCAGCGGGGCCATGTGGTCCCACCAGCGCTTCATCACCGGATGGTCGGGCAGGGCGGCGCGGGTATTGTCCGACGTCAGTTTGAGGACGGCGAACAGCGCCAGCGTTTCCTCGTCGAGGAAAATGGAATAGTCGCGGATGCCCGATGCGGTCAGCAGTTCGGAAAGTTCAGGCCAGATGGCGTCGTGGCGGCGGCGGTATTCTTCCACCGTGCCGGGCCGCAGCTGCATCCTGAATGCCTGAGTCGTCATCCTCAAGGTTTCCTTCCCAATGCGATAATCCATTATGTGGATTTATTGCGCACAATATGGGTATCAAGCCCCGCGTTCGGCGTCAACCGCTGCGTCCTGGGCATAGCATCAATTTCCGGCGGGCGGCGGCGTATCCTGTGTGCGGCTCGGAACGATCGCGACGTCGTTCGAAGACGGCGGATGTCCGGGGTCGAAAGGCGCCGCGATGACATGCCCCGCCAGAGTGGGCACCTTCTCCCGCAGTTCCCGGGCGATCGCGCTGGCCATCAGCCAGGCACCGTAGTTGTCATGGTGCGTACGGTCCTTGCCGTCCATGGCGAAGGCTTCCGGCGCGCGCTGGGGGCCAAGCGCCTGGTAGATCGCGACGCTGGCGCGGTTGAGGTCCAGCACCGGCACCTGCTGCTCTGCGCCAATCTTGCGCACGGCATCTGCATAAGCGCCCAGCGTGTCCGTGATGCGGCCATTGGCATCGAAGTTGCGCCGCTCCGGCGACGTGACGAGCACGGGCACCGCGCCCCGGCGTCGCGCTTCGGCGATATAAGTGCGCAAGTAGGCCGGGTAGGTCCACTGCGGGTCTACATAAGTCTGCGGCCAGTCCGCCTTCTGGTCATTGTGGCCGAACTGGATGAGCAGCCAGTCCCCGGGCCTGATCCCCGCCAGCACCTTGTCGAGGCGCAGGCTGACCAGGAACGATTTCAGCGACGCGCCCGACTTGGCGTGATTGGCAACCAGCACCTTATCGTCCAGCATCGCGGGCAGCATCTGGCCCCAGCTGGCAAAGGGTTCGGCGTATTGATCGGCGACGGTCGAATCGCCCACGATGTAGATCGTCGGCGCCTGTACTGGTTCGATGCGCAGATGAGACACTGCCGGGGCCCCGGAAAATTCCAGTGTCAGCCGGTCGTCCCAGGTCCGCTCGGCACGGTCGCGTGCATCGAGACGGACTTCGGCATTGCTGGGCGCATTGGACGCCGCGTTGGCAGCTGGCGACGGCAGGCCGGGGCGGCGGACATCGACAAGGAAGCTGCGCTCAATCGTCTGTCCCTTGCGCGTTGCCACGTTGCGCAGGACGAGCCGGCGCGCCTCGGCCTTGACGGTTGTGCTGGCCGGAGCCTTGCTGCCGATCCGAAGCGTCACCCGATATTTGCCTTCCCGCAACGGCATTGACAGAATTGCGTCGGAAGCGGTGCTGCCGGGCTCAAACCCGAGTGTCGTACCTGCGTCCTCCTGGCTCGACCCCGGCAAGGCGATGTCCGCATCGACGATGGCTGTACCGGCGGATGTTCCAGCAATGGCCAGACACAGCAAACTTCCCAGCACGGACATCACGAAACCCCCTTCCATTCACCGCGGCCTGCACGACCATAGGGAACGCACATTATTACCACTTGGTGGGCAATGAAATCATATTGTGAGAAAATTGCAGGTCAATGCGATCATTTTGCTTCACATCCGATCGCATCCGCATATAGTCCAACCAAGGTCCACTATATAGGACGATGCTGTGAGAGGGATAAGATACATCAGAACGATGTGCGCCGCTGCAGTGGTGTTGGCGCCATGCTCAGGCATTGCCGCACACGGAGCCGCAGCCACCGTATCCGACGCCATCACCGGTCCCGTGCGGCGCTGGACCGATGCATCAACCGGACGCGAGGTGGTGCAGATCAGCCGCGAGCCGGGCAGCATATCGCTCTATTTCAATTACAACAGCTTTACACCCCAGGCAGACGTCATGGTCATGTCCACCCCCCGCGGGATCGCCGCCGTGCGGCTTTCGGACTGGAGCACGCGGCTGATCGTGCCCGATCGCAAGGCGAAGCTGCTGTTTGCCGGTCGCCGGACCCGCACGGCCTACTTCAGTCATGCCGAACCCGGCGGCGGCTCTACGGTCTTTGCCGCCAGCATCGACACCGGCGCAGTCAGGCGCATCGCGCGTTTGGCGCGCGGTTCGGTGGGCAGCATCAATGCCGACGAAACCCTGCTGGGCGGCACGGTGGCAGAGCGTGACATGCCGCTGCAGCCCGGCGGCGAAGGATCGCGCCCCGGAGAGACCGCCTTCGCAGCGACCGGCCCGGATGGGAAGCCGCTGACGTATGCCGAAGCAAAGGAACTGCGGCTGGACCAGCGGCTGGAGGCGCGCATACCGATGCGCATCTTCACCATCGACGTGCGCAGCGGCGAACAGCGAACCGTGATCGCCTCCACCGACTGGCTCAACCATGTCCAGTTCTCTCCGACCGATCCGACCCTGCTGATGTATTGCCACGAAGGCCCGTGGCACAAGGTGGATCGCATATGGACCGTGCGCACCGACGGCAGCGACATGCGTTCGATCCATCCGCGCACGATGAACATGGAGATTGCGGGCCATGAATTCTTTTCGCCCGATGGAAAGTGGATCTGGTACGATCTGCAGACCCCTCGCGGTGAAGTATTCTGGCTTGCTGGTTACGAAGTCGCCACCGGCAAGCGGCGCTGGCTGCACGTAGATCGCAACTTGTGGTCCGTTCACTACAACCAGTCGCCGGACGGCAGCCTCTTTGCCGGGGACGGATCCGACGCCGAGATGGTCGCCCGTGCGCCGGATGCCAAGTATCTGTACCTGTTCCAGGCCCAGGCCATTCCCGACGTGGCGGGGATCAGGGCAGAAGGTGCCGACAAGTTGATTGTGCCGGGCGTGCTTCAGGCTGAGAAACTCGTGGATCTTCGCCAGCACGACTACCGGCTCGAACCCAATGCAGTATTCACTCCGGACGGCCAGTGGCTGGTGTTCCGCTCCAACATGGACGGGACGACGCAAGTCTATGCGGTGTCCCTGAAGCCGAAGGGCAGGGCCACGACGGTGTCGCACAGGACGAACTGATGAATTTGCGATTGGCAGGTGCCAACGCGATCTATATGTTAGCTCATAAGTCCACAATATGGACATTCATGAAATGGGAGGCAGTGTCATGGAAGGTATTGGGAACCACAAGTTTCTTCTGCGGTTTTGCGCTTCGGCGCTGGCGATAGCCGTATCCGGGGCAAGCGGCGGGGCAGCGCTGGCGCAGGATGCGCAGGGCGGCGCGACCGATTCGTCGGCTGACGCGCCGACGGCGCAGGAGATCATCGTCACCGGTTTCCGTGCATCGCTGCAGGCTGCACTGGCGGACAAGCGCGCCGAGACCGCCGCGATCGACACGATCAAGGCCGAGGACATCGGCAAGTTCCCCGACTCCAACCTGGCCGAATCGATGCAGCGCGTTCCGGGTGTCGCCCTCGCGCGCGGCGACGGTGGCGAGGGCAAGAACATCTCGGTTCGCGGTCTCGGCGCCCAGTTCACGCGCGTGCGGATCAACGGCATGGAAGGCACCGCACAGACCGGCGGCTCCGATATCTATGGCGCCGGCAACACCGGCCGCAGCTTCGACTTCAACGTCTTCCCGACCGAAATCTTCTCGGCCCTGACCGTGCGCAAGACGCCGTCCGCCGATGTAGAGGAAGGCTCGCTTGGTGCCACCGTGGACCTGCAGGCCCCCCGACCGTTCGACAATCCGGACGACCTCGTCATTTCGGGCACCGCGCGCGGCGTCTACAATGAATTGGGCAAGAAGTTCGATCCGCGCCTGTCGGGCCTTGTATCTTACAAGTTCGGCGACAGCGGCTTCGGCATCCTGGCATCGGGCGCCTACCAGAAGCGCCACTTGCGCGAAGTGGGCTATTCCGCGGTGGACATCCTGTCGTCGAATACCAACGGCCTTGATCCCGACGGTGCCGCAGGTGTCGCGCCGGTGATGCCGTTCTGTACGCCTGTCGGCTACCCCATCCAGAGCCCGCCGACCAGCGCGGCCACCGGCGCTAATGCGCTCAACTGCTCCACCGGCAATCCGCGCACCAGTTCGACAGAGGCGTTCAACACGATCTTCAACGCACGCCGTGACGATCTGCCCAATACGCCCGGATCGGGTGCGTTCTTCCCGCGTATTCCGCGTTACCTGAACTCGACCCAGACGCAGGAGCGCATCGGCGGTACCTTGTCGCTGCAATACAAGCCTGATGACGATACCGACATCTCGCTCGACCTGCTCTATTCCCGCTTCAACGTGACGCGTGACGACAATTATCTGGGCGCGATCTCCTTCGCCCGGTCCGCATCGAACCAGGGTCAGCCGATGATGTCGATCCGCGACGTCGAACTAAGCGAAGCCGGTTCCGCCCGTTACGCATTGCTGGACGGCGTGGACGTGCGCTCCGAGGGGCTGCATGCCGAATTCGCCTCCACGTTCAAGCAGGCCAACTTCAACTTCTCGCACCAGTTCAGCGACCGGCTGCGGATTTCGACGAAGTTTGGCCTCAACCGTTCGGTATTCGACGACAGGGTGCGTCTGCAATACTTCATGGACGCGCTCGACACCGACAACTTCAGCATCGACTATGCGGGCAAGTCCACTCCCGCGCTTGGTTTCGGATTCGACGTCAGCAACCCGGCGAATTTCCTCTACGGTCCGACGCCCGGCGCAGGCGTGGTCACCGGCGGCTTCAGCCTGCAGTCCAAGCCCGGCAAGACCACGGTCGACGGCCTGACGGCAGAGTTCAACGCCGACTACGAACTGGCCGATGCGGTCAAGCTGCGCTTCGGCGGCCAGTATCGCCGCAGCCGGCAGGAAGGTATCGACGTCCGCTACTTCACCGCCGATACGCTGGTTCGGCCGTTGCCGGCAGGCACTTCGCTTGCCAGCATCACCAAGCAGATCAGCGGGCTCGACACATTGTGGGGCAACGGCGCACCCGAAAGCTGGGCGTCGCTGGACTGGAGCAAGCTGGCCGATACGTACGACCTGTTCAGTTCGCGCAGTTGTTCGATCCAGTGCGGCAGCACCAATCCGATCGTGCGCGAGGAAGAGTTCGGCGCCTATGGCATGGCCAACTTCGACCTGACCGATGCGGTGGGCTTCGGGCTGCGCGGCGATGTGGGCGTGCGGTACGTGCGCACCAACCAGTTCTCGTCCGGCTACGTCAATCTTTCCAGTGCCGCGTCGCCCACCGGCGTGACCGGGCAGTACAACTCGGTGACGCGCAGCTACGACGACTGGCTGCCATCGGCCAACATCGTCATCGAGCCGGTGGACTCGGTGTTGCTGCGCTTCTCGGCGGCCAAGGTCATGTCGCGCCCCGAACTGGGCGTGCTGACGCCAACCAGCGGCGTCAACCCGGTGACGCGCAGCGGATCGATCAACAACCCGCTGCTCGATCCGATCCGCGCAAAGACCTTCGACGCTGCTGTGGAGTGGTACTTCCGCCCCGGATCGCTTCTGTCGGCCGCGTTCTTCTACAAGGACATCGGCACGTACATCCAGAACGTCACCTCGCAGATCCCGTTCAACCAGCTGGGCCTGCCCGTGGAACTGCTGGAGGGCAGCAATACCCAGCCCGACGAACTTTTCACCATTTCGCGCCCCACGAACACGCCGGGTGGCAAGCTGAAGGGCGTGGAGCTCAACGCGCAGATCCCGTTCAACTTCCTCGACGGGGTATTCAGCCACTTCGGCGTGCTGGGCAACGTGACCTTCGTGACTTCGAAGATCAACTACTGCCTTGCGAGCGTAGGCGGAACCTGCACGGTGACCACGAAGGACGATCTGGTCGGTCTGTCCAAGAAGACCGCATCGGGCACGTTGTACTACGAAGACGCCAAGTTCTCGATCCGAGGCACGGTGAACTATCGCGGGCCGTTCATCCGTGGCATCCCCGCTTCGCCGGGCAGCGACGTGCAGGGCAATGCCTCCACGATCTACGTCGATGCATCGGCATCCTATGCAGTCACGCCCAACGTAAAGCTGATCGTCGAAGGTACCAACCTGACCGACGAGCAGAACCGCCTTTACATCGACAGCACCCGCAAGGACACGCTGTACCAGACGCGCGTTGGCCGCACCTTCACTGTCGGCGTCAACGCTCGCTTCTGACTTTGCGGCGCGCCTTCCTCCACGCGCCCGGCCAGGGCCCACGGCGACTCTCCCGTCGTGGGCCCTGCGGTCTGGCAACCCTGGCGGCGTGCCTGCTGGCCGTGCCGCACGGGGGTGCCCGGGCCGATGACGCAGCCTTGTGGCAGCAGTTCCGCCAGCCTCCAGCGCAAGCACGACCGCTGGTCCGCTGGTGGTGGTTCGGCCCCTCCGTCACCGACGCAGAGCTTGATCGGGAGATCGCGCAAATGCGCGCGGGCGGGTTCGGCGGGTTCGAGGTACAGCCGGTCTACCCCCTTGCGGTGGACGGCACGCCGGGCATTGCGGCCAATGAGCGGTACTTGTCGGAAGGCTTCATTTCGCATCTGCGCCACGCCGCAAGGACAGGGCGTGAGCAGGGGCTGCGGGTGGAGGTGACGTTGGGCAGCGGCTGGCCATTCGGCGGTCCGCACATTCCGCTGCAGCAGGCGTCCGGGCTGGTCCGCATGGAACGCGTACCAGTAGTGCGGGGCGACCCCGTGTCGATCCCCACGCTGAAACCGGGGGAGACCCTGCTGGCGGCGGCTGCATCGGGCAAGTCCATGCTGCGCAGCATAACGCCTGCTGCAGATGCCAGCGTGGTGCCTGCCCAATGGTTGCGCGGCGCCGATGAAGCGCTGTTCTTCATCGCCGGACATACCGGCCAGCAGGTCAAGCGCGCGGCTTTCGGCGCCGAAGGCAACGTCATCGACCATGCCAGCCAGACGGCGGTACAGAGCCATCTCGCCACCGTTGGCGATCGGCTGATGCAGGCTTTCGCGGGGACGCCCCCGCCCGATGCGGTATTCTCCGACAGCCTCGAAGCCTATGGCGCCAGCTGGACGCCTGACCTGCCGGAGCAGTTCCGCCGCCGGCGTGGCTACGACCTGCTGGCGCATCTGCCCGCGTTGTTCCTCGACCTGCCCGACAGCGGCGCGGTGCGCTACGACTGGGCCCACACGCTGTCCGAGCTGGTGGAGGAGCGGTATCTGGCGCCGATCGATGCTTGGGCCAGGGCGCGGGGCACCCGTTTCCGCGCGCAGGTCTATGGTTTCCCGCCGCCGACGCTGTCCAGCAACCGCCTTGTCGCGGTGCCGGAAGGGGAAGGTGCCAACTGGCGCGAGTTCACGTCCACTCGCTGGGCCACTTCGGGCGCGCATCTTTACGGCAAGCCGGTGGCCTCCTCGGAAGTCTGGACCTGGCTGCATTCCCCGGCCTGGGCGGCCACGCCGCTCGACATGAAGGTGGAGGCCGACCGGCATTTTCTGCAGGGCGTGAACCAGTTGGTCGGCCATGGCTGGCCGTACAGCCCGCCTGGCGTGCCCGAACCCGGCTGGGCGTTCTATGCAGCGGCGGCACTGAACGATCACAACCCGTGGTATGCGGCGATGCCCGCGGTCACCGCTTATCTGTCACGCGTGTCGTGGATGCTGCGGCAGGGGCAGGCGGCGAACGGGGTGGCGATCTACCTGCCTGTCGAGGACGCGATGGCAGCGATGACGCCAAGGGAAACGTCCATCAACGAAGCGCTGCATCGACACCTGCCGGACGCCCTGACCCCGGCAGTGCTGGATGCAGGGTATGGTTTCGATTACGTGGACGCAGGCGCGCTGTCGTCGCGGCCCCTGCCTTACAAGGTGCTGGTCCTGCCGCACATGGAGCGCATGGATGCTGCCGCCATGGAGGCGCTGGAGCGCTGGGCCGGGCAAGGCGGAAAGGTGATCGCGATCGGTGCACTTCCAGACCATTCGGGCGGCCTGCAGGACAGCGAAGCCGTGACGCGTCTGCGTGCCGCTGCGGCGCGGTTGCAGCGCACGGATGCTTTGCGCGTGGTTCCGGACGTGGCCGCGCTGCCCGCGGCACTGCATGCCGCCGCGCCGCCGGACGTGACGGTGGAGGGTGCCCATCCGGCGCTCGGCTTCGTGCACCGCCGGACACAGCAGGGGCACATCTACTTCTTCGCCAACACCGGGAACACGCCGCTGCGCACCAAGGTAAGGCCCGGCGACGGGCCGGACGCAGCGCAGTGGTGGGATCCGGTCGAAGGAAAGCGATGGGCTGCGGGGCAGGGCACGTTCGATCTCGATCTGGCGCCATATGAATCCCGCTTCCTCGTGTTCGGGGAGGCGGGCGGAGACGCTGCGGCTCTCGAAGTGTCCGCCCCGCGCGAACTGCCCTTGCACGGCTGGACCATCGCCGCGCCGGGGCAGGCAGCCCGCAAGCTGGACCGGTTTGTGTCGTGGAGCGAAGGCGCCGCGCTGCGTCGGGTGTCCGGGACCGCCGTCTACACCGCACACTTTGAAGTACCGCAGGCGCGCGGTTGCTGGATGCTCGATTTCGGGACTGCTCGCCCGCAGGTTCCGGCTGACGCGACCGTGACCGAGGCGCGTCCCGTTGCGCAACTGGAACCGCCGCTGCGCGAAGCTGCAGTGGTGCGGGTCAACGGCACGCAGGTGGGCACGGTATGGGCGCCGCCCTATCGCTTGGACATCGCCGCGGCGCTTCGCCCGGGTGAAAACAGGCTGGAGATTTCCGTGCCGAACTCTGCCCTGAACAGTTTGAGCGGCAGGCCGCAACCCGATCGCAGCGCGCTGGTCCGCCAGTTCGGAGATCGGTTTACCGATCAGGACGTCCACCGCATCGCGCCGCGCTCATCGGGACTTTTGCAGCCCGTCAGGCTTGTCCGCGGACCGTGCCGCTGATCGGACTGAATGGGTGGTCATGCATCGACGATTGCCTTTTGCTTGCTATTGCCAGCGCTGGCACAATGTGAAACACAAAGACACAATATGCGCAGGAGGGTGATTGAGCCGATGGGCATCAAGGGGGTCATGATCGTCAAGGCATGGCGCATGCTGCCCACGCTCTGGTCTGCAGCGCGGACGATGGCATGGGTCGTCGGCATCGGCGCTTTCTCCTCGCTCACCCTGGCAGCCGACCCGGCACTTGTGCCACAGACCGAAAAGCTGATGCTTTCCGGCACCGGGCCTGATGATGCCGTCCCGTGGGACTTTCACATCGACGGTGGCCAAAAGGCGGGTGAAAACGCCAGGATTTCGGTCCCATCCAACTGGCAGCAGCAGGGCTTCGGCCACTACCAGTACGGGTATGACAAGGGGCCGCGCGCCGCCGACCATGGCAGCTACCGGCGCAGCTTCACCGTCCCCGCCGCATGGAAGGGCCGCACGATCCGCATCGTGTTCGACGCGGTGATGACCGATGCTCTGGTCAAGGTGAACGGCACTCAGGCGGGGCCGCTGCACCAAGGCGGGTTCAACCGCTTCAGCTACGACGTGACTGCGCTGGTCAAGCCGGGCGAGCCGAACACCGTCGAAGTGGAGGTGAGCGAAGCCTCTGCCGCGACCGACACCGACGTGGCCGAGCGGCGCGGCGATTACTGGGTTTTCGGCGGCATTTATCGCCCCGTGTGGCTGGAAGCGGCGCCCGCGCAGTCGATCGCGCAGGTATCCATCGATGCGCGCGCCAGTGGAGCGATCGTTGCCGACGTGGCGCTCGCCGCGCCGCGCACGGTGACGCAGGTGGTGGCGCAAGTGCGCGACGGAGCAGGCAGGTCCGTGGGGGCACCCTTCGCCGGTGTACTCCCGGCGGGCGGGGAAGGTCGGGTGCGGCTTCAGGGGCAGGTCGTCGATCCGGCGCTGTGGTCTGCCGAGACGCCCAGCCTCTATACCCTCGACGTCATGCTGCTGGAGGGGGACAGGCCGGTCCACAAGGTGACCCGCCGCTTCGGTTTCCGCACGTTCGAGGTGCGCGACGGACAGGGCCTGTTCCTTAATGGCCGGCGCATCTTTCTGAAGGGCGTGAACCGGCACAGCTTCACGCCCGAAACCGGGCGCGCCATTTCGCGCGCGCAGGCCTACAAGGATGTGCGCGACATTCGCGCGCTGAACATGAACGCGGTGCGCATGTCGCACTATTCGCCCGAGGAAGCGTTTCTGGAGGCGGCGGACGAGATCGGCCTTTACGTCATCGATGAACTGAGCGGCTGGCAGCATGCCCACGATACCGACGTGGGCCGCAAGCTGGTTCGCGAACTGGTGGAACGCGACGTCAATCATCCCAGCATCCTGTTCTGGACCAACGGCAACGAGGGCGGGTGGAACCGCGAACTGGACGGCGATTTCGCGCTCTACGATCCGCAGCAGCGCCGCGTGCTGCATCCGTGGGAAGAGTTCGGCGGGATCGATACCAAGCACTACCCGCGCTACCCCGACCTGCAGCGCCGCCTTGCCGGAAAGGCGCTGGTGATGCCCACCGAGTTTCTGCACGGCCTGTATGACGGCGGCGGCGGATCGGGCCTCGACGATTACTGGAAGGCAATCACCCAGTCGCCGCGGGGGGCGGGCGGCTTCCTGTGGAACTATGCGGACGAGGGGATCGCGCGGACGGATCAGGGCGGGCGCATCGATACTTACGCCGCCTATGCGCCGGACGGCATCATCGGACCCCACGGCGAAAAGGAGCCGAGCTGGTGGACGGTGAAGGACGTCTGGTCCCCTGTGCAGATCGCTGCGCCCCGTCTCGACGATCGCTTCGACGGATCGCTGGCGATCCGCAACCTCCATGATTTCACCACGCTCGATGCGGTGAAGTTCCGCTGGGAGTGGGTGAAATTTCCCCGGCCGGACGCGCGTACCACCGCCGCCACGATACTGGCCGCCGGTGAACTGTCTGGTCCGCCTGTCGCACCGCAAGGGGAAGGCAAGATCAGCCTTCCCCTTGCGCCCGACAGGGCCGACGCCGATGCGCTGCGCCTGACGGCGCGGCGGGGGGCGGAGACGCTGTGGACCTGGGTCTGGCCCACGCAGCGCCCTGTGGCGCTGCCGACCTCCCGCACGCTGGGCCAGCCGAAGGTGGAGGCTGATGTGCAGGCCATCCGGTTGAAGGTGGGGACCGTCAGCGCCTCTTTCGACCCGGCAACCGGCTTGCTGACGCAATTGCGCCATGGTGCCCGCGCAGAAACCTTCGATGCCGGTCCCCGGCTGGTGCTGGCCCGGCCCAAGGGCAAGGCCGATTCGGCATGGATCGCCGCCGCTGCCCGCGAGGGCGGCATCTACGAACTGGCCACGCCGGTCTTCGCGGACGTCGCGTCGGTCGATCTGGGCACGGCGATAGAGGACGGCTGGGGCGGCTTTGCGCTGGACGTCTCTGCCGACGGTCAGCGGTGGGAGCGGGTCTACGAAGGCGCGCGTACATCCAAGGACGGGCAGGACTATGCCTTTACCCCGCGCATGATCCGGGCGCTTCGCATCAGCGGGCTGAAGGGCGTGCGCGCCACGCCGCAGGTGCGCTCGGTCAGGGTAGCCGGATCGCCAGAACGCTATGCTTCGCCCGCTTTGGGAGCCGTGACGGTGACAACCGGCAGTGGCCGCGATCCCGAAACCGGCCGTCCCGTCGCGTGGGTGGAAAGCCGCAATGCCGCAGGGCTGGAAAGTGCCCGCTGGACCTTGCGCGAAGACGGGCGGCTAACGCTGGATTATCGTTACACGCTATCAGGCCCTTACCTGTACCATGGCATCGGCTTTTCCGGGCGCGACCTTGGGATAGCCTCGGCGCGGGCGCTGGTACGCGGACCATCGCCGGTATGGCAGAACCGCCTGCGCGGCACCGAGCCGGGCGTCTATGACATTGCTGCGAAGGGCGATGGCGCACTGCCTGATACTGCCGTCGCGGGCTACTTCGCGGACCCGCGCTGGGTCAGGCTGACGACCGCCGCCGGGCCGCTGACCGTCGCCAGCGAAGGCGCCCGCTTCCTGCAACTGGGCGCACGGTTGGCCGACTTTCCCACCACCACGGTGGCGTTCCCGACGGCGGACTTCGGGTTCATGGCCGCCATTCCGGCTATGGGGGCCAAAGGGCAGGCCGCCGAGCTCACCGGGCCTGCGGGCGAACCCGCGACTGCCGAGGGCGCCTATTCGGGCCGCCTCACGTTCTCTTTTTGATGAAGGGCAAGCGCATGATCACCGACCCGTCCCGCCGCAGCGTCATGACCGGAGCCCTCGCGCTGGCCGCCGTCGCATCGGCCCGCCCGGCGCTCGCGGCGGCAGGGGACGATTTCGACCGCAAGGCCCGTGCCATCGCCGAGGGCATCAAGCCGCCCCGCATCCCGCGCCGGACCTTCGCGGTAAAGTCCTTTGGGGGGGTCGCGGATGGCCGCACTGACGACAGCGCAGCGATCGCCCGCGCCATCGACGCCTGCCACAAGGCGGGCGGCGGGCGGATCGTGCTGCCTGCCGGGGTCACGCTCAGCGGCCCAATCCGCCTGCGCTCCGCCATGGAACTGCATGTGCCCAAGGACGCCCGGCTAAAATTCGTCACCGATCCGGCGCGCTATCTGCCGCCGGTCCACACCCGGTGGGAAGGGGTGGAGCTGATGGGCTATCATCCCCTTATCTACGCCTTCGAGGAAGAGGACGTGGCCCTGACCGGCGGCGGTGTGATCGATGGTTCGGCCGACGATCGCACGTGGTGGCCCTGGAAAGGCCCGTGGGCCGATCGTTATCGTGATATCCCTGAAAAGGAACGTCAGGCTACCGATCGCGCGCGCCTGTTCGACATGGCGGAGCGCGGTGTACCCGTGGCCCAGCGCGTGTTTGGGCAGGGCAGCCGCCTGCGCCCCGCCTTCTTCCAGCCCTACCGCTGCAATCGCGTGCTGATGGAAGGGCTGACCGTGGAGGCATCACCCTTCTGGCAGGTTCATCCGGTGGACTGCGCTGACGTGACGATCCGGGGCGTCACCTGTTCCAGCCACGGTCCGAACAACGACGGCATCGACCCGGAATCATGCAACGGCGTCCTCATAGAGAACTGCACGTTCGACACCGGCGACGATTGCATCGCCATCAAGTCCGCGCGCAACGCAGACGGTCGGCGGCTGAACAGGCCGTGCGAAAACGTGGTCATCCGCAACTGCCTGATGAAGGACGGCCATGCCGGGGTCGCCATCGGCAGCGAGTTGACGGGCGGGGTGCGCAACGTCTTCGTCCATGATTGCCGAATGGACAGCCCGAACCTGACGCGGGTGCTCATCATCAAGTCCAACAGCTATCGCGGCGGGACGATGGAGGACATCCACTTGCGCCGGATCCGTGCGGGGGCGGTGGACAAGGCCTTCATCCAGATCTGGATGCTGTACGAAGAAGGCGACAGCGGCGGCTTCACGCCCCACGTAGCGCGCGTATCGGCGCAGGACTGCACGGTGGGATCGACCGAGCGGGTGCTGATCGTGCGCGGCCTGCCCCGTGCCCCGGTGCGCGACCTGCGGCTGGCGAACATCAGGGTCGGCACGGAAACCCGGCCCTCCGTCACCGTCGATGTCGATCCGCTGGTGCTGGACGACGTGGTGGTCGGCGGTCGGACGTGGACGCACGATTATCTGCGCAGTCTGCCCGGCGCGGACAGCATCCAATGCGACAAATGGGCGGTGTGCCGATGACCCGTGCTCTTGACCGGAAAGGCACTACGCACATGCGCTTCCTTATGCTGATGCTCGCCACTCTTTCCGCCCTCGTCGGCGCGGCTGCTCAGGCAAAGATCGTGCTACCGGGCGTGTTCTCCGACCATGCCGTGCTGCAACGGGGCAAGCCGATCCGCGTTTGGGGCGCGGCCCGCCCCGGCGAAGCGATCCGCGTGATGTTCCGGGGCCAAATGGCGCAGGCAACGGCCAATTCCATCGGCTACTGGGAGACGCACCTGCAGCCGGAGAAGGCGGGCGGTCCCTTCACGCTGACGGTGGAAAGCCCCGCCACGGGCGAGCGGGTGGAGCGCACCGACATCCTCGTTGGCGACGTGTGGTTCGCGTCCGGCCAGTCCAATATGGAAATGCCGCTGGAAGGCTTTCCCAAGAGCGCCAGCCCGGTGAACGGCGGGGAGCAGGCGATCGCCTCGGCCAGCAACCCCAAGTTGCGGCTGTTGCTGCAGACCCGGCGGGTAGGCATGGCGCCGATGTGGGACACGCAGGATCGCTGGGCCGTCACTTCGCCGCAGTCCGCGCGAGACTTTTCCGCGGTCGCCTACAGTTTCGGGCAGCGGCTGGTGGAGGAGAACAGCGTGCCGGTCGGCCTGATAGAGGCGACCTGGGGCGGCACACCCGCACATGCATGGATCAGCGCCGAGGGGATCGGATGGGCCGGATTGTCCTCCGTCGCCGTCGATGCGGGCGTCGTTGCACGGCAACAGGCGCTGGTGGACCGCGCGCGGGAGAATCGTGCGGTGAACCCCGAGGTGCCCGCAAACACGCCCGCGATCCGCGATCACGCCTATTCCTACATCCCGGCCTCGCTCTACAACGCGATGATCGCGCCTTATGCGGGCTATACGATTTCGGGATGGCTCTGGTATCAGGGGGAGACGGACGCCAACGAGTTGCGGCCGCCTTACTATTCGCGGGTCTTTCCGGCGCTGATCCAGGACTGGCGCAAGCAATGGGGGCAGGGCGCGCTGCCGTTTCTTTATGTGCAGCTTTCCAGTTTCGGTCGGGGCAACGACGCCTGGGGGACGGTGCGCGATGCACAGCGGCGCACGCAGGAACTGGTGAATACCGGGATGGCGGTGACGCTGGACCTTGGTGCTCCGGACAATATCCATCCGCCTGAAAAGTTCACCATCGGGCGGCGGCTGGCATCGATCGCGCAGTCGATGCGACCGGGCGCGAAGAACGCCGGGGAAGGGCTGTCCCCCGTGTTCCTGCAGGCTTCGACCGAAGGCCCCGCAATCCGCGCGTGGTTCGACAATGCGCGCGGGCTGCGCGCGTCCGGTGACGGTGTGGGCGCCTTCGAGGTTGCCGGTGAGGATCGCCGCTTCGTCGCGGCCACCGCCCGGATCGAGCAGGTGGACGGCAGAACGACGGTGCTGGCCCGGTCGCCCGACGTACCCTCGCCCCGCTATGTGCGCTATGGTTGGGCGGCATTCGTGAGCGACTACCTCTACAACGCAGGTGGCGCTCCGCTGGGTACCTTCACGTCCGACAGCGACGCGCGGGCGGACTGAGGATAAGATTGATATGACAAGGCGGTGCAATTGCGCCTGACCGTTTCCTCACCCATGTTATGGCAGCACCTGCGTTCGTGAAAGACCACCCATGGCAAAAGCCGCCTCCCTTGCTGATGAGCTTTACGGCAAACTGAAGGCCGACATCATGTCCGGCGCCATCCTGCCCGGCTCCAAGCTGCCGTCGCAGAAGGATATCGCCGACAGTGAGGATGTCAGCCGCACAGTCGTGCGCGAAGCGGTGGCCCGGCTGGAGGCACAGGGCTATGCCGTGTCGCGGCAGGGGTCCGGCGTCTACGTCTCCGAAGGCGCGCGCTATCGCGCCTTCCAGGTCACGCGCGAGGAATTGACCGAACTGTCGGACATCATCAAGCTGCTGGAGATGCGGCTGGCCATAGAAACCGAGATGGCAGGCCTGGCAGCGGCCCGGCGCGATCAGGACGACGTCGTCGCCATGCGCCTCGCCCTCAAGCGAATGCGCGACGCCAGCGACGACTCCGCCGCCTCTGCGCTGGCGGACACGCAGTTCCACATGGCCGTCGCGCGGGCGACCAAGAACGACTACTTCGTGCGTTTCATAGACTTTCTCGGCGTCCGGCTGGTGCCGCCGCGCAGCCTCTACCTGCGCGACCAGCCCGAACTCGCCCACGCCGACTACGCCTGCAAGGTCCACGGCGAACACGAGGCGGTACTCTCTGCGATAGTGCGCATGGACATCGCCGGGGCGAGAGAGGCGGCGCGGCAGCACATGATGGAAAGCCTGATGCGGCACTCGGAGCTGAGCGACGCTATTGGCACTGCCGACGCTGCGGGCTGAAGCACGGGAATCTATATGACGAATTGACGGGTGCTCCTGCAAGGCACCCGCCGGGTCGTCCGTTTTGCGCCGTTTAACGCGCGGTGACGGCGCGCACGATCACATCGTCCAGCTTGCGCGGATCGATGGAGAGCACCACGTGCGCCTTCTGCTCGCCCAGCCCCGGCTGATAGTGTTCGCGCCAGCTGAGGGTGTCGCCGTAAGTGGCGCCGAACTGGGTGTCGTAATCGACGTAGAGGTCTTCGGCTGACGTTACCACCGAGGGGTCGAGCAGCACTGCGGCGACGATCTCATCCCACAGCGGGAAGCCCGCCTCGAAACTGGAGATGTGCTTGCCCAGCTGCGGCCCGGCTGCCTTTGCGGCGCGGCCCAGAAGCTTGCGGCTCAGCTGGGTGGAGGTGGAGGGATCGACCGGAATAACGGTGATCTGTTTCCACGGCGCGCGGCTGACGATGCTCGCTGCTTCGGGGTCGAGCCGGATGTTGAATTCGCGGCGCGGCGAATTCGCGAACTCGCGGGCGAATTCCACGGCGGAGCGATCGTCCAGCACGCGATGCGGGTTGAAGCTGCCGCCCATGTAGATGAGCCCCCTGGCCAGCTTCGCGAATTCCGGGTCCAGCCGCTGCGCCAGCGCGAGGTTGGTCATCGGCCCACCTGCGACGATGATGATCTGGCCGGGATATTTGCGCACCATCTCGATCATGAAGACGGCCGCCATCTGGGCAGACGCCTTGGTGGTCGGTGCGCCCCAGGGCAGGTTGGTGAGGTCGTCGGGGCCGTAGTAGGGTGGCGTCGACTGCTGGGTGGGCTCGGCCCACTGCTTCATCCATACGCCTTTCCAGGTCAGCTTGCCATACAGAGCTTCCCAGCGCTCGGTCGCCTTTTCGGTGTTGAGCAGCGGATTGATCGCGCCCTGCGCGACCGGCACGTCCGTGCGGCCCATGATCTCCAGTCCGCGCAGCTGCATCGCGGCCCCACGCGGCGCCCACCAGTTGCCGGTGACACTGGTGACGCCCACCACGTCGACCTGCGGTGAATTCAGCAGCATCACGTGCATGAGGGAAAAGCCCTCGTCGTCGATGATGATCTTCTGCGGGGCAGGCCTGGTCACTGGCTCGGCCTGGGCCGGCAGGGCGAGCAGCACCGCCGCCGCCGTCAGCAGCGAAGCGACGGCACGGATAACGGCATTCACGGAGGGCATTGGATTTCCTTGGTCGTCTATGCTGGAAGGGGCGCCGGTTCCAGACCGGCGCCCCTTCGCATGGGTCAGAAGTCGAAGCGGACTTCGCCGCCGATGATGCGCGGTTCGTTCATCATCGCGGTCAGGTTGTTGAAGTCGATCGCGCCGACGATGCGGACCTGGTTGGTGATGTTGCGGGCGAACGCCGCAACTTCGTAACCGCGGCTGTTGTCGCGGTAGCCCACGCGCGCACCGCCTTCGAGATAGGACTTCCCGGTGAACTCGATCGAGTCATACAGGAACAGGTTGATCTTCGAACGATACGACCAGTCGGTGTAGGCGAAGACCTCGTTGTCGTTGCCCAGCGGCACGGCGTAGCGCAGGGTCGCGCTGCCGATCCAGCGGGGTGCCTGCGGCAGGCGGTTGCCGTCGATCGAGGCCAGCGTGGTGCCGCCCACGGTCACCAGCGGATCGGTGACCGTGCAGCCACCGCCGCAGGGCGCGACGAACAGGCTCTTGTCCTTCAGCTCGGTGAAGTTGTAGCTGCCGCCCAGCGTCACCACCAGGTTCTCGACCGGGGTTGCCGACAGTTCGGTCTCGACGCCATAGCCGATCGCCTTGCGGGCGTTCATCAGCTGGGTGACGTTGGAACCGCCACCGACCGCGGTAAGCTGGATATTCTTCGTGTCGAAGTAGTAGCCGTCGATCGAGAAGTTGAACAGGCCCGGCTGCTCGGTCTTGAAGCCCGCCTCGTAGGAGATCGTCGTCTGCGGACGGGCCGTGGTGGCGACGCCGGCGATGGTGTCGTTCTTCAGCGCCGCGCCCAGATAGCCGGAGGCCACGCGGGCATAGAAGCTGGCGAAAGGCGAGACCTTGTAAGTCGCACTCGCATCCCACGACCACTTCGAGCCGCTGGTCGAACCGGTCGAGAAACCGGCGGCGGTGTCGTTCACGTCGTCGCCGTTGACGAGAATCGCATAGCGCTTGTCATGCGACCAGCGCACGCCGCCGCGCAGGATGAGCGAATCGACCGGGGTATATTCCACTGAGCCGAACGCCGCGTAAGTCTCGTTGTCGAGGTGCGAGGCGCTGCTGGGCGTGTAGGCATTGGTGTTCGACCACGAACCGCTGGCGCTCTCCAGGTTCTGGTTGAAGAAGTACCCGCCGGCCTGGAAGCTCACGTTGCCGAACTTCTTCGAGGCGAATCGCAGTTCCTGCGAAAATTCCTTGGGCGTGGTGGTGCCGCCGGTCTGGACCTGGAAAGGCACGATGCCGGGGTAGCCGCCGTCGATGTCCCCGCGTGAGAAGACGCTGGCGCGTTCCCATGCCGTGATCGAGTAGAGCGATCCGAGGCCGTCGAACTCGTAGCTGGCCTGGATATTGGCGCCCCAGCTTTCCAGCGTCTGCGGGTTGGACCCGTTCTGGGCGGTACGCTCGATGTCGAAGCCATCGACCAGGTCATTCGTGCCCGGCTTGATGGCGTTGGCGCGGAACAGGCGCGCGGTGCCCTTCAGCGAACGGGCATGCGCATTGAAGAGGATGTCGAGCGGGCCATCTTCATACTCCAGTTGGAAGCGGCCGGCGTAGTCCTGGTAACCCTCGAACTTCTTTTCGTTGATGGTCTGGGCGTAGTCGTTCTTCACCCAGTCGTCACGGCGCTGAACGAGACCGGCGACGCGGAAGCGCAGCTTGTCTGTCAGCGGGGCGCCGACGGCGGCTTCGAGGTTGACGGTGTTGTAGGTGGCCCACGAAGCGCTGACGTGGCCGTCCAGTTCCTCGGTCGGGCGCTTGGAGGTCAGCTTGACCACGCCTGCAGGGGTGTTGCGGCCGAACAGTGTGCCCTGCGGACCTTTCAGCACTTCGACGTTTTCAAGGTCGAACGCCGGGAACGCCTTGAGCATCGGGCTTTCTAGCGCGACGTTGTCGTAGACCACCGAAACGGGCTGCGCGGCGTCTGCGCTGAAGTCCGTGTTACCAAGGCCGCGCACGTAGAAGCGCGGGAAGGTACGACCGAACGAGGATTCGATCTGCAGGCTGGGCACGCGTGCCGACAGGAAGCGGATGTCCTGGCCGCTGGAATTCAGAACGTCCAGCTTCTCCCCGGCAAGTGCCGACACCGCGACGGGCACGTCCAGCGCGCGTTCCGCACGGCGGGTGGCGGTGACGACGATGCTGCCGTCCGCGCCTTCGTCAGCGGCGGGTGCCGTGGACTGCGCATGGGCCGGCGCGCCGAAGGACGCTGCAACCGCGAATACCGAAACCGCCGTCAGCCGGCGCAGGCGAGAAGAAACCAAGTTTACCCCCTGAGGTAGCCATTTTATGGAATGCGAGCGCCGATAGGCGGCACTTTGCTTTCATTCAACAGCAATGATTCGGACGCGGCGTTGCGAAAAAAAGCGCGGCAATTTTGCAACGCAGCATCCGTTAGAGGGTACCAGGGAGGGCCTAGCCGCGTCCTGCCTGCATCAAGGTGGCGTCGGACGGCAGCAGTTGATCCAGAAACGGCAGGATCGCGGCGCCGATGGCGGCGGCGTCCTCCGCCATGGCGGCGCGCAGAATCGGTGCTCCTGCGCTGCCTGCGCTTGTCGCGGGGAGCCGCATCGCCGCCAGCCGTTCGCCAAGGCGCGCGATCAGCATGTCGACCAGCGCATCGGGCAGCCGTCCGCCGACGATGATCGCGTGCGGGTCGATCAGGTAGTTGATGTTCACCAGCGGCGGCAGCAGCGTGCGGGTTGCATCGTCCAGCCACCGGTCGAGCACCGGGCGGACCTGCGCGTCGGCAATGTCGAGTTCGGACAGGCGCTCCACTGTCAGCCCCGCCGTCGCCAGATAGTGCCGCAGCGCGGAAAGCGAGACGACGTCCTGCACCAGCGCGCCGGGCGTACCACTGGTGTGATCGGGCAGAAGCCCCAGTTCGGCGCTGCGCCGATTGGCCCCTTCCACATAGTGCCGGTCGATCATCAGGCCGCCGCCCAGGCCCGAACTGATGAAGATGTAGAAGAAGCTGGGCAGGGTCAGTCCGGTGCCGGACTGCGCTTCACCGACGGCGGCGGCGGCGGCGTCGTTGTCCACGAGCACTGGCCAGGGCAGCGCTGGCGCCAGAAGGTCGGTAACGGACAGCCCGGCCCACTTTTCAAACGGTTGCGGCCGGCCCGGCAGGGCGATGGCGCCCAGATCGTCCGGTAGCGCCACCCCTACGCCCAGAACCCGCTCGCGGCCGACGCTCGCATCGCGCAGCAGGTCGTCTAGCGCGCCGGAAACGAACGCGACCACTTCGTCGGGAGAGGCATATTCGGTTTCGCGCGTGGCGCGTGCGCGCACCTGCCCTGCCAGGTCGATGGCGACCATGGTGACGTGGTCACGGTCGATGTTGAGGCCGATGGCAACGCATCCCAGCGGTTCGATCGTCAGCTGGATCGCCGGTTGCCCCCGCGCACCCTGAAGGCGGCCGATCTCCTTGACCAGTCCGGCGTCGATCAGGCGGCGGGTGATGTTGGCGATGGTCGGCGCGGTCAACCCGGTGGTGCGGCACAGTTCGGCGCGCGTCGCTTCGCCGATGGTGCGTATGGCCTGCAGAACGACGCGCTGGTTGTAATCCCCCGCGCGCGCCAGGTTGGTGCCGGACAAGGTGACCGACAGCCGGTGGCTGCGCTTTTCGGGAATTACGTCGACTGTCATCGTTCACCTTTCGACACAGGGATAGCAGTTTTGCCGGGTGTGGGCAGCCCTTCAGGGCAGTGCCCTCGCGCCGGCCAGGCCTGCTATCCAGAAGGCAGCGCGGAAGTGTGCTGCCGGTCCTTAGTGTGGCACGGTGCATGCGCAGCATCATAACAAAAAATAATTTAATTTATTGCCTTGTTCATGCCTGTGCAGTGTCATAGCGTTACAAGTGCACGATCAGCCCGAAAGCGGCGTAGCAGGAGAGAAGCCGGGTGGGAAATCCGAAGGATGGTTGCGGTATGAAGGAGGTTGGCCCCGCGCGCCTCTCTGTGTCGCGGCGTGGCCTGCTGGCAGGCGGCTTTGCGGTTGCAGCGCTGGCGAGCGCGCCTGCGGCGTTCGCGGCAGCGTCCGGCAAGGCCCCGGCAAGCCTGCGGCCTGTCGTAGGCAAGCGCGCCTTCACCAGCGTCGCCGTGGAGCGGGAGATCGCCCGCGTCACCCGCCGCATCGCCGACCCCGAGATCGCCTGGCTGTTCGAGAACTGCTACCCCAATACGCTCGACACGACCGTTCGCACCGGCACGCTGGACGGCAAGGCGGACACGTTCGTCATCACCGGCGACATCGACGCGATGTGGCTGCGCGACAGTTCGGCACAGTTGCAGACCTACGTCCACCTCGCGCCCAGAGATGAAGCACTGCGCCAGCTGTTTCGCGGCGCGATCCGGCGGCAGGCACGCTGCATTCTGATCGATTCCTACGCCAACGCCTTCATGCACGACACCGCCGCCCGCTCCAACCTTGGCGCCATCGACGACATGACCGAGATGAAGCCCGGTGTCGCGGAGCGCAAGTGGGAGCTGGATTCGCTGTGCTATCCGCTGCGCATGGCCCATGCCTACTGGCAGGCGACGGCGGACAGGACGCCGTTCCAGGACGAGGAATGGCTGCGCGCGATGCAGCGCGTGGTAGCCACGATGCGCGAACAGCAGCGCAAGACCGGCGACGGCCCCTATCGTTTCGAGCGGGTCAACCGCCACGCCACGGAAACGCTGATGCTCAAGGGCGTTGGCGCGCCCACGCGCAAGGTGGGGCTGATCCATTCGATGTTCCGCCCGTCGGACGATGCCTGCACGCTGCCGTTCCTGATCCCGTCGAACCTCTTCGCGGTGTCGGCGCTGCGCATGCTGGCCACGATCCACACCGAAGCGCGCGGCGATGCTGCCGCGGCGGCGGACTGCACCGCGCTGGCGGACGAAGTGGACGCCGCCCTGCAGGCCTACGGCCTGATGGACGACGGCCATGGAGGCAAGGTCTGGGCGTTCGAAACCGACGGGTTCGGCAATGCCTTCTTCATGGACGACGCGAACGTGCCCAGCCTCTCGGCGCTGCCGCTGCTGGGCGTGTGCAACGTGGCCGATCCGATCTACCAGCGCACCCGCGCGCTGGCGTGGAGCGAGCGCAACCCGTATTTCTTCCGGGGCAGCGCTGCCGAAGGGATCGGCGGCCCGCACAAGGGCCTCGGCATGATCTGGCCGATGTCGATCATCGTGCGCGCCATGACCACCGAGAACGACGATGAGATCCGCCAGTGCCTGCGCTGGCTGAAGTCAACGCATGCCGGGACCGGCTTCATGCACGAATCCTTCAACAAGGACGATCCGTCGCGCTTTTCTCGGTCATGGTTTGCATGGGCCAACGGTCTGTTCGGGGAACTGATCCTCGATCTGGAACGACGCCGCCCGGCGCTGCTGGCCGAACATTACTAAGAACGATCAGGGAGATTACCGCGTGACCCGAACCACCCGACGCCGACTGCTGGCCGGATCGACCCTAGCCGCGCTGGGCATGGGTGCCTTGCCCGCCGCCGCGCGCGCCGCCGGCAAGGCCGCTGCCCCGCAGGCCGCTGCGCCGGACCTGTTCGTCGGCACCGGCGGGCACGGCCACACCTTCCCCGGCGCGACGCTGCCGTTCGGCATGGTGCAGCTTTCGCCCGATACCAACAACTACGGCTGGGACGCCTGTTCGGGCTATCACCAGTCCGACCGCTCGATCATGGGCTTTTCGCACACGCACCTGTCGGGCACCGGCATCGGCGACATGCTGGACGTGCTGGTGGTGCCCACGCGCGACACGCTGAAGCTGGTGCCCGGCACACCGCAGGATCCCGCTGCCGGTTATCGCCAGACTTACACGAACGAACACGCGGAGCCGGGCTACTACCGCGTCCAGCTTGAATCGGGCGTGCTGGCCGAACTGACCGCGACCGAGCGCACCGGCCTGCACCGCTATACCTTCGCCAGGGGCACGGACGGGCGCACCGATGCGCATATCCTGATCGACTTCGCGCACTGCAAGCAGGAAACCGCCGACGAGAAGATCCGCATCGAGGATGCCTCGCTGGCGCTGGGTGACGACGGCGTACTCACCGGCAGCCGTCAGGTGTTCCGCTGGGCCGAGGGGCGGCGCATCCACTTCGCCATGGAACTATCGCGCAAGCCCGACCGCGTGCAGTTCTTCGGAGACGACGATGCCCCAGCAGAAAAGGGCGCGAAGGGCGTCAGCGGGCATCGCCTGAAAGTCGCGCTGTTCTTTGACGACGCGAGTTCCGCCCCGATCGAGATCAAGACCGGCATTTCCGCCGTCGACGTTGCAGGCGCGCGCGCCGCGCTGGAAGAAGCGCCGGGCTGGGCCTTCGACCGAGTGGCCACGGCGGCACGCCGCACCTGGGCGCAGCAGCGCGACGCGGTGCGCGTCAGTGGCGGCACCCCGGCGCAGCGCACCATCATGGCCAGCGCACTCTACCACATCATGATGGGCCCGACGCTGTTCAGCGACCGTGACGGGCGTTATGTCGGCCTCGACCAGAAAGTCCGCACCCTGCCCGCGGGCGAACGGACGTACAGCGCCTACTCGCTGTGGGACACCTATCGCGGGTTCCATCCATTGATGACGCTGATCCGCCCGGACATGGCGCAGCGCTTCGTCAAGGATCTGATCCGCCAGACGCAGGAAAGCCCGTTCGGCCCACCCACCTGGCCGCTGCAGGGGGTGGAGACCGGCTGCATGAACGGCTGGCATTCGGTCGTCGTGCTTGCCGATGCCCATGCCAAGGGGATCGAGGCCGACTATGCCGCCGCCTGGCCCAACATCCGCCGCCGCTCCTTCGATGCCGCCTATCCCGACACGCTCGCCACCAAGGGGCGCGACCACTACATGAAGCTGGGCTACATCCCGGCGGACAAGGTCAAGGAATCGGTCAGCCGCACCCAGGAATACGCGTATGACGACCATGCTTCCGCCGTGATCGCCCAGATCGCGGGGGCGCACGAAGACGCCGCCGCGCTGCGCAAGCGCAGCGGCAACTGGCGCAACGTGATCGACCCGCAGATCGGCTTTGCCCGTGCCCGGTTTTCCGACGGTACATGGTGGAAGGATTACGATCCGGTGCCGCTGGGCCACATGCCGCAGCCGCGCTGGCGCGACTATACCGAGGCGAACGGCTGGCAGGCGACGTTCCTGGTCCAGCATGACCTTTACGGCCTGATCGCGCACTTCGGCGGCGAAGCCGCTTACGAGGCGAAGCTGGACTCGTTCTTCAACGCGCCCTCCACCCTGCCGGACAACGCCCCGCCCGACATTGCCGGGCTTGTCGGCCAGTACGCCCACGGCAATGAGCCGGGCCACCATGTGCCCTACCTCTATGCCTATGTCGGCGCGCCGTGGAAGACGCAGGCGATGGTGCGCCGCCTGTGCACCGAGATGTACAAGGACGACCCGGACGGCGTCATCGGCAACGACGACTGCGGCCAGATGAGCGCATGGTTCATCCTGTCCTCGCTGGGCTTCTACCCGGTCGATCCGACGACGGGCGTATATGTCCTCGGCTCCCCCCTGTTCGACCGCGCCGAGATGAAGCTGGGTGCGGGCAAGACCCTGCGCGTCACCGCGATCGGCAACGCACCCGACCGCCCCTATGTCCAGTCGGTGCGCTGGAACGGGCGGCCCTGGACGCGTAACTGGATTGCCCACCGCGATCTGGCGCAGGGCGGCGAGCTGGAGTTCACGATGGGCGCATCGCCGTCGCGCTTCGGTACTGCCAAGGAAGACCGCCCGCCTTCGCCCGCCGGGGTCTGAACGTACCGCACACTTGCCACGCGGCGCCCGCCTCAACAGAAGGGATCTTCTGATTTGAAGCGGGCGTCGCGGGGAGTGGGCCGGGTGAAGGATTGCAGTTTCCGGCGTGAAGACCGGCAGGTGCGGGCATGATCGATCCGCGCGGCATGAAGGTGTTCCTGGCGGTATGCCGGGCCAACTCGATCAGTGGCGGCGCCAGGCTGCTGAATATCTCGCAGCCTTCGGTGTCGAGCGCGATCGCGCTGCTGGAAAAGGCCGTGGGCGCGGTCCTGTTCGCCCGCACGCATCAGGGAATCGTGCTGACCAAGGAAGGCGAGGTGCTGCACCGCCGGGCGCAGGCGCTGGACCAGCTGCTGTCCGATGCCGCCGAGGAACTGCGCCTGACGCGCAGCGGGGTGGCGGGTCCGCTGCGGATCGGCGGCACGCCGGGCGCGCTGGTCAGCCTGCTGCCCGACGCGGTGGAGCGGCTTGGCGCGCGCATCGGCCGGCTGGATCTGCGCGTCGTGGAGCGGCCCGACCATGACCTGACGCAGATGCTGCGATCGGGCGAGATCGAACTGGCCTTCGTGACTACGGCGCTGGGCGAAGTGCCGGACGACATTGAGGAGATGACGTTCTCGCAGGACCCCTTCGCGCTGGTCGTGGGGCGGCAGAACGATTACCTGCCGGCCAGCCTTTCGCTGCGGGACATCACCGGCATGGGCTGGGTGCTGCCCGAGGCGCAGGGCGCCTTCCGTCGCCAGATCGACGCGCTGTTCGTGGCGTCCGACATTGCCGCGCCGCAGGACGTCATCCGCTGCGATTCGCTGCTGACCACCAAGGCCATCGTGCGCGGCGGCGCGCGCGTCACGATCCTGCCGATGAAGGTCGCCTCCGCCGAGCTGTCGATCGGCGTCCTGCGCGCGATCACCATCCGCGAGGCGACGTTCCCGCGCAGCATCGGCGTGCGCCGCCTTGCGGGCGCGCGCATGTCGCTGGTGGGCCAGGGTCTGCTGGACGCGCTGGCCCATAGGGACAGCCTATGGAGATCCTAAAAACCAATATTATCCTTGAGGGCCGGGCTACGTCATAGATGCCGTAACGAATAGACATGGGAGACGGACCATGCGGACACTGATCCGCCAGGTATCCATATTCGACGGCACCGGATCGTCGCCACAGACCGGCTCGGTGCTGGTGGAGGGCGAGACGATCGCTCGTATCGCATTCGGCGACGATGCCCCTTTCGCCAAGGAGGCCGCTCAAGACACTGACGTCGTGATCGACGGGCGCGGGCTGACGCTGATGCCCGGCATGGTCGATGCGCACACGCACCTGACCTGGGCTTCCTCGCTGGAGAAGGTCTATCACCAGTTCATCCTCCCGCATGACGAGCTGAAAGTGGCTGCCTGGCGCAATGCGCGGGTGCTGCTGGATCACGGCTTCACCAGCCTCTATTCCGCCGGCGCGCTGGGCGACCTGATCGAGCCCGAACTGGCCCGCGCCATCGCATCGGGCGAAACCCCCGGCCCCCGGCTGGTGCCCTCCACCCTGGAGCGCAGCCCCGAGGGAGAGGACGGCACCGACACCGGCGGCGTCTTCAACGGGCGCGGTCCCGATGCGATGCGCGCCTTCGTGGCCTATTGCGCGGACGAAGGCGTCCAGTCGATCAAGCTGGTCGTTTCGGGCGAGGATGCGCTGAAACCGAACAGTGCGATGGACGTGCTCTATACCCGCGAAGAGATGATGGCAGCCGGCGAGGCAACCCGCGCGGCGGGGCTCTGGATAGCCTGCCATACCTATTCGCCCGAGGCGATCGGCCTGGCGCTGGATGCCGGCGCGCGCATCCTCTACCACTGTTCCTTCGCTGACGAAGCGACGGTTGAGCGCATGGCGGCGGAGAAGGACAGGTTCTTCTACGCTCCGGGGCCGGGCGTATCGGTCGCCGCGCTCGAGGCCAGTCCGCCGCCGCATGTCGACATGACGCACATGAAGGCGAGCGCACGGGTCCGTCTGGAGCTGGAAGCGAAGCTGATCCCGCAGCTGAAGGCGCGTGGCGTGCGGGTGCTGATCGGCGGCGACTATGGCTTCCCGTTCAATCCCCATGGCCGCAACGCGCGCGACCTCCAGCACTTTGTGGACCATTTCGGCTACACCCCCGCAGAGGCGCTGCGCGCCGCCACCCAGTATGGGGGCGAACTGATGGGGCTGGAGACAGGAGTGGTGCGCGAAGGCTGGCTCGCCGACCTGCTGCTGGTTGATGGCGATCCGACACAGGACGTGTCGATCCTGCAGGACAAGGATCGCCTGAAGATGATCATGAAGGGCGGCAAACTCCACAAGGCCCCGGTACAGGTCGCCGCCGCGCACTGAGTTTCAACAGGGTAGACAAGTCATGTCGTACGACGTCGTTGTCGTAGGCTGCGGCCCTGTGGGCGCGCTGGCTGCGAACCTTCTTGGCCTGAAAGGGCTGCGCGTTCTCGTCCTCGAACGGGAGGTGGAGCACTATCCGCTGCCGCGCGCGGTGCATCTGGATCACGAGATGATGCGCCTCTTCCAGTCTGCGGGCGTGATCGACCGTGTGGCCGGCGACATGATCGCAACCGACGGGCACCTGCATGTCGGCGCCGATCATGGCGTGATCCGCTACATGGGCACCGTGGGCAAGCCGCGCCCGTTCGGATGGGCGAACGACTACTTCTTCTACCAGCCGGAACTGGAGGCGCACTTGCGCGAGGGGTTCGCGGTGCTGGACGGCGTGACGTTCACGCCCCGCGCCACTGTGACCGGGCTGGAGCAGGATGGCGAGGACGTCCGCGTGTTCTATGACACCGCCGAAGGATCGCATTGCGCCACCGCGCGCTGGGTCATCGCCTGCGACGGCGCGCGCAGCACCGTGCGTAAGACGCTGGGCGTCACGCTGGACGACCTCGATTTCGAGGAGCCGTGGCTGGTGGTCGATGCCGAAGTGCACGGGCCGGTCAGCTTTCCGCCGATTGCAGGCGTGCCTGAAGACGCGGACCTGCAGCGGCTGTCGGTGATGATGTGCGATCCCGCGCGCCCCGCCACGGTCGTGCCGGGCCGCCGCGACCATCGCCGTTGGGAATTCATGCTGCTTCCCGGAGAGGACGACAAGGCGATGTCAGCGCCTGAAAAGGTGGCCGAACTGGTCGGGGCATGGATGGCCGATGTGCCGCACCGGATCGTGCGCGCGGCGACGTATCGCTTCCACGGGCTGGTGGCGCATCGCTGGCAGGTGGGCAACGTGTTCCTGGCGGGCGACGCCGCGCACCAGACGCCGCCGTTCTTCGGGCAGGGCATGTGCCACGGCCTGCGCGATGTCGCCAATCTTGCCTGGAAGATGGACGCGGTGAAGAACCACGGCGCGGACCCGGCGATCCTGTCCACTTATCAGGCTGAGCGCGATCCCCATGTCCGCGCGGTGATCGGTGCGGCGGTCAACGCCGGCCGCTATATCTGCGAACTCGATCCCGCGCTGGCCGCCGCGCGCGATGCCCGCATCCGCGCCGAAGCGGCGGCCCGTACCGGCGAGACAGCGCACGACCTGATCCCGGCCATCGCCACCGGGCTGGTCCTTGCCGGAACGCCCGGCGCGGGGCACCGCTTCGTGCAGCCGGTGCTGGCCGACGGCAGCAAGCTGGACGATGCGACCGGCGACGGCTGGCGCCTGTTCGTGCGCGACAGCTCGGTTCCGGGCTGCGCCCCCGGCGTGACCCGCATCGTCGCGGCGGCGCTGGAGGACAACGGCGCGATCGCAATGTGGCTGGACGGGCATGGCGTGGACGCCGTGCTCGTGCGGCCCGACCACTACGTCTTCGGAACCGGGACGGACAGCGCCGAGGATCTCCTTGCCGCCCGCGCCGCCGGGCTGTTCAGCCATAAGGAACTTGCCGCATGACCCTTTCTCTCGCCCATGCGCAGGCGATCGTCGCCGGGGCGCTGGCCGAAGCGCGCGCCTGCGCAGCGAAACCGCTGGCCGTCGTCGTGCTGGACGCCGGCGCGCACCCGATTGCCTTCGCACGGGAGGACGGCGCCAGCCTCTACCGCTTCGACATCGCCCGCGCCAAGGCACAGGGCGCGGTAGGAATGGACGCGGACACGGCGACGCTGGCCGAACGCGCACGCGGCAACCCGGTGTTCTTCCAGAGCGTCAGCGCGGCCGTCGGCGGGCGCATCGCCTTTTCGCCGGGCGGCGTGGTGATCCGGGACGGGCAGGGCATCGCGATCGGCGCAGTGGGCATCAGCGGCGACACCGGCGAATGCGACGCCGCCTGCGCGCTCGCAGGAATCCGGGCGGCCGGGCTTGCAAGGGAGATCGCGGCATGAAGCTGCGCAGCATCGAACTGGCCCTGCCTGATCCGGCGGCGGCAGCCGCGTTCATGACCGACGTGTGGGGCATGGCGCCTGCCGATGTGATCGGCACCACCCATTATCTGCGTGGCTCCGGCACTTACCCTTATCTCGTCGCGTTCGAGCAGTCCGCCGAAGAGTTCGTGCGATCCACCACGTTCCTGTGCTCTGCGCCGGAGCTGGATGGCATCGCCGCGCGCGTGGCGGCCGCGGGCTGGCCTGCGCGCGCCACGATCAGCAAAGATCCGGGGGGCGGCAGGGGCCTGCTGGTAGAACTGCCCGAAGGCGAACTGCTGCGCTTCCTTGTCGATGCGCAAGATGCCGCGCCGATCGCGGGCCGCGACCTTCCGGTCAGGCTGACGCACGTCGTCTTCAATTCCGCCGATGCCGAAGCATCGGGCCTTGCGGTGGAGGACGTGCTGGGGTTCCGCGTCTCCGACCGGACCAGGGGCATGGTCTTCGTGCGCTGCAACGACAGCCATCATACCACCGCCTTCGCCCGCGCCGGGATCAGTTCGCTTAACCATATCGCCTTTGAAATGGAGGATCTGGACGCGGTGATGCGCGGTATCGGGCGCCTGCGCGACCATGCGCTGGCCCCGGCGTGGGGACCGGGTCGGCACGGCCCCGGAGCCAACGTCTACGCCTATTACATCGCCCCGTTCGGCCCGGTCATCGAATTTTCCACCGCCGTCGAGAAAGTGCCCGAGGATTACCGGGTCGGTACGCCGGAAGACTGGATCTGGCCGGAAAACCGGATCGACCAGTGGGGCATCTCGGACAAGGATTTCGCGGGGCTGCGCCGGGCGGAGGAACGCTTTCGCTTCCGCCGTGACTGGCAGCCGGCACCGCTTGCGTTCAACGAAGGAAAAGCCTGATGCGTTACGTGAGTTTCCGCCGCCCGGACGGCACTTCCAGCTTCGGTCGCCTTGACGGGCAGGACATCGTGGAACTGGCGGCTGCAACGGGGCCGCACAGCCTGAAGGAGGCGATCGCGCGGGGTACGCTGTCCACACTTGCCGATGGCGCGCGGATCGCGCTGGCCGACGTGGTGCTGCTGCCGGTGATCCCCGATCCCGCCAAGATCCTGTGCGTTGGCCTCAACTATGACGAGCATGTCAGGGAAACCGGGCGCGAGCAGAAGGAGCATCCGGCGATCTTCACACGCTATGCCGACAGCCTAGTGGCGGACGGGCAGCCGCTGGTGAAGCCTGCCGTCACCGAACGGTTCGACTACGAAGGCGAACTGGCGGTGGTGATCGGCAAGCCTGCATGGCGCGTCGCCCGCGCTGATGCCGCCGCCTACATCGCGGGCTATGCGCCGTTCAACGACGGCTCGGCACGCGACTGGCAGCGGCACAACATCCAGTTCACGCCGGGCAAGACGTTCCCCGGCACGGGCGGTTTCGGCCCCGCGCTGGTCACCCCGGATGAAGTGGAAGATCTTGCCGCCATCCGCGTCCAGACCCGCCTCAACGGGCAGCTGGTGCAGGATCAGCCGGTGTCGGACATGATCTGGGACATTCCCACGGTCATTGAATACGTCAGCGCCTTCACGCCGCTGGCGCCCGGCGACGTGATCGTCACCGGCACGCCCGGCGGTGTCGGGGACAAGCGCAAGCCGCCGCTCTACATGGTCGCGGGCGACAGGGTGGAGGTGTCGGTCGGTGCGATCGGCACGCTGACCAACCGGATCATCGACGAAAACTAAAACCTGAAACTACAGGGAGAGGAACAATCATGCACATCATCAGGTTCTCCGCCTCGGCCCTTGCCGGAGCAAGCATGCTGGCGCTTTGCGGCGCGGCCCAGGCGCAGGATGCAGCGTCCGCGCCGCAGACCGAGGCATCGAACAGCGACATCATCGTCACCGCCCAGCGCCGGCAGGAAAAGGTGACCGACGTGCCGATCTCCATCACCGTCGCCAGCGCGGCGCAGCTGGAGCGTCAGCAGGTGAACACCGTCAACGATCTGGCCCGCATCGCGCCCAGCCTGGAAATCCAGGCGGCACCGGGGCAGAACACCGGCGGCGGCGGATCGATCCGCGGTATCGGCACGATGACCTTCTCGCCGGGCGCGGTCGCATCGGTCGGCGTCGTCGTCGATCAGGTCAGCCAGGGCAATGCCAATATCTCCGACCTGTTCGACATCGCCCGCGTCGAAGTGCTGAAAGGCCCGCAGGGCACGCTGTTCGGCCTGACCACATCGGCGGGCGTCATCAACATCTCCACCAATGCGCCGGTATTCGGAGAGTTTTCCGGGCGGGCGCGCACAGAACTGTCCGATGCGGGCACGGCAGGCGCGAAGTACGGCAACCAGGTGGTGCAGGGCGTGGTCAACATCCCTCTGGCATCGAACGCCGCTGCGCGCATTTCGGGCGTCGCCAACCTGCGACAGGGCGTGAACCGCAACGCCATCGACGGCGACCGCAATGACACCAACCGCTACGGCGTGCGCGGCCGCTTGCTGTGGGAGCCGACCGACCGGCTGACCGTCAACCTCATCGGCGATTATTCGCAGACCAGGATCACCAATGGCGGCGATTTCTTCACGTTCGTGAAGGCCACGCCCGACATCGTCGCGGAACTGGCCAGCTGCGGCGCGACCGTGGGCGAAGGCAACCAGAACTACTGCACGGATGACAGCTATGTCGGCAAGGCGAAGAACTATGGCGGCTCTGTCCAGATCGACTATGCTGCCGACCCGTTCACGCTGACGTCGATCACGTCGATGCGCAAGTCGTCCGAGTTCGGCTTCGGCGCCGCGTCCAACGTGTTCCGGGGCGATACGCTGCCGATCTCGGTTGCGAACGCCGCGATCGACCGCGACATCAGCCTGTTCACGCAGGAATTCCGCGTCAGTTCGGCAGCGGGATCGCCGATCGAGTACACCGCGGGCGCGTTCTATTCCAACCAGAAGCAGACCCGTGACGCAGAGACGGTGCAGGTCACTCTGTTCGGCAATTCGCTGCCCCCCTCCATCACCCCTGCGCTGGTGATCCGCGATGAATCGCTGGCCTTCTTCGGGCAGGCCACCGGCCATGTGACCGACAGCTTCCGCCTGATCGGCGGCGTGCGCTATACCACGGACCGCCTGTCTCTGGACAGCGCGGGCTCGGATACGGACACCGTGCTGGACGTGGCCAAGTGGTCGTGGCGGCTTGGCGCGCAGTACGACCTGATGCCCGGCACGATGGCCTACGGCACCGTGTCGCGCGGGTTCAAGGGCGGCCAGATCGCGGTTCCGGCCAACGCCAGCCCCTACGTCGTCAATCCGGAGATCCCCACGTCCTACGAACTGGGCCTGAAGTCGACGCTGTTCGGCGGGTGGGTGCTGGATGCCAGCCTGTTCTACATGAAGATCAACAACTTCCAGGCGCAGAGCTGCATCATCGATGCCTCCAGCATCATCTCTTGCGACCAGAAGAACGTGGACGGCGTGAAGACGCGCGGCGCGGAGATCAACCTGTTCGGCAAGGTGTTCGACGGGTTGTCGCTCAACACCGGCTTCATCTACGCCAAGGCGACTTATCCCAAGACCTACATCGGCGCTGACGGCACCGACATCGGCGGCAGCCAGCTGGCCTATTCGCCGCGCTACAAGTTCACCCTTTCGGGTGAATACCAGCAGGACTTCGGCGACCGTTTCGCCGGGTTCCTGGCGGTGGACACGGTATGGAAATCGCGCGTGCGGTATGAAGAGAATTCGTATCGCGACACGACGTTCAGGCCGCACTGGGTCGTCGGCGGGCGCGTGGGCCTGCGCACGCAGGATGAACGCTATTCGGTGGCCGTGTTCGTGCGCAACCTGTTCAACGTGCACGAACCCTCGCTGATGCAAAGCTCGTTCCCGTTCGGTGGCGCTGCCAACGTCGGCGCGATCTATGGGCCGCAGTCGTACCGCAATGTCGGCATCAGCCTGGACGCCAAATTCTGACGACGATGATGGGCGGGGCGCGTCTTCGTGCCCCGCCGCCATGCTTGCAACGGGAGAAACATGGTGCCCCCAATCGACCTGTCATCTCTCCTGCGCTGCGAACAGGCGGTCAGCGCAGCGATCAATGCCGTACTGAGCGCGCTGTTCTTCGCCGTGGTCTTCGGCCTTGCCCCGCGGGAGCTGGCGATGGGCGCGCCTGACGGCTTCGCGCTGGATTTCCTGCCGCAGGGCCTGATGGTCTCGCTGATGGCGTCGCTGGTGCCGACCCTGCTGGTGCGCGCCCGGCTGCGCAGGGAAGGGGGGGCGAGCGGCGGCCGGCTGCTTCCCATCGTCGCCCGCGGCGTTCTTGCTGGGCTGGCCAGCGCGGTGCTGCTGGCGGTGTTGGCGCTGTTCGGGCCGGTGGCGCAAGTGCCTGCCTATCCAGCGCTGGCGTTCAAGATCGTCTACGGAGCGCTGTTGGGGCTTGCCTGCACCCGCGTTGCCGTGTCCTCCCTGTTCGCAGCCGCCATCGAGGAGAAGACCGCATGACCGATCCCATCGCCGCCTTCGGCACCCGCCTTGGTCCTGACGTGGTGGCGGCGATGCGTGCGCTGTATCAGGACGAACAGGCAGGCCATGCCGCCGCGTCAAAGCCGGTGGCGGCCGACTGCGCTTATGGCCCACATGGCCGCAACAGTCTGGACCTGTACAGACAGGGGAAGGGTGCAGGGCTGCTGCCGGTGCTGCTGTTCGTCCACGGCGGCGGCTTTCTGGTGGGCGACAAGGGTTCGCATGCCGATGAGCAGGACGGCTGGGTCAATGCTCACGTCGGTCGCTGGGCTGCCGCGAACGGCATGCTGGGCGCGGTGATGAACTATCGGCTTGCCCCCGCAGAAACCTGGCCTGCCGGTGCCGAGGACGTGTCCGCCGCCGTCGACTGGCTGCGCGCTCATGCCTCCGCGTATGGGGGCGATCCCGATCGCATCGTGCTGGTGGGCACATCGGCGGGGGCAGTGCATGTGTCGGGCTTTCTCAAGCTGCGCCCCGATCATGGCGCGATGGTGCGCGGTGCCGTGCTGCTGTCCGGCCTTTACGGGTTCACCCCGCTGGATGAACGGGACGTGCTCTATTACGGGCCGCCGGACACATATGCCGATCGCATGCCGATGGCAGCCGCCGTGCAGACCGCGCTGCCGCTTCTGGTCGCCTGCGCTCAGTTCGACCCGCCGCGCTTTCAGGCAGAATGGACGGGTCTGCTGCAGGCCCGGCTGGACCGTCATGGCAGCCTGCCGCGCGCGCATTATGCCAGCGGGCACAATCACTATTCGCTGGCCATGCACCTGGGCACCCGTGACCATCGGCTGGCAGACGAAATCCGCGCCTTCGTGCGCCAACACACGCTTTGAAACATACCGGGAGAGACAACAGATGCTGGACCGCAGAACCCTGATCGCAACGGGCATCGCCACGGGCGCTGCAATAATGGCGACGCCTTCGCTGGCCGCGCGCACTGCCGCCCGTGGCGGCGCGTTCCCCTCCGGCTTCCTGTGGGGCGCCGCGACTGCCCCGCACCAGATCGAGGGCAACAATACCGCGAGCGACCTGTGGTTTCTGGAAAACCAGCAGCCGACGATTTTCGCGACCCCATCGGGCGATGCCTGCAACAGTTTCGAACTTTGGGAAACCGACCTGGATCTGGCCCGGAACATGGGCCTCAACAGCTATCGCTTCGGGATCGAGTGGGCGCGCATTGAGCCGGAGAAGGGCCTGTTCTCGACCGCGATGCTGGCCCATTACAGGGCGCTGATCGAAGGCTGCCGCGCACGCGGCCTCGCCCCTATCGTGACTTTCAGCCATTTCACTGCCCCGCGCTGGTTCAGCGCTCAGGGCGGCTGGACCAATGCCGAGGCGCCGCAGCTTTTCGCACGGTACTGCGACAAAGCCATGCGCGCGCTGGGGCAGGGCATTGCCAGCGCCATCACCCTCAACGAGCCCAACATCCTGCTGCTCCTCAAGCCGATGCTGCCGCCGCAGGTATGGGACATGCAGAAACTGACGCTCGAAACGGCGGCAAAGCGGCTGGGCGTTCCCAAATTCGTCAGCGCCAACGTGGCAGGCTTCGATGACCTGCCCGCATTGCAGAAGGGGCTGCTCGCCGCGCATCAGGCAGGCAAGGCAGCGATCAAAGCGGTGCGCCCCGATCTGCCGGTGGGCTTTTCGCTGGCGATGATGGACGATCAGGCGGTCGGCAAGGCGTCCGTGCGCGACCGGATGCGCGAGGAGCTTTACGGCGCCTGGCTGGACGTGGCGAAGCACGACGACTTCATCGGCGTGCAGAACTACGAACGTGCGCTGTGGGGCGACAAGGGACGGCTTCCCGCGCCGGTGGGATCGGTCGTCAACTGGTCCGGTACCGAAGTATGGGCGCCGTCGCTGGCTGGCGCGGTGCGCTATGCCCATGCCGCCACGAAGGTGCCGATCCTGGTGTCGGAGCACGGCGTCGGCACCGAGGACGATGCGATCCGCGCCCGCTTCATTCCCGCCGCGCTGGCGGACCTCAGGCAGACCATCGAGGAAGGCGTACCGGTGCTGGGCTATTGCCACTGGTCGCTGCTCGACAATTTCGAGTGGATCTTCGGATACAAGCCCAGGTTCGGCCTGCACACCGTCGATCCTGTGACCTTCGCGCGCACGCCCAAGCCCAGCGCGGCGGTCTATGGCGCCATCGCGCGCCGCAACGCCGTCTGACCCGCCCATAGCCGCAGGAGCCTCGATGATGCCCCCCCGCAAACCCTTGCGCATTGCCCTTGCTCTTGCCTGCACGGCGCTGTCGGCGCCCCTGCTGGCAGACGAACTGGCGGATGGCTTCCAGAACCCGCCGCAAAGTGCCCGCCCGCGGGTCTGGTGGCACTGGATGAACGGCAACGTCACCAAAGACGGCATCGACAAGGATCTGGACTGGTTGGCCCGCATCGGCATCGGCGGCGTCCAGAACTTCGATGCCAGCCTGCAGACGCCGCAGATCGTGGACAAGCGGCTCGTCTACATGGACGATGGCTGGAAGGACGCCTTTCGCCACGCGGTGCAGGTGGCTGATGCCAAAGGGCTGGAATTCGCCATCGCGTCCTCGCCGGGGTGGAGCGAAACGGGTGGTCCCTGCGTAAAGCCGCAGGACGCGATGAAGAAGCTGGTCTGGTCCGAGACGGCAGTGAAGGGCGGGCAGCGTCCTGCCGCCCCGCTGGCGCCGCCGCCGTCGGTGACCGGCGCATTCCAGTCGGCCCGGTTCCACGATCCGCTGGAGAACCAGCCCGATCCGAACAAGTCCAGCTTCTATGCCGACGCGCTGGTACTGGCTTATCCCATGCAGCCCGTCGCCCTGCCGCAGCCCCGTGTCGCGCAGGGCAACGGCAAGGCAGTGGACCTTGCGTGGCTGACGGATGGCGATCTGGACAGCGCGGTTGCGATCGACCGGGGGACGGCGCAGGATCCCGGCTCCATCGTCTTCGACTATGGCGGGCCGGTCACCCTGCGCGCGGCCAGCCTGTTCATCCCTCATGCGCGCCCGCCGTTCGGCGACGCGGAGTACCTGCCCGCATTCGAAGTCGAGACGGCGCAGGGGTGGCAGCGGCTGGGCCGGTTCCCACTGTCCGAAGCGGAAAGCACGATCGCCTTTGTGGCGACGACCGCGCGCCGGTTCCGCATGGTGCTGGCGGCGAATGACGGCCCGAAGTCTCCCAGCCTTGGGGACGGCGCGCCGGGCGCGGAAACCTTCGACATCTTTGCCCGGCCAAAGTCCGATACCATCGCCATCAGCGACCTCAGGCTTTCCGCCGAACCGCGCGTGGACCAGTTCGAAATGAAGGCGGGCTTCGCCGTGGCGACGGACTACAACGCCCTGAGCGAGGGCGCGGTCACCGATGCCTCTGCCATCGACCCTGCTCGGGTGATCGACCTGACCGGCCGGCTGCGCTCAGACGGGACGCTGGACTGGACCGCGCCCAGGGGCAGCGACTGGCGCGTGCTGCGGCTGGGCTATTCGCTGACCGGCAAGACCAACCATCCCGCCACGCCCGAGGCGACCGGGCTGGAAGTGGACAAATACGATGCCGGGGCAGTGCGCCGCTACATCGAGCATTATCTGGGCATGTACCGCGATGCCGTGGGCGCGGAATGGATGGGTGCCAGGGGCATCCGAGCGCTGCTCAACGACAGCATCGAAGTCGGCCCCTCCAACTGGACGCCCGATATCGTCGCCCGTTTCAAGGCCCTGCGAGGCTACGATCCGACCCCTTACCTGCCCGCCCTGACCGGCGCAGTGGTCGGTTCCGCGCTGCAGAGCGACGGCTTCCTCAACGATTACCGCCAGACGCTCGCGGACCTGCTGGCCGAGGCGCATTACGGCACGATCGCCAGGGTCGCGCATGAAAACGGCCTGACGCTCTACGGGGAAGCGCTGGAAAACGGGCGCCCGGTGCTGGGCGACGATCTGGCCATGCGATCGCAAACCGACGTGCCGATGGCGGCGATGTGGACGTGGAACCGGGGCGCGCAACCGCGCTGGACCCTGCTGGGGGACATGAAGGGCGCGGCTTCGGTAGCGCATATCTATGGGCAGAACGTGGTGTCCGCGGAATCGATGACATCGGCGATGTCGCCCTGGGCCTATGCGCCGTCGGATCTCAAGCGGGTGATCGACCTGGAATTCGTGTCGGGCATAAACCGGCCCATCGTCCACACATCGGTGCACCAGCCGGTCGACGACAAGCTGCCGGGCCTCAGCCTGATGATCTTCGGGCAGTATTTCAACCGGCACGAAACCTGGGCCGACATGGCGAAGCCCTGGGTCGATTACATGGCGCGCACCGGCTACATGCTGCAACAGGGCCGCGACAGCGCCGACATAGCGTGGTTCTACGGCGAGGATCAGCCTATCACCTCGCTGTTCATGCAGGGCGTGCCCGGCGGCATCCCCACGCGCTACGGCTACGATTTCGTCAACGCCGACATCCTGGCCAACCGCCTGAAGGTGGAGGACGGCGAACTCGTCGCGCCGGGCGGGGCGCGGTACAAGGCGCTGTACCTGTCCCAAGCCAGCCGGGTCATAACCCTGCCGACGCTACGCCGCATCGCCGCACTGGTCGAACAGGGCGCGACCGTGATCGGCACACCGCCCAAACGCAGCCCCGCGCTGCACGACGATCCGGCGGCGTTCAGGGCGCTTGCCGCCCGGTTGTGGAGCGGCAACCCGGTCGGCAAGGGCCGTGTGATCGCCGGTCGCGATGCCGAAGACGCGCTGGCGAAGGTCGGTCTTTCGCCGGACTTCTCGGTCAGCGGCGGCACGCCCGGCGACTATGCCTTCCTCCATCGCAAGCTGGCGGACGGCGACCTGTATTTCGTGCGCTACGGCGGAACTGCGCCGCAGAAGGTGGAGGCGCGCTTTCGCGTGACCGGCAGGGCGCCCGAAATCTGGCGTGCGATTGACGGCACGGCCACGCCCGTATCCTACCGCATCGAGGGCGACGGGACCATGGTGCCGCTTGACGTCGGGCCGGAGGATGCGTTCTTCATCGTCTTTCGAAAGCCCACGCAGGGACAGACACATACCGTCGCGCCGCAGGTGTCTGCGGTCGTGCAGACGCTGGATCGGCCTTGGACGGTGCAGTTCCAGCCCGGACGCGGCGCTCCGGCGCAGATCGTGCTGCCGAAACTGCAACCTCTGGATCGCAATGCCGACAAGGGCGTGCGCTACTTTTCCGGCACCGCCACGTACCGCAGCACGTTCACCTTGCCGCGTTCCGCCCGAGCGGGTCAGCCGCTGTGGCTCGATCTCGGCGCGGTCGGCGACGTGGCGCAAGTCGCGGTCAACGGCAAGCCAGCCGGCACTGCATGGTACGCGCCCTATCGGCTGGACGTGGGCAAGCTGGTGAAGGCGGGGCGCAACACCGTGGAAGTGAAGGTCGCCAACCTGTGGGTGAACCGGCTGATCGGCGACAAGCAGCCCGGCGCACAGAAGGTGACCTTCACCGCCGCCCCTACCTACAAGCCCGAGGCGCCGCTGCGCGCGTCGGGGCTGATCGGGCCGGTGACGCTGCAGGCACCGTCGAACTGAAGGTATGGCGTCCTGTTCGTTACAGCATTGACCCGGGAGACTGCGCCTGTGCCCACCGACCTCAATCGCCGCACCTTCCTGTATGGATCGGCGTTCGCCGTGCTGGCTGCCACGGCAGACAAGGCGCTGGCGCAAGTGAAACGCACGCCCCAGTGCCGGGTCATCGTCGACAACGATTTCGCCGGCGACCCGGATGGACTTGTGGCGCTGGCGCATCAGCTTGCGTCCAAAGCCAGCCGCTGCGTGGGCGTCACCACATCGACGCTGGACCCCGGCCTTGCCGCCGCAGGAGGGCTGAAGCCGGGCGCGACCGCTGCCGCAGGCGCGGAGGCCGCGCGTGAACTGATCGGGCTGATGGGCATCGATCCGCGCGATTGCCCGGTCGCCGCAGGCAGCGAAACCATCGGGCCAGACGCGGCACAACCATCGGCGGCGGTGAAGCTGATCGTCGCCGAGGCGCTGCGCGACGATCCGCTTCCGCTGGTCTTCGCCTGTGGTGGGCCGCTGACCAATCTGGCGCAGGCGCTGCGTATCCGGCCCGACATCGCTCGGCGGATGAAGCTGATCTGGATCGGCGGCGGCGCCTACCCGGCGGGTGGGCACGAATACAACCTCGCCACCGATGCGAAGGCGGCACAGGCTGTCTTCGGCCACCGCGATCTGCCGATCTGGCAGGTGCCGCTGCCCGCCTACGAACGGTGCCTCATTTCCATCGAGGATTTCGAAGCCAACCTGCGGCCCATCTCCGCGACGACGCAGTGGCTGTACCGCCGCTACACCCAGCTTCCTCCGTTCGTGAAGCTGGGGGGTGTCATTGGCTTCGGGGACAGCGCCCTGGTGCTGCTGACCGCCCTTTCGGACAAGAGCAGCCCCGCTCACGACCGCACCGCGCGAGCGATCCTGGACGACGGCCGATATGGTGAAGAGATCGCAGGCCGCTTTGTGAAGGTCTTCGACGGGCTTGATGTGCGTCTGCTGCTGTCCGATTTCATGACGGCGATGCGGGCGCACGGATGAAGGCGCGACCGGCCGTGTCCTGAAACTGTAAGACAGCCCGTCTAGGCGCCTGCTCGGATTTCTGGAGCGTGCGTTGAGTTGGCTGCGTGACATCGACCGCTGGTTCATGGCCGAGGTGCTGCCCTATGCGGCAGCCTATCGGGCAAGGGCGGCGCATTTCTGCGGGCGCGACGATGCCGACGATCTGGTGCAGGAGGCCTACGCCCGCGTCCTGAACACGCCCGATTGCCGCAACATCCTGCAGCCGCGCGCCTTCATGCTGACGGTGATCCGCAATCTGGCGCTGGAGCGGCTGCGTCGCGCCAAGGTGGTGCGGATCGAACTGCTGGCATCGATGGACGTGCTCGACATCGTCGATCCCTCGCCCGATGCCTTCGCAGTGGCGTCGGGCCGGTCCGAGTTGCAGCGGCTGCTGCGCTCCATCGAAGCCCTGCCGCCGCAGTGCGCGCGCGTCATGCACATGCGCAAGGTTCAGGGCATGTCCCCTGCAGCGATCGCGCAGGCCCTTTCAATATCTGTCTCGACCGTGGAAAAGCATATCGCTAAGGGGCTTGCCCTCGTCACGAAGGCGCATCGTGACAGTGAAACCCAGGTGGAGGAAGTTTGTCCGGCCGTTTCGTCCCCCCGCAGCATCACGCTGACCTGACCGAGGAAGCCGCCGCATGGCTGGCTGCGCTCGATGCCGGGTCGGCTGACGTTGCGGAGTTCGAAGCCTGGCGCGACAGGGATGTCCGGCATGCCATCGCCTTTGCGCAAGTGGCCGATACCTGGCGCGACATGGACGGCTTGCGGGTCACGCAGGACGACCTGAACCGCAGGCTGCCCAGCGAAGCGGGAACCGGTGGAGCGGAAACCGTCGAGCAGCCGGCAAGGCGCCACATGCTGAAGGCGGCGGCCTCGATCGCGGCCATGGCGGTCATCGGCGGCGGCTTCGGCTATCGCGCTTATGCCCGCAACAAGGCGACGACAGCGGTCGGACAGCGGCAGACGGTTGCAGCCACGCCGGCGATGAAGCTCGATCTCAATACCGACAGCTGCGTCTACTGGAAGGACGGCGCTCCGGCGCGGCTGTGGCTGGAACGGGGCGAAGTGGCGATCGGGCTCGCAAGGGGGCAGCGGCTGGACCTGATCGCGGCGGACGGCACGTTCCGGCTTGAACCGGGCGCCTATAACGTGCGCCTGCGCGAGACCGGCTGCGAACTGGCGGTGCTGGCCGGCGCCATCACCCATGGTGCCTCGACGCGCATCGGCCCCGGCGAAACGGCGCTGGCAGCGGCGGGCCGCGTGAACGTCCACTCGCGCGACGGTGCAGACCTGTCGCGCATCACCGCCTGGCAGCAGGACACGCTGGTGCTGAGCGGGGAGAGCCTGGACTATGCGCTGGCGGAAATGAACCGCTACCTGCCCCGCAAGATCGTCATCGGCGATCCGGCATTGTCCCGCCTGCGGCTGGGCGGGACGTTCTCCACCACCAACCCCGACGAATTTCTGCAGGCGCTGCGCAGTTCGTTCGGTGTGAAGGCCCGTGCCGGTGCCAATGGCGGAACGGTCCTGACGCGCACCTGAAACTTTTTTCCGGGGCGACTGGCGGTTTTCCCGACGCCGTTCGTCCTTGCACCGATATTTGCACCTAGCGGGGATTTCCATGCACAAGTTTCTGACGACGACCGCCATCGTGGCGGCCGTGCTGCCGGCTGCCGCCCATGCGCAGGGCCAGACGGCACAGGTCCGGTTCGACATCGCGGCCAACGATACGGCCACCGCGCTCAACCAGTTTGCCCGTCAGGCAGGCGTCCACGTCATCTTCCCTTACGATGCCGTCGCCGGTCGCCGCACCACGGCACTGCGCGGCCGCTTCACGCGCGGTGAAGCGCTGCGCCGGCTGATCGCCGGACAGAGGCTGGTCATCGCCGACGAAACCCAGTCCATGATCTCGCTCAAGGCGGCAGCGGCAGAGCCGCACGATGCCGTGAAGGATGTCGCAAGCGCCGCGAGCGAGGACATCGTGGTGCTCGGGCAGGGACAGTCGCGCCAGGTGCAGACTGTTTCGACCCGCGCCATGGAGAAGGCCACGCCCGGTTCCTCGCCGCTGCGCACTCTGGGCCGCCTGCCGGGCGTGAACTTCGATTCCTCGGACGCGCGCGGCACGTACGAAGCGGCGACGCAGCTGTCGATCCGCGGCTTCCTGTCCGACCAGATGGGCTATACGCTGGACGGGGTTCCGCTGGGCAACTTTCAGTATCGCAACAACAACGGTCTTTCGATCAACCGCGCGCTGCTGACCGAGAACAACGGCCCGGCGACCCTGTCGCAGGGCAGCGGTGCGCTGGGGACGGCGTCCACCAGCAACATCGGTGGCACGGTGGATTTCACCTCGATCGACCCCACCGCAAAGTTCGGCCTCGATCTTGAGCAGAGCTACGGCAGCGCCGATTCCTGGCGCTCGTTCGTGCGCATGAACAGCGGCGACCTGCCATGGGGCGGGCGGCTGGCCATTTCCTATGCCCACGATCGGCAGGGCAAGTGGCGCGGCTGGGGCAAGCAGGAGCAGGACCAGCTCAACGCCAAGTACGTGCAGCCGCTGGGCGACAATGTCACCTCCACCACCTTTCTCGACATGATCCACCGCCGCGAAGACGACTACAACGACGTGTCGCTGTCGCGCCTGAAGATGTACGGCTGGAAGTTCGACAACGTGCCCACCTATGCGCTGGCCGAGCAGCTGGCCACGATCGTGCAGAACGGTGGCACCCCGCCCGCGCCTTACGTCAACGCCGACGACGCCGTCTATCAGGGTGGCGGGGTGCGCCGCGACCTGCTGGCCTACGAGAAGCTGGATTATCGGATCGGCGATCGCCTTTCGGGCTTCACCACCGGCTACATCCATCTCGACAAGGGCATCGGCACGTGGGCCAGCCCTTACGATCCGACGCCCGCAGCATACGGTGGTTCGCCGATCTCGGTGTCGGCGCTGCGGTACGACATCAACCGCAAGGGCGTGATCTCGCGCCTGAAGTTCAAGGCGGGCAGCCACACGATCGAGGCCGGGATCTGGTACGAACGCAATGCCTTCAATCAGGGCTCCTACCTCTACGGCCTGCAGGCGGGGGAGGCTCCGGACGATTTCCAGCAGTTCTACAGCAACCCGTTCAAGACCACGTTCTACAACGAGTACCGGACCGACACCCTGCAGCTGGACATCAGCGACACCTGGCAGGCAACCGATCGCCTGCGTATCAACGCGGGGGTGAAGGGCGTGGTATCGACGAACAAGGCGAACAGCGTCATCAGCACCAAGCCGATCGACGGGTCCATTCAGGCAAAGAACTGGTTCCTGCCCACCGCAGGCGGGCTCTACAAGCTGGACGACAGCAACGAACTGTTCGCCGACTATACGCGCAACATGTCCGCATTCGTCGCCTCTACGTCCAGCGGGCCGTTCTCCAGCAGTTCTCAGGCAGGGTTCGACTATATCCGCTCCGACCTGAAGCCGGAAATGACGAATACGTTCGAAGGCGGCTATCGTTTCCACAACCGCGACCTGCAGCTTTCGCTGACCGGCTACTACGTGAAGTTCACCAATCGCCTGCTCGCATCGTCGATCAGCGCGACGGTGGTGGGCAACCAGAACGTCCTGCAGAACGTGGGCAGCGTGTCCTCGCGCGGCGTGGAAGCGGCGGTGAACTGGAAGTTCGCGCCTCACTGGACGATCTACGGCAGCTGGGCCTACAACGATGCGACCTATGACGACGACGTGCAGCCACTCGGCGGAACCCTCGTCGCCACAAAGGGCAAGCAGGTCGTCGCTTCGCCCAAGCATGTCGGCACCGTGGAACTGACCTATGACGACGGAAAGCTGTGGGGCGGCGTCAACGCGCATTACCGCAGCAGGCGCTACTACAGCTACCTCAACGACACGGTGCTGCCGGGCGCGGTCAACGTCAACCTGTCCGCCGGTTATCGCTTCAGCGAAACCATCGACGTCCAGTTCAATCTGACGAACGCCTTCGACAAGCGCTACATCGCATCGACCGGAACCGCCGGCTTCGTCACGTCGGACCCGAACGGCACCTATACGACGCTGCAGACTGCTGCGCCGCGCCAGATCTTCGGCACGATCCGCGTCCACTTCTGATCCTGAACCGGGCGGCTTTCCCCTGCGAGTGCCGCCCCTTCCTCTGCCGATGGTGTTACCTATGGAACGACGCAATCTTCTGAAACTCGCGATGGGCGCACCGTTGCTTCCGCTGGCCGCGCAGGCTTCGGAAGCGGTGGGCAGGCCTGCTGATGCAGAGTTCACGTTCGCTTTCATGGGCGATTGCCACATCCGCCCGGAACTGGATGCAGAGCGCGGCTGCGCGATGTGCTTCGAACAGATCTCCGCGTCGCCGGTCGATTTCGTGATCCAGGGCGGCGACCATATCGAGGACGCAATGGAAGTCGGGCGGGAGCGTGCGACGGCGCTGATGGACCTTTACCAGCGCACGGAGCGCAAGCACCTACGCAAGCCGGTGCGCCACGTTCTGGGCAACCACGATTGCCTGGGCGTTTTCGCGAAGAGCGGCATCGATCCTTCGGCGCCGGACTATGGCAAGCAGTTCTACATCGACCGTTTCGGCCCTCGATATTACGCCTTCGATCACAAGGGCGTGCATTTCGTCGTGCTGGATTCGATGGGCATCACCCCCGACCGCAATTACGAAGGCCGCGTCGATGCCGAACAGCTGGCATGGCTGCGCGCCGATCTGGCGGCGCAACCCAGCGGCGCGCGCATCATCGTCGTCACGCACATTCCGCTGGTCACGGCGATGCAGTGCTACGAACCGGAATCGTGGCTGAACACGCCGCATAACTGGACTTTCGTGGTCAATGGCCGCGAAGTGCTGCGCATCCTTCGCGAATACGACGTGCTAGCCGTGCTGCAGGCCCACAGTCACGTCTATGAAAGGATCGAGCTGAACGGCATGTCCTTCATCAGCACCGGTGCCGTTGCCGGGGCGGACTGGCGCGGCTCGTTCCTCGGCACGCCCGAGGGCTATACCGAAATCACGGTTTCCGGGCGACTGGTGGGGAGCCGCTATCGGACTTACGGTTTCCGCAGCGTCGATCGGGAAGACGTGCCGATCTGACGACCCTTCGTTGCCGATGCACTGGAGCCGACCGGAGCGCGCTAACCCGGTCCTGTTTGCGATCAGGTCCAGAACCGCTTTGCGTCGATCAGCGTTTCGTAATGGTCCGCCGCATGTTCCAACATCGCCGGCTTGCGTTCGGGGACGTGGGTTTCGGTGTCCGCGATGCCAAGGCGGCGCAACGTGTCCGACGCGGCTGACAGGTCGTTCAGTTCGCCCAGACTTTCCTGCAGGTCTTCCAGACCCGACAGGAACCGCTTGTAGCGCTTGCGTTCCTGCTTTGCACCATACAGCGCCGCGAAGAACTCGGTGGCGTAGCGCAGCTTCTTGGCCGATTTTCGCAGTTCGTGGCGGCTTTCGTCATCCAGCGCCTCAAGGTTCAGGCCCTGCCGCTTCACCTTCTTCCGCAGCTTGCGCAGCGTCCTTGCCGCGAAGGCCGACGCCGGCATCGACCTGGCGTCTTCGTTGGCGGCGCTGCGCAGCCACTCGCCCATCGTCAGCCATTCGATGAGGTCGATCATCAGCGCCCGCGCGCGTGAAGATTGCAGCGCCGCAGCCACCTCGTCGTAGGCAGCCGTCCGGGCATCGAGCAGTTGCGCCCGAGCCGGTTCCTGCCCGAAGCGCTTGAGCAGAACGTCGATGTCGCGGGCCTTGCCCAGTTCCGCCGCCAGCCAGCGCAGTTCGGCATTTAGCCTTGGAACGGCGTCATCCACGAACACGCCCTTGTGGATCGTCAGCGCCGACCGCAGCCGCCGGATCGCCACGCGGGCCTGATGCAGCGCGCCTGCGTCCCGGTTATCCAGCACGGCCGGCACGTTCAGGCGATGGTGGCGCAGGCAGGCAAAGCCGATCGCCTGGAACGCGGTTGCCGCGGTCATCTCCTCGCTCAGCGCAACGCGGTGCGCCTTGGTGACGGTGAGGGCCGGGCCAAGCAGCCTGTACCCGCGTTCCGCCTTGCTCTGAACACCCAGCTGAACCGGCGCGATCGCGTCGATCCCGCGCGCCAGGGCAAAGATCGCTGCAGGGTCACCGTCCTTGTGCTCCAGCTCAACTTCGGCGAACGGCGTCTCTCGATCACCCGCGATCGCGCGGCCACGGTCGAGCGAGACCTCGATGCCGTCCACAGCCCACTGGCGGCGCTCGTTCTCCACCGTAAAGGCGGGGGCTATCTCGGCGATGCGCTCTGCCATCCAGGCGGTTACCGGGATCGTGTGGTCCAGAACGGGGCGGTCGTCCGGTACTTCGAATTCCCACTCGGGACGGACGAACAGGCCGGCGGTTGTCCCCGAAGCCTTGACCGTCTGCACCCGGCGATCTCCTTCGCGCCGGATGCGCAGCGACAGACCGCCTTCGAGCAGTGCCCGGTCGGGTGTGTCGAAGTAGATGGCGCGCTGGGCGGCGGGGGCGGGCACCCCGCTCAGCAGGTCCGAAGCCAGCAGCGCGTCCATGCCCACCGGGGTCAGTTCCAGCTTGAGCTCCATTTCCAGGCTCATGGCGGCCTTGGTCGTCATCGTCTCGCCTCTTGTCCTGCATTACAGTCTGTCAACGTGCGAGAGGCTCGATCGTGACACGACGCAGGCACGCGCGCCGCATTTTTTGCGACCGCTCACCTCATGCAGGGACGATTTCGATGTTCGGGTGGTCCGCAAATACCTGCATCACGACGTCGAAATAGGTGGTGCCGCCGCCTTTCTCCAGCGCGTCCAACTGGTCGACGATGGGCGATCCGTTGAACATCGTGCGCGTGCCCAGCCTTTCGCGCAGAAACGCCCATGTTGCATCGCGGCCCAGCGCAGCGCGGGTTGCGGCCATGTCGCGCCAGATCATGCGAACCCGCTCCGCGCCATCGATGGCGCCATAGCCGCCGTACAGCGCGTCGTTCAGGGCATCGAGGCTTTCGCCCAGCTCCCAGGATTCCCCCGCCATCAGCAGGCGGTTCATCTGCGCGTAGAAGGAAGCGATGCCGGTTATCGCGCGTCCGTCGATCTCGAACTCTTTATGCGGCATCGATCCCGGTTCGCCTCCATCTCGACGGATAGACGTACCGTGGGCCTAGTAGTTCCACTGCACCTGAGTTCGGATCAGGTTGCCTTCGGCCCGTCCCGCACGCCGTTCGTCCGCCTCGCGCCGCTTCATGTTGGCGTAGGCGAGGGTAAGTTCGAGCGCATCGAAGATCTGCCATTCGACACCCACTTCGATCTCGTCCGTTTCCAGACGCGGCGAATTGGTGCTGGCCTTCCAGCCGCCACGATAGTGTTGCCAGCGACCGTAAGGCATGAGCCGGCCAAGGCCGACATCACCCACGTCGTACATCGCCTGGACGTAGCCGCCACTGGCGTCGGTCACCCGGATCGCCCTCAGCGCATCGTTGTATTGCGGGCTGCGACCCTTGGTCCATTCCGCCTGCAGGCCGAACGGCTGCGGATAGAGGATGGCATGCACGCCGAAATGGTTGTCGGTGAAATCGGCATCGCTGACCCCGCCCGTGCGCAGTTCAGGCCGGATCTTGTTGAGCATCGCCGTGCCGCCCACTTCCAGCACCTGCCCGCGGAATGCGCCGCCCAGCCCGTCAAGCTCGAACGGCCACGTCGCCATGGCGTATGTCGCCAGCCCCTTGTTCTGTTCGGTCCGGTTGACGCCCTGACCATTGTACGCCGCAAGCGCGAAGGCGCCGTAGTTGCCGAAGGTCTTCTGCTTGGCCTTGAGCAGCCGGGCCCAGATGCGCTGGACCCGCGTCGGCGTGTAGAACAGCACGACGCCCAGATCGCGTTCGCTTGGAACCGCGCTGTTGATCGCGTCCGACCGGTCAAGCGTCAGGCGGTTGGACGAAGACTGCAGGTTCTCCCACCCGAACGGCACCTTGGACTGGCCAAGCCGCACCTTCAGCGTGTGGTCGCCGGTCAGGAACACGTCGGCATAGGCGTCGCGCAACTGCACGTAGTGTTCGCGCCGTTCCCCGTTCGACTGTGCATTCACTGCCGATGCGAAATCGCTCTGAAAATAGAGCGAGACGTGGTCCGACAGGTCACCTTGCAGGATAAGGCGCGCGCGGCGCAGCGAAAAGCCGCCGTTCTCGTTGATCGAACTGTCGTGCACCGAGCGCAGGCGCGACCGGCCGCTGGGCGCGGTGTCGTCACCGTCGATGAAGGCGTTGTAGCGCATCTGCGTATACCCGCGGAGCTTGAGCCGATCGTACCAGTGATCGCCGTTCTTCGGCTTCTCCTTGGAAGAGGCCGCAGTCGCCAGCTGCGGCGGCGAAGATTGCCCGACCGGTGCCAAGGTGGCCGGCGCTTGCGCTGCAGGAGCCGAGGCGACCGCGGATGGCGGGGCGGCGGGCGCGGCGCCGGGGCGCGCCGTGGCCAGTTCGGCATTGCGCTCTGCCCGCAGCGCCTCGACCTGTGCCTTCAGTTCCAGGATTTGCCGCTGAAGGTCTTCGACAGTCTGCGCCGAGGCTGGCGCCGCCAGGAACAGCCCACTGCAGCTAACGGCAATTGCGGTAGAACTACGCATCAAGGCCCCCGAACGACAATGTCGCCATGATGTATGCTTGCATTGCGGCAGTTTGATTGCGCCGATTAGCTATCGCGCTTTCATTTAAATCGGGATGGTCATCCCCGTGTCATCGGCCCCCTTCAGGTTCGGCGGCGTTTCAACGAGGAATGACCCCATGTCGCTGACTGATGCTTTCGAGATGGACCGGATCAAGGACGAGATCGCTGACAGCTTCGACGAAGAGCTGGAAATGGAGATCGACGAAAGCCGCCTCGAAGCACTTCTGGGCGACATGGCGGACCACCCTGACCGGGCCCAGATCGAACGGCGCACCTATTTTCGCGAACTTTTCCGCCTGCAGCATGAACTGGTCCGCCTGCAGGAATGGGTCCAGCACAAGGGGCTCAAAGTCGTCATCCTTTTCGAGGGCCGCGATTCGGCGGGCAAGGGCGGCGCCATCAAGCGCATCACGCAGCGGCTGAACCCGCGCGTGTGCCGCGTGGCCGCGCTGCCCGCCCCCAACGAGCGCGAGCGTACCCAGTGGTACTTCCAGCGCTATGTGCAGCACTTGCCCGCCGCCGGGGAGATCGTGCTGTTCGACCGCAGCTGGTACAACAGGGCGGGCGTGGAACGCGTGATGGGCTTCTGCACCGAGGACGAGGTGGAAGAGTTCTTCCGCTCTGTGCCCGAGTTCGAGCGGATGCTGGTGCGCTCCGGGATCATCCTCCTGAAGTACTGGTTCTCGATCACCGACGAGGAACAGCAGTTCCGCTTCAACATGCGCATCCACGATCCGCTCAAGCAGTGGAAGCTGTCGCCCATGGACGTGGAATCGCGCCGCCGCTGGGAAGACTATACCCGCGCCAAGGAAGCGATGCTGGAGCATACGCACATTCCCGAGGCGCCGTGGTGGGTGGTCGAGGCGGTCGACAAGAAGCGTGCGCGCCTCAACTGCATCGCGCATCTGCTGGACCAGATTCCTTACGACGACGTGCCGCGCAGCGCCGTCATCCTGCCCGATCGCGTGCGCAATGCCGATTACATCCGCCACCCGGTTCCGCCCGAAATGATCGTGCCGCAAGCTTTCTGACGGGGCACGGCCCTTAGCGGAAGAACCCCTTGGAGCGCAGGAACAGGTACGTCGCCAGCGCCGTACCGCCTGCGACCAGCGTTGCCGCCAGGGTACCATGCGCGCCGGTGAAGGGCAGGCCGCCGGTGTTCATGCCGAACAGGCCGGTCACCAGCGTGGCGGGCAGCAGCAGCGCCGTCATGACTGACAGCAGGTAGAGGTTCTGGTTGGTGCGCTGGTCCTGTTGCAGATCCAGTTCGTCACGCAGCAGCCGCAGCTGACCCTGCACGGCCAGCGCATCGGCATCCAGGCCCTGCATGCGCTGGGACAGCTTTTCGACGGTGGCGTGAAGGTTGTCGGGCAGATCATCGTCCTGCTCAAGCCGACGGAAGACGCGCTGCGTGCCGTCCAGCATGCGGTGGATTTGCGCCAGCCGACGCCGGATGCCGAGCAGTTGCTGGCTGGTCGGCGGCCTGTGCCCTTCAAGAAACGTGTCTTCGGCCGCCTGGACGTCCGCCGACAGGCGGCGGATCACCGCATCGATGTTCTGGCTGAGGCCGCCTGCCAACAGATCCAGCGCGCTGGCCGGGCCGACGATACGTGCGCCGCCCTCGATCTTCTGGCGCACGATGTCCGCGGAGCCGAGCGGATGGCGGCGCGCGGTGATGATGAGGTCCGGCATCACCATGACCCGCAGCGCGCCTACGCGGGCGGTATCACCCACGTCGAAGTCCCGCTCAAGGTCGTGCAGGATGCAGCATACCGCCGCGCCGTCCACCAGCGCGCGCTGGTGGGAATCGGGCGACAGCAGCAGTTCGCGCGTGGCGGGTGAAAGCGCCGGCGCGTTCTCTATCCAGGTGCGGGTGCCCTGATCGGCAAGATTCAGGTGCAGCCAGCGGAACACTCCGCGATCGGCGCTGTCGCACGACGCAACCTCGCGCATGCCATGAACGGCGAAGTCCAGGCCCCATATGAGGCCTGGACCGACGTTGAATTCAGGCGCAATCCCCGCAGGGCGGGGATCGCCGGGCAGGATGTCGCCCATCAGAAGACCATCGAGAATACCGCATAGAGCCCACCGGCAAGCAGGATGGAACAGGGCAGCGTGAGCACCCAGGCCATCAGCAGGTTACGCACGGTGCTCATCTGCAGGCCCGACTTGTTGGCGGCCATCGTGCCCGCGACGCCCGAAGACAGGACGTGCGTGGTCGACACCGGAAGGCCAAGGTGGTCGGCAGCGAAGATCGTCCCCATCGCGACCAGTTCGGCCGAAGCGCCCTGCGCATAGGTAAGGTGCGACTTGCCGATCTTCTCACCCACCGTCACGACGATGCGCTTCCACCCGACCATGGTGCCGAGGCCCAGCGCAAAGGCGACCGCCACCTTGACCCAGGTGGGGATGAAGCGGGTGCCGGCATCGAGTGACTTCTTGAAGCCGTTCACCGCCTCTACCCGCGTGTCGTCCAGATTGGCGGCCTCGTCCTTGGCCAGGCGCTTGATGCCCTCGGAAGCCAGGTACATGTCGTTGCGCACGTTTTCGGTAGCGGCGGCAGGCACCTTCGCCAGCGAGCCGTATTCGTCGACCTGACGATCGATGTGCTGCACCAGCGCAGCTAGGGCAGGCGCCGTTTCGGGTTTGTAGGTCTTGTCGGCGATGTAGCTGGTGACGGTGCGGCGGGCATCGTCTGGGCGAATGGCAGCCGCGGCGGCTCCGTTGGTCAGCGCGGCATAGGCTTTATCGGCGCCGATGTGGAATTCCTGCGTGTAGCTTTCCGGCACAGCGCGGTTCAGCGCATAGGCGGTGGGCACGGTGCCGATCAGGATCAGCATGATGAGGCCCATGCCCTTCTGCCCGTCGTTCGATCCGTGCGCAAAGCTGACGCCGGTGCAGGTGAAGATCAGCAGGGTGCGGATCCACAGGGGCGGCGGAGTATCGCCCTTGGGTTCCTGATAAAGCGCTTCGTTGCGGATCAGCACCTTCATCGCCAGGAACAGCAGCGCGGCGACGCCGAACCCGATGAGCGGCGAAACCAGCAGCGCCTGGCCGATTTCAGTCGCCTTGGTCCAGTCCACGCCTGCGGTGCCGCTCTTGCCGTGCATCATCGCGTTGGCCACGCCGACACCGATGATCGAACCGATCAGCGTATGCGAGCTGGACGAGGGGATGCCCAGCCACCAGGTGGCAAGGTTCCACACGATGGCGGCGATCAGCAGCGCGAAAACCATCGCGAAACCGGCGCTGGAGCCGACCTGCAGGATCAGTTCGACCGGCAGCAGCGAGACGATCCCGAACGCCACCGCGCCGCTGGAGAGCAGGACACCCAGGAAGTTGAAGAAGCCCGACCATACCACCGCGACATTGGCTGGCATGGCGTTGGTGTAGATCACCGTAGCCACCGCGTTGGCGGTGTCGTGGAAGCCGTTGACGAACTCGAACCCCAGCGCGATGAGCAGGGCGATGAAGAGCAGCAGGAAAGGAAGCAGGGCGATGGCGCCCATGCCCGAAGCGGCGGCATCGGCGTAGACGCTGTAGGCGACATACCCGATAGCCGCCAGGATCGCTGCGCCGAAGCCCAGCTGCCCTGCCATTCCCAGGCCTTTTTCAAGATTGGGCCGGGCGTACTCGCCAGCCGTCACGGTTGCATTCACGGAGCTATCTCCTAGCAGGATAGCTACCCGGTTAACGTGTTTCCATTACATCGTTGTTGCAGTTCATTGCCCGACGATCTGTCCGTGGTAGATGTCAGCGGCGCGATGCTTCTGCCCGCAGGGGTTCTGCTAGTTCAGCTGGGCGTTGCGGTCACCAACGCGACTGATCGTAGCGGACCTGCGGGCAACACGCATCCACACCACACGATGGTGCCAATGCTGGCGACCATGAGCTCGACGGTCACCCGGCGTCGTCGATCGTCAGCCGTTCTTCCGGCTGGTCAGCTGCCGCGCCATCATGGTGTCGGCGTGGTGCAGCGGCATCGTCATCGGGAAGCTGGCGCCCATGGTCGGCACCCAGTAACACTGTATCAGCCATAGGATCGACGATCGGTCTATTCGCAGCGATTGCGACCGTTGCGTTTCGCTGTGTACAAGGCAGCGTCGGCCTTGGCGAACATCTGCGAAGCATCGGTCAGGATCGTCCCGGCCCCGGCGACGGCACCGGTCCATGCGATGCCGACGCTGACGGTGATCTGGCCGTACGAGCTTTCCGGATGCGGAATTGCCAGCGCTTCGACCGCCTGCCGGCAGTTCGCGGCGACTGCAGAGGCGCCGTCCTCATCGGTTTCCGGCAGGATGACCGCGAACTCCTCGCCTCCATAGCGGCACGCAAGATCACCTGCGCGTCGCAGGCAACCGCCCAGTGCGTCGGCGACGAGGCCTAGGCAGCGGTCGCCTGCCTGGTGTCCCAAGCTATCGTTGTAGGCCTTGAACCAGTCTATATCGATGATGAGCAGCGAGAGCGGCGTGGCAGCCCGCCGCGCCCGCCGAACTTCGCGGTGGAACGCGGCGTCGAAGCCTCGCCGGTTCAGCAATCCGGTAAGGTGGTCCTGTTGCGAAGCGGTCAGCAGCCGGCGGCGCGACGTGCGCAGCACCCGTTCGATCCGCAGGCTGCGGGTCATGTCCAGCGCGATGACCAGCAGCGCACCTGCGCCCGTCTGCGGGTCTATCAAGGTGTGGAACGTAACCGCATAGTCGCGCCCGTCCGCCATGAAGCGGTGATCGGGCAGCGGTTCATCAAGATCGGCCAGATCGAAGTACCGCTGCAGGATCAGCGCCGCGCCTGGAACGAGGTCGCCTGCACGCAGCCCCAATAGCGAGTCGAGGCCGAACATCGCGGCAGCTGCCTTGCTGGCCTTGCAGATCGTGAGATCGCGATCGACCATACACGCTGCCAGCGTTGTCGATCCGAACAGGTGCTCCACGATCCTCCGGGGTGCTTGCCATGGAAACGGCGCTGCGCTTCCGGCAGTCGCAACACTCATCACATTGTTCTCTAGGGAGTTTTCCCAATAGGAGGGCCTTAAGCGGCGATCGTCCGGGCTGTCATGTAAAGGAGTGCAAAATCGAAATGTGCCCACCTTCGAGACACCCCCTGTAAAACATTGCAAAGCCGGGTCTTGCCGCCTCGCAATCAGCAGGGGCGCTGCTATGGCAACCGTTCAGGCCTGTGCAGGGCAACGAAGGGTAGCCGTGCGAATAGCGATACTTGAGGACGATGTGGCCCTGGCCGGCTTGGTGGAGAAGACGCTCGCCGAAGCGGGCCATTCATGCGATGTGTTCGTCGATGGCCAGACGCTTGTGCGCGCCTTGCATCGCGCGACTTTCGATGTCCTCATTCTCGACTGGAACGTGCCGGGCCTGTCCGGGCTGGAGGTCATCTCGTGGGGCCGGGACAATCTGGAGATCGTTCCGCCTTCGCTGATGCTGACCAGCAGGTCGGCGGAGGAGGACATCGTTGCCGGGCTGACCGCCGGTGCGGACGATTATGTCATAAAGCCGGTGGCGCCCATCGTGCTCAAGGCAAGGATCGACGCGCTGGCCCGCCGCGCCTATCCCGCGCCCCTTTCCGGGTTCGAGCATTACGGCAGCTACTGCTTCGACACACGGGCCGAGACGGTCGAGCTGGTCGGGCAGCCGATCGCCTTGACGGCCAAGGAATTCGCGCTGGCGCTGTTGCTGTTCAGGAACATGCACCGGGCTTTGGCGCGGGCCTATATCTTCGAAGCGGTCTGGGGGCGGAACCCGAACCTGCCGACCCGAACGCTCGACGTGCATATCTCCAATGTCAGGACCAAGCTCCACCTGCGCCCAGACAACGGTGTCAAGCTTGTTCCGATCTATTCCTATGGATACCGACTTGAAGCCCTGGCATCGTAGAGCGCGGGCGGCGGCAGTCGCCGGCCTTTTCCTGCTGACGGCGATTGCCGATGGCGTGGCTGTGGCCCGTCCGGACGCGGCGGCGCCCGATATCGCGCGCTCGGACGCTCGTTATGTCGTCCGACCGGGAGACAATCTGTTCCGGCTGGCCGCCACCTACTTTATCCGTACCGAGGATTATCGCATCGTCCAGCGGCTGAACCGGGTGGCGGACCCATTGCGGCTGCCGATCGGCATGGTCCTTGTCATTCCGCGCGCGCTGCTGCGGCATGAGCAGGTCAGGGGCACCGTTCACAGCGTGCGCGGTGCGGTGCGGATCGGCGGAACGCCTGCCGCCCCCGGCATGACCGTGGGTGAAGGCACGCTGATCGAGACGGGGCAGAAATCCTTCGTCACGCTCACCCTGCCCGATGCGACGACCATTGCCCTGCCTTCGCAATCGGCAGTGCGGGTGCAGCGCTTGCGCCGTGTGGTGTTCGACAGCCATGTGGAGCGGCTGTTCGGCATCGAGCGGGGCGGAGCAAGCGCCACCGTCACGCCGATGACCGATCCGCTGAGCGATTTTCGCTTCTCGACGCCAAGGGCCATCACTTCGGTGCGTGGCACTAAGTTCCGGATGGGCTACGATGCCGACACGGGCGTTGCGACGAGCGAGGTGCTGGAAGGCAAGGTCGGCTTCGATGCCGATGCGCATGAGACACAGGCGCTACCCGCCGGTTTCGGAACCACCAGCGAACTGTCGGAGCCGGTGGCGCTGCTGCCCGCCCCGGAACTGCTGGACCCGGATGCCGCCCAGACCGGCGACGGCATCCATTTCACTTTGAAGCAGCAGCCCGGTGCCGACGCCTACCACGTGCAAATCGCCGCCGACGCTAGGTTCCTTGAGGTACTCGACGAAGCGACCGGCCCGACGCCCGATGTGCGGTTCGCATCGTTGCCCGATGGCCCCTATTTCGTGCGGGCCACGGCCATCGACGCCAATGCGCTGGAAGGTGAGCCTGCCGTCCATTCGTTCCAGCGCCGGCTTGAGCGGATGCGCATGGCGATCGAGATGGGCTGGGCGGGGCCTTACCGGCAGTACCTGTTCCACTGGGATGTGCGCGACGCATCCCGCGCGCGCTTCCGATTCCAGCTGGCAAGGACGGGCAAGGAGGACAGGCCGCTGGTGGACCTGCCCGACCTCGCCGCCACGGAGCAGGCCGCGATTGACCTGCCGCGCGGTCGTTATCGCTGGCGTGTCGAGACCAGTCGGATGGTCGGGGGTAGCGTCAGCACCGAGTGGTCGCCTTACGCAGAACTGAGGGTCGAGGAGAGTCGGTGAAGCCCTGGCGGCATCTCAGGCTGCGTACTCAATGGTGGTGGATCGTCGTCGTCACCAGCCTGCTCGTCGTGGTCATGACGATGGATCGCACGATGGAGCGTTTCGACAACGCCATCTACGACCACCTGCTGCAATTCGCTCCTGCGCCCTCTGCGGATGCCAATCTGCTGGTCGAGATCGACGACGACAGCATCGGCCGGATCGGCCGCTGGCCCTGGAACCGCGCCGTCCACGCCGCCCTTGTCGACAGGCTGAACGCTGCCGGGGCGAAGGCGATCGGTTATGACGTCCTCTTCACGGAGCCGACCGACGCGGCCGGAGACAGCGCGCTTGCCCGCGCGATGGGCCGGGGCGCGCCTGTGTTCCTGCCCGTGCTGCCATCCGCTACTGCCGGGGTGCCGGACTCAGGGCCACCCCTGCTGCCGATTCCCATAGTGCGAGGCGCCGCCGCAGGTCTCGGCGCTGCCACCGTGTTGCCGGACCCTGATGGCGTCGTGCGCACCGCGATGCTTCCGGACCGATTTGCACACCAGACGCCGCACCTCGCGGACGTAATGGCGCGGTCCCCCCGCAGCGGCCTGTCTATCGCCGGGCGAAGCAGGCTGATACCGTTCGGCGGCGGAACGGCTCGCTGGCCCGAGGTTTCCGCTTCGGCTATCCTGACGGGACAAGTGCCGGCCGAACTGGTGAAGGACAGGATCGTGCTGGTCGGTGTTACCGCCTCCGGCCTCGGCAGCCGTTATGCAACGCCAGCCGGTGGCGTGATGTCGGGGCTGGAAATCCAGGCCTATCTCCTTCAGGGGCTGCGCAGCGGTGCGATGATGGCGCGCGCGGGTCCGACCGCCTGCCTGGCGCTGGCACTGCTGCCTGCTTGGCTGCTGATGCTTGCGCTGGGCCCATTCCGGTGGCTTCCCGCCCTGACCAGCCTTGCGCTGTGTGCGGCATTGGTCCTGGGCCTGTCGATCGGTGCGCTGATGCTCCTTCGCATATGGTTGCCGCCATCGACAGCGCTGGCGGGGCTGGCAGTGGCCTACCCGATCTGGGGGTGGAGGCAGCTGGCCGCGACAGAGCGCTTCATGCGCGCACAGCTGGAACGGTTGCAGGAAGAGCCGGCACTGATCCCCCAGCCGATTGCCGCCCGGAGGGCCCGGGGCGTCGCAGGCACGATTGAACTGCTGCACGTCGCGATCGCGCGCCACCGGCAGATGCGCCATTTCGTCGCTGATCGGCTCGACCAGTTGCCTGATGCGACGGTTGTGACCGACCTCGAGGGTACCATCCTGCTCGCCAACGTCGCGGCGCGCAGGCTGTTTGCAGCCCCTGTTGGCGCGCTGGAGGACGCCGGCGGCATCAGCGCGATCCTGCGCCGCTGCCGCCCTACCGGCAGCGGCGATGTGGTGCGCTTTCCTCCGATTGAGGAAGCCGCGGCCTGCGAGGTGCAGTTCCACCAGGGCCCATTCCTGCTTGTCGGCATCGCTGGACAGACGTCGGCAGAAGGCGCGCGCGTCGGATGGGTCATCCGTTTCGTGGACGTCAGCGAAGCGAAAGCCGCGCAGAAGCAGCGCGACGACGTGGTGCAACTGCTGACCCATGACATGCGCTCGCCTCAGGCATCGATCCTTGCGGTTCTGGAAACGGCGACCGAAGACAGAATCTCGGAGCGCGAATCCACGATAATCCGGCATTACGCGGAGCGTACCCTGCAGCTTGCCGACGGCTTCGTGCAGCTGGCGCGCGCCGAGAACCTGGAATATGCGCTGGAACAGGTCGATCTGGGCGACATGCTGATGGACGCAATTGACGAACTGTGGCCGCAGTCAAAAACGAAAACCATCGGCATCGTCACGCACACGGACGACCGGTTGGAAGTTACCGTGGAACGCTCACTCATGACCCGGGCGCTGGTCAACGTCATCGGCAACGCCATCAAGTACAGCGCGCAAGGCACGACGATCAACTGTTCGCTGTTCTCCACGGTCCAGGCTGACGGCGCGACTTGGGCGATTTGCGCGATCGAGGATCAAGGGCCGGGCATCGAGCCTGCACTGCGGCAGACCATATTCGAGCGATTTCGTCGGGGCCCGGCAGGGCTGGGATCAAGAACCAGTGGAGCGGGCCTGGGCCTCAGTTTCGTTCATACGGTGATGGTCCGCCATAATGGACACATCGAATGCCGAAGCGAGCCGGGCCTCGGCACCGCGTTCCTGCTCAAGCTGCCAGTGCAAACAGGCGGTGTCTCACCCATGCCGTCGTGATTGTTTCGCTGGCCGCTATCCCTTCATCTTGATCGAACAGGGCCGGATTCGGACGCCTGTCGGAGAGATCCATCCTTCCGCCAAGAGCGCGCTGATAGAGGATAGCCACTACCCGCGCGACGCTGGCCCGACATGCTAGCAAAAGGCGATCGACCGCAGCCAGGCAGGTGGACCCGGTGTGTCGGTGTGGGACATGGATACGGACCGCGGGGCTCCCTGGTCGGCAAGGGCAACCCGGAGGTTCTACACCGTTCGGCCCGTGGTTTGCCGGGCGGCGCGGATGTGGCTTTTGAAGAGGCCGCCTCCCCGGGCGTGATGGACGGTTACAGCCGCTCGAAGTTCAACACTGCAACGGCACACGGACACAGGGCATGGCGACAACTATCACCTTGGTGTCTATGCCGGGACCAATCTATCGCGGATCAATTTGCAGGTCGGTGGGTCGTATACCGGACACCGGCTCGACTTCAATCGGGCCGTTGCGTTCACGGGTTTCGCCGACAGGCTTTCGTGGCGGTACAAGGGCGACAGTGCGAGGTTGTCCGGCGATGCAGGGTACCGGATCGAGGTCCAACATGGTCATTTCGAGTCGTTTGCTCCGGTGAGTTACGTGGAGCCCCACACCGATGCTTTCGAGGCGATTGGACAAGGCGCGTCGCTGGCCGGCCGATCAAGGATTATGGAAGTGATCCTTCCTAGCCTTGGACTGCGGGAGGATGGCGCAACAGGATGCTGATGCAGTCGCCCGCGGCTTTACCGAAGAGGCAGTCGTCAGGGATGAAGAACAAGACCATGCGGGACGCGCGACGCCATCCCGGGGTAGAAGGCGCAGGCGGCCGGCAAGTATGCGTACACCGTCGAGGCGCTGACGATCGCGACGTAGGGTAAGCGGACAACTAACTCCGGCCGCGTGACGGGCGCCTGTCCCGGCAGTCCGATTGATCTGCGCTACATGTTCGTGCTTGCGGACGAAGGCATCGGGGGATGGGGATCATGCCGCGATCCCGTTCCTGGAAATGGGCGGGCGGCGGGGGCTGCCACGGTGGAACGCTTTCGCCAGCTTGGCGCGCGTTCGCTGACGTCGGCGCGCAGCAAGCCAGACCCGCTTGCCGAAGGGATGTTCCTTGCCGCAGATCTCGTGATGCCGAAGGGGTGCGAGGCCCGGGCATCCGCCGCGAGGGAGCGGATGGGCGGGGTGGACGTCATCGTCCACATGCTTGGCGGTTTAAGCGCTCCGGCGGGCGGCTTTACGACTCTGGACGATGGCGACTGGGAGAGCGAGATCGCGCTGAACCTGATGCCGGCGGTCCGCCGCCATCGCATGCTGGTTCCCGGGGTGGTGAAGCAGGGGCATGGCGTGGTCGTTCACATCACCTCGATCCGGCACGTATTGCCATTGCCGGAGGCGACGACCGCCTATGCTGCCGCCAAGGCTGCGCTGTCGACGTACAGCAAGAGCCTGTCCAAGGAGGTGTTCCCCGACGAGGTGCGCGTCGTCAGGGTTTCACCCGGCTGGATCGAGACGGAAGCCTCCATGGGGCTGGCGGAACGGCTGGGCGGTGACGGCGGCGCGGGGGAGGGCAAAAGGATCATCATGAACTCGCTTGGCGGCATCCCGATCGGTCGGCCTAGCACCGCGGCGGAAGTGGCGAACCTGATCGCCTTCCTTGCATCGGACCAGGCGGGCAGCATTACCGGCGCGGAGTTCGTGATCGATGGCGGAACGGTGCCCACCGCCTGACCGCGCCCGTGACTAAGCACCGCCGGCGGAGATGTCGGCGGTGCTCCGTCAGAATGCCGGCAGCACCGCGTCCTTGTATGACCCGGCTATGAAGCGCTTAACGTCTTCGCTGTGCAGCACCGCGACCAGCTTTCTGACGCGCGGGTCGCTCTCGCTCCGCGGCTTGCCGACGATCAGGTTGACGTAAGGCGAGTTGCGATCCTCGATCACCAGCGCGTCGCGAACGGGGTTCAGCCCCGCGTCGAGCGCATAGTTGGTGTTGATGAGTGCCAGATCCACTTCACCCAGCGTGCGGGGCAAGGTAGCCGCTTCGATCTCCCTGAACACCAGATGCAGCGGGTTGCCCACCACGTCGCGGGTCGAGGCGAGCGGGTCTGCCGGGTTCTTCAGCGTGATGAGACGGGCTTTGCCCAGCAGCAGCAGGGCACGTCCGCCGTTGCTGGCATCGTTGGGAATGGCCACGGTCGCGCCATCAGGGATCTGCTTCAGATCCTTCCACTTGCGTGAATAGGCGCCCAGCGGTTCGATGTGGACCGCCGCCACCGGCACCAGATCGGCATGGTTGGCCCGGTTGAAATCGTCCAGAAAAGGGCGCGTCTGGAAATAGTTAACGTCGATCTGCCCTTGCTGGACCTGCTTGTTGGGCTGCACGTAATCGTTGAAGACGCGGATTTCGAGCGTGACCCCCTGCTTGAGCAGCGCCGGTTTGACGTGTTCCAGAATCTCGGCGTGGGGCACTGCCGTGGCGGCGATGCTGAGCGTATTTCCGGACTTTTCGTTACCGGCGCCGCCGCAGGCGGCCAGAAGCAATGCGGGAATGAGAGCGAGCAGCGATCTACGGATCATCGGCGCAATTCCTATCGATGGTCGATCCGGCGCGAAAGCCAGTCGCCGAACCATTGGATGAGTTGAACCAGAATGACCAGCAGCGCCACGGTGACGAACATGACGTCGGACTGGAACCGCTGATAGCCGTAGCGGATCGCCAGATCCCCCAGGCCCCCGGCCCCGACCACTCCGGCCATCGCGGTGAACGAAACGAGCGCGATCGCTGTCACCGTCGCGCCCGAAACCAGGCTGGGCAGCGCTTCGGGCATGAGCACCTTGAAGATCAGTTGCAGCCGGGTGGCGCCCATCGCCTTGGCGGCCTCGATCGTCGCCTGCGGAATGTCGCGCAGCGCCCCCTGGACAAGCCGCGCGTAGAACGGCGCGGACCCCACCACCAGCGGGGGGACCGCGCCCACGACGCCCAGCGAGGTTCCCATCACCAGTATCGTGAAGGGGATCATCAGGATCAGCAGGATCACGAAGGGGATCGACCGCAGGATGTTCACCACCACCCCGAGTGTGCGGTTGAGCAGCTTGCTTTCCGCAGCCTGGCCGGGGCCGGTGAGGAACAGGAGGACGCCCAGCGGCACCCCGGCGATGACCGTAAGCAGCATCGATGCGCCGAGCATCAGCAGCGTATCGAGCAAAGCCTGGCCGATCTCCGGCCAGACGATGTTGCGGAACAGGGCGTCCATCATGCTTCTGCGCCCGCGAGGCCTGACCCGTCCGCGGCGGCCTGTCGCGACAGCACGTCCGGCGTGAGGCCGGTGTCGATCAGGCGGCCGCCGTCCAGCACGGCAACCCGGTCGCATATGGCGCGCACGACCGACATCTCGTGCGTCACGAGAACGATGGTCAGGTTACGCTCGCGGTTGAGTTCGGCGAGCAGTTCGAGGATCGAGCGGGTGGTTTCGGGATCGAGCGCGCTTGTGGCCTCGTCGCATAGGAGCACTTCGGGAGCCGTGGCCAGCGCGCGGGCGATGCCCACCCGTTGCCGCTGACCCCCGGAAAGCCGCGCAGGATAGGCGTCTGCCTTGTCCGCGATCTGCACGCGCTCCAGCAACGTGGCGACGCGGGCGGCGCGTTCCGGGGCGGGGACGCCAGCCAGTTCCAGCGGCAGCTCGACGTTCTGGGCCACGGTGCGGTTGGCAAGCAGGCCGAAGGACTGGAATATCATGCCCACCCGCTGCCGCAGGGAACGCAGGTCCGGCGCCAACAGCGCCCCCACGGCCTTGCCGTCCACCGTGACAGTGCCGCTGCTCGCCTGCTCCAGCCCGTTGATGAGCCTCAGCAAGGTGGACTTGCCTGCCCCGGAACGGCCGATGATGCCGAAGACGGCGCCCTTGGGGATCGAGAACGTCACATCGGCCAGCGCCGCATGTCCGTCGGGGTACTGTTTGGATATGCCGTCGAGATCGATCATGGAAAAGCGAAGCGGTCTGCTCGGATTAGGGTGGCAAGTGCGGGCGGGGTCGCCCCACTGAGCGTTTCGCGCCGCAAGTGCAAGGACGAAGTCCCGCGTTGCAACCTGACGGCGGTGATCGCGCAAGGCGATGTTCGCCCCTGATAGGCTGGCCCCTTGTCGCGGCGAGGCAGAAAAACTTGGCGCTTCGACAGAATCTCTAGCACGTTATAGAGTTAGGGGTGCTTGGCTGGACTGCCTGCGATCCCGTGCATCACACGGCCGGGAATGCCCTTGCGGTATGCATCAACCATCTGAGCCCTTGGGCGAGAAGTATAAAGGCGCGATCTGGACAAGAAGTAGCAATTTTCGCAACGACTTATAAGCGTAACATCATTGCAACATGCTGTAATAAAGCGATGGCTAGATAACCTCGAGATGTTGACAGCCATGGCATCTGTCGAGAGCCTGTATCCTTGAACTAGGGCAATACAGGGGCTCTCCATGATCAACCGTAATCGCCGCCGCGCCGGGGCTTGGCTTGTTGCCACCGCGCTTTCGACATTGCTCCCGACCACGATCCATGCACAGGAAACTGCTGCTGAAGACAGCGCCGACGATGCCATCGTCGTCACCGGCAGCCGCATCCAGCGCTCGGATTACGGGGTGGCCAACCCGCTGGTCACCGTCACCGCCGAAACGCTGGAGCAGTCCGGCAACGTCCAGATCATCGACACTCTGGCGCAGAACCCGGCCCTGCTGAATTCGCTGGGCGGCTATCGGACGTCCGGTTCGCAGAGCGATTTCGGCGCAGTAGGCGTGGCGCTCCTCGATCTGCGCGGCCTGGGTGAGAACCGCACGCTGGTGCTGGTCAACGGCCGGCGCCACGTCGCTAGCCTGTCCGGCTCCGCAGCCGTCGACATCAACACCATCCCGACCGACCTGATCGAGAGCGTCGACGTGCTGACCGGCGGCGCATCGGCCATCTACGGTGCGGACGGCGTGTCGGGCGTGGTCAACTTCCAGCTCAAGCGCGACTTCGAAGGGCTGAAGGCCAGCGGACAGATGGGCATCTCCAGCCGTGGAGACGCCGGCCAGCGGTACGGCTCGCTGACGTATGGCCGCAATTTCAGTGACGGGCGCGGCAATGTCGCCTTGTCCTACGAATTTCGCGAACAGGATCGGGTGTCCAGCACCCGCCGCGCGCGGACCGGCGATCCCCTGCGCACGTATGGCATCGTGCGCGATCCGGCGGACTTCCCGGACGATCCCGCCGTGCCCGATCGTCGTCCGTTCAACAACCTGCGCTATGCCGACAGTTCGCCCGATGGCGCGATCGATCTCGATCTGGATGGCATCCCGGACTACACCGGCTCGGGCAAGGTCTATGACCGGGGCCTGCTGCTGCCGTCGTCAGGCGGCCTGACGCAGGGCGGCGACAGCACCCCGCTGGCCGGCTACCAGGGCGACCTGCAGGCCGCCAACCGCGTTCACAACGTCAACCTGCTGGCGCATTACGACTTCAGCGATGCGGTTTCGTTCTATTTCGAAGGCAAGTACGTCCGCAACAAGACCTTCACGCAGGCGCAGCCGTCGTTCGATTTCTTCACGTACCTGACGCCTGAGAACCCCTACCTGCAGGAACGGTTCGCCGGCATCGCCTCGACGGCGGACGGCGCCTACATCTCGCGCGACAACTACGATCTGGGTGTTCGCGGTGAGACCAACGACCGCGAAACGATGCGGTTCGTCGGCGGCTTCGAAGGGCAGATTTCGGATCACGCGCGGTACGATATCTATTACACTTTCGGGCAGACCAAGTCGAAGATCGGTCTCACGAACTATCGCATCGAAGATCGCTATTATGCGGCGCTCGATGCGGTGGTCGATCCGGCCACGGGCAATGTCGTATGCCGTTCGAACCTGGTGGGCGGCAACATCGACCCCAACAACTTCGATGCGCCCGCGACCACCTTCACGCCCGGTGCCGGCAGCGGCTGCCGCCCGCTGAACCTGGTGGGCAACGGCGTGCGCGATCAGGCGGCGGTGGACTGGATCAACGCGGACATCATGAACCGCGCCAAGATCCAGCAGCATGTCGTGTCCGGCTCGATCTCGGGCGATTTCGGTCAGTTCTTCGAACTGCCGGGCGGTCCGGTCGGGTTCGCGCTGGGCGGCGAATATCGCAAGGAAAAAAGCCAGTTTACCCCGGATGCGCTGCTGCAGCAGGGGGCACTGGCCGACTTCTCGCTGCAGTTGCCGGAACGCGGCAGCTTCGACGTCAAGGAAGCCTTCGCGGAGCTTTCGGTGCCGGTCCTGAAGGAAGTACCGTTCGCCTACAACCTGAGCTTCGGTGCGGCGCTGCGCCTTTCCGATTACTCGACGGTGGGCAAGACCACCACCTGGAAGGTCGATGGTACTTACGCCCCGATCCGCGACGTGACTTTCCGCGGCACGTGGTCCGAAGCCGTGCGCGCGCCGAACATCTCCGAACTGTTCGCCCCGCGCAACGGCGGCTTCTCGTTCATCAGCGATCCGTGCGACCCGGTGTTCATCGGCGAGGGCACCCAATACCGCGTGGCCAACTGCCAGGCGACGCTGCAGGCGGCGGGGCTTTCGCCCGCTCAGATCGCGGCGTTCAACCCCGAAAACGATCCGGCGGCAACGGTCAGCCTTCCCGGTTTCTCGGGCGGCAACCGCAACCTGCAGGAAGAGACCGCGCGGACCTGGACTGCCGGCGTGGTTGTGCGCCCCAGCTTCATCCCCGGGCTGGTCGCTTCGTTCGACTGGTACGACATCAAGCTGAAGAACGCGATCAACACGCCCACCGCCGAAGAAATCGCGGAACTTTGTGTCGATCAGCCGACGCTGGACAACGTTTACTGCTCCAACATCACGCGCACCCCCGGCACCGGCTATATCTCGGATTGGTTCGTGCAGCCCCAGAACGTCGCCAATTTCCGTACCTCGGGCGCCGACATCAAGCTGAATTATGCGTTCGACACGGCGCGGGCCGGATCGTTCGGCGTGACCCTGGTGGGCGGCTACCTCAACAAGCTTGAGTTCATCCCGACGCCGGGCGCGACAGTCGATGTGGACCGCGAGGAATCGTACTATCCCAAGTGGAACGCGACCGCGGACGTGACCTGGAAGCTGGACAAGCTGACGGTGAACTACGGTGTCAGCTGGTTCAGCAAGACGCGCCGCTACACGATCGAGGAACTGGCCGCCAACCCAGACATCTCCGATCCCAGGTATTTCCGCTACAAGGAAAAGTGGCAGCACGACATCTACGTCGCCTATGACGTGGATGAGCGTTTCCGCTTCTTCGTCGGCGCCAACAACCTGTTCGACCAGGAACCCTCGATCGCGTCCACAAACTACCCGATCAGCTTCGTGGGCCGCTACATGTACGCAGGTGCCAAGGTCACCATGTAGCATCGGCCTTCGGGCGGCTCGCAACGGCGGCCGCCCGGACCCTGGTTCATTCGCGACGGAATCGGTTGGTCACCGCGCAAGTTCGTTGTAAGGCGCAGGTCCGGCTGCGGAGCGATCCGTTGGCCGGACATGATCGTGCCGGTGCCCTTCACGGGGCTTAATCGGGAATGCGGTGCGGGGGCCTGGCTCCCAAATCCGCGGCTGTCCCTGCAACTGTGAGCGGATAGCGCGATGCACTCGCCTCCTTCAGGGAGGCAGCCACTGGGCCGCAAGGTCCGGGAAGGCGTGCATCAAGCTGTGACCCGCGAGCCAGGAGACCTGCCGGCGCACTGGTCGCTCTTGCCTTGGTCCAGGGGATGGTCACGGCACGGTTGTTCTTCCGTCTGGGCGACGAAGCGGTGCGGCCGGGGCTGCACGTGCGCGCGTCGCCGGGTGCCTTTTGCGCCCGCCCGTCGGCCCGCGTCGGTCGGCGTCTGCCGATAAGCCCCGTCCCTTGGTTCGGCCCGGCGCGCGGGGTGGGTTGCCTGTGACGGCGCAAGGAGAAGGACAGGTGCGGGGCTGGTGCCCCGATGCCTGGCATCCGATGATGGCCGGGGACGGACTGCTGGTACGGGTAAAGCCGCATCTGGGCCGGATGAGCGCTGTCGAGGTGCAGGCCCTGTGCGAGGCCGCGCTGGCTTACGGTAACGGCCAGATCGACCTGACCCGTCGCGCCAACTTCCAGATCCGCGGCGTTGAGGAGGCCTGTTGGCCGAGGCTGCTGGAGCAGCTTTGCGCTGCCAACATCGTCGACGGTGATGGGGAGCAGGAAAGCCGCCGCAATATCCTCGCCGCGCCGGACTGGCGGGCAGGCGACGACACCGCGCGCATCGCTGGCGAACTGCGCGATCGGCTGCAGGAGTTTTCGCAGCTTCCGGGCAAGGTGGGCTTCGTCATCGACGCGGGCGAAGGTCTGGCGCTGGCGTGCGAACCCGGCGATTTCCGGATCGAGCGCGCCGGTGACGGCAGCCTGCTGCTGCGCGCGGACGGACGGGATCGGGGTGTTACGCTGCGCGTCGGTAGCGAGGTCGATGCTTTGCTGGCCCTGACGCGCTGGTTCGTCGACAGTGGCGGCGCGGCGGCACGGCGGATGGCCCGGCACGATACGCCGCTTCCCGACTGGGCCGCTGGTGACGCCCGTCCCGCCCCTGCGCTGCCGGCCATCCTGCCGGGTGAGCGGCCCGGCGGGATCGTCTTCGGCGTGCCCTTTGCGCGGATCGAGGCGCGCGTGCTGCTGGACCTGATGCGGACGCCGGGCGTCACCGGGCTGCGTCTGACGCCGCGGCGTATGCTTTTCGTCGAGGGCGCGACTTTGCCAGACATTCCCGGTCTTACCACCGATCCCGCCGATCCGCTGCTGCGCGTCGATGCCTGCCCGGGCGCACCCGTCTGCCCGCAAGCCAGCGTGGAGACGCGCGATCTGGCGCGGCTGCTTTGCACGAGCGTGCAGGGCGGCCTGCATGTTTCCGGCTGCGGCAAGGGGTGCGCCCGTTCGCGCCCCGCCGACGTTACCGTAGTGGGCCACAATGGCCGTTACGACCTTGCCTTCGCTGCCCGCGCCGATGCCGAACCGCTGTACCGGGGGTTGGACAGCGCCGAAATCCTCGTCCTCCTTGGAGCTTCCTGATGCCGCATGTCTACGAGAAGGACGGCGCCGCGATCTATCGCCAGTCCTTCGCCATCATCCGCGCCGAGGCCGATTTGATGCGCTTCGACAGCGATGAAGAGCCTGTCGCCGTCCGCATGATCCATGCTGCGGGGATGGTCGGGCTGGAAGCGCATATCCGCTTCTCGAACGGTTTTGCACGCGCGGCACGCCGGGCTCTGGCAGGGGGCGCACCGATCCTGTGCGATGCGCGCATGGTGTCCGAAGGGGTGACCCGCGCGCGGCTGCCGGCGGACAATCGGGTTATCTGCACCTTGAACGATCCGGGCGTGCCGGACCTGGCGCGCGAGATGGGCAATACCCGATCCGCGGCCGCGCTGGAGTTGTGGCGTCCGCATCTGGGCGGGGCGGTGGTGGCCATCGGCAATGCGCCTACCGCGCTGTTCCACCTGCTCGATATGCTGCAGGATCCGGCCTGCCCACGTCCGGCGGCGATCATCGGTTGTCCGGTGGGCTTCGTGGGAGCGGCGGAGTCCAAGGACGCGCTCTGGCAGGCGGCGCCGGTTCCGTGCTGCATCGTCGCCGGGCGTCTTGGCGGCAGCGCCATCACCGTAGCCGCGATCAACGCTCTGGCGAGCCGGGCGGAATGAGCGGCACCGTTCACGGCGTCGGGCTGGGACCGGGCGCGGAAGACCTGATGAGCGTGCGCGCGGACCGGCTGGTGCGCGGTACGCGGCAGATCGCCTACTTCCGCAAGAAGGGGCGATCCGGCCACGCCCGACGCATCGCGCAGGGCCTGCTGCGCGCCGACGCGGTAGAGATCGCGATGGAATATCCGGTGACCACCGAGATCCCGCTGGCCGATCCGCGCTACAATGCCTGCCTGTCCGACTTCTACGCCGACTGCACGCAGCGGCTGCTGGAGGCGACGCGGACCGGTGAAGACGTGGTCGTGCTGTGCGAAGGCGATCCGTTTTTCTACGGATCGTTCATGCACCTTCACAGCCGCCTTTCGGGCCAGGTTCCGGTGGAGGTGGTGCCAGGCATCACCGGCATGGCAGGGGCGTGGAACGCCACCGGGCTGCCGATCACATGGGGAGACGATGTGCTGACGGTGGCGATGGCCACCCTGCCCGAAGACGAACTGGTGCGGCGCATCCGCGATACCGACGCGCTGGTGGTCATGAAGATCGGTCGCAACCTGCCCAAGCTACGCCGCGCCGTCGCCGCTGCCGGGCGTGAGGACGCGGCCTGGCTGGTCGAGCACGCCGCCATGCCGGGGCAGAGCGTGACCCGGCTGGTGGATGCCGAGGCGGTTGCACCCTATTTCTCGATCCTGCTGATCCACGGACAGGGGCGCCGGCCATGACCATCAGCGCGTCCGGATGGGTCGCCGTCGCCGGATTGGGGCCGGGCAGCGAGGCCATGGTCACGCCGGAAGTCAGCGCCGCGCTGGCGGAAGCGACCGACGTGGTCGGCTATATTCCCTACGTTGCGCGCGTGACACCCCGCGCCGGGCTGACGCTGCATCCGTCGGACAACCGGGTGGAGCTGGACCGCGCCGCGCTGGCGCTGGACCTTGCGGCGCAGGGGCGGCGCGTGGTCGTCGTGTCGTCCGGCGATCCGGGTGTCTTCGCGATGGCCTCGGCCCTGTTCGAGGCGCTGGAGGCGGGGCCATCGACATGGCGCGAACTGGATGTCCGGGTGCTGCCGGGAATCACGGCGATGCTTGCCGCCGCCGCGCGGGCCGGGGCACCGCTGGGCCATGACTTCTGCGCCATCAATCTTTCGGACAACCTCAAACCATGGAGCGTGATCGAACGCCGCCTGCGGCTGGCGGCAGAGGCGGATTTCGCCATGGCGTTCTACAATCCGCGATCGCGCGCAAGGCCCCAAGGCTTTGCAAGAGCGCTTGAGGTGCTGCGCGAAGCCTGCGGCGATGATCGCCTTGTCCTGTTCGCCCGCGCGGTGTCCACGCCTGAAGAGACTCTGCGGATCGTCCCTCTGGGGCAGGCGGACGCGGGAATGGCGGACATGCGGACCATGGTGATCGTCGGGTCGAGCCGGACACGGGTGATCGAACGGGCCGGTAGCCCGATCCTCTACACGCCCCGCTCTGTACCGGAAGATGCGGCGTGAGCGATCCAGTCGAGCACATCTTCGGGTCGTTGGAACTCGGTGCGGGCGGGCAGCCGGGGCCGCTGGATCATCAGCACCGGCAGCCCAAGGCGCCGCGCTGCGGCCAGCTTTGCCTGCGCACCCGTGCCGCCGGCGTTCTTGCACACCAGCAGATCGATCGCATGATCGTGCAGCAGCCGCGTATCGTCATCAAGGCTGAACGGACCGCGATCGACCACCAGGGTATGGCGGAGCAGCGCGGGCGGCTGCGCCGGGGCATCCACGAAGCGCAGCAGGTAATGGTGCTGCGGACGGGCGGCGAACACCTCGACATGCATCCGGCCCAGCGCCAGCATGATCCGGCGCGGCGTTTCGGGAAGCAAGGCGACGGCTCCCGCGATGTCGGCTGCGGCGGTCCAGTCGTCGCCAGGGCCCGGCTCCCACGCGGGGCGGGTGAGGGCGGCAAGATGCACTCCGGCGATGCGGGCGGCGGCCACTGCGTTTTCGCTCATCGTCGCGGCAAAGGGGTGGGTGGCGTCCACCAGATGCGTCACGCGGTGTTCGCGCAGATAGGCGGCCAGCCCGGACACGCCGCCAAAGCCGCCGACACGTACAGGTATGGGCTGCGGTCGCGGGCTTTCGGTGCGTCCGGCATAACTCAGCACGGCAGCTGTCCCGTGGGCTGCCAGCAGGCGGGCCAACGTACTCGCTTCGGTCGTGCCGCCCAGCAGCAGGATGTTCGGCATGGCTGACAGGAACGCGTCTCCCTGGCTGACGATCGTGGGCATCGGCGAGGATGCGGCTGACGGACTGTGCGCGGCGAGCCGCACGGCATTGGAACAGGCGGATCTGGTGATGGGCGCCGCCCGCCACCTTGCCCTGCTGCCGGGGCTTAGTGCGCCAAGTTGGCAATGGCCAGTGCCGTTTTCCGATGGCGTGCCGATGGTGCTGGCGCAGCGCGGACGCAATGTTGTGGCGCTGGTATCCGGCGATCCGTTCTGGTTCGGCGCGGGGAGCAGCCTGACCCGCGATCTTGCGCCCGGCGAATGGATCGCCCACCCGGCGCCATCCACTTTCGGGTTGGCGGCGGCTCGGCTGGGCTGGGCCTTGCAGGACTGCGCCTGCCTTGGCCTTCACGCCGCGCCGGTTCAGCGGCTGCGCCCGCACCTTGCCCCAGGCAGGCATGTTCTGGCGCTGATGCGCAATGGCGGTGCGGTGGCCGGGCTGGCGGCCTATCTGGTGGAGCGCGGTTTCGGCGCGTCCACTCTCCACGTACTGGAAGCGCTGGGCGGGCCGCGTGAGCGGGTGCGCAGCGTCGAGGCGCTGGCGCTGGACTTCACAGACATCCGGCATCCCGTGGCGGTGGGCATCGCCGTTGCCGGATCGGGATACGCCTTACCGGTGAAGAGCGGGTTGTCCGACGACCTGTTCGATCACGATGGGCAGATCACCAAGAGCCCACTGCGGGCACTGACGCTGAGTGCGCTGGCCCCACGGGCAGGCGAACATCTGTGGGATCTGGGCGCAGGCTCGGGCTCGGTATCGATCGAATGGTTGCTTGCCCACCCCGCCAACACCGCCTGCGCCGTGGAAGCCGATGACGCGCGCGCCGATCGGGCGCGGGCGAACGCGCTGGCGCTTGGCGTGGACCGGCTGCACGTCGTCAACGGCCGCGCGCCGGCGGTCCTGCCCGATGGCCCGGCGCCCGATGCGGTGTTCGTCGGCGGCGGGCTGTCGGCGGCGTTGCTCGACGCCTTGTGGCAGCGGCTTGCCCCCGGCACCCGGCTGGTGGCCAACGCGGTCACGCTGGAGTCGGAGGCGCTGCTCGCGCTCTGGCACGCCAAGCGGGGCGGCACCCTCCTGCGCATCGAACTGGCCGACGCCGCGCCGCTGGGCACGCGACGCGGCTGGCGCGCCCGCTATCCCGTGGTGCAGTGGAGCGTTGTGCTGTGATCGTGGCGGGCTTCGGTTTTCGCGAGGACGTCAGCGTGTTCTCGCTGATCTCGGCGTATCAGCAGGCGCGGGACGGGGCGCCTCCGGTCACCCATGTCGCCACCGTTGCCGACAAGGCGCATCGTCTTGCCGAACTGGCCCATCTGCTGGAACTGCCGCTCATCGCAGTGCCGCAGGAACGACTCGCTCAGGCGCAGACCCTTACCGTGTCGGCAGCGTCACGCGCCGCGCGAGGCGTGGGCAGCGTGGCCGAGGCCAGCGCGCTTGCCGCCTTCGACGGCATTGAGGCCACGCTGTTCGGTCCCCGCCACATTTCACGCGATCGCATGGCGACTTGCGCCATCGCCCATGGAGTTTCAGCATGACCGTTCATTTCATCGGCGCCGGCCCCGGCGCGCCCGATCTTCTGACCCTGCGCGGGCGGGATCTGATCGCGGCAAGCCCGGTCTGCCTTTACGCGGGTTCGCTGGTGCCTGCGCAAGTGCTCGATCACTGCCCGCCCGGCGCGCGCATCGTCAACACCGCGCCCATGGATCTTGACGCCATCATCGCAGAGATCGCGAAGGCCCATGCCGCCGGGCAGGACGTGGCGCGGCTGCATTCGGGCGACCTGTCCGTCTGGTCGGCGATGGGGGAGCAACTGCGCCGCCTGCGCGCCCTGGACATTCCGTTCACCGTGACGCCGGGCGTGCCGGCCTTTGCCGCCGCCGCCGCCGCGCTGGAGGCGGAACTGACGCTGCCGGCATTGGCGCAGTCGGTCGTGCTGACGCGCACTCCAGGGCGGGCCAGCACGATGCCCCCGGCGGAAAGCCTTGCCAGTTTCGCCGCGACGGGGGCTACGCTGGCAATCCATCTGTCGATCCACAATCTCGAACGGGTAGTGGCCGATCTTGCCCCGATTTATGGCGCCGATTGCCCGGTTGCGGTGGTGTGGCGGGCAAGCTGGCCGGATCAGCGCATCGTCCGGGCCACTCTGGAGACGATCGAGGCCGCTGTCGCCGGAACCATGGAGCGTACCGCGCTGATCCTCGTCGGGCGCGTCCTTGCCGCAGAGGACTTTGCAGAAAGCAGCCTGTACGCGCAAGGGTACGACCGGCGCTTTCGCCCGCAGCATGCCGGATCGCGCTACGCCGGATCGACCGAATGATCCGGCTGGACCTGATCGGCATCGGCACTGGCAGTCCCGATCACCTGACGGTCCAGGCGATGCGCGCCATGAACGAGGCGGACCTGATCCTGCTGCCGCGCAAGGGGAGTGCGAAGTCCGGCCTGCTCGACGTGCGCCGGGCCATCTGCGATGCCGTGCTGACGCAGCCGGTGCGCGTGGTCGAGTTCGACCTACCCACTCGCGACGCGGGGCGCGATTATGTCGATGCCGTGCAGTCCTGGCACGATGCGATCGCCGCCGCCTGGGCCGCGCAGATCGCGCTGCACCTACCCGAGGGTGGCCGGCTGGCCTTGCTGGTGTGGGGCGATCCCTCGCTTTACGACAGCACCTTGCGCATTGCCCGTCGCCTGATCCGCAAGGGGATGGAGATCGACATTCGCGTGGTGCCGGGCATCTCCAGCCTCCATGCCCTGACCGCTGCCCACGCCATTCCTCTAAATCGCCTGACGCAGGCCGTTACGATCACCACCGGGCGCCTGCTGCGCGCCCATGGTTGGCCTGCCGGCGCCGGTTCGGTGGTGGTCATGCTGGATGAAGGGGGGGCTTTCCAGACGCTGGACGGTTCCGACATCGAGATATGGTGGGGCGCCTATCTGGGCATGCCGGCCCAGTCGCTGATAGCGGGCAGACTGGCGGCAGTCAGCGCGCAGATCATGGAAACGCGCGCCCGGCTTCGGCAGGAACATGGCTGGATCATGGACATATATCTCATGCAGGAACGGCGCGACCGGTCGGCCGCCTCAACCTGAGCAGGCCGGCCAAAGGAATTCTTTAGGGCATCCTGATCATAAGGTGTGGCCCCGGATGCGGGATTTGGGCAAAGAACGCGCGTCCGACCGACGGTCACGAGACCGAGGCGATCCACAGATCAGGAATTCCCGATGAAGAAGATCCCTGCCTTGCGCGCGCTGCTCGGCGCCGCCTGCTTCGCCTCGCTGTCCTTGACCGCCCCGGCGCTTGCGAAAGGGCCTGCCCCTGCCCCCCGGACCGCGGGTCAGGCGAACGAAACCCGTCCGCGCAACATCATCTTCGTCCTTGTGGACGATCTGCGCTACGACGGACTGGGCTTCCTCCAGCCCGGCCTGCTGAAGACGCCGAACATCGACCGCATGGCCAGAGAAGGCACCTATTTCCCGAACGCGGTCGTCACCTCGTCGCTGTGCAGCCCCAGCCGCGCCACGATCCTGACCGGGCAAACCGCGCGCAACCACGGCATCGTCGACAACAACGATAGTTCCGAAGCCGGGCTGACGTACTTCCCAAGCTACCTGAAGCAGTCCGGCTACCAGACGGCGTTCTTCGGCAAGTGGCACATGGGCGCCAGCACGGACGCGCCGCGCCCCGGCTTCGACAAGTGGGTCAGCTTCATCGGGCAGGGCAATTACTGGCCCTCGAAGGTGAACACCGGGCAGTCGTCGCCCAACCTCAACGTCGATGGCCGGACGGTGCCGCAAAAGGGCTACCTGACCGACGAACTAACTGACTACGCTATGAACTGGCTGACGAAGGAGCGCGATCCGAAGAAGCCGTTCTTCCTCTATCTCAGCCACAAGGGCGTCCACTCCGACCCGCTGCCGCCGCCGCGCTACGCGCATCAGTACGACAACGCGAAGTTCACGCTTCCCGCCAGCGCGGCCAACACGCCCCGGAACAATGCCGGCAAGCCGCTGTGGGTGCAGAACCAGCGCAACACCTGGCACGGCATAGATTTCTTCTACAACGCCGACGTGCCGATGACCGAGTATCTCAAGTACTACTACGGCACGCTATCGGCCATCGACGACAGTCTTGGCCGGGTGATGGATTACCTGCGCAAGAACCATCTGGAGAACGACACGCTGGTCGTGTTCACTTCGGACAACGGCTACATGATCGGCGAACACGGGCTGATCGACAAGCGCAACGCCTACGAGGCCTCGATCCGAGTGCCGCTGGTAGTGTGGGAACCGGGAACGGTGCCTGCCGGCAAGGTGAACGAAGGTCGCTTCCGCAATCTGGATTTCGCGCCGACATTCCTCGACGTTGCCGGTGCGCAGCGCCCGCCGCAGTTCGAAGGCACCAGCGCGTGGAAGCTGTGGGAAGGCGTGCAGCCGGTGTCAGACTGGAAGCCGGGCGATTTCACGTATGAATACTATTGGGAATACAACTTCCCGATGACCCCCACCACGTTCGCGATCGAGCGGGACCGGCTGAAGTACATCCAGTACTATGGCGTCTACGACACCGAGGAACTGTACGATCTCAAGGCCGACCCCGATGAGATGCACAACCTGATCGACGATCCCCAATGGGCATCGCGCAAGCAGGAACTGCGTCTGGCGCTCTACGATCAGCTGGCCAACACCGATGGCAGGCACGTCATCCCTTATGGCAGGCGAACCGCGCAGGGCTCGCTGCGGCGCGGGATCAACGGCTCTCACGCAGCGGACTTCCCGGCGCAATGGTACGTCAAACCGAACCCGGTCGACCGCTTCGACCCGAACATGCCTGATACCCCGGCCAAGCTGAAGGCGCAGGCGGAAGGCCGGCCGCTTATATATACCCCGCCGCTGGCGGATGAACTGAAGCGGCAGATCGACCTGGGTGGCCAGACTTCGGCGAAGTGACCGTGGGTTCTTCGCTTTCGTCCCGTCGGCGCTGGCTGATCTTCGCGCTGGCGCTGACGGCGGGCGTGCTCAATCTGGTAGACCGCCAGATCATATCGGTGCTCAAGCCGACGATCGCTGCCGATCTTGGCTGGAGCGACGATGATTACGGGACGCTGGCCGCCTGGTTCCAGGGAGGCGCTGCGGTGGGGTTCCTCATCGCCGGGTGGATCGTCGACCGGCTGGGCGCGAAGTGGGCCAATGCGGCGGGCGTGGCGGCATGGTCGATCATGGCGATGACGCACGGCTGGGCGCACAGCTTCGCCCAGTTCGTGCTGTGCCGCACCGGCCTTGGCGCGACAGAGGCGATGGGCACGCCCTCCACGGTGAAGACCATCGCGGTGCTGTTTCCGCCCGCGTCCCGCTCGCTGGGCTTTGGCCTTTCCAATGCCATGAACAGCCTGGGCGCCATCCTCGCGCCGCTGGCTATCCCGTTCGTGGCGCTCGTCTGGGGCTGGAGAGGGGCGTTCATCGCGGCAGGTGTGGTCGGCATCGGCTGGGTTCTAGCCTGGCTGCTGGCATCGCGCGGGGTGGATTTTGGCGATCGCGTATCGGTCGGGTCAGGGGGCGCGCGGCGCGACGGCAGACCTTTTCTGCTGGAGCGTAACACCTGGACCATCGCAGTGGGCAAAGTGCTGTCCGACGCGACCTGGTGGCTCATGCTGTTCTGGATGCCGGACTATTTTCATCGGCAGTTCGGATTGTCGGGCACCGACCTCGGGCCGCCGCTGGCGCTGGCCTATTGCGGTTCGATGGCCGGCTCTCTGCTGTCAGGATATGCCGCCAACACGATGCTGGCGCGCGGCATCAGTGCGAACCGCACGCGCAAGACGCTGATGCTGGCCTCGGCGCTATGCGTGGTGCCGGTGCCGCTTGCCCTGCATGTGGACGCTTACTGGCCCGCAGTCGCGCTGCTGGCGCTGGCGCTGGCCGGGCATCAGGGGTTCTCGACCAACCTGTTCGGGCTGATCGCCGACGTGACGCCGCGCAACAGAGTGGGGCGAGTGACCGGTTTCGGCGCATTCTGCGGCAACATGGGCGGCGCGGCGATCAGCAAGGTGTCCGGCCTCGTTCTCGCGGCGGGGCTTGGCTACGGGCCGCTGTTCGGCTTTGCGGCCTGCTCCTACCTGCTGGCGCTGGGCTGGATCCAGCTAACGATGCGCCGGATCGTCAGCGTCGATGAACCGCAGACGGCCGCTTAGGGGAAGTTTCATAGGGGGCGAAAGGAAAACTATCTTTCTCAACCGCAGCGGTTGACTATGTCGGCTCCCATTGAGGGAGTTTCCAATGACAGATCATGCATTCCACGTCGTTCGTTGCGCGTTGCTGGCTTCGGCGGCCATTTTCCCGGTCGCAGTCCAGGCCGAGGAAGCCGCGGAGCCGGTTTCCGGCGAGATCGTCGTCACCGCGCGCTATCGCGATGAATCGATCCAGCAGGTGCCGATCGCGATCACCGCGGTCAGCGGCCAGTCGCTGAACGATCGCGGCATTCACAACCTGCAGGATCTGAGCGCGACCGTGCCTTCGGTCGATTTCCGCACCAGCGCGTCCAACAAGGACCGCTCGGTCTTCGTGCGCGGGGTCGGTACGATCAGCACCTCGCCGGGCGTGGAATCCTCCGTTTCCACCGTGGTCGATGGCGTCGTGCTGGCCCGTCCGGGCCAGGCCACGCTGGACGTGGGCGAAGTTTCGCGGATCGAAGTGCTGCGCGGCCCGCAGGGCACGCTGTTCGGCAAGAATTCTTCGGCAGGGGTCATCAGCGTGGTCACGGCCGCGCCTTCGGACGAGTTCCATGCCTATACCGAAGGCACCGCCACCACGGACGAGGAATATCGCCTCAAGGCCGGCGTTACGGGCGCACTTGCCGCAAACGTGACTGCGCGCATCGATGGTCTTTATGCGAACTACGACGGCAATCTGCGCAACCTGAACACCGGCAGCAAGGTCAACGGCTACGAGCGCTATGGCGCGCGCGGCAAGATCGAGGCCCGGCCCACGGAAACGCTCAAGCTCACGCTCGCGGGCGACTACCTGCACTCCTACGACGATGCCACCAGCGTCTATACCAGCACGTCGCAGACGGCCTATCCGACCGGCACCGTGACCACATCGGCCCCGCTGGGCGCGTTCCTGAGCGGTGTTGGCATTACGCCCAGCGCGTCCAACCGCGAACTCAGCACCAGCTTCGAAACCAATGTGACAGACGAGAACTACGGCGGATCGCTGACCGGCGAACTGGAACTGGGCGATCATACCATCACTTCCATCACCGCTTATCGCAAGTGGAAGAACCACCAGTTCCAGGACAACGACGGGCTTTCGGCACTCACCGCCGCGTTCCCGCAGATTCACGACGAGGGCAAGCTGGCTTCCAGCCAGTTCTCGCAGGAACTCCGCCTGACGTCGCCAAAGGGCAATTTCATCGATTATGTCGTGGGCGCCTATTACATGCGCGCCAAGACGGACGAGACGTACCAGCGCACCGTCACCCGCCTGATCGCTGGCAGTGCAGTGCCGGTGACGGGTGTTGCCGACTACGGCATCCTCAGCAAGAACTACGCGGTGTTCGGCGAGGCCAATTTCAACTTCACGTCATGGCTGCGCGCCTTTGCAGGCTATCGTTCGATCTGGGATGACCTGAGCTACTACCACGAGCGCACTTCGACCAACGATCCGACCAATTCCGGAGCACCCTCGCTCGATATCACCTCGATCCGCGCCTACCATCAGGCGCAGGGCTCCACCTCGCAGCGCGGCGATGCCTATCGCGGCGGCATTCAGGCGGATCTGACGCCCACCACCCACGCCTATTTCACCTATGCGCGCGGCTACAAGGGGCCGGCCTACAACGTCTACTTCAACATGCGCTCGCTCAACGCGACGACGCTGCTGGACGAGATCGTGCTGAAGCCGGAAACCTCCGACTCGTTCGAGGCGGGTATCAAGGGTACGGCGCTCGACCGCCAGATCACCTATGCGCTGGCGGTCTACCAGACCAAGTTCCACAACTATCAGGCCAATTACAACGACATCGTCGGCGGCGCACAGGTCACCCGCCTCATCAACGCGGGCACGGTAGAGAGCAAGGGCGTGGAACTGGAATTCGGGCTGCACCCGATCCCCGGCCTGTCGCTGGACACTTCTGTCGCCTACACCGATGCCAAGGTGGTACACTTCAACTGCCCGGTCGGCGCGCCGACAAGCTGCGACATCGACGGTCAGCCGCTGCCGTTCGCACCCAAGTGGAAGCTCTACAGCAACCTGACCTACCGCTTCGCGCTGACCGATGCACTGAACCTGGAAATCCAGAGCGACGTTTCGCTCAAGAGCGAGACCCAATTCTCGCTCACGCAGCAGCCCAGCACGGTGCAGCCCAGCTACGTCATCTGGAATGCCAGCGTGGCGTTGCTTGGCGCGGACGAAAGCTGGCAGGTGCGTGGTTTCGTGAAGAATATCACGAACCAGCAATACGCCTCGTTGCTGGGCAACGGCGCGCTGGCGGGCACCAGCCGCTTCGTCCCGCGTGACGACAAGCGCTATGCGGGCATCATGCTGCGCAAGGACTTCTGACCAAGGCGTCTGCGGGAAGTCCCATGGCTTCCCGCAGGACCCCTGTTGCCCGTCACTGCCACGTACGCATACGCGCACGGTCCCGCATCGCCTCTATGAAGGCGCGTACCGCAGGCATTGCGGCGCGCCCGGGGTCGTAGAGCAGGCTGACGGGAAGCGGGGGCGGGGCATGGTCGGTCAGGACGGGCACAAGGCGACCGGCCTTGATGGCGTCGGCAACCTGATAGCTCAGGACATTCGCAAACCCCTGACCTGCTTCCGCCGCCGCTATGGCCGCGTCGATGGTGTTGAGCGTCAGGCGCGGTGTCACCTGCACCACCTCGTCCGCCTTTGCGCCGAACGGCCAGGCATTGCCGATGCGGATGCCGTTGCCGGCGATGCAGCGATGCGCCTTCAAGTCGACCGGCGTTCTCGGAAGGCCGTGCTCCGCAACGTAGGCCGGGCTGGCGACTATCGTTTGCCGGACGGAACCGATCGCCACCGTGCGTAGGGAACTGTCCGTCAACGTGCCGATCCGCACCGCTACGTCGATCCCTTCCTCCACGATGCGCACGTTGCGGTCGAACAGCATCATACGCGCGTTTAGCGCTTCATGCCGTGCCAGCAGCTCGTTGATCACGGGCAGCACATGCAGGCGCCCGAAGAAGGTGGGCGCAGTCACGTACAACTGCCCGCGCGGCATGGAGCGCCCGCCGGTGACGATCTGCTCGGCCTCGCGCAGATCAGTCAGGATACGCCGCGCCCGGTCGAGGAAGGCGACACCTTCATCGGTCAGCGACACCGCCCGCGTCGAGCGGTGGAACAGGGATACGCCCAGATGCCGCTCAAGCGCCGCAACGGCCCGAGTGATGGACGGCGGCGACGATCCCAGCGTCCGTGCCGCAGCGGCAAAGCCACGGTGATCGGCAACGGCGACAAAGGCGGTCAAAGTCTCGAAGCGGTCCATTGTTGCTCATCGTGAAATGGTGAAGTCCATAATGCGATAATTACCACAGCCGGCGCAACAGGCTACCTTCCGTGGCATGGCACAGACATATCTCCATACGATGTTCGGCCCCCGCGCCCGGGCCCTTCAAGAGGCTGACGGTTCGCGGGCTTCGTATGCGCGGATGGAGGCGCAGGCGGGCCCGCTGGACGTCCTTACGGACCGTGAGGCCCAGTTCATCGCGGCGAGAGACAGCTTCTACATGGCCAGCGTGACCGAGAACGGTTGGCCCTATGTCCAGCATCGCGGGGGTCCGACCGGTTTCCTGCGACGGATCGAGGGCAACCGCATCGGCTTTGCCGACTATCGCGGCAACCGGCAGTACCTTTCGACCGCGAACCTTGCGGCGGATGACCGGGTGTCGTTGTTCCTGATGGACTATCCCAACCAGCGCCGGCTCAAGCTGATCGGCCATGCGCGCAGCAGTGAGGATCCCGCGATCATGGCCGCGCTGATGCATTCCGGTTACGCTGCCGAGCCGGAGCGCGCCTTCGTGATCGATGTCCTGGGTTTCGACTGGAACTGCCCGCAGCACATAACCCCGCGCTTCACCGAAGCGCAGATCAGCCGCTCCACCCAGCCACTGATCGACGAACTTGCCCGCCTGCGCTCCCGCGTCGCGGAACTGGAAGGAATGCAACAATGACCGAAAAGCTGACCCGCGGCGTGCACCATGTGGGCCTGACCGTCCCCGATCTGGATCAGGCGCGCGGGTTCTTCTGCGGCCTGTTGGGGTTCGAGGAAGTCGGCGGGGTGCCTGACTACCCTTCCATCTTCGTGTCGGACGGGACGGTTCTGCTGACCTTGTGGCGCGCCGCCGATCCGCTGACCGCCCGAGCCTTCGACCGGCGTGCCAACATTGGCCTGCATCACCTGTCGCTGGCCGTGGCCGACGATGCCGCGCTGGACCGGATCTGGAGCAAGGTGCAGGACCATCCCGAAGTGATTGTCGATGCGCCCCCCGGTCCGATCCGCTCGGGTTCAGCGACGCGCCACTTCCTCATATTCATTCCCGGCGGCATTCGCCTGGAATTCGCCACCCCCTTTGCCTGAACGAGCAGGAGCCTGACGATGACAAGACCGCCTCTACCGCCGTTCTCGCGGGAAACCGCCTTGCAGAAGGTTCGCGCTGCGGAGGATGGCTGGAACAGCCGCGATCCCGAACGGGTAGCACTGGCCTATACGCCGGACAGCCAGTGGCGCAATCGTTCCGACTTCCTGCAGGGCCGCGGGGCCATCGTCGAGTTCCTGACCCGGAAGTGGGAACGGGAGCATGACTACCGCCTGATCAAGGATCTGTGGGCACACGACGGCAACCGGGTCGCGGTGCGCTTTGCCTATGAATGGCGCGATGCGGATGGCGGCTGGCATCGGTCCTACGGCAACGAGAACTGGGAGTTCGCCGCAGACGGCCTGATGGCGCGGCGCATCGCCAGCATCAACGACCTGCCCATCAGGGACAGCGAGCGCCTGTTCCACTGGCCGCAAGGGATCAGGCCCGACGATCATCCCGGCCTGGAAGCGCTGGGGCTGTAGAAGTTGCGGGCGCGGGGATACCGCGCCCGCAATGTCATCAGAAGCGATAGCCGACCGTCGCCATCACGTTGCGCGGCGCGCCCATGAAGCAGTCGCCGCGCGCCAGGCACGATGCGAAGAACTTCTCGTTCAGCAGGTTCGTCGCGTTGACCGCGAAGCGCCAGTTGTCCCAGTTGATCTCCGCCAGCGCGTCCACCGTCGTGCGCGAAGGCGTGACGATGGTGTAGAGCGTGCCGGCGGGGATCGCGGGGTTGAGGCCGTAGGGATCCATCTGGCCGGTCGACTTGCTCTTGCCGTTGTAGACGACGCCGCCGCCAAGCCGAAGCTGCGCCGCCTTGCCGATGCCGAAGGTCTTGGTCGACCAGATCGACGCGGTGTGGCGCGGCATGTAGTCCAGGCTGCTGTTCACTTCCGACTTCAGGTTGTTGTAGCCGTAGTTGAGCAGCAGTTCGAAGTTGCCCGGCAGGGTGTGGCTGGCTTCGAACTCGATGCCCTTGGTGGTCAGTTCGCCCGACTGGCCGGTGGCGTTGTTGGGCAGGTAGAGGACGCGGTTGCGCTCCTTGATGTGGAAGGCAGTCACGGTGACCAGCGTCGCGGGTTCCGGCTGCCACTTCACGCCCGCTTCGAACTGCTTGCCGGTCTGCGGCTTGTACGGCGCGCCGGTGGGGTTGTCGGGATTGCCGGTCTGGATCGAGCCGGCCACCGGCAGGAAGCTTTCGGTGTAGCTGAAGAACGGCGAGAAGCCGGCGCCCACTTCGCCGATGATGCCGGCGCGGAAGGTGGTGGCGTTGTCCTTGCTGCCGGCGGACGAGGTCACGCGGTCGCGGCGGGCGCCCAGGACGACGGAAACGCGATCGAAGAAGCGGATCTGGTCCTGCACGTAGATGCCCAGCTGCTTCTGGCTGTCGGTGTTCCACGCGCCCGAAGGTTCGTAGGCGGCCAGCGATGCATAGTCGATATCGTAGAGGTCGACGATCTCGGTGGCGCCGTAGGTTTCCTGCTTGCGAACCTTGTTCCAGCTGTAGTCCAGGCCGACCAGCAGCTTGTGCTCGATGTTCGCCCCAGTATTGAAGGTGAACTGCACGTTGTTGTCGGTCGAGAAGACGTTCATCCGCGCGTTCGATGCACTGGAGGAAAGGCCGATGGTGCGCCCGTCCGTGCCGTAGACGGAGAACGGATTCAGCGGATAGGTGTAGCTATCGGCGTAATGCGTGAAATACTGAAGGTCGCTGTCGATGTAGCGGGCCTTCAGGCTGACGCGGATATTGTCCGAGAAGGAATGCGTGATGGCACCGCCGCCCTGCAGCGAGCGTCCGTTGTAGCGGTCCCACCCCGCCTTGCCCACGAAGGTATAAGGATCGAGCTTGCCTTCCGGGTATCCCGGGTTGGGGCTGAACGTCCCCACGATGGGCAGGAACTGCGAGGTCGAGCCGGTGTCGTCCTCCTGATACAGGCCGTTGAGCACGATGTTCGTGTCGGGCGTTGGCTGCCAGCGGATCGACGGGGCGAACATCACGCGGTCGTCGGGGACGTGATCGACGTAAGTGTCGGCATCGCGCACGCGACCCACGGCGCGGATCGCCAGGTTGTCTGCCAGCGCCAGATTGAGGTCCGCCATCGCTTCCTTGCGATCATAGCTGCCGTAGACGAGATTGACTTCGCCGCCGGTGCGGAATTCCGGGGTCTTGGACACGAGGTTGACGAGGCCGCCGATCGAACCCTGGCCGAACAGCACGGACGCCGGGCCGCGCACGATTTCCACGCGGTCGAAGTTGTATGGGTCGGACGTAATGCTGGCGTAGTAGCTGAAGATATCGCGCATGCCGTCGCGGAACTGCAGCGCATCGATGCCGCGGATGTTGAACCCATCAACGCGAGTATCGCGACCGTAAGGGTTCGCAAGCACGCCGGCGGCATACTTGACGGTGTCGCTGATGCTGATCGCGCCCTGCGAGATGTAGCGGTCGGAGGTGATGACCGTCAGCGGCTGGGGCACCTGGACCAGCGGCGTTTCGGTCTTGGTGCCGCTGCCCGCAGTGACGACGATGCTGTCGTCGTTCAGTCCAGCTTCGCCCGCCGCCGATGGAGCTTCCTCTGCCGCCCGCGCGGCGGTGGCCGAAAAGGCGAGGAAGGCAACGCCGCACAGGGCAAGTGAGCGAGCGGACATGATGGAACCCCTTTTGCAAATCATTCTTAGAACGGGGTGCCGTTAACGCTATTGGGAATGCGTCGCAATATGATGCGAAAATAGATGAAACCTGTGGTGCATCGGCAACAGCAGCCGGACGAGCGGCGGGGACACCGCCCGTCCGGCAAGCCGTCAGAACATGGTGCGCAGGCCGAAGACCACATTGCGCCCGCGCAGGGGCGAGGCATCCTTGATGAAGGATGCGTGGTTGAAGGCGAGGGCGTTCGTCAGGTTGGTGCCGCGCAGGTAGAGTTCGGCGGACGAGCCGCCGAAGTCCAGCTTGTACGATACCGTGGCGTTGACCATGTCGTACCCCGGCGTGCGGGTCTCGTAGGATGCGGTGCGGTCCTGCTCGAACACGCGGAAGTATTCGGCGTTCACGGTGAAGCCCGCCACTGCCACATCGCCGCGCGCGCCAAGGCGGCCTGCCGGTATGCGTGGCAGGTTGCCGCCTGCGTCCTTGAACTTGGCCCGGACGTAGTCGCCGAGCACTGAGACGCCGAGCGCCGGGGAGAACTGGTGGTGGATCTCGCCGTCGACACCGGTGAACGTCGCGTCGTGCGCGGTATAGCCGATCAGGCGGAAGTCCTCGAACCGGTCCAGCGTCTGGGCATAGATGTACCCGTCGAAGTCCTGGTGGTAGGCCCCCAGCGTGAAGTGCGTGTTGCCCAGCGACTTGCGCAGGGTGACGTCGATGGAGTGCGAGGTTTCCTTGCCCAGCGTGGCGTCACCCAGTTCGTAGGTGTTCGTCGCCAGATGGACGCCGCGCGCGAACAGCTCCTGCGCGGTGGGTGCGCGCTGCGACCGGGCGAGCGAGAGCGCCACCGAATAGCCGGTGCCGCTGTCCCAGATCGCCGCGCCGGAGATGGAGAAGGGATTGTGCTCGGCACGGCGGTTCAGCGTGGTCTCGATTGTCTGCCATTCCTGCCGCACGGCGCCTTCGAGGCGGACGGGGCCGAGCTGGAAGGTTTCCAGCAGGAACACGCCGGTGTTCGTCGTCTCGCTTTCCGGCAGGTAGGCTTCGGTGCCAACGGCGCTGAAGTCGCTGTGAGCGTATTGCACCCCGAATGTGCCGCGCAAACCTCCCAGTGGCTTATGTGTCAGCTCCAGGCGCACATCGTGCGCCTTGTTGCGGAACGTCGTGGCGACTTCGTCGTGCTCCAGTTCCTCGTGGCGATACTTGGTCAGGCCGGCACGAAAGCGGACCCGCTCGAAACCGGGCAGCGGGTCTTCGTAATCGGAGCGGATGTCGATCCGTTCGCTGCGCAGCCGCACGTAGGGCACCTCGTCATGCCCTTCTTCGCCATGATCGTGGTCATGGTCATGATCGTGCTCTTCCCCATGCCCATGCCCATGCTCTTCCCCATGACCGTGATCGTCATGGCCGCCGCAGTGCAGGCTGGTGCCGTGGGGGTGGCAGTCCTCGTAGTCGTGGCTGTGGCCGGGCAGGCCGTATTCGCTGTTCTGCCGGGTATAGGCGATGCCGAGATATCCCCGCTCGCCCACATACGCCCCGCCGACGGACCACGTCGAGGTGTCGTTGTAAGATCCGTCCACATGGCGATCGCCGAAACGGGAAGGCACACGATAGTCGTCGCTGGACCGGGCGATGCCCTCCACATGCACGGCGAAGTTGCCGATCGCGCCGGTCAGGCCGCCGACCAGCGCTTGCTCGTTGTCCGCCGTGCCGAGCCGGCCTTCCGCAACCGCCTCGATCCCGCCCTCGGGCAGCACGGTGGGGATCTTGCTGTCGAGCACGTTGACCGCGCCGCCGATCGCGCCACCGCCGTAAAGCAGCGTCGCGGGACCGCGCAGCACTTCGATCCCGCGCATCAGCAGCGGCTCGGCGACGACGGCGTGGTCGGGCGAAACCTGCGAGGCGTCCTGAATCTGCGAGCCGTCCGACAGAACCTGCACGCGCGGCGCGGTCTGGCCGCGAATGACGGGACGGCTGGCACCGCCGCCGAAGTTGTCGAAGTTGACGCCCGGCTGTCCGGCCAGAGTTTCTCCCAGCGTCGCCTGGCGGCGGTGGACGAGTTCCTCGCCGCCCAGCGTCAGCACGGGCGTGACCGTCTCGTCGGCGCGCTGCTGCAGCGCGGTTGCCGTGACCACGATGTCGTCGGCGCGATGCGCGTTCGTGGATTGCGCGAAGGCGTGCGGCGCCGCGATGCAGGCGCCTGCCACCGAGGCGAGAAGTAGTCCGTATTTCATGCCGCTATGGTCCCCTCAAGGCTGAAGGGCAGTCGTTAGTTCATGATGATACGTTATAACATCAGTTTTTTGTTTCAAAAGATTTCGCGGGTCGGGAATGCGCTGGTTCGACAGCAAACGGCGCCCGGCCATTGTCATGGTTCGGTAACAAACACCCGCGATAGCCCGCCGCCATGACCCTGTCGCTTTCCGAACGTTCCGCCCCCTTCCCCCTTACCCGCCGTGCTGCAATCGCTGGCGGGGCTGCGGCAGCCGCGTTTCTTTCGGTGGGCGCGCGCGGCGCCGTGCGCCTGCCGCAGGGCTTGTTCAGCCTGGGTGTCGCTTCGGGCGATCCGCTGCCGGACGGTGTGATCCTGTGGACCCGCCTTGCGCCCGAACCGATGGCCGGGGACGGAGGGATGCCCCCTGTGTCGGTGCCGGTGCGCTGGGAAGTAGCCGAAGACCGCCTGTTCGCGCGCGTAGTCCGGTCAGGCACTGCCCAAGCAGAACCGCGTTGGGGCCACTCGGTCCACATCGATGCGCGGGGACTGCTTGCGGGCCGCAGCTATTTCTACCGCTTCATCGCAGGAGGGGAATCGAGCCCGGTCGGCCGCACGAAGACCGCGCCCGCGCCGGGCGCCATGGTCGATCGGCTGCGCCTGTGCTTTTCTTCCTGCCAGAAGTACGAGGTCGGCTACTATGCCGCCTGGCGGCACGTGGTGGAAGAAGACCCCGACCTGATCCTGTTCCTGGGCGACTACATCTATGAAGGGGCGCCCGGCACGGTGGGGAAGAAGGACGTCGTGCGCGTCCACCGCAATCCCGAACCCATCGACATCGCCGGCTACCGCATCCGCTATGCCACGTACAAGCAGGATCCGCTGCTGCAGGCCGCGCACCACGCCGCGCCCTGGGCGCTGACCTGGGACGATCATGAAGTGGCGAACGACTATGCCGGCGCGCTTGCCGAGGACAATGCCGATCCGGCGGTGTTCCTGCGCCGCCGGGCCGCGGCCTACCAGGCCTATTACGAACATCAGCCGATCCGCGCCCATGCTCCCAAAGGCCCGGACATGCGGATCTATCGCAAGCTGGACTGGGGTGCGCTGGCGCAGCTGCAGATCGTCGACGACCGGCAGTATCGTGGTCCCCACGCCTGCCAGCCGCCGGGCCTGATCGAGGCGCACAAGCGCTATCTCGGCACCATCCCGGACTGCGCAGACCTGCGTGAGCTGGGTCGCACCATGCTGGGCGCCACGCAGGAGCGTTGGCTGGACGATGCACTGGGGACCAGCAAGGCGCAGTGGAATCTCCTGGCCCAGCAGACCCTGATGACGCAGGCCCGCGTGATGGACCCCGGCGATACCTCGGATGCGGTGCACTATTCGGCGGACAACTGGTCCGGCTACCCGGCGGCACGCGATCAGATCTTCCGCCGGTGGGCCGAAGCGGGCACGTCCAATCCGCTGGCGCTGGGCGGCGACATTCACGCCTTTGCCGCTGCCGACATCCGGCATCCCGACCGTCCGGACGGTCCGCCGATCGCCTCCGAATTCGTCGGAGGATCGATCTCTTCGTTGCGGCCCGATCCGGATTTCAAGCGGCTCGCCCCGGAAAACGGCCTCGCCTTTGCGGAAGCCTATGTGCGCGGTTACGGCCGCCTCGACATCGACGCGAAGGGCGGACAAGTGACGTTCCGTGGCCTCGACGATGCGCTGCGGGAGGATTCCGGTATCCGCGACATCGCGCGGTTCGCGCTAGAGTCAGGTCGCCCAGGCCTTCACACGCAGGCGGTCTGAGGCGGGGCGGTCGAGGCTTTCGCCCTCTCGGTTCCGTCGTGGCGGACACCTGTCCTGTCGTTTCGCGCTTGCACAAAGCGGCAGAACCGGCTCACGCTAGGCGCGATTACAGTCGGTTCGAGATGCGTCTGATACATATGCCTGCTTTTTTTCGCCTGATGCTTGCCGTGTTCCTGTTCGCAGCAGGCACCGCCGCCCACGCCCAGCTTGCGCCCACAGCGGAGCAGTCCAGCCAGATCAAACAGGCCGAAGCGGAACTGCGCGAAGTGGACCATGCGCTGGATACGCGCCTGGACGCCGACGATCGCGCAGCCCTGCGGACCAGGGCCCTTGCCGCGCAAGCCACGGCCAGCGCTGCGGGGGACCAGCTTGAAGAGCAGATCACCCTGATCGATGCGCGGGTGGCGGGGCTGGGCCCGGTCACCGAAGGCGTGGCCGAAGCGCCGGAAATCCGGCAGCAGCGCGCGCGCCTTGCACGCACGCGGGCTGCTCTCGACGCGGCTGTGAAGCGCAGCCGGCTCGCCGGCGTCGAGGCGCAGCAGCTGATCGACGAACTGGATCGCAGCCAGGCGGAACAGCTCAACGAAACCCTCTCGGCGCGGGTGAATTCGCCGCTGTCGCCCGCTTTCTGGAGCGGCCTTCTGGCGTCCATGCCGCGCGATATGCGCCGGGTGGAACTGTTCGTGTCGCAAGGCGTCCGGCAGATTGGCGCGCAGTGGCACGGCGGCCTGCCGTGGCAGCCGCTGCTGGGCGCGATCGTCGCCTTTGCACTGCTGTTCCCCGTCCGGGTCGCCGGACGGCAGCTCGGTCAGCGCTACTTGATCGGAACCGCGCCGGGGCACCGGGTGCGCCGCTCTCTTTATGCGCTCTGGCGGCTGTTCGTAGGCACGGCAGCGCCCTTGCTGGCGGCGTTCGTGCTGGTTCAGGGGCTGCGCTGGGGAGGCGTGCTGCCGCAGCGCTGGGACGATCTGCTCGACGGTTTCGTGGCGGCCTGCGGGTTCTCCGCTTTCACCGCATCGCTGGCAGGCGCCGTGCTGATGCGCAAGCAGCCTTCGTGGCGGATCGCACCCATCGCCGACGAGACCGCGCGCCGCGTTTATCCCATGATCATGGTCCTGGTGGGGATCGCGTTCGGCTGCATCGTGCTCGAGGCCTTCAACCGCGCCGTCGGCGCCAGCCAGACCGCGCTTACCGCATGGCAGATGGTGGAGGCGCTGGCGCACCTGTTGTGGATCGGCGCGTTCCTGCTCCTCCTTGGCCGGTTGCGTGCCAACTCGGCGGCTCGGGAGCCGTCCGAGGATGACGGCGCGGATCGGCCCGTTCCGGGCGCCGGGGTAGCCGTGCTCACCCTCGTGACATGGGCGCTAGTCCTTGTCGCCCTGTTCGCGCTGGCGGGGGGATATGTCGGGCTTAGCCTGTTCATCGCGCGGCTGATCGTCTGGATCGGGGTGCTGGCTGCGGCGCTCTACCTGCTGCTGGGCACGGTGGACGATGCGGCGACCACGCTGTTCAGCCGTGACAGCCGGCTGGGCGTCACCCTGACCCGCAGCGTGGGCCTGCGCGGCAGCGTGGTAGACCAGTTCGGCGTCCTGATCTCGGGCGCTTTGCGGATCGTGTTGGTGCTGGTGGCGCTGGGCATGCTGATGACGCCGTTCGGCGGCGGCGGCGGGCTGGGCAGCTTCTTCGGGCGGCTCGGCGCGTTCGCGCAGGGGATCGAGGTGGGGGGCGTCACCATCTCTCCGGGTGCGATCATCCGCGCCGTGCTGGTGATGACGATAGGGCTGGCGCTGGTCCGCGCCTTCATGAGCTGGCTGGAAAGGCGGTATCTGCCCGCCACCGACCTTGACGGGTCGGCGCGCAATTCGGCCGGGCTGGTGGCCCGCTACGTGGGCATCGCGCTGACCATCATCTGGGCTCTGGCGTCGCTGGGCATCGGGGTGGAGCGCATCGCGCTGCTGCTCTCTGCCCTGTCGGTAGGCATCGGTTTCGGCCTTCAGGCGATCACCCAGAACTTCGTTTCCGGGCTGATCCTGCTGGCCGAACGACCCATCAAGATCGGCGACTGGGTTCGCGTGGGCACGGACGAGGGCGACGTGAAGCGCATCAGCGTGCGCTCCACCGAGATCACCCTGCCCGATCATTCGACGCTGATCGTGCCCAATTCCGAACTCATCACCAAGACGGTGCTGAACAAGACGCTAGCCAGCCCGCTGGGGCGCATCCAGATCCAGTTTTCGGTGCCGCTGGGAACGAAAGTGGACGATGTGCTGGACATCGTCCTCAGCACGTTCGCCGCAGAACCGGCAGTGCTGGAGGATCCCGGGCCTGCGGCCTTCGTCGATTCGATCGTCGATGGGCGCATCCTGTTCAACTGCTTCGCCCATGTCGCGTCCCCGCGTGACGTCTATCGCGCCCGCAGCAACGTGTTCCTGGTCCTGCTGCGGCGCTTCGGCGAAACCGGGATCGACATCGGCACCGTGCCGCAACGCCTGGAGCTTATGGCCCGCGACCGTGACGCGATCGAAAGCGAAGGCTGACGCGGGCGTTACGGCGCGGCGGCGATGGCGTGGATCGGCAGCAGCGCCGCGCCCATCGTCACCGGCGATCCGCCAAGCCCGGAAACCCGGATAGGGGGCCTGCGCTCGTCCATCACGGTGACGAGCGGCGCCCCGCGCAGCCGGTCCGCCAGTGCGTCCAGCATGGAGCGGGGCACCGCGCCCGCCAGCACGATCGCGCCAGGGTCCAGCCATGCGAAAGCGGTGTTGACCACCACTTCCAGCTGCGCCGCAGCGCGGTCCAGCCACTGTTCTATCGCCGGGCGTTGAGCGGCGGATGCCGGGTCGATCTCGTGCACCGACGACACGTCGCAGCCGTGCGCGCGCAAGGACGAGAGCAGGTCCAGCGGGCTGGGCCGGGGGCGGTCGCCGGGAAACAGGCAGCCGATCTCTCCCGCCACGCCGAACTGGCCGCGCACCAGCCTGCCGTCCACGATCACGCCCGCGCCGATGCCATATCCCAGCAACAGCACCACCACGGTCGAGAATTCGCGCAGCAGGCCGCCCATGTAGAACTCGGCGATGGCGGCAACATTGGCGTCGTTCTCGATCCACAAGGGCCAGCCCAGTTCGGTGCTGAACATCTCGCGCAAGGGGGCGTTGCGCCAGCCGGGCATTTCGTCGACCACGTTCCAGCGCTCGCTTTCCAGCGACAGCGCGGGGCCGGGCACCGCGATGCCGATGCCCAGCATTCGCCGCCCGAGCAGGTCGTGCCGGTCCACCAGTTCATACGTCAGCGCCCGGACACGGCGGGCGAACTGCTGCGGGTCGATCGGCTCGACGACTTCTCGATGGGTGGCGATGGCGGTGCCTGCAAAATCGACGAGCGCGATGTCGAGCAGACCCTTGTGCGCGGTCGCGCCCACCGCATAGCCGCCGGACGGTGCCAGTCGCAGCGGCACTGCCGGGCGCCCGCGCCCTTGCGCCTCTCCCTCGGCCACTTCCTCGACCGCGCCAAGGGTGAGCAGTTCGCGTGAAATGCGGGTGAGCGCTGCGTTGCTCATCTCCAGCCGTTCAGCCAGCGCGGACCGCGACAGCGCGTCCGCCTTGCGCAGCGCCTGGATGATGCGGCGCTGATCCTTGTCGAAGAGGGGAGTGGCCATGCGCCGAGCGCGTAGCTTATTTATTTATTTTCACAACAATAATTAAAAACGTCACATTGGACGTCCAGAGGCCCGCCCGTCGCCAGTGCCGCGACACGAAATTCATGAGGGGCCCTTATGCTCAAGACCGTTCTCGCCACCGGCGCCGCCTTCGTCGCGATTGCCACCGCCTTCACGCCCGCTTACGCCGAAGAAGCCGCGCCGCCGGCGTCTGACAGCGCCGGAGACGACATCATCGTCACCGGCTCTACCCGTGCGGAACGCCGCTTCGACGTATCGTATGCGGTCAACACGATCTCCCAGGAAGACTTCGAGAAGATCGCTCCGGTGAACTTCGCGGACCTCATTGGCCAGCTGCCCGGCTTCCAGACCGAGATCACCGGCGGCGAAGTGCAGAACATCTATCGCATCCGTGGCCTGCCCAACGACGGCGGTTTCGTCAGCTTCCAGCAGGACGGCCTGCCGCTGTTCCATGAAAACGACGGCGTCTTCTTCCGGGGCGACGCGATCCTCAAGCAGGATCTCATGACCGACCACGTCGAAGTCGTGCGTGGCGGTCCGGCACCGGTCTATGCCAGCTACTCGGGCGCGATCATCAACGCGATCACCGTGACGGGCGACGAAACCCCGCGCGGAAAGGCGCAGGTCACGCTGGGCGATACCGGCCTCTACCGTCTGGACGCCTTCCAGGCGGGCAAGCTGGCCAAGGACACGTATTACGCAGTCGGCGGTTTCCTGCGCTATCACGATGGCTACCGCGACAACGGCTTTCCCAACGACAAGGGCGGCCAGATCCGCGCCAACATCAAGCATGTGACGGACAATGGCTTCCTGAAGCTGACGTTCAATTACGTGAACGATCACAATGCGTTCTATCTGCCGATCCCGACCGCCGACCCGCGCAACCCCGCCGTCAGCCTCGACCAGTACATCGACTACTTCAACGGCACGATGAACTCGCCCGCGTTCCGCAACGTGAACCTGAAGTATCGCGACGGCAACGGCGTGATCCAGAGCCGCAACGGCGACCTTTCGGATGGCCGCCACATGCAGATGGTGAACTTCGGCGCGCATTACGAAGGCGACTTCGACGGCTGGCTGGTGACGGCAGCAGCCGGTTACACGCAGGGCAAGAACGATTTCTCGGCCTTCTATTCGACGACCAATCCGGTCGACGGCAACGCCTTCGCCAACGGGTACCTCAACCGTGCGGGCGGGGCGCCCTTCGGCGCGACGCGCTTCGGCTATGTGCTGGCGGGCACCAGCACCGTCTACGATCCCTACGCCGCGTCGGGTCTGGTCATGCAGGGCCAGTACCGCGACATCCATTCCAAGTTCTACTCGGGGCAGGCCAACCTTTCGGTCGCGCGCAAGTTCGATACCGGGATCGGCAGCCATGACATCAAGCTGGGCATCTACGGCAGCCTCTATGGCGAGGACAGCCGCACGCTTTACCAGAACTACCTGATCGAAGTAGCGGGCCAGCCGCGCACGCTGGACCTGGTGGGCTACAACGCGGCGGGCACCGTCGTGGGCCGGGTGACCGACAACGGCGTGCTGAACTATGCCGCCACGCTGAACCAGGGTGACAGCGACGCCAAGATGTTCGCGCTCTATGCCAACGACACCTGGGAAATCGTCCCCGGCCTGCGCATCGACGGCGGCATCCGCCACGAACGCTACAGCTACAAGGGCTGGGCCGCGCTGACCGCGCAGGCGAGCCTGGGCGATGCCTCCACGCTGGCAGACGACACCACCCGCGCCTTCACCGGCGTGATCCTGAACCAGAAGCTGAAGCCCAATGTCACCAACTGGACGGTCGGCGCGAACTACGACTTCTCGAACCACGTCGGCGTCTATGGCCGCGCCTCGCACCTCGAGACGCCGCCCAACGTCCAGACCGTGATGAGCATCAACCCCACGATCATCACCACCGTGGCCGACCAGTTCGAGGCGGGCCTGAAGCTGTCGATGGGCCGCTCGTACCTCTACGTCACGGGCTTCTACACCAACTTCGACCCGCTCAACGCCTCGTTCCTCGCGTTCGACCCCAGCACGGGTCGCAACGACGTGAACGTGCCCTTCATCGGCGAAGCGCAGGTCAAGGGCGTCGAATTCGACGGTGCCTGGAGCGTCACCCCCTGGTTCACGCTGAACGGCGCGCTGACGATCAGCGATCCCAAGTACAAGAACTTCCAGAGCAGCACCGGCGCCGATCCGGAGCAGGCCGAGGGCAACCAGATCGTCCGCCAGCCCAAGGTCTACGGCAACATCCGCCCCAGCTTCGACTTCACCACGGGCGATACCAACGTGTCGATCTATGGCCGCTATACCTACATGGGCAAGCGCTTCGTCGATCTTTACAACAACACCGCGCTGCCCGCTTACGGCACCGTGGGTGCGGGCGTGACGGTGAAGCACGGGACATGGCAGCTGCAGGTCGTGGGAGACAACCTGTTCAACGCGCACGGCCTGACTGAAGGCAATACCCGCACCGACTCGCTGGCCGGTCAGGGCAGCGCCGAGGCGATCTACGGGCGCCCGATCTTCGGTCGCAACTTCCGCCTCGTCATCGGCAAGTCGTGGTAATGCGGCGTAGCCCGGCGCGTCTGGCGGCCATGGTTGCCGTGGCATTCTCGTTGGCGACGGCACCTGGCCATGCACGGACAGGCCGTTCGCCGGAAGCTGGGCCGGAACTGGTGGCGGACAGCACTGCGGCACGGCTGTCGCAGCGGCTGTTCCCGTTGCTCGATGCGCTGGGCAGCGATCCTGCGGGGCTGAACGCCCTGCAGGCCCGGCCCGAAGTGGGCGCCATGCTGCGTGCCCGCCACGCGCGGCGTGCAACATGCAAGTCTGACTTGTCCTGCATTGCGCAGGCGATGGTCTGGACGGACGAAGATGCGCGGATCCTGTCCGCTGCGGCGGCTGCCGGCCAGGGCATGGCCAATGCGGCGGACGATGGCCCGGCGGCACAGGTGCTGCGCGAGGTTGGCGGCATCAACGCCATCGTGCGGACTTATGGCCTTGGCCAGGTGCCGCCTTATCCGCAGATCGACGGCGCAGGCATGGTCGATCCGCAGGAAATCCGCTCCCGCCTGCAGGCCGCCGCCTGGCTGTCGCAGACGCTCCGGTCAGGATCGTTGCAGGCGCTCGACCCCAGCGTGGAGTTCGCGCTGGCGCTGCTCGACGGTAGCGACCGCACCGATGCCATCGGGTACGAACCGCTTACCGGCGGGCTCAATGCCGATGCCATGAAGCGCGCCCGGCAGATCGACTGGAAGCGCCACCGCTACAGCGCGCTGATCGTGACGGGGGTAGGGCCGGAAGTGCCGGGCATGCCGCTCAGCCCTTACGGCAAGTACCACCTGCGGCTGGCGGCGCAGCGTTTTGCGGCAGGCGATGCGCCGCTGCTGATCGTGACCGGCGGCCGCGCACATCCCCGCGAAACCCGCTTCGCCGAAGCCGAGGAGATGCGCCGCGCCCTGATTGAACGCTACGGCGTTCCGGCAGAGGCGATCGTGATCGAACCGCACGCCCGCCATACCACCACCAACCTGCGAAATGCCACGCGGCTGCTGATCGCCATGGGCGCGCCGCTGGACAAGGACGCCCTGATCGTCTGCAATCCGGACCAGAGCGCCATGATCGAAAACCCGGAGTTCGTGAAGCGCAACGAGCGCGAACTGGGGTATCAGCCGGGCGCCGTTGGCGCGCGCCTGTCTCCCACGGAACTTGCATTCCGCCCCTCTGCCAGATCCGCCCGCGTCGATCCGCGCGACCCGCTTGACCCCTGAACGGAAAGATTATGCTGATGCGCCCCATGCTGCTCGCGGCCGCCGCACTCGTCCTTGCTCCCGCCCTTGCCTGCGTGCCTGAAGCCGCGCTGGCCTGGGGCGGCACCGCGCATACCGTCATCGACCGCGCCGCGATCGAGGCCATTCCTGCCGACGGCCCGGTGTTCCTGCGCAAGTATGAGGATTATATCGGCGCCTCCTCACTGCTGCCCGACAGCTGGCGCGGTAATTCGGAAAACTTTTCGAAGATCGAGGAAGACCCCAACCACGGCTGGTTCCGGGAGCAGTTAACGTTCCTGAAGCCGATTCCCCGGTCCCGCTACGAATTCGTCATCGCGCTCTACAAGCAGTACGAGAAGATCAAAGACAGCGACCCCGAGACCGCCGCGCGCACCAACGTGCGCTGGACCGGAACGCTGCCTTATGCCGCGATCGAGGCCTACGACCGGATCGTCGTGTGCATGCGCGCCATCCGCGCCGCCAATGCAGCGGGCGCCGATGCTTCGGTGCACGAACGGAACTGCGCCTTCGATGTCATCCGGCTGGGTCACTACATCGGCGACGGCGCCAACCCCATGCACGATTCGGTCAGCAGCGACGGCTGGCGTGGGCCCAACCCCAACGGCTACACTACCGACCGCAGCGTCCATGGCCGCTTCGAGAGCGCCTTTGTCGATGGCATGAAGCTGACCGTGGCGGATATTGCGCCGCGCATCGGCAAGCCCGGTCGCACGTCCGGCGACATGTTCGACGCGGTGCTCGCCTACCTCGACACCTCGGGCGACAAGGTGGGCGAAGTCTTCGCGCTGGAAAAGCGTGCCGGGTTCGCGGACTTCACCGACAGGGACGTGCGCGAGATGGTCTACGAACGCGCGGCGGCTGGCGCAACGATGCTGCGCGACATGCTGTGCCGCGCCTGGGCGGAAAGCGCCACGCCGCCGGCGAAGGTCGAGCCCTCGCCGATCGACTTCGCCAATCCGCGCTTCAACCCCGAAACCGGCTCCGCCCCGGACTGACGCCCGGACAGAAGCTCAGGCCGGCGAGGGCGGTCCAGCGCAGCGCGCACTCGGGCGTGCCGCGCGTGGCCCATGCCGAGCCGTTGCAGCAACACGATGGCGAACAGCGATCCGGAGAAAGGAATACCCAGCCCCAACGCCAGCATCCCCGCCTCGACGGTGGGGGTCTGGTCCTGCCCCGACACATAGCCCAGGCCCCCCAAGGCCCAGCCGATGAGCGCGGTGGCCGCCGCTCCGCTGGCCTTGACGGCCACGAGGTAGAACGCGAAAAGTCCCGTCTCCAGCCGCCGCCCATGGCGCAGCGCCACGAAATCGACGGCATTGGCCAGCAGGCCCCAGGGCAGCATGAACACGGACGCGAGCCCAAAGCCGATCACCGCTGCGCAGGCGGGCAGCGCCCAAGGCACGGACAGGCACAGGACGAACAGCAAAAGGCCGCTCGCGCTGACACCATGTCCCAGGGCGAGCAGCCGCGCCTGATCGATGCGCGCCGTCAACGCGGTCCAGCACAGCACGCCCGCGAACTGCCCCAGCGCCATCGTCAGCAGCAGCGTGGCGACCAGATCGGGACGGCCGAGCACATAAGTGCCGATGTAGAGGATCATCCGCCCGAATCCCGGCATCGCAAAACCGGTTACGATCGCCAGCAACCCCATTCCCACCACCAGCGGATCGCGCAGCGGCACACGGATGCTGTCTTCCATGGCGTCTCCGGGCTTGGGAGCGGCTTTGCCGGAAGTCAGGATGCAGGCGATCATAGTCAGTGCGAACAGCAGGCCCGCCACCGCGCCGGTCACCGCCAGCGCATCGAACGCACGGCTGCGGGCGGCATTCTGCACCAGTGGGGTCAGGATCATCGCCACGCACAGCGAACTGGCGGTGCTGAACAGCAGGCGATAGCCTGAAACCCGCCCGCGTGACCGGCTATCGGTGGTCATCTGCGCCATCAGCGCGTTGTGCGGCACGTCGATCACCGCATAGGCGCTGCGGAACACCAGCATCGCACCAGCCAGCACCCAGCCGGCGTGCAGGCCGGAGGCGGGCATGGCATAGAGCATCGCAAAGGCCATGGCGCAGGGCACGGTTCCTGCCGAGACCATCCAGCGATAGCCCCTGCCGCTGCGCCGCAACCGTATGACCAGCGAAGCCGCGACCAGATCGAATACCAGATCCCCTGCCAGCGCCACCAGCATCAGCGATCCCGCAGCCGTGGCGGAAATGCCGATCAGGTCGGTCATCAGGAACAGGATGGTCATGTCCGCCCCGGCGAAGACCAGCGCCTTGCCGAAATTCCCGGACGAATAGCCGAAAAGGCGCGCCTCTCTTGCAAGGAGCTGGCCGAGGGGAAGGGACGTCATGCGGTCCCGCGCCTTAGGGGGCGTTTATTGCAACTTTGCGACAGCGGGCGCAGGCGCGGGTTCACGCCCCGCCCGTGCCGCGAGGAGGACGGCGACCAGCCCCACCGCCGCCGTCGCGGCGCCTGCCAGCGCCACTGCCGGATAGCCCAGCCCGCCTGCGATCACGCCGCCGCCCAGCGCCGCGCCGAGGGCATTGCCGAGGTTGAACGCGCCGATGTTCACTGCGGATGCCAGATTGGGCGCATCGTGGGCTGCGCCGATCACCCGCACCTGCAGCGGCGGCACCAGTGCAAAGCTGGCGACGCCCCAGGCAAAGATCAGCACCGCACTTGCCCCGGCATGGTCCATCAGTATCGCGAACGCGACCAGTACGGCGCTGAGCGACGCCAGCGTCACGATCAGGGTGCGATCCACCGAGCGGTCGGCGAACTTGCCGCCCAGCCAGTTGCCGACCGTCAGCCCAAGGCCGTAGACGACCAGCATCGCCGTCACGAAGCTCAGCGAGGCGTGAGTTTCCTTACGCAGGATTGGCACGATGTAGGTGAATACCGTGAACATCGCGCTAGACCCCACGACGGTCAGGGCCAGTGCGCCCAGCACCGTGCCCCGGCCCAGCACGTGCAGTTCCGCCAACGGGTTGCCGCCGCTGGGAGCGGGCAGCGCGGGCAGGGTGATGCGGAGAGCCGCCATCGTCACCACGCCCAGCGCGGCAATGCCCCAGAACGACGCGCGCCAGCCCAGATGATCGCCTGCCCACGTCGCCAGAGGAACGCCCACGACATTGGCGATGGTCAGCCCCGCGAACATCGCCGCGACCGCGCTGGCCCGCTTTTCCTCAGGCACGAGGCCCGCTGCGACGATCGATCCCACGCCGAAGAACGCGCCATGGTTGAGCGACGTCAGCACGCGCGCCGCGAGCAGCAGGCCGTAGCTGTCCGAGACGGCCGCCAGCAGGTTGCCCGCCGTGAAGATCGCCGCCAGCCCGATCAGCAACCGACGCCGCGCGATGCGTCCGGTGGCGAGCGTCATCAGCGGTGCACCCAGCATCACGCCGATAGCATAGGCGCTGATGAGCAGGCCTGCCGTCGGGATCGACACGCCAAGATCGGTGGCGATCACGGGCAGCAGGCCCATCGGGGCGAATTCGGTCACGCCGATGCCGAAGGCGCCGACGGCAAGGGCCAGAAGGGCGGGATTGAGCTTCATCGCGGTGTCCTCAGACGAGCGGGGGCGCAAGACGGGCGAAGCCCTCCTGCTGCCGATAGGGGGCGTGGGGGTAGGGGGGCAGCACGGCGCTGGCAGCGTCCAGCGTCGCGACCTGCTCGGGCGTAAGTGCCCAGCCGACAGCGCCAAGGTTCTGCCGCAGCTGTCCCTCGTTGCGGGCGCCGATGATCACCGACGCCACCGTAGGCCGCCGCAACAACCAGTTGATCGCGACCTGCGGGACCGTCCTGCCGGTCTCCTGCGCGATTTCCTCCAGCGCATCGATCACCCGATAGAGCAGTTCGGCCTCCACCGGAGGCGCGAACTGTTCCGTTTCGTGAAGGCGGCTACCGGCGGGAACAGGGCGGTCGCGGCCGATCTTGCCGGTCAGGCGTCCCCAGCCCAGCGGGCTCCATACCAGCGCACCGATGCCCTCATCGGCGCCCAGCGGCATCAGGTCGGCCTCATAGGCACGCCCGATCAGCGAATAGTAGACCTGGTGCGCGACAAGGCGCGGCAACCCCTGCCGCTCGGCAATCGCCTGCGCCTTCATCAGCTGCCAGCCGGGATAATTGGAAACGCCCGCATAGCGCACCTTGCCTGCAGCGATCAGCATGTCGAGCGTGCCCATTAGCTCTTCCGTCGGGGTGGATGCATCGAAGGCGTGCAGCTGGAGCAGGTCGATATGATCGGTGCCCAGGCGCCGCAGCGACGCTTCCACCGCTCGTATCAGGCGGCTGCGCGATGCGCCCCAGTCCTGCGGGCCGTCGCCCATTGGCAGGCCGGTCTTGGTGGAGATTAGCACCTTATCGCGGCGGCCACGGATCGCTTCGCCCAAGATTTCCTCCGACGCGCCGCCGGAATAGACGTCGGCGGTGTCGAACAGGGTGACGCCTGCTTCAAGGCAGATGTCGATCAGCCGCCGCGCTTCCGCCGCGTCGCTGCGGCCCCAGGCGCCGAACAGCGGTCCCTCCCCGCCAAAGGTGCCCGTGCCGAAGCTGAGCGCGGGCACCCGCAGGCCCGAAGTTCCCAGTTGCCGATATTCCATATGCGCAGTCCTGTTGTTGCAGCGCATAGATGGACCCGGACGTCGTGCCGGTGTAGAGCGCCCGTACGCGAAGGATTTGTGCATTGAACGCAAAGCTGGGAAATGGAACCGACCGTGCCCGCGCGCTCGCGCTGTTCGTTGCGGTGGTGGAGCAGGGCAGCTTTTCCGCCGCCGCGCGCGAACTGGACATGAGCCCCTCGGCAGTTGGCCGGGCCATCGACCGGATCGAGGCGCGGCTGGGTATCCGGCTGCTGCTGCGATCCACGCGCGCGTTGACGCTCACCGCCGAAGGGCAGGCCTATCTGCAGGCGGCGCGCCGGATTCTTGCCGACCTTGACGAGGCCGAGCAGCAGATCGCCGACCAAGGCGTGCCCCGAGGGCGGCTGCGGATCAGCGCGGCGCTGGCGCACGGGCGGCTGTGCGTGGTGCCGTTGCTCGGAGAATTCGCGGCCCTCTATCCACACATCCTGATCGATGTGGTCCTGAGCGACGGGCTAGTCGATATCGCCGCCGGGGAGGCCGACGTCGCGATTCGCTTCGGGCGGCTTGCCGACAGCAACCTCACGGCACGCCGTCTGGGCGAGACGAGCCGGGTCATCGTCGCCTCGCCGGACTATCTGGCGGCCAACGGCACGCCGCAGGTGCCCGAAGACCTCCACCGCTTCAACTGCCTGAACTTCAACTTCCGCCGCGCCGAGCCGGTCTGGCCGTTCCGCCGCGACGGGCAGGACTTCGCCTTGTCCGTGCGCGGCAACATCGAGGCGAACAACGGCGAGACGCTGGGCCAACTGGCTGCCGCAGGGGTGGGCATCGCCCGCGTCGGCACGTTCAGCGTCCTTGACGAGCTGGAAAAGGGACGGTTGGTGCCGATCCTCGAAGCCTACAATCCGGGCGATGTGGAGACGATCCACGCGGTTTTCGTCGGCGGTGCCAGCATGCCCGCGCGCGTACGCGTGTTCGTGGACTTCCTGGCGGAGCGGCTGCGCTAAGGGGTCAGGCCGGAACCTTCATCCGCTTGTTGATGGTGATATCGAAGCTGACGCCCGGAAAGCGCACACAGGTTCCGTCCGCGTCCAGCACCGCGCGGCCTTGTGCGGAAACCCACTGCACCTGCCCGTCCGCCCCCAGGATGCGGTACTCGGTGCAGTAGCTGTCGCCAAACCGCACGGTCGCCTCGATCTGGGATTTTACCAGCGGCAGGTCGTCCGGATGGATGCAGGCGAGGAAATCGTCGAGCGCGGTTCCCTGCGCCGCACGGTCGGGATCGACGTTGTAGATCAGGGCGAAGCGTTCGTCCGTGGTCAGCCGGTTGTTCCGCACGTCCCAGTCCCACGATCCGATGGCGTCGCCCTTGGCCAGCGCGGCATGCAGCTGTTCGGCGGCGGTGCTGCGTGCCTGCTCGGCGCGGACCTGCTCCGTCGTCTCGCGGGTGATGCACAGCAGCCCGACGACGGCACCATGATCGTCCCTGACCGGGGAATAGGTGAAGGTCCACCAGCTTTCGTCGGGCAGTCCGGCCCGGCGTATATCGAGCCGGGTATCGACCATCTCGATGCTCTCCCCCGACAGAGTTCGGGTCACGAGGGGTTCGATATCGGCCCAGATATCGTGCCACAACTCCCTGAAGGGCCGCCCCATCGCTCCTGCGGCCCGCTGCCCGAGGATGGGGCGATAGGCGTCGTTGTAGAACGAAAGAAGGTCCGGACCCCATGCCAGGAACATGGGGGAAGGGCACGCCAGCAGAGCCGACAGCAGCGCGATCAACGCCGGAGGCCAGTCTTCGATCTCGCCCACGCCGGTTCCGGTCCAGTCCGTGTCAGCGATTTCGCGTCCCGCTGTGGTTGCGTGCAGTTGCTCCCTGAACGAAGCGCCCCTCATCCCTTTTCGACCTCACCGGCAATCCACCCGACCCGATCGTCGGGGGATTGCCGGTAACGCCTTTTACCGTGCGTGCTCAATAATCTGGATCAGCCTGATCCAGATACCTCAGTCCAGGAATGCCCGCATGATGCGCGACCTGCTGGGGTGCTTGAGCTTGCGCAGCGCCTTCGCTTCGATCTGGCGGATACGTTCGCGCGTCACCGAGAACTGCTGGCCGACTTCCTCCAGCGTGTGGTCGGTGTTCATGCCGATGCCGAAGCGCATGCGCAGCACGCGTTCCTCACGCGGGGTGAGGGAGGAGAGCGTGCGGGTGATCATCTCCTTGAGGTTCGACTGGATCGCCGCGTCCACCGGGATGACCGCGTTGGCATCCTGGATGAAATCGCCCAGATGCGAATCCTCCTCGTCGCCGATCGGCGTGTCCAGCGAGATCGGCTCCTTGGCGATCTTGAGCACGCGCTGGACCTTTTCCAGCGGCATCGACAGCCGTTCGGCCATCTCTTCCGGTGTCGGTTCACGGCCTTCGTCGTGCAGGAACTGACGGCTGGTGCGCACCAGCTTGTTGATCGTCTCGATCATGTGGACCGGGATGCGGATCGTGCGGGCCTGATCCGCGATCGAACGCGTGATCGCCTGCCTGATCCACCACGTGGCATACGTCGAGAACTTGTAGCCGCGGCGGTACTCGAACTTGTCTACCGCCTTCATCAGGCCGATGTTGCCTTCCTGCACCAGGTCGAGGAACTGCAGGCCGCGGTTGGTGTACTTCTTCGCCAGCGAGATGACGAGTCGCAGGTTCGCCTCGACCATTTCCTTCTTGGCGATTCGCGCCTCGCGCTCACCCTTCTGGACCATGTTGACGATGCGCCCGAACTCGGGGAGTGACATGCCGGTGGCGCCGGCGATGTCGGACACTTCGGAACGGATACGCTCGACCGGATCGGCCTCGTTCGCCGCAAAGGCCGCCCACTTCTTGTCCTTGCCGGCCATCGCCGACAGCCAGGTATCGTCCAGTTCCCGGCCGATGTAGGCTTCGAGGAAGTCGGCGCGCTTGACCTTGTGGCGCTCGGCCAGACGCAGCATCTGCCCGCCCAGCGTCGTCAGACGGCGGTTGAAGGCATAGAGGCTTTCGACCAGCTGCTCGATTCGGGCCGCGTGGAACTGCACCGATTCCATCTGCGCGGTCAGGTCTTCGCGCAGCTGCTGGTAGCTGTCTTCCTTGGCCGCAGGGAAATCGATGCCGAGGGCCAGCGCGTCCAGACGCTCCTGCTGGAGCGTCTCGAACGAGCGGAACAGTTCGGTGATGAGCGCGAACTTTTCCAGTGCCTCGGGCGTCAGCGCCGCTTCCATCTCGGCCAGCGAGAGGGTGTTGTCCTCGTCGTCGTCCTCGGTCTGGCGCTTGGCAATCGGGTTGCCGTCCTCGTCGAACTCCTCTGCCGTCTCCTCGTCCGAGCTGTCCTTGTCGGTGAACGAAGGGCCGGCTGCGGCCTCGGTGATCTCGCCGTCGGCGCCGCCCTCTTCGTTGAGGGTGTCCAGCTGGGGCTCCTTCGAGAGCATCGCGTCGAGATCGAGGATTTCGCGCAGCTGCATCTGGCCGTCGTTCAGCGCCTGCGACCAGCCGATGATGGCGTGGAAGGTCAGCGGGCTTTCGCACAGGCCCTGGATCATCATGTAGCGCCCGGCTTCGATGCGCTTGGAAATCGCCGCTTCGCCAGCCCGGCTCAGCAGTTCCGCTGCGCCCATTTCCTGCAGGTACATGCGCACCGGATCGTCCGAGCGGCCAGCGGTGTCAGCTTTCTTGCTGTCCGCCGCGCGCCGGGTGGCGCGTTCGCCGGAGCCGTCGAACTCGTTGTCCTCGTCGCGGTCGGTATCCGCCGCATCGCGATCGATGCCTGGCTCGCCGTCCTCGGAGTCGCCGTCGTCCTCGTCGTCCTCGACGATGTTGACGCCCATGGCCGAGATCGCGGCCATGATGTCCTCGATCTGGTCGGCGGACATCTTGTCCTGCGGCAAAGCGGCGTTAAGTTCGCTTACGGTGATGACGCCGCGGCGCTTGGCGCGGGCGATGAACTGCTCGATCGAACCCTTGTCGAGGTCGATGAGCGATGCATCGCTGTCTGTTTCGTGGTCGTTGTCGCTCATAGTCCTGCCATTATCCGATAGTCTGCCCTTTGGCCGGTGCAGCGGCCATGAGCAAGACGAGTTTGTCTGGGGCCTTGCCCCAACCTGCGGCTTGACGCCAGCCTTCTCTCAAGCTGTAGTCATCTGCCCAATTCCCTGATATTGTATCTGTAAGGCATGATTGCATCAGGCGCTCGCTCGATTTTCTAGACCTTGCCTTGAAGCTCTGCGTGCTGCGTTCGCGCGCATGGGCCAATTATTTCCGAGCGCAGCGAAGGAATTTTTAAGTTATGTCATTCGACCGAGGAAACCGGGGCGGCAGCCGCGACAGGTTTGGCGGCGGCAACGATCGCTTTGGTGGCGGCAATGACCGTTTTGGTGGTGGCGACCGGTTCGGCGGCGGCGATCGTTTCGGTGGCGGTGACCGCTTCGGCGGCGGCGGCCAGCGCGGCGGCTTCGGCGGCCAGCGCAGCGGCGGTTTCGGCGGTGGGCGCGGCAACAGCGCTCCGGCGACCGTGATTGGCCAGGGCAGCGGCACCGTCAAGTTCTTCAACCCGGACAAGGGCTTCGGCTTCATCGTCCGTGATGATGGCGGCGACGACGCGTTCGTGCACATCAGCGCCGTCGAGGCCGCCGGCCTCTCGACGCTGGGCGAAGGCCAGCAGCTGGAGTTCCAGCTGGTGGATCGTGGCGGCAAGGTCTCCGCGACCGAGCTGACCATCGTCGGCGACATCGTTGCCGCACCTGCACGTCGCGATTCGTTCCAGTCGAACTCGCAGCCGCGCAGCACCGGCGAAAAGACCACGGGCACCGTGAAGTTCTTCAACGCCACCAAGGGCTTCGGCTTCATCACCCGTGATGACGGCCAGCCCGATGCGTTCGTGCACATCACCGCTGTCGAGCGTTCGGGCCTTGCCGGGCTGCAGGACGGCGACCAGCTCGAATTCGAGATCGAGATCGATCGTCGCGGAAAGCCGGCTGCCGTCAACCTGACGATGCGCTGATTTTTCCGCCGGTTCCGGGTCGCATGTCGGCCCGGAACCGGCGATTCGCATGGCGTCAGGATCGCGCCGTGCGCCAGAGCGGAATCGCCTGCGCAAGGTCGTTGCGAATCGCGGTGGCGGCAACGCCTGCCTCGCCCATCGCATGGCTTATCTGGTCAAGACCCTTGGCCACGTCCCCCGCCGCATAAAGACCGCTGACGGAAGTTCGCTGGTGATCGTCGACCACCAGGCAACCATCTTTCGTCGCGTTTGCGCCCAGCATCAGCGCCAGTTCCGAGCGGATGACGGATCCCAGCGCCGGATAAGCGGTGTCGAACGCCAGTTCTCCCTCGGGGGTGGTCACAAGGATGCGATCGTCGTCCGGCCTGATGGGTGTGCAGGGGCCATCGACTACCGATACACCCGCCTCTTGCAGTTTGGCCCGTTCCTCGACGGACAGCGCGTGCCCCCCATCGGGCGAAACCAGCGTCACGTCCGGGGTATACATGCGCAGGAACAGCGCTTCGCGCACGGCATGATCCCCGCTGCCGATCACCGCCACGCGTCGGTCGGTCACTTCGTAGCCATCGCAGATCGGGCAATATCGCAGCAGACCGCGCGCTAGCGCTGCGTCATGCAGGTCCGGATCGATCGGCGGACAGCGGTTCACCACGCCGGTGGCAAGCAGCACGCTGCGCGCAGCGATTTCGACGCCGTTGCCGGTGGCGACAAACAGCTCTCCTTCTTTCTGCAGCCGGTCGATCGTGCCATGCCGCACCTCCACGCCGAATTCGGTGGCCTGTTCGCGCATCCGGGCCAGCAGTTCACTGCCGGAAATGCCACCCGGAAATCCGGCATGATTGCGGGTATGCGGGATCATCGCGGCCCGGCTGTTGCCCGCATCGACGATGAGGGTGCGAAGATGAAAGCGCGCCAGATAGATGGCGGCGGTGAGCCCCGCCGGCCCCGCGCCGATCACCAGACAATCCATCGGTCCATCCATGCGCGCTCAAAGGCATCGCAGGGACGAGGGTTCCCGATCGTGGCCCAAGTCCGGCGCGGGCGGGGCGGTTCCTTAACCTGCCATCAGATCTCGCACGACCCTTTCGCCAACTATGGCACTTTACCAGCGAATCGCGTTTTCGGGTAAAGTGCCATAGCTGCAAAATCTCAATTTGGGGTCAGTGCAGGGATTCACATGGCACCCGGGCCGCGCTAGATTCGTGGTATGTTCCATCAGCTTGACCTCTTCGAACCCCGTCGGCGCGATGTCCGGCGGCTCGACATGCCCGCCGTGGTCGAGAAGATCATGACGGTTTCGCCCCGCCCCCGCTACACGTTGATCGTGCTCAACCTGCTGGCGAAGGCGGCAGACACGAAGGGCGTCGCCGGCCCCTACATCCTGGATGACGGGGGATCGGTGCCGGTGCGCGACTGGCTTGGCAAGGCGATGATCCCCATGGCCCAGCGCCATCATCGCCGGCAGGCGATCCGCAACAAACTGATGGCCGACCTCAAGGCGCGCGGAACACTGCCGGAGGATCCTCGGGCCGTTGACGATCTGCTGGAAACGCTGATGAAGGACCGTCTGCGCCAGTCAGCCCGGTGCAGCGTAAGCCGCGCCGTGTCCGATCTGGTCCGCGCGGGCCTGCTGCAGCGGCATTACCAGGGCTACTGTGTCGATCATGTCAATCGCGGCGCCCAGCGGGAAGCCGTCTATACACTGTTGCCCGAAGTCAGGGCTGCCCTCTCATGACGGTGGGGCCGCACCAGGGAAGCAGGTCATTGCCTGCATGGCAGATTTCTCCTTGCGGGGATTAAAAAATAAAATTGATTGATTAAATCGTCGGGGTGCTTAGGACACTGTGCCTCTGCCCGGCCGGATCATCCAAGGGACGCACAAGCGGCCATCGGCGCGGGATCTGGCACAGGAGCGGGGAGAACGATGAAGCGTATCGCAGGGGTCGAACTGGGCGGCACCAAATGCATCGTGGTTCTCGCCGACGGGGCAGGAACCATCCTGTCGCAGGAAACTATCCCGACGCTTGACCCCGCTGCCACGCTCGGCGCCATTGAGGCTCGCCTGGATGCATGGGCGCAGGCCGGTGGTTTCGACGCGCTGGGGATTGCGTCGTTCGGGCCGCTCGATCTTGATCCCTCATCCGCAACTTACGGCAACATCACCAGCACCGCGAAGCCCGGCTGGCGCGACACGCCCGTCGCCAACCGCCTGGCTGCGCGTTATGGCGTGGCGACAGCCTTCGACACCGACGTGAACGGCGCTGCCTTTGCCGAGCGCCGCTGGGGCGCGGGGCGGGGGCTGGACGACCTGGCTTACGTCACGGTGGGGACAGGCGTCGGCGTCGGCCTGATCATCAATGGTCGTGCGACGAGGGGCATTGGCCATTGCGAGGCAGGCCATATGCGCGTTGCGCGCCTCGACGGCGGTGGCAGCGCTTCGGACGTGGATCGCTGGCCCGGCATTTGCCCTTATCATGGGGACTGCGTGGAAGGTCTGGCGTCCGGTCCGGCAGTGGCCGCCCGCACAGGGCGCGAAGGCCACCTGCTCGAAGACGACGATCCGGTCTGGAACGAGGTGGTCGAAGCACTGGCGCAGATGACGCAGGCCATCGTGTCGCTCGCCGGTCCGCGGCGCATTTTGTTCGGCGGGGGCGTGCTGACGTCGCGCCCGATCCTGATTGCCCGCATCGAGCAGCGGGTGAGGGAACTGGTAGGCAGCTACCTGACGCTTCCCACGCACGAGTTCATCCGCGCGCCGGGACTCGGCGCCTTGGCCGGTGCGCTGGGGCCGATTGCGCTGGCGTTGGCGGATACTCACGGGATTGTCAGCGAACTGAAATCTTAACAATTTGATATTACAGAATTTTGTCGCTTGATCCATTTAATAAAAAAAATTGCGGAATGTATCTTGTGGGTCTTTGCGCTTTGGCCTTATCCTGCAGGAAAGACAGTGCGTTCGGCGTCGCATCGAACCGGTCCAAGATGAGGGGACATGAACATGAAGCATAAGATTTCAGGGAACATGCTGCGCGCCACTCTGGCCGCATCGACGATGCTGATCGCGCCTGCCCTGGCGACCCAGGCGTCCGCGCAGGAAGCTGCCGCTCCGGCGACGCCGGCGCCTCAGCCTGAAGCCGCGCCGCAGGGCGACATCGTCGTCACCGGATCGCGCATCACCAGCAGCGGCTTCACCGCGCCGACCCCGACGCAGGTTCTCACCACCGAAGACCTGACCAAGAACGCGCAGCCCAACGTCTTTACAACCGTGGCGCAGCTGCCCTCGCTTCAGGGCAGCACCGGCGCATCGGTCGGCGCGAACGGCACCTCCACCGGCGTTCAGGGCCTCAGCACGCTCAGCCTGCGCGGCCTGCAGCCGATTCGCACCCTGACCCTGCTGGATGGCCAGCGCGTGGTCGGCGCCAACGTCACCGGCGTGGCCGACGTGAGCCTGTTCCCTCAGCTGCTGATCAAGCGCGTGGACGTGGTCACCGGCGGTGCATCCGCCTCCTACGGGTCGGACGCGGTGGGCGGCGTCGTCAACTTCGTCACCGATACCCGGTTCGAAGGCGTGCGTACCAACGTGCTGGGCGGCATCAGCACCTATGGCGACAACGTAAACTACACGTTCCAGGCAGCCGCGGGCAAGGCGTTCCTGGATGATCGCCTGCATGTCATCGTCAGCGGCGAATACAGCCATGAGGACGGCATTCCCAGCGCCGGGTTCGGCGTCGGCAACGACCCGCGCGGCGATGGTCCGAACGGGCGCGACTGGCTGGTGGCGACCGGCCTCATCAATCGCGGCGTCATGAACGACGGTCGCCCGCAATACCTCTACCGCCAGCATGTGCAGTCCAGCCTCAACGGGCTTTACGGTCTCATCACCTCGGGCCCGCTGGCCGGCACCGCCTTTGACAAGAGCGGCAATCCCTACCCGTTCCAGTACGGCACCGAATGCTACAACGGATCGTGCGTCGGCGGTGATCTGTCTGGCAGCGTGGCCAACGGCAACAGCCTGATGTCGGAAATCTCGCGCCTCAACGGCTATGGCCGCATCGGCTTCGACATCGATCCCGACAACGAGATCTACACCACCGTCAACATCGCGCGTGTGCGCACCAGTAACACGCCGAACCCGGGCTTTGCGCAGTTCGGCAACCTGACGATGCAGTGCTCGAACCCCTACGTCCCGGCCTCGATCCAGGAGGCCTGTGCGGCAAACGGGATCACCAGCTTCGGTTATGGCGTCAACAATGCCATGTTCGACAACATCGACGTCGACACCCAGCGTCAGCAGTACCGTTTCGTGGCAGGCGCCAAGGGCAAGTTCGAGGCGCTCGGCACCGACTGGCGCTATGACGCCTACTACGAGCACGGCACCGAGATCACCGACATCAACGTGTCGAACATCGCGTTGATGCCGCGCTATCGTGCCGCAATCAACGCCGTGCGCGGCGCCGATGGCGTGATCCGCTGCGCCGATCCGGTGGCGGCGGCGAACGGCTGCGTTCCGGTCAACATCTTCGGCGGTGACACCCCCAGCGATGCGGCGCGCGAATATATCCAGCCAAGCTACGGCCCGTTCCAGCACACCCGCCAGACGCAGGACGTCGCCAGCGTGGCCTTCAACGGAGAGCCGTTCTCGGTTCCCGCAGGCCCCGTATCGGTGGCATTCGGCGGCGAATACCGGCACGAATTCTACCGCGTCACGGCCGACCCCTACGGCAACGGCGTCAACGGCGCGACCGGCTCGGCCTACTCGGACCTCTACCCGGCGGACCCGGTGCTCGACCGCAACGGCGGCAACTGGTACGCGGGCAATTATCGCAACGGCACCGGCGCATACGACGTCTACGAAGGCTTCCTGGAGCTGAACGTGCCGATCTTCAATTCGGACGCTATCGGCAAGGCGAACCTCAACGCCGCCGGTCGTGGCACGCATTACAGCACGTCGGGCACCGTCTGGACGTGGAAGGTCGGCGGCACCTGGAACACCCCGCTTGACGGGATCACCCTTCGCGGCGTCACATCGCGCGATATCCGTGCGCCGAACCTCAGCGAACTGTTCGCGGCACCTGTTACCAGCAACCGCACCGGCACCATCGACCCGTTCAACAACCGTGTCGTCACCGTGCTGCAGACGACCACCGGCAACCCGAACCTGACGCCGGAAATTGCCCGCAACACCGAACTGGGCATCGTCCTGTCCCAGCCCAAGTGGCTGCCCGGCTTCAGCCTGTCGTTCGACTACTTCCACATCAAGATCGACGACGCCATCGCTGCGCTGGACGCACAGACCCAGATCAACCTGTGCTACGGCGGCGTGCAGTTCACCTGCGGGTCGTTCGACCTTTCGGACCCGAACGCATCCTACGTGACGGTGCAGCCGTTCAACTTCGCGTCGATCAAGACCGACGGCTTCGATGTCGAGGCGAGCTACCAGACCGATCTTGAAGGGATCGGCCTGCCGGGCAAGCTGACGCTGCGCGCGCTGGCGACGCACACGATGAACTTCATCACCGATCGCGGCCTGCCGGGCACGATCCCGATCCAGGGGGCCGGCGTCAACATCGAGGCGGGTGCGATCCCGCACTGGAAGGTCATGGCGTCGCAGGACTACAGCACCGACAAGTTCTCCGTGCGCTTCCAGGAACGCTGGTTCAGCGCGGGCGTGCTTTCCAACGAATACGTGGTCTGCACCAGCAACTGCCCGGTCTCGACCGTCAACAACCCGACCATCGACTACAACCGCGTGCCGGGTGCGTTCTACGTGGACTTCAGCACGTCGTACCAGCTGACGGATGCGGTTCAGGCCTATTTCAAGGTCGACAACCTGTTCAACAAGGATGCCGCGAACGTTCCGGGCAACGTCACCACGCCGACGCTCTACGACGTGATCGGTCGCGCCTTCCGCATCGGCGTTCGCGCGGACTTCTAAGGACTGCCGGATGCGGGCCGCGCCGTTGGCGTGGCCCGCATCCCTTTTATCACGGGGAAGGGGGGGCACGATGCTGTCGTTACTGTTGATTGCGGCGCAGGCTCCGGTTCAGGCCGACACGCCCTCTCCCGCACAGGACGTCATCGAGCGCACAATCGCCTCGATGACGCTCGAGGAAAAGGCCGCACAGCTTGGCAGCAGTGCGCCCGCTTTGCTTAAGGCCGACCTGCCCGCCTATGATTACTGGAGCGAGGGACTGCACGGCTTCGCGCGCGATGGAATCGCCACCGTCTTCCCGCAGGCTGTCGGGCTGGCGGCAAGCTGGGATCCGGCGTTGCTGGAACAGGTCGGCACGGTCGTCTCCACAGAGGCGCGCGCGCATTACAATGCCCTGCCGCGCAAGGCCGACCGCAGGCGTTTCGGCGGGCTGCACATCTGGTCGCCCAACATCAACATCTTCCGCGATCCGCGCTGGGGCCGTGGACAGGAAACCTATGGCGAAGACCCGCACCTGACCGCCCGGCTGGGTATCGCCTTTGTGCGCGGCATCCAGGGGCCGGACCCGGCGCACCCGCGCGCCATTGCCACGCCCAAGCACTTCGCCGCGCATTCCGGGCCGGAAGTGGGCCGTAACAGCTTCGATGCCGATATCCCTGCCCGCGATATGGCGAGCACCTATACCCCCGCCTTTCGCGCCACGCTGACCGAAGGGCAGGCGCTGTCGACGATGTGCGCGTACAATTCGCTGCACGGCATCCCGGCCTGCGCGTCGCAGGCGCTGCTGACGGACAAGCTGCGCAATGCCTGGGGCTTTCGCGGGCTGGTCGTGTCGGACTGCGACGCGGTGGGCTACATCACGACATTCCATTACTATACACCCGACCTGCCCACGGCGGCGGCGGCGGCGCTGAAAGCCGGGACCGACGTGGACTGCGGCCCCAGCTACGACGCGCTTCCCGAAGCGGTCCGCAAGGGGCTGGTGCCGGAAAGCCTGCTGGACACCTCGCTGCGCCGCACGTTCGCCTCGCGCGCGGCGCTGGGCATCGCGTTCAGGCAGACCAGCCCGTGGGACCGGATCAAGCCCGCGCAGAACGACAGCCGCGCCAACCGCGCGCTGGCGCTGGAAGCGGCGGAAAAGTCGCTGGTGCTGTTGACCAACCGCAACCGCCTGCCGCTGAAAGCAGGCACGCGCATCGCAGTGATCGGCCCGAACGCGGATTCGCTGGACGTGCTGGAGGGCAACTATCACGGCACCGCTGCCGCCCCCGTCACGCCGCTGGAAGGGCTGCGCGCCCGCTTCGGCGCGGCCAGCGTGCGCTATGCGCAGGGCAGCGGCCTTGCCGAAGGCGTACCGTTGCCGGTACCGGAAACGGCGCTGTCCGCAGACGGTGTGCAGGGCTTGCGGGGCGCCTATTTCGCGACGGCCGACATGACCGGCGCGCCGGTCGTCACGCGGCAGGATCGGAGGATCGACTTCGACTGGGACCGTGCACCGCCCGCCGGACTGAAGCAGGACGCCTATGCCGTGCGCTGGACCGGTCAGCTGACCGCTCCGGCGGCGGGCGCCTATCGCCTGCGCCTCGATGTGCCGCGCTGCTTCGACTGCGAGGGCCACGATCCGGTCAAGCTGTGGATCGATGGCAAGCTGGTGATCGACGACGACGGCAGCGACGCCAACGTGGAAACCGCCATCGACTTCGCGGGGGCAGGGCCGCACGACATCCGCATCGACTATGTCCACAGGAGCGCCGACGGCGGCATCGGCCTGCGCTGGGTCGCCCCTGCCGAGGCGCAACGGGCAGAAGCGCTGGCCGTCGCCCACGATGCCGACGTGCTGGTGGTCTTCACCGGTCTTTCCCCGACGCTGGAGGGAGAGGCGCTGAAGCTGGAGGTTCCGGGCTTCAACGGCGGCGACCGCACCGCGATTGAGCTGCCCGCACCGCAGCGCGATCTGCTGGCGGCGCTGGCGACGGCCGGCAAGCCCGTCGTCGTGGTGCAGCTGACCGGATCGGCCATCGCCGATACCTGGAGCAAGGCCAACGCCGATGCAGTGGTCAACGCCTGGTATCCGGGGCAGGCGGGCGGCACCGCCATCGCGCGCGTACTGGCGGGCGACGTCAACCCGGCGGGCCGCCTCCCGGTGACGTACTACGCCGCCACCCGCGATCTGCCGCCCTACATCGATTACAACATGAAGGAGCGTACCTATCGCTTCTTCACCGGCAAGCCGCTCTATCCCTTCGGCCACGGTCTTAGCTACACGACGTTCGCCTATGCCGGGGCAGCCACCGCCAGCGTGGCAGCAGGGCAGCCCCTGCGGGTCACGGTTAAGGTGGCGAACACCGGTCCGCGCGATGGCGACGAAGTGGTGCAGGCGTACCTGGTGCCGGTGGCCGAGCAGCCGACGGCGCGCACGCTGGCGCAGTTGCAGCGCCAGCTGGTCGCTTTCCGCCGGGTCGGCATCAAGGCGGGCAAGACCAGCGAGGTCGTGCTCGACATCGATCCGCGCAGCCTCAGCATCGTCGATCCCCTGGGGGAACGCGCCGTGGTGCCGGGGGCCTACCGGCTGTTCGTCGGCGGCGGCCAGCCCGGTGACGCGCCCGGTGTGTGGAGCGACATCACCATCACCGGCGACCGCATGGTTCTGCCCGGTTAAGATGAAACAAGCGGAGCGCACGATGAAGAGGGTATCGATCCACGCGGCCTGCCTGATCGCCTGCGCGATCTCCGGGCCGCTGGCAGCGCAGCAGATCGCCTGGCCCGGCACCCGGATCAGCCATCCCAAGCTGGATGTGATCGGCCCTTACGACGCCCGCTTCCTGCAAGGGTCGGATGGGCTGGAGCATCTGCCGCAGGGCTACACGCAGGGCGAGACGCTGCCCGCGATGGAGCGCTGGACGATGCGCGTCTGGATCAAGCCTTCGCACCTGCCGCGTGGGCGCGCCGTCGTAGCTGCCTTTGGCACGCCCGATGCGCCATCGGCCCGGCAGTTTGCGCTGCAGGATGGCCGCGTCACGTTCGCCACCGGCGGGGCCATGCTGCGTGCGCGCTCCACGCTGACGGCGGATCGCTGGCATCTGCTGGTCGCGACTGGAGAAGGTGCGGCGCTGAAGCTCTACGTCGATGGCAAGCTGGCCGCATCGGGCAAGGCCGCGCCTGCCGCCGCCCCTGCCGCCGCCCTCGTCGCGATGGGACCGCGCATCGCCGCCGAGCCGGGCTTTGCCGGCGATCTCTCCGGGCTGACGCTGGAGCCGCGCGTGACCGACGCTGTGCAGGCGAAGGCGCTGCTGGCATCCGTGCCGGACGAGGCCCTGACCCGGTTCGAGGATGCCAGCCCTTCGTGGCCGCTTCAGGTCAAGACCCAGTACGGCCTTGCCACCGCGCAGCCCACCTGGACCCTGCCGCGCAGCAAGGCCCCGCTGCCCGCCCCGCAGGCAAAGCCGGTGCCGCAGCTCCCCGCGCTTGAGGACAAGGGCGCGGGCCGGTTCGCCGTCAACGGATGGCGCCTGATCGCCGCACCCAGCGTAAAGCAGGACGGCGCGGCGATTTCGCGCCCCGGCTTCGATGCGGGCGCGTGGTATGCCGCCACCGTGCCGGGCACCGTGCTGACGACGCTGGTCGATCGGGGCGTCTATCCCGATCCGACGATCGGCCTCAACAACATGGCGATTCCGGAAAGCCTGTCGCGGCAGGACTACTGGTATCGCAGCGAATTCGACTTGCCGCAGGGCGACGCGGGCGTGCAGACCCTGACATTCGCAGGCGTCAACTACGCGGCGCAGGTGTGGGTGAACGGCACGGCGGTCGGCACCATGAAGGGCGCGTTCGTGCGCGGCCGCTTCGACGTTGGCAAATACCTGATCCCCGGTGCGCGCAACAGCATCGCGGTGCGGGTATCACCGCCGCCGCATCCCGGCATCGCCCACGAACAGTCGCTGACCGGCGGACGCGGCGACAACGGCGGCGCGCTGATGGTCGATGGGCCGACTTTCGGCGCCAGCGAGGGGTGGGACTGGATCCCCGGCGTGCGCGATCGCAATACCGGCCTGTGGCTGGGGGTGGAGCTGGCGCGAACCGGCATGGTCACCATCGGCGACCCGGCGGTCTCCACTGCGCTGCCGCGCCCCGACAATTCGCTGGCCGAAGTGTCGATCGACGTGCCGGTGACAAACCACGCCGATGCCTCCGTGACCACGCAGGTCCGCGCCGGGTTCGATGACGTCGCGGTGTCCCGCTCTGTGACGCTGGGCGCGGGAGAGAGCGCTACGGTGCGCTTCCGCCCCGCCGACTTCCCCCAGCTGCGCGTTGCCAACCCGAAGCTGTGGTGGCCCAACGGCTATGGCGATCCCGCGCTGCATACCCTAAAGCTGACCGCCGAGGCGGGCGGCAAGCCCTCCGACAGCCGTTCGCTGGACTTCGGAATGCGCACGGTTACGTATGAGCTGTCCTCGCTCGACGATGAAGGCGCTCTGCGCCGCATCCTCGTCGACAGCGCGAAGGCGCGCGACCTCGGCACTCCGGTCATCGACGAACGCCACGCGGCCCTGCGCAAGGTGCGCGGCGGATGGGCCAATTCGCTGATGCCGGGGGCTGAGCGCTCGCCTGCGGTCAAGACCCTGCCCGACGATCCGCTGGCGCCGCAGATGGTGCTGCGCGTCAACGGCGTGCGCATCGCCGCGCGGGGCGGTAACTGGGGCATGGACGACATGATGAAGCGGGTCGGACAGGACCGGCTCGCGCCCTACTTCCGCCTCCACCGCGAAGCAGGGATGAACATCATCCGTAACTGGATGGGGCAGAGCACCGAAGAGGCGTTCTACGCGCTTGCCGATCGCTACGGCATGATGGTGCTCAGCGACTTCTGGGAATCGACGCAGGGCAACGACGCGGAGGCCGAGGACGTGCCCCTGTTCGTGGCCAACGCCCGCGACGTGGTCCGGCGGTACCGCACGCATCCCTCCATCGTCCTGTGGTTCGGCAGGAACGAGGGCGTGCCCCAGCCGATCCTGCAGGAAGCGTTGCAGAACCTCGTCTGGGAAGAGGACGGGACGCGGCTCTACAAAGGCAATTCGCGCATCATCAACCTGGGCGGATCGGGCCCATACGAATGGCATCCGCCGCAGGACTACTTCACCAGTTATCCGCGCGGTTTTGCGGTGGAAGTGGGCACGTCCAGCTTCCCGACGCTGGAAGCGTGGAAGCGCACCGTGCCGGCAGAGGCCGACCGCTGGCCGATCAGCGATGCGTGGGTCTACCACGACTGGCATCAGGAACGCGGTGTGTCGATGGCCAGCTTCGTTGCCGCCATGGACACCAAGTTCGGCCCCGCGCGCGACCTTGCCGACTTTGAAAGCAAGGCGCAGATGCTGAACTACGAAAGCCATCGCGCGATCTTCGAAGGGTTCAACGCCGGGCTGTGGACCACCAACAGCGCGCGCATGCTGTGGATGTCGCACCCGGCGTGGCCTTCTGCCGACTTCCAGATGTATTCGTCCGACTACGACACCCACGCCGCGTTCTATGGCGCGAAGAAGGGGGCAGAGCCGGTGCATGTCCAGATGGACCAGCCCGACCGGCGCGTGTTCATGGTCAACACCACCCGCGCTGCGTTGCCCGGCGTGCGCGTGGTTGCGCGTGTCACCGATCTGGGCGGTCGGGCGTTGGTGACGAAGGAGGCGAGGCTGGATGTTGCGGCAGGCGCAAAGGCAGAAGCCTTCACGCTCGATCTGGACGAGAGCCTGGGCAAGGGACCGGTGCTGGTGCGCCTTGAGGCATTCGGCGCGGACGGCGCGCGGATTTCTGACAACTTCTACTGGCAGGCCGCGAAGCCGGCGGACCTCAGGGCGCTGACCACACTGCCGCAGCCGACCATTGCGGCGCGGCGCGTGGCGGACGGCGTGGAAGGCGAGGAGCGCGTGGTCGCCATCGACCTGCACAACAGCGGCACCGGTCCGGCGTTGCAGACCAAGCTGACGCTGTTCGACGAAAAGGGCGACCAGATCCTGCCCGCTTACTTCAGTGACAACTACGTATCGCTGCTGGGTGGAGAAACCCGGCGGGTGACGGTGCGCTACCCGGCTGCGCGTGGCGCGGCCAAGGTACGGATGCGGGGCTGGAACCTGCCCGAGAGCGCCATCGAATAAGCCCCCCCTGCCGTCCCTCGCGCGCCATCCTCCTCCAGGCGCGCGGGACGGCAGACGTCGTCGCAGCGGGCGGATCGTTTCCCGCCCGCTGCGACCTTTTTTACCAGCGGATTTCGACTTTTCGCGGTGTCTCGTCGGACAGGACGCGGATCTGCAGCACGCCGTCGTGGAACGTCGTCGCCGTGACCGGCGCGCCATCGCAGAGCACCTGCCGGGGCGCGGTCTTTGCGATGATGGAGATCAGCGCGGTGCCTTGCGGATCGTTGCCGCGCATACCGCTCTGGCGGAAGGTCAGGGTCTTGGCATCTGCCGCCACGTCGGTGATGCGCGCGCCTGCTGCCGCCACGGTGTGCGGCGCTACCCGGTCAAGATCGACCAGCAGTCGCCGCGATCCGCCCGTCAGCGGGACGTTGCGCACCACCGGCTGCCGGGCGTCGAACAGGTCGATGAAGCGGCCTTGAAGGGGCTTTGCGGTGGCTGCGGCGCCCTCCAGCCCCGCCGCTATGACCAGAGAGCCGCGCCGCAGCACCAGCGCCGGGCTTTCGCGCCAGCTGACCCCGACAGACTGCGCAGCCGTGCGGGCCAGCGCGCGCACCGCACTGCTGCCGTCGCGCACCTGCCCCAGCATCGAGGGGGACCGGGCAAGGAACTGCACCGATCCCTTGCCTACCCGTACCGGCGCGCTGGTCGTCTTGTCGGGCACGCCAAGTGCCTCGAAAAGATGCAGCCGCGCGGTGGCATAGTGGTTACCGCCAGTGTTCCACCAGTCTGTCGCGCGGTGGTAGGGGTCGGCGTCGTCATCCACCACCACCAGCGCGCCGCCGCGGCGTACCCAGTCGGCCAGCTGCGCATGGAACGCGGGCGAGGGTGGCTTCTGCCCCTCATACGTCAGAACCAGCACTTTGTAGGCGTCCAGCGGATCGGCGCCGTCCTTGACGCGGCTCGTCTCGATCTGGACCGGCTCCACCGGCACGCCGCGCGTCAGCAGCGGTAGGGCCAGACCGTAGAAGTTGCCAAGCGCAGCGTCTGACGGCTGGGGATCTGCGCGCTGGAACATGATGGTGTCGCTCACCAGCACGCCGATCCCGCGCGTGCCCGACGCCTGCCAGTGGGTGGGGGCGCCGGGAATTTCGCTGAGCGCATGGAACACCGTCTGCAGCTCGGCGAAGTAATCCGACGGGATCAGCGACTTTTCCGTCGATCCGCCGCCTTCGCTGACCGGATAGAGCGACTTGGCGCCGAAAATGCGGTCGGGCCAGGGCAGCACCTCGTAGCTGGAGACATCGGGCTGCATCAGCGAGGCGGTGAGGGTGGATTCCCAGTTGCGGCGGTAATCGGTCCAGGAATGGTCGGGATTGTCCTCGATCGGGTCGTTCAGATACCAGATGGTCTTGCCGGACGAGCGTGCGATGTTCTGCAGTGCGCCGTATTCGAGGAACGCGGACTCGAACGTGCGCTGGGCCTTGACGCCGTCGAGCACCGTGGGCGTGCGCGCGGTGCCGGTCCACACTTGCGCGATGTAACCATCGGCGCCCACGTCCAGCAGCGAGGATTCGGGCGAGACGATCTTCCACTGCGCATAGTTCAGCACCGAATGTGTGGCGACGTAGCACGGGATCGTGCGGCCATGCGCCTTGCCCCATTCGCGCACATACTCGAACACCTGCTCCAGCGCGCGGCGATAGAGCAGGTACTTCAGCCGCGATGCGCGGTATTGCGCGTCGGGCGAGGTATCGGGTGCTTCCCATGGGGTTCCGTAATGCGCCTGCCAGGCGGCCTTGAAGGCGCTGGACCAGCCCGCCTTGGCCCAGAATTCCGGCTCTTCCAGATAGATCGCCTCAGCGCCTGCCTCCAGCGCACGTTGCACGCCGCGGTTGAGGTAGCGGCCATAGGCTTCGGTCGGGACGATATAGGGGACTTCGCGGCCGGTATGAAGCAGCAGCTTGCCGCCCTTCGCCTCCTGCGTTTCGTCCCAATGCTCACGCCCGTCGAAATCGCCGCGCAGGTAATCGGCGTAGGTGCCCCAGGATACCCCGGTCATCACCGTCACGCGGTAGCCATGATCGCGCCAGCTGCGGATGCGCTCGGGCAGCGTCTCGTCGATGCCGTAGACCATCACCGTGCCGGCATCGACGTTGACGCGCGGCGACCACCAGCCGTCGGTCTGGAACGTCAGGTTCGCCGATGGCCGGGCGGGGGTTTCGGCGTAGGCGCGGGCGGGCAGGACACAGGCCGAACAGGTTAGCGCAAGCGGGGCCAGCGCAAGGCGGAACGAAGGTGGCATAGACATTCTTTCGCGATCAGAGGACGGCGGAAACGCCCAGCGTAAGGATCAGCGCGACGACCGAGATCAGCGTCTCGCACACGGTCCAGCTGCGCACGGTGTCGGCCATCGAAAGGCCGAAGTATTCCTTCACCAGCCAGAACCCGCCGTCGTTGACGTGGCTAAGCACGACCGATCCCGCGCCTGTGGCGATCACCAGCAGTTCCGGCCGCGTGCCCGACAGCGTCACCAGCGGCGCGACGATGCCCACCGTCGTCGCCATCGCTACGGTGGCGGAACCGGTAGCGATGCGCAGCAGGGCGGCGATCAGCCAGGCCAGCACGACCACCGGAAGATGTGCCTGTGCGGCGGCGGCGATGATCGCGTCGGACACGCCGCCTGCCGTCAGCACTTTGCCAAAGCCCGCGCCGACGCCGACCACCAGCGTGATCATCGCGGTGGGGGCAAGGCAGTCGTTCGTGTAGTCGCGGATGGTCTCAAGGCTGAGGCCGCGGGCCAGTCCCAGTGTCCAGTAACTGACCAGCACCGCCGCCAGCAGCGCCACCACCGGGCTGCCGACAAGGCGAAGGGCGCTTTCTGGCGGGGAACCGGTGGGCAGTACCAGACTGGCGAAACTGCCCGCCAGCATCAGAGCCACCGGCAGCAGCAGCGTGGCGACGGTCACGCCGAAACCGGGCAACTCGCGTGGTGCTTCCTGCGTGGGCGCGGTTGACGGACTGGTCGGCCCGGTCAGGCGCGGGACGATCCAGCGCGCATAGAGCGGCCCGGCGACCATCGCTGTGGGCACCCCGATCAGCAGTGCGAAGGCGATCGTCAGCCCCAGGTCGGCGCCATAGGACTGCGCTGCCAGCATCGCGGCGGGATGCGGCGGGACCATGGCATGGACCACCGACAGCCCCGCCGCCATTGGCAGGGCGATCCGCATCGGATGGGCGCCCACCTGCCGTGCCAGCGTGAAGACGATCGGCACCAGCAGGACGAAGCCGACTTCGAAGAATACCGGCAGGCCGACGACCAGCGCCACCGTCATCATCGCCCAGTCGGCGCGGGGGGCGCCGAACCATCCGACGATTGTCCCGGCGATCCGCTCCGCGCCGCCCGACTGCACCAGCATCCGGCCCAGGATCGTGCCCAGCCCGACCACCAGCGCGATATGGCCCAGCGCATTGCCAACACCGCCCTCGAACGTGCGGACGATCTCTGCAGGCGGGATCCCCACCACCCAGGCAAGGCCCAGGGAAACTAGGATCAGCGCAATGGCGGGGCTGAGCTGCACGCGCACGATCAGCATGATCAGGATGACGATCGCGGCCAGTGCCTCGACCAGCAGAACCGCCCCGCCGCTCATGTCAGGGGCGCTTCCAGGCGATGCAGTCGACTTCGACCTTGCAATCCACCACCATCGGCGACACCACGCAGGCGCGAGCCGGCGGGTGTGCGCCGAAGTATTCCTTGAACACGCGGTTGAACGATTGGAAATCGCGCGCATCGTCCAGCCACACGCCGCAGCGCACGACGTGTTCGGGGCCGTAGCCGGCCTCTTCCAGGATCGCCAAGACGTTGCGGATGGCCTGATGCGACTGGGCGACGATGCCGCCGTCGATCACTTCGCCATCCACCATCGCCACCTGGCCCGAAACGTAGAGCCAGCCATCGGCAGCCACTGCGCGCGCGAACGGCAGATGCTGTCCTCCGGTGCCCTTGCCGCCTTCAACGCCGAACCGTTCGATACCGTCAGTCACTTGCAATTTCCTTCTTTGGGATGGATGGGAAAGGGGCGCCGCAGCATCCTGCCGCCGCGCCTGCCGGTTGGACCATGTGCGTCCAGCGTCGCCACGCCGTTGACCCAGATGGCCACGATGCCCGCTGCCGGCTGACGCGGGTCGTCATAGGTCGCACGATCGGCAATGGTTTCGGCATCGAACAGCACCATGTCGGCAGCCATGCCGGGGCGCAGGTAGCCCCGATCTCGCAGGCCAAGGGTGTCGGCGGTGAGGCCGGTCATCTTGCGGACCGCCTGCGCCAGCGACAGCAGCTCGCGATCGCGCGCATAGTGGCTGAGCACGCGGGGAAAGCTGCCCCACAGGCGGGGATGAGGCTGGGGGTCGCAGGGCAGCCCGTCAGACCCGATCATCGTCAGCGGGTGCGAGAGGATGCGGTCGACGTCGGCCTCCGCCATGCAGTGATAGACCGCGCCTGCCGGCTGCAATCGGGCTGCCGCCGCCTTGATGTCAAGGTTCCAGTCGGCGGCGATCTCGGCCAGCATACGCCCGGCCTGCGCCGGTTCCGGGTTGGACCATGTAATGCGGATCGGCGTTTCGGGTACGACCTGCTTGAGGTCCAGCGTGGAAGAGCTGGCGGTGTAGGGGTAGCAGTCGCAGGCGACAGGCTGGCTCTGCGCCGCGGCCTCCATCTGCGCCAGGATCGCTGCGCTGCGCCCATACTGCGGCGCTCCCGCGCACTTGAGATGCGATACGACGACCGGGGCCGCGCCATGGCGGGCGATGGCAAACGCCTCGCCCAGTGCCACGTCGATGCCTTCGGCTTCGCTGCGCAGATGGGTGCAATAAAGCGCCCCGGTTTCGCGCAAGGCGTCGGCCAGCGCCATGACTTCCCCGGTAGAGGCGGCGTTTGCATTGGCGTAGGCAAGGCCGGTGGAAAGACCGAACGCGCCCGCTTGCAGCGCCGTTGCCAGCTCCTCGCGCATGGCGGCGCGCTCGTCTGCATCGGCGTCACGGTCCAGACGGGTCATGTGCCGTGCGCGCAAGGCAGTGTGGCCGACCAGTGCGATGACATTGGTCGCAGGCCCTGCCTGCTCCACGGCGGCCGCATAACTAGCGAAATCCGGGTAGCTGAACTGCTCTGCCGGGCCAAGCAGGACAAGCGGATCGGGCAGGGCGGCGTCGACGGGGAATGGCGTGGTCGCGCTGATCCCGCAGTTGCCGACGACGACGGTGGTAACACCCTGCGTGACCTTGGCCGTCATTTCCGGTGTCGCGATGACCGCAAGGTCGTCATGCGTATGCACGTCGATGAAGCCGGGCGCGAGGGTCAGGCCGGTGCCGTCGATGATGGCATCGCCGGGGGCGGCCACTATCGAGCCTACCGCCTCGATCATGCCGTCGGCAAAGGCGATGTCGGCAAGGATGGCAGGGCTGCCGCTGCCGTCCAGCATTTGCGCGCCTGCAATGATCGTGCGTGTCATCCCGCATCCGCCTCCCGTGATAAGGGGCGTTGTCACCTGACGGCCAGATAATGTAAACAAATTTCTTTATTTAATGGAGTGTATGCCTTGGACCTTGCTGCGCATGATTATCACAAGGGTGTCGGCCTTGGCGACTTTCGGGACTGGAACCTGCTGCGCGGGGATGTGCCGTTTCCGGCGGCCGTGCTGCGCGAATCGCGCATCCGGCACAATCTGGACTGGATGCGCGGCTTCATGGACGCTTACGGCATGGCGCTGGCTCCGCACGGCAAGACCACGATGGCCCCGGCGCTGTTCCGGCGGCAACTGGACGCAGGCGCATGGGGCATCACTGTGGCGACCAGCCAGCAGGCGAAGGTGGCAGCCGCCGCAGGGGCAGAGCGCATCCTGATCGCCAATCAGGTCGTCGGCACGGCCAATGTCGCCGCGCTGGCGGACCTGCTGGAACAGCATGGCCCGGCGCTGCGACTGCTGTGTCTGGTCGATTCCGCCGCAAGCGTGGCGCTGCTGGGCGAGACGTGCCGTGCGCGCGGGGTGGTGCTGGACGTACTGGTGGAACTGGCCCCCGCACCCGACCAGCCCGGACTTCGCGCCGGTGTGCGCGACGATGCAGGGCTGGAACGGGTACTGGCAGCGCTGGCGCAATGGCCGGACGCGCTGCGGCTGGCGGGGGTCGAGTTCTACGAAGGCGTGCTGCCGGACGAGGGCGAAATCCGCCGCTTCGTGCGCCGGGCGGTGGAGACGACGGAACGGCTGATCGGAACCGGGGCAATCGCAAGTGCGCCGGCAATCCTCTCGGGCGCGGGATCGGCCTGGTACGACATCGTCGCCGAGGAAACCGCCGAACTCGCCCGGAGCGGCGCGGCGGAGGTGGTGCTGCGGCCCGGCTGCTACATCAGTCACGATGACGGCATCTACCGCGAGGCGCAGGCCCGTATCCTGCAACGCAACCCGGTGGCGCCTACTATGGGCACGGCACTGAAGCCCGCGCTGCAGGTCTGGGCGGTGGTGCAGTCCATCCCGGACACAGGCCGTGCGCTGGTCGCCATGGGCAAGCGTGACGTCGCCTTCGACGCCGGGATGCCGCGCCCCGCCACGGTATTCCGTGCCGATAGGGACGCGGCCCCGCAGGAAGTCCCGCAGGGCTGGGAGGTCACGGGCATGATGGACCAGCACGCATACCTGACTTTCACGCCGGGCGACGACATTGCCGTGGGCGACGTGATCGCCTTCGAGATTTCCCACCCGTGCCTCACCTTCGACAAATGGCGCCGCATCCTTGTCGTCGACGATGCGCAGACATGCGTGGAAGTGGTGGAGACGTTCTTCTAGCCGGCAACGTTCAGGGCAGCGACCGGTAGAAGTCCAGCTTCATGTCTTCGGCCACGCAGGCCAGGATCGGCGGGACCAGCCGGTCGTGGAAGTCGATGTGCATGTGCTTTTCGTAGGCGGCCTCGTCGCGAAAGGTGGCGACGACCTGGAACAGGTCGGGGTCGTCTTCGGACTGGAAGAGTTCGTAGACGAGGGCGTCTGGCTCGTTCTCGAAGACAAGGCCCTTCAGTTCGGATTGCAGCGCGATCATGTCGGCGCGCTTTTCGGGGCGGGTGCGCAACCGGGCGATGAAGCTCTTGGCGGGCATCAGGCGTTGCCCGCCGGGGCTCGTGCGGTTTCGGGTTCGAGGTCGAACAGCAGTTCGCGTTCGTACGTGCCCTCCATGCAGCCCACGATCTGCTCGATCAAAGGTTTGTTGTGAGAGTAGTCCATGTGCGCCTGATCGGCGGCTTCGTCGACGAAGCTTTCGTGGACGGCGAACATTCCGGGTTCGGCCAGCCGGAAGAACTTGTACGCCAGCGTGCCGGGTTCGTGGCGCGACAATTCCTCCATCTGGCGGGCCAGGGTGATGAAATCGTCCTGCCGGTCCTCCCGGACGCGGAAACGGGACAGAAAGCTGAAGGCCATGTGCCGGTCTTTCCTTTCAGGGCGGGCGCGATTCGCTGTCCGCAGAGCCTCTTCCAAAAGCCGCGCCTGTTTCGGCGCGTGCCTGGAAGAGGATAAGGCAATACCGGATAAAAACAATCACGAATGCATGTAATGTCCGCGTTTCGGGCCGGTGGCGCGGTTTGGCAGGTAACCTTCGCATGGCCTGCAAACCGCCATCGCCGAGGCCGCCAAAAAAACATACATGAATGATTGCCAAACCGTGGCTTCGTGATAATCCTTGGTGCAACCCGCAGGCAAATGGCGGGGCACAAGGAGAGAGGCATGTTCACCAGGCAGCTTTACTGCTCGTCGTGCGCGTTCGCGCTCGTCACCGGACTCGCTGGCACCGCAGCCTTTGCGCAGGAGGCAAACCCGCCGGCCCCGCAATCGGGCACTCCGACCAGCGGCGGTCTGGCCGAAATCGTCGTCACCGCCACCCGCCGTGCCACCGACCTGCAATCGACCCCGGTTTCGGTTTCGGCGGTGGATAGCACGCTTATCGCGCAGGCGGCGCCCCGCGATCTGGGCGACATCGCCGCCTTCGTACCGAACTTCTCGGCCGCCACGATCGCCAACTTCAATGCGGCCAGCTTTGCGATGCGCGGTGTCGGGCAAACATCGATCATCGTCTACTTCGAGCCGCCTGTGGCCGTGCTGGTGGACGACTTCGTGGTGCCGTCGGTCCAGACGCAGTTGCTCGACACGTTCGACATCGCCCAAGTCGAAGTGCTGCGCGGGCCGCAGGGTACGCTGTTCGGCAAGAACACCACCGGGGGCGTCGTCACGGTGCGGACCAAGAGGCCGCAGCTGGAATATGTCGGCGTCGATGCGCGGGCGGAGTTCGGCGACTTCGGCCAGCGCAAGCTGCAGGCGGCGATGAACGTGCCGATTTCCGACTTTGCCGCATTCCGTCTTGTTGGCGGATACGAGAAGTCTGACGGTTTCTACAGGAACGGTGCCTGCTACGGCCCGGTCACCGGGTTCGTCGACAACAAGTTTCAGGGCCGCAGCGGCTGTCTTGGCGGGGAACGGCTGGGCGGCAAGGACGTGTGGCAGGCCCGCGCCAAGCTGCTGGTCGAGCCTTCGCCCAACTTCAGCGCGCTGTTCCAGTACGAATGGATCCGGGACCGTTCGGACTCGGTGCCTTCGGTGAACGAGAACTACCTCTATACCGGCACCAATCCCTTCGTCACCGATCTGGTGGGGCTGACCGATCCGAATGCGCAGTCGAAGGATCCGCTGGACCGCGCCGGTTATACCGGGCGGCACGACGGGCTGATGTTCATGGACAAGGGCCAGAGAATTTCTGTCGACGGGTTCTACGCCAACCTGGAATACGACACCGGCATCGGCACGGTGACGTCGGTATCGGGATACCGCAACCAGCGTTCGCGCATTCCCAACTCCTACGCTGGCGCGACGGCGGTGGCCGCGGACGGCCAGTACCTGTCGTTCTTCGATGCCACCCGTGACGACAACCGCAAGACGTGGCAGCAGGAATTGCGCTTCGCGTCCGACCTGCAGGGGCCGTTCAACTTCGTTGCAGGCGGGTTCTACCAGCGGGACAAGATCGACTTCTGCGTGTCGCAACTGCTTGGCTTCCTGGATCTGACGTCCGGCCCGCTGCCCTTCGGCAACTGGAACGATACGCCCTACATCCTGTGCAACGCCCAGCGGGCAAAGTCGCGCGCGGTGTTTCTGGAAGGTACGCTGAAGCTGGGCGAGAAGCTGACGATCGTGGCAGGCGGGCGCTACACCTGGGATGACAAGACTTGGCTGGGGCGCCAGCAAACCTTCATTCCCGCGCTGAACGGCGGGTTCGATCCCACGATTTCCATCGACAGCGCGCTGGATGCCAGCGTCTACAATTACCCCTTCGGCGTCGTCAGCGTGAAGGGCAAGTGGCGCGAGCCGACCTACCGGGCCAGCATCAGCTATCAGGCGACCGACGACCTGTTTGTCTTCGGCGGCTATTCGCGCGGCTACAAGGGCGGCGGTTTCAACGACCAGATCGGCGGGTTCGCGGCCTTCGGAGAGGATCTCGACGCGTTTCGCGCCGCGGCACGTCCGACCAATCCGGAAAAAGCGGACAGCTTCGAACTGGGCTTCAAGTCGCAATTCCTGGACAACCGGCTGCGCTTCAACCTGACCGGCTTCTACGTGAAGTACAAGGACCTGCAAAAACAGCTGAACGTGCCGATCGAGGTCAACGGCCAGCCCAATCAGGTGACGATCTTCGTCAATGCCGCGAATGCGGACGTGAAGGGCATCGAGGCGGAGCTTTCTGCCAGCCCGGTGGAAGGGCTGACCTTGCGCGGCGTGCTGGGTTATCAGGACGGCAAGTACAAGACCTACACCGCCGACAACGCAGGATACGACCTTGCCAGTGCGCCGTTGGACCGTGCGCCCAAGTGGCAGTGGACGCTCGACGGCGTCTATTCGCTGCCGCTGGGAAGCGATCACAAGCTGACCGTCAACGGCAATGTCGCCTATACCGGGCGCAATCTCAACACGCAGGCTATCGACGATCCGCTAGGCAACACGTTCCTCAATGCGCGCACGCTGGTGAACGGGTCTATCACGCTGGCCCAGGCGGACGACCGCTATTACGTGCGCGTGGTCGGCAAGAACCTGACCGACAAGCGCTATCGCATCGCCTCGCAGAATGTCGCGGGGCTGTGGCTCAATTCGCAATTCGGGCCGCCGCGCTACTTCGGCGTCGAAGTGGGCGTGTCGTTCGGCGACCATCTTTGAAAGGTGCCTGATGATTGAGGCAAAGGTGCTGCGTGGCGGGGTTACCCTTGCGCTTGTTTTGATGCTTGCAGCCTGCGGGTCGGCTGACCAGCAGGCGCTGGCAGGCAAGGAGACGGACAGGGGCGCTCCCGAAGGGTGGGAGCGCCAGTTGGACGATGGCAGCGACGGCGAGGACTGGCCCGCCTTCGGGCGCACCTATGGCGAGCAGCACTACAGCCCGCTGGAGCAGATCAATGCGGGCAATGTCGGCGATCTGGGGCTTGTCTGGGCGGTGGACCTGCCGCCCGGCAACCCCGCCACCGGGCCGATCGAGGTGGCGGGCACGGTCTACCTTGCCAGCGGCTATTCGGTGGTGCGCGCGATCGACGTCGCCACCGGCAAGATAAAGTGGGAACACGATCCCCACGCGCCCGAGGCGTCCGGCATCCGGCTGCGACAAGGCTGGGGCAGCCGCGGCATCGCCTACTGGAACCACAAGGTCATCACCGCGACGCAGGACGGCCGGCTGGTGGCGCTGGACGAGAAGACCGGCAAGCCGGTGTGGACCGTGCAGACGCTGGAAGAAGGCGCGCCGATGTTCATCTCCGGCCCGCCGCGGGTCTTCGATGGCAAGGTCATCATCGGCAATGCCGGGTCGGACGAAAGCGCCGTGCGCGGCTTCGTCACCGCGTTCGATGCGGACACCGGCAAACAGCTGTGGAAGTTCTACACCGTGCCCGGCGATCCGTCGAAAGGTTTCGAGGACGAAACCCAGCGCATGGCCGCCAGAACCTGGAGCGGGGACTGGTGGAAGTACGGCGGTGGCGGTTCGGTGTGGAACGCCATCACCTACGACAAGGCCAACGACCAGATCCTGCTGGGCACCGGCAACGGCGCGCCGTGGAACCACAAGATCCGGTCCATGGGCAAGGGCGACAACCTGTTCGTGTGCTCCATCGTCGCGCTGGATGCGAAGACGGGCAAGTACAAGTGGCATTACCAGATCAATCCCGGCGAAAGCTGGGACTTCAATGCCGCGATGGACATGGAACTGGCCGACCTGACCATCGACGGCAAGCCGCGGCAGGTGGTGATGACGGCGCCCAAGAACGGGTTCTACTACGTCATCGACCGCAAGAACGGAAAGCTGATCTCTGCCGAGCCGTTCGTGGAAGTGACCTGGGCCAAGAAGATCGACATTGCCTCCGGTCGCCCGGTGGAGAACCCCGGCGTGCGCTACGAAAGCGGCAAGACGACGTTCCGCCCGACGCCGCTCGGCGCGCACAGCTGGATGCCTATGGCCTACAGTCCGAAGACGAAGCTGACCTACATCCCCGCGATCGACCTACAGGCACATTTCGACGACACCGGCATCACGCGCGAAAACTTCAAGTTCGCAGAAGGCATGGCGCTGTCGCCGGGCGTGGGATACGCGATCGACGCAGGCGGCAAGGAGGTCACCGGATGGCTGATCGCCTGGGATCCGGTGGCGCAGAAGCCGCGCTGGAAGCTGCCGATGCCGACGCACGGCAACGGCGGCATCATGGCGACGGGCGGCAATCTGGTGTTTCAGGGCAGGCCGGACGGAGGCTTTTCAGCCTACGATGCGCAGAACGGCAAGCGGCTGTGGAACTTCGATGCGCGCGCTGGCGTGGTGGCCCCGCCGATCACCTATCGCGTGAACGGCAGGCAGTACGTCACCGTGATCGCCGGGATCGGCACCAGCGTGGGCCTGTTCGGGCCGATGTTTGCCAAGTACGGTATCGATTACCGCACGCAGGCGCGCCGGGTGCTGACGTTCGCGATAGGCGGCAAGGCCACTCTGCCGCCGCGCACGCCGTACAAGGCGGTGGCGTTCGATGACCCCGGCTTTGCGCCCGATGCCGCCAAGGCCGCGCGCGGGGAGGGGATATTCGGCGGACGTTGCGCCGTTTGTCACGGCACGTCGGTCATCGCCGGAGGTACTGCGCCTGACCTGCGCACGTCGCCAATCCCGGCCGATGCCAACGCCTTTGCCGAAGTGGTGAAGAACGGGGCGCTGGTGCCGGCGGGCATGCCGCAGTTCGGGGAGTTCTCCGCCGACCAGCTGGATGCCCTGCGCCACTATATCCGCACCCGCGCCGAAGTGCTGCGCAGTGGTCGCCGGGACAGTTCGGTGGGTTCGGCGCACAAGACAGGGGAGTAGGCGCGCAGTTTCGGGAAAGGCTCAGTCGGAGCGGTTCGGCCATAGCGTGGTCAGCCTGATCCGCGCGAACTTCCACGCGCCCTCCACGCGCACGTATTCATCGTCGTAGCGCCCGATCAGCAGCAGCGGGTTGGCATCCCCGCCAGGCGTCGCGATGGGCGATCCTGCGTGCTGGCGCGTGACCAGATCCAGCAGGATGCAGTGCCCGCGCGCAGTGTCGGGGCTGGTGATTTCTATCGAGTGGTTGGCGACATGGTGGAGCGTCTCGAGCGGCGCGCGCATGTGCTGCCAGTGTTGCCGGAACAGCGCCAGCACCGCCTCGACGCCCCGGTACGTACCGCCAAAGCCGGTGGGATAATCGCACACCACATCCTCGACGAAATTGCGCCTGACCGCCGCCTCGTCCATCGTATCGAACGCGGTGGCATAGTCCACGCGCAGCTGGCGGATCGCCTCGCGCGCAAGCAGGTCTTCCAGGGTCATCGGCTTCTCTCCCGTTATCATCGTTTGCCGGCAGCGCGCCGCAGCCGGGCGATCTTCTTCTGGATCGTCGCCAGCTTGCGCATGTAGGTCTCTCGCATGTCGCCGGTCAGCAGCAGCGCTGCGCTTTGCAGGAAACAGGCGTGCAGCTCTGCCCGGCAGACATCGCCCGCGCACTGCCCCAGTGACCAGCGGCGATAGACGATGAATTCGTGCATGACATGGCTGTCCACTAGGGTCGGCAGGTCAAGGTCTTCGCGCACATGGCCCTTCGCCTGTTGCAACGCCAGCCAGCCGGAAAAGCGCGCGTGCGCCACCGAAGTCAGTTCGCGCACTTCCAGCTCGCGCGGCTCCGGGGCAAAGACGAAATCGATCACTACGCGCGCATAAAGGCTGTCACGCTCCAGCTCGTTGACCATCCAGTCCAGTTCGCGGAACACCACGTCCAGGGAGTAGGTGGCGCCACGCCGGGCGATGTGTTCGCGCACTTCGACCATGCGATCGATGACGGTGGCGCTGATTACGCCGTCCTTGTCGCCGAACAGGCGGTAGAGCGTGCGTTGGGCGACACCTGCATCCTCCGACAGGCGGCGGATGGTCAGCGCCGCGACTCCGCCTTCGCCCAGGATGCGGTGCGCGGTGTCGACGATGCGGGCGCGCCGCTCCGTCATGGCCGGACTGGTGTAGCGGCGGCGAATCGCGGGCGTTTTTTCTGCCGTCACTTCTTGCATCGCAGCACGAAGCGCGGGCGCAGCGGTTCTCTTTCCATTACCGCGATAAACTAGGACCTGGCTGCTCTCCAAGGCAATCCCTCCAGTATGCTCGCCGCTGCGCTGCGGCAGAACAAATCATACATGAATGTTTTTTATGTCTTCACAAAAATGATCATGTGTACTCATTTATGCAGGTCGAGCGAAAACGCCGGCACGTGATTCGAACTGCCCATGACAACGAAGGCAGTCGGCTCGGAGGGGAAGAACATGATCGGTAAGGGACACCTGAACTGCGTCTTCGGTACACTCGCCACCGCACTTCTGGCAGGGGCCAGCACCACAGCCATGGCGCAGGGAGCGCCTGCTGCCGGCCCGCAGGCCGATCCTCCCCCGCCCCAGACGCGCAGCGGGCTTGAGGACATCGTCGTCACGGCGCGCCGCATCTCGGAATCGCTGCAGGATACCCCCGTCGCCGTTTCCGCCTTCACGGAAACCGCGATCCAGAACAAGTTCGCCACCGACATCCGCGCTTTGGCAGGAGACGTCCCCAACGTCGTCATCACCAACGTGCCGGGCTTCAACGCAGCCTCCATCGGCATCCGCGGCCAGTCGACCGGCGACATCATCCTCACCTTCGAACCGGCCGTGGGCGTGGTGGTGGACGATTTTGTGCTGGCGCATGTCCAGACGCAGTTGTTCGATCTTTTCGACGTGGAGCGGATCGAAGTGCTGCGTGGGCCGCAGGGCACCTTGTTCGGCAAAAACACGGTTGGCGGCGTCGTCAACGTCATCACCAAGAAGCCCGAGGCCGGGTTCAGCGGCGAAGTGCGGCTCGGTTATGCCAGCTTCAACACCAAGGACGTGAAGGCGGCGATCAATATCCCGCTTGCCGACAACCTCTATTTCCGGGCCGCCGGATCGTTCCAAGAAAGCGACGGGTACTACCGCCTGACCAAGAACAACGACGTGGATGGCTTTGAAGGGGTGCCGGGGCGCGGCCAGCGCTGGGGCGGGACGCGCTACTTCAGCGCACGCGCCAAGCTGTTGTGGGAGCCGACCGACGACACCAACATCCTGCTGACATACGAACTTCTGCGCGACCGGGGCGACAGCCCGCCGTCGGTCAACGAAACGCCCCCGGGATACCTGATCGACGTCGTCGGCTTCCCCGGCATCCAGACCACCGGCGGCAGTCCGTTCCGGACCGGCACCACGCTGTGCGAAGGGTCTGCCACCGCCCCCACTTGCGTCGGTACGCTCGACGGGCACCGCATCGATGTGGACGGCGTCTACCTGCGCGGCGAGCATTCGATGGACGATGTGGGCACGATCACCGTCGTCGGCGGATGGCGCCGGGTGCAGTCGAAGCTGCCCTCGGACTATACCGGAGAGAACGCCTACCTGTTCGTCTCGACCCGCGAGGACGTGCGCAAGCAGTACAGCCTTGAAGCACGGTTCAGTTCGGACTTCTCCGACGTGCTGAAGTTCACCGTGGGCGGCATGTACTGGGGCCAGAAGCTGGACGCCAATGCCACCAGCTTCCTGGGGTTCCTGCGCTTTCTTGGTGACCCCACCGCGCTGACCGACCCGAACCAGTCTACCGCCAACTACAAGGTGGATAGCTATGCGGTGTTCGGAGAAGCCGAATACAAGCTGGCCGATCCGCTCGCCGTGTTCGTGGGCGCGCGCTACACCAGGGAGACCAAGGACTTCGCGGTACAGCCCCAGGTCCGCCGCTCGCTGATCCAGACCGGCTTCTGGCCGCAGTACAGCGACCGTGCGAAGTTCTCCAAGCCGACCATGCGCGCCGGGTACCGCTGGGAAATCGCGCCCGGCATCAACAACTACTTCACGTACAGTCAGGGCTACAAGTCGGGCGGCTACAACGAACAGGCGATGTCCGCTACGTCGGCCCTGCCGTTCCGTGAGGAGACCGCCGACAGCTTCGAGCTGGGCTTCAAGACCGAAACCGCCGACCGCCGGCTGCGCGTCAACCTGGCGGCGTTCTATGTGAAATACAACGATCTGCAGCGCGATGCCGTGGTGCCCTTCGTGGACCCCATCACCGGCCTGCCCGGACAGGAAACGCGCACGACCAACGCGGGCAAGGCCCATGTGAAGGGCATCGAGCTGGAGATTTCCGCCGCCCCGGTCAACGGCCTGACGCTGGGCGCGTCGGTGGGCTGGCAGAAGGCGGAATACGATGAATTCAGCACTGACGTGAACGGCGACGGCATCAACGACGATGCATCCTACCTCAAGCTGCGCAACGCGCCCAGGTGGACCGCCAGCGGCAGCGCGCATTACGAATTCCCGCCGACCGACTGGGGCGTCGTCTCGCTCAATGCCGACATCAACTATCAGGCGCGTTACGAATCCACCACGCTCAACGCCGAATATACGCAAGGGCAGGCCCGCACGCTGGTGGGCGCGAGCATCGGCTGGACCGATCCGGGCGAGCGGTATCGCGTGGCGGTCTTCGGGCGCAACCTGCTGAACGAGGTCTACCGGGTGTCAGCGAATTCGGTTGCCGGGCTGTTCAACTTCACCAACTACGCCCCGCCGCGAAGCTTCGGCGTCGAAGGCTCGGTGAAGTTCTGACGATGGCGGCGGCGCGATCCTTGAAGGCGGATGCCGATTTGCGCCGCGCCGCGTCAGCGCAGCCGGTGCGCGCGTCCCACTCCTGCAGGAACGAGGTCGAAGGCGAAGCTGACCCGCTCCCGCTCGCCGCCGAACGGCAAGGTGGCGTGCCACAGATAGGACGGGAACAGGATCATCCGGCCTGCGCGCGGACGGTGGACGACAGCACTGCCGCCCGCGCCAAGCTCCTGCGGCAGGAGGCCGATGGCGAACGCACCTTCGTCGGTGTCCGGGCCGTCGAAGGCGGGATAATAGACGCCCGAAAGCCAGTTGGGCGCATGGATGTGCGCGCCCACTTTGCCGCCGGGGCGCAGGATGGTGCCCCACAAGGTGAGGCTCCAATCCTGTGGCATGGCGCGCAGGAAGGGGTGGTCAGCAGGCTCCCCGGCCAGTCGGGAACGGACTGCGCGAAGGTGGCTGCGGGCAAGGTCGCCCAGCGCCCGCAGCGCCGGGGTTACGGCCCCGGCAAGGTCGCCGCTCTGGCGGCCCTGCCGGGTGACCAGCCCCTCCGGCTCGAACGTCAGGGAGGGATGCGCGCGCAGTTCGCGGACCAGTTCAGTATCGAACGCATCGCGGGATGCGAAACCGGGAACGGCGTCAATGTCGTGCACGGTCACGAAACGGTCGAGGGACATCAGCCTGTCGCGTTCCTCCGTCCGGCCAAGCCGCTCCAGCGCGGCGAGCAGCAGCGCCAGCGGCGTGGTGACGCCGGGCTGCGTGTCGATCAGCGTCTGGCACACGGCCAACGCCTCTTCAGGCCGTCCGGCACGGATCAGGGTGCGTGCAAGATTGACGCCCAAGGCATGGTTGGGCGCAGCGCCATCGAATGCCGCCGCCAGCGCCGCCGCCGCGCCGTGATGATCGCCCGCCTGTTCGCGCAGCAGGCCGGTCTGGTTCGCCGCCCGCATGTTGCGCGGTTGTGCGCGCAGTATCTGCCCCGCGAGGTCCAGCGCCTCTGCCCGGTTGCCGGAAGCAGCCAGCGCATCGACAAGGTTGAGAGCCGTATCGAGGTGCCCCGGCCGCAGCGCGAGCGAACGGCGATATTGCGCCACCGCCTCTCCATGGCGGCCAAGCCGCGCCAGAGCGACGCCCATGTTGTTGAGCGCGTCTGCACTATCGCCCGCCCCTGCCAGCACTTCCAGCGCTTCTGCGGGCCGCTCCGCCGCGATCAGGCAGGAGCCGAGGTTGGCCAGCGTTCCGGCATGGCCGGGGCGCAGTTCCAGCGCGGTGTCGAAGGCTTTCAGGGCGTCCTCGTAAGCGCCTGCATTCTTGAGCGCGACGCCGAGGTTCTGCCGGCGTCCGGCATCCTGCGGGTCGGCGGCGCATGCCTGCCCGAAGGCGCGAACCGCTTCCTCCAGATTACCGGTCCGTTGGGCGACGATCCCGGAGAGGGTCAGCGCATCGGCGTCGCCCGGTCGGGTGGAGAGCAGCCGCGCCACCAGCGGTCGCGCTGCCGCCGGGTCCGGCCCCTGCGCCGCGCGCGCGGCCTCTGCCAGCATTTCTCCCCACATCGTGAAAGGTCCATTCGGTTATGATTGGTGTCATCATGCATGTCCGTACCAAGGCGGACAAGACGCAGCGCTTCATCGAACTGACCACGCAGCTCCAGAAGGACGTGCGCGCCAACGAGCCCGACACGCTGCTGTTCCAGGTAATGCAGTCGCGCGATGATCTCCAGGCCTTCGGTTTCACGGAGATCTTCACCAGCATGCAGGCGAAGGAGGATCACGCCAACCGCCCGTACCACGTCGCCATGTCCGCGGAAGGCTATGCCTGCCTCGACGGCGACCCCGATATCCGCGTCTTCGACCTTCTGGGTGAAGCCGCCAAGGCAGGAGTTGCAGCATGATCGGTTCGCTTGAAGGACGCATCGCCCTCGTCACCGGATGCACGGGCGGCATCGGCAGCGAGATTTCCCGCGCCCTTGCCGAAGCGGGGGCCACCGTGGTCGGCGCGGACCTGCCCGCCGATGCCGGGCGTTGGCAGGGCGACCATTACCTGACGCTGGATGTGACCGACGAGGCATCGTGGCAGTCCGCCGTTGCCGCCGTGGAACAGCGTTACGGCAAGCTCGACGTGCTGGTCCACGTCGCGGGCATCGTCGTGGTCGAGAAGATGGAGAACACCACGATCGAGCAATGGCGCAGGCAGATGGCGGTCAACGTCGATGGGCCGTTCCTGGGCACCAAGGTGGCGGCGCAACTGTTGAGGCGTTCGGGTGAGAGCCTGCCGCACGGCGCCTCGGTCATCGTCATTTCCTCGGTCGCGGGCAAGATCGGGTCGCCGCTGCACGTTGGCTACTGTACCTCCAAGGGTGCGGTGACGCTGTTCGTGAAGGCCTGCGCGATGGAGTTTTCCGCGCTCGGCTACAAGGTGCGCGTCAATTCGGTGCACCCCAGCGGCGTCAAGACCGGCATGGTCGACCACATCCTGCAGCGCATCGTCGATAACGGCTTTGCCAACAGCGTGGAGGAAGCCGCGGCGGGCCTTGCTCCGGCCCATCCCATCGGGCGCATGGCAGATCCCATCGACGTGGCGAAGACGGTGCGGTTCCTGGCTTCGGACGAGGCCGGGTACATGCACGGTTCGGAACTGCTGGTCGACGGCGGGTTCACTGCGCAATGAGCGGCATCGCGGACAAGGTCGCCATCGTTACCGGCGGCACCAGCGGGATCGGCGCAGCCGTGTCGCGCCTTCTGGTCGCCCAAGGTGCACGCGTCGCGGTGCTTTCCGAAGTGCCGCAGGCCGACCTCGACCGGGAAGTGGCGGATGGCAGGCTGGCCTTCGGCGCGCAGGTGGACATCGCCGATGCCGACGCCGTGGCCACAGCGGTGCGCGGGGTGGAGGCCGCGCTTGGCCCGGTGTCGCTGCTGGTCAACAATGCCGCGATCTGGGCACCCAACCCCGTGCCGCAAAGCCCGCTCGCACTGTTCGACCGGCACATCGACGTGAACCTGAAGGGCAGCTTCTATGTCACGCAGGCGGTGCTGCCGCGCATGATCGAGGCGGGCGGCGGGACCATTGTCTTCATCGGCTCGGTCAGCGGCACGGCGGGGCGCGCAGGCGACAGTGCCTACAGCGCGTCCAAGGCCGGGGTCGCGATGCTGGCGCGCACGCTGGCGGCGGAACTGGGACCAAAGGGCATCCGCATCAACTGCGTGTGCCCGGGCGCGGTGGCGACGCCGCTGACGGCAGACCTGCGCACACCCGAAGGCGAACAGGCCATTGCCGCGCTGATGGACGGCCATCCCAGCCCCCGCCGCAAGTTCTTCATGGAACCAGAGCAGATCGCGCAGCTGGTGTGCTTCCGGCTCGATGACCGGTCCAGTGCGGTGCACGGCGCGGTCATCCCCGCCGACGAAGGACTTACCGCCACGATGTGAACCGCTTTGATCTGATACGAGAGGAAAACACCCATGACCGCCCCGCACGATGCCGGAAAGACCGGCGACCTCATCGTCAACATCAACGACTGCCGCGAAGTGTCGCTGGGCACCGGCACCACCATCCGCCTGCTGCGCTACAGCGAGGAGACCGGCGATTGGGTGCTCTGGGTCCGCATGGAGCCGGGCGCAACTTTCGCGCCACACTGGCATCTGGGTCATGGCCAGTACTTCGTGACGAAAGGCGAACTGATCTACGATGTCGGCTCGGCCCCTGCCGGGACTTACGGCTACGAGCCGATCGGATCGCGCCATTCCGAAGCGCGCTGCGACGAAGTGACTGAATACCTCTTCATGGGGCACGGTGCCGTCGCCTTCACCGACGATGCGGGCGAAATCCGCTTCATCCTCAACCACGAGTTCCTGCGCGACGTGGCGCGTGGCGATGCCGTGTCCAACGTTGCCAACGAAGGGCTGGAGGAGGCGGCATGACCGCACCGTCGAACCCGCGTGCCGACCGGCTGCGGTCGATGATGGCGGCGGAGGGGCTGGAAGCCGTGGTCCTCAGCCATCCGCACGACGTGCGCTATGCCGTCGGCTATCACTCCATCCTCGAGCGCTGGCAGCAGATGGAGGCGATGGCCGCCGCCATCGTCTATGCCGATGCCGCAAGGCCGCTGACACTGGTGATCCCGGAGGCGAACCTGGGCCTTGTCGCGGTGCTGAACCGGGACGGCGATGCCTGCACCTTCGGCGAAGTGCGCACGTTCGACATGCTCAACTTCTGCGAAGTCAGCCGCTACATCGACCCCGACCGTAACGGTGGGCGGCTTGCCGAGGATGCAGCGGGCATGATGGGCGCCATTGCCGGCACTTGTCAGCCCGACATCGCCGCCGCCATCGCCTCTGCCCTGTCCGACCATGGCATGGCGGGCAAGTCCATCGGCTTCGATGAGCATCGCGTCTCCGCCCGCATCGCCGACCGCGTGCCGCACCGCTACTCGGACGTGCTGGACTTCATGATGCGCGTCCGGGTGGTCAAGACCGCCGGCGAGCTGGAGCGCTACCGGCAGGTCGGAAAGCTGGCGGACCGGATCATCGCCCACGCTGGATCGCTGCTTCACGAAGGCGCAGACTGGAACGACGTCCAGGCGCGCATCTGCGACTTCATGGTGCGCAACGAAGTCATCCCGGTGGACGAAGGCGCTATGCTGTTCGGCGGCGCCTACGAGGCCGACGAGTTCATCCCCGACCTGTTCCGCACCCGCGGCAACCGCGCCCTGCGCCATGGCGACATCGTCATCCTGGAAACGCAGGGCATCCACGACGGCTTCTGGGTCGATATTAACCGCACCGCCGTGGTCGGCCGGGCCAGCGCCGAATACCGCCACCAGCATGACGTGCTGCGCGACGCCTTCCTCAAGATGGTGGATCAGTTGCGGCCCGGCGTCTCGACGGCCAGCCTGCCCGCGATCGGCTACGAGCATCTGAAGGCCAACGGCATCGCCACCCCCGAAAAGCTGCTGGTGGTGGCGCACGGGATCGGCCTGATGCCGCTGGAGATTCCGCTGGCCTACCCGGCGGCGGGACTGGCGGGCGTCAAGGAAGGCTTTGTGCTGGAGGAGAACATGCTGATCTCCCTCGACAGCCTCTACTTCGGTGCGAAGCTGGGGCCGTGCCACATGGAGAACGTCTACGCGATCACCGCGGGCGCTCCCGAACCGATGTACGCCGCGCCGCTCGAACTGTTCGAGACAGTCGGCGCGGAACCTGCCCATACCTGAAGGAGAGAGCGATGACCGCCATCGGCGACAATGACCGCAGGCTGGAAAAGTACCGCCGCATGCAGCGCATCCGGCAGTTCGAGACGAAAGCGGAATCCATCCATGCTGCAGGCGAGATCCCCGGCGCGCTGCACACGTATGCCGGAATGGAGGCATCGGGCGTAGGCGCCTGCATGGCTTTGCGCGATGACGATTATATGGTTGGCACCCACCGCAGCCATGGCCATCCGATCGCCAAGGGATCGACGCTGCGCCCACTGATGGCCGAACTGCTCGGCAAGGTGACGGGCGTGTGCAAGGGCAAGGGCGGGTCGATGCACCTGTCCGATTTCTCGATGGGCAGCCTTGGCGAGACCAGCATCGTCGGCTCCGGCGGGCCGGTTGCTGCGGGTGCAGCATTGGGTGCGAAATTGCAGGGGCTGGACCGCGTGGCGCTGTGCTTCTTCGGTGACGGTGCGTCGAGCGAAGGGGCCATCCACGAAGGCATGAACCTGGCGGCTGTGTGGAAGCTGCCCGCGATCTTCGTGTGCGAGAACAACCGCTTCGGCATGTCCACGCCGACCTCCGCCGCCGTTGCGGGCGCGCATGTGGCGGACCGCGCCCACGGTTACGGCATCCCTGGCGTCATCGTGGACGGGCAGGACGTCGATGCCGTCGAGGAAGCCGTGCGCGAGGCGGTGGACCGGGCCCGCGCGGGCAAGGGGCCGACGCTGATAGAGACGAAGACCTATCGCTATTCCGATCACGCGGTGAACATGGGCCGGGATCTGACACCGCGCGGACCGGAGCATGACGAGTGGGTGGGCCGCGATCCCATCGCGCTCTATCGCGCGCGCCTGATCGCGGATGGCGTGGCGGAAGTGGAACTGACCGCCATCGAGACCGCCATCGCCGAGGAAGTCGCCGACGCGCTGAAGTATGCCCGCGAAAGCGCCTATCCCACGTTCGAGGAAGCGTTCGATCACGTCTTCGTCGATCGCGTGCCCATCCCCGCAGAAGTCGCGGTTCACGCCTGAACAGGAGAGAGCATATGGCAAGGATCACATTCCTGGAGGCGATCCAGCAGGCACAGGCGGAGGAACTGGAGCGCGACCCCGCCGTCTTCATGATGGGCGAGGACATCCGCTGCAACGTCTTCGGCACGACCACCGGCTTCGTCGAGCGCTTCGGCGAGGAGCGCATCCGCGACACGCCCATTTCCGAGAACGGCTTCATCGGTGCTGCGGGCGGGGCTGCAATGGTGGGCATGCGGCCTATCGTCGACGCCACGTTGTCGTCGTTTCTTTATCCGGCGATGGACCAGATCTTCTCGATCATCGCCAAGTCCCGCTACATCTACGGCGGGCAGGCGCGGCTCCCGCTCGTGCTGCGGTCCTGCATGTTCTACGGCAACTCCAATGCTGCGCAGCATTCGGACCGGCCCTATCCGATGTTCATGAACATGCCGGGTCTCAAGATCATCGCGCCGTCGGATGCCGCAGACATGAAGGGCCTTCTGAAATCCGCCATCCGCGATGACGACCCTGTGCTCAGCTTCGAGGACGGCACCTGCTGGATGAACAAGGCCGAAGTGCCGGACGACCCCGATTTCCTGATCCCTATCGGCAAGGGCGACATCAAGCGCGAGGGGACCGACATCACCGTGGTGGCCATCGCGGGCGGCGTCAATGTGGCTCTGAAGGCGGCGAAGCAGCTGCAGGGCGAGAGTATCTCGCTGGAAGTTATCGACCCGCGCACGCTGGTCCCGCTCGACCGTGATCTGATCCTGCGTTCGGTGCGCAAGACCGGCCGCGCGATCTGCGTCGACCCGGCGAACAGGACCTGCAGCGCCGCCAGCGAAATCGCCGCCACGATTGTCGAGGATGCGTTCGAGGCGCTGCGTGCGCCGGTGGTGCGGATCACCACGCCCGACACGCACCTCCCGTTCAGCCCGCACATCGAAAAGCCGCTCTATCCGTCCGTGGAGCGCATCGTTGCCGCCGCCCGCCGCCTCGTCGGCGTTCCGCAACCTGCCTGAGGAGACCAAGATGGCCGAATTTACGATGGTGCTGCCGCAATACGGCATGGGCATGCAGGACGGAGAAATCGTGCGCTGGCTGAAGGAGCCGGGCGACCGGGTGGAAGAGGGAGAGAACATCGTCGAGGTGGAAGCCGCCAAGACGACCGTCGAAGTCCCGGCGCCGGTGGCGGGTACGCTGCTGCGCATCGTTGCCGCAGCGGGCGAGACGGTGGACGTGCGCGAACCGCTGGCGGTGATCGAGACGGGCTGAACGCCCGCGCGCCTTAAACAAACCTAAAAACAGCCACCGCGCGACTGCGCGTGCGATGGCGCGCCTATCCGGGAGACGATCGCGTGCAGGACAATCGCAATGGGCATGGTGCCAGGGGCAGGCTGCATCGTTGGCCGCGCTGGGTGGCAGGCGTGCTGCTTGTGGTCATCGGCCTGGTACTGGTGGTTGGCGGGGTGTGGCTGCTGATGCTTGGCGGCTCGGCGTACTATCTGGCCACCGGGCTTGCCTGCGTGATGTCAGGCGTGCTGCTCTGGCGCGGGAACGCGCGCGGGCTGTGGCTCTATGCCGCCATGCTGCTGGCGACGCTGGGGTGGTCGTTCTGGGAAGTAGGCGTGCAATTCTGGCAGCTGCTGCCCCGCCTTGCCGGCCCGACGGCGATCGGCGCGCTGCTGGCGCTGCCCATCGTGCGACGGCGGCTGAGCGATGCAGCGGATACGGGGACGCGTTGGGGGCTGGGCGGCATCGTGATCGCCGCATGCGCGGCGCTGGTCGGCACGTTTCTGATCGTCCCCGTCTTCGAGGTATCGTCTACGCGGGGCGACACCGTGGCTTCCCTTGATCCGTCCGGCACGCAGTGGACTGACTATGGCGCCGATGTTTTCGGCACCCGCCATTCGGCCGCTGCCCGGATCACGCCGGCCAATGCCGCAAGGCTCGAACCGGCATGGACCTTCCGGACGGGCGACACCAAGGCGAACATGCCCGGGATCAAGTCCATATCCTTCATGGCGACGCCGCTGATGGTGGACGACAGGGTCGTGTTCTGCTCTCCCACCGGAAAGGTCTTTGCGCTTGATGCCGACAGCGGCCGGCAGGTCTGGCTGCGCGATCCGCATACCCGGATCGGCAATGCGCAGATGCTGAACTGTCGCGGTGTCTCCTACCATGCCGATCCTGCCGCGACGGGGATGTGTGCGCAACGCATCCTCTCCATGACGGTGGACGGCCGTTTTCTGGCCAGCGATCTTGCCACCGGCAGGCCGTGTCCGGATTTCGGCCGCGGCGGCACCGTCAACCTCGACGAAGGGCTGGGCGATGTGGACCCGTTCCGCTCCTACACCTCGTCCCCGCCGGTCATCGTCGGGAACACGGCGATCCTGGGCGCCTATGTGCGGGACAACTACACCAGGGACGATCCGTCCGGCGTGGTACGGGCGTTCGATGTAAAAAGCGGGCGGCTGCTCTGGGCTTGGGACAGCGGCCGTCCCGACGATGCCCCGCCGTTGAAGGCGGGAGAGCAGTGGACGCGCGGGTCGGTGAATGCCTGGACCGCGTTCAGTGCCGACCCGGCGCTGGGGCTGGTCTATGTACCCACCGGCAATGCCACGCCGGACCATGTCGGCACGCACCGGTCCGCCTTCCTGGAGCGTTATGCCAGCTCGATCGTGGCACTGGACGCTGCGACGGGCCGGGTGCGCTGGGCCTTCCAGACGGTCCACCACGACCTGTGGGACTACGACCTGCCCGCGCAGCCTGTCGTCGCCGACTTCACGCTGAAGGGCCGCAAGGTCGCTGCGCTGGTAGTGCCGACCAAGCGCGGCGAGATCTTCGTTCTCGACCGGGCGACCGGCAAGCCGCTGGTCCCGGCGGAGGAACGCCCGGTTCCGCGCGGCACGCTGCCCGGAGAACGCTATGCGCCGACGCAGCCCTATCCGGTTGGCTTCGCATCCTTCGCGCCCCCGCCGCTATCCGAGGCGGGGATGTGGGGCGTGACTCCGCTGGACCAGATGTGGTGCCGCATCCGGTTTCGCTCGCTCGACTACAAGGGCATGTTCACGCCGCCCTCGGAGCGGGGGATGCTGCAGTGGCCGGGCACGTTCGGCATTCTCAACTGGGGCAGCGTCAGCATCGATCCGGTGCGCAAGCTGATGATCGTAAACTCCGCCGCTATTCCGCAGGAGGTGCGGCTATTCCGCCATGGCAACGGTACCGACCGACCCGCGCTGGCGAAGGATTCCCATGCGCCGGGCTATCTTCCGCAATACGGCACGGATTACGGCGTCAGCCTGCTGCCGATGCTGTCACCGCTGGGCATCCCGTGCGAAGCCCCGCCATGGGGCAGGTTGGCGGCCGTGGATCTCACCACCGGTCGGATCGCGTGGAGCCGCACTTTCGGCACGTCGGCGGACACCGCCCCGCTCAGCATCCCGCTGCCGGGCGCGTTCAACCTTGGCGGCTCGGCCACCACGGCGGGCGGCGTGACCTTCATCGGCGCGGCAATGGACGATTACCTGCGCGCATTCGACACTGCGAGCGGCAGGGAGCTGTGGAAGGGCCGGCTTCCGGCGGGCGGGCAGGCGACGCCGATCACGTATGTGTCCCGCAGGACGGGACGCCAGTATGTGGTCATCGCCGCCGGGGGCCATGCCTACATGGGAACCACGCCGGGGGATTCGGTGGTCGCCTTCGCGCTTCCGACCAGGTGAGGACTTGCGCTGTCCGTGTCAGATCGCGCGGCGCGGGTCGGTGCCGTCCCAGTTCTCGGTCTCGGTGCGGATCGTCGCGAAGAGGTCGAGCATCGGCGGCAGCGGCGCGATCACTTCGATCAGCGGGCTGAGGCCATCGCGCGCGGTGTCGAGATAGGCGAACTGCGACAGCGGCAGGCGGCCTTCCAGCACGACGGAAATTTCGTGCGCGCGGGCCCGGTCCATGGTGGCGGCATAATCATCCACGAACGTGCCGTAGTGGTGGACGCCGCGCTGCCCGCTTTCCAGAAAATCGCGATAGGTCGATCCGGCGCTTCCGGGCTGAATCAGTTCGATCATGGTGTCACCGCTGTAGCTGATGGACACGCCGCCGAAGATCGGTTCGTCCACCGCCGCCGCGCGTTCCTCCACGAACAGTTCGTCGAAGGGAAGCGGCACGGGAAAGTCGTAAAACGGGCCGACGCCCATGTTGCGGGTCCAGTGCTCCACCGCCTCGTCAAGGTCGGGAACGACATAGGCTACCTGAAAAATCCTGCCATAGAAGCGGCTCATGGCCGTCATACTCCCGATACATCGCGTTTCTCTTGAAAAACATTCATGACTGTTTTCTAATGAATGTCCACCCTGCTTGAGTCGGGCCATAGAGAGCTTGCCGGGCGGGAGGATCCCAAAGGAGAGGGAGCCCCATGATGAAGCTCGATTTCGACGACTGGAACATCCACGTCGGCACCCCGCACCCCTTCAACGCCCGTGTGGCGCCGATCGACAACGGCACCGGCCGCCCCGACGCACGCCGCTATTTCGACCGCGATTTCATGCGCGAGGAATGGGACAGGGTATTCGCCAGAAGCTGGCTGCTGGCCGGCTGCGCATCGGACATCCCGGAGACGGGGGACTTCTTCACGTTCGCGATCGGGCCGGAGAACTTCATCGTCGTGCGCGGGGACGATGGCGCCGTCCACGCCCACTACAACGTGTGCCCGCATCGCGGCAGCCGTCTGGTGACCGCCGATTTCGGTTCGCTCGACCGCTTCACCTGCCCGTTCCACTCCTGGAAGTTCGACCTGGAAGGCCGCAACGTGGCGGTCACCGATCCTGAAACTTTCCGGCCCGAAGTCCTGTGCCATGACCGCAACCTTACGTCCGTGCGCTGCGAAGTGGCGGTGGGGCTGGTGTTCATCTGCATGGACCCCGACGTTGGGCCAGTCACCGACTGGCTGGCGCCGATCCTGCCGCATCTGGAACTCTACGAAATCGACCGGATGTACGTCGTCCAGCATCGCCGTTCCGACTGGGGCGCCAACTGGAAGGGCGGCGTCGATGCCTTTGCCGAGATATACCACCTCCACGCGGTCCATCCGCAAACGCAGTGCCTGATGGACGATCGCACCCAGATCGACTTGTGGCCGGGCGGTCTTTCGCGGCAGTTCGTGCCTTTCGCTCAGCCCGCGGCGCGTTACGCGGATCAGGAGACGGTCAATCCCGGCATTCAGCTGATGCTGCGCGATGCGGGCATAGACCCCGAGGTCTATCAGGGCACGGCGGCGGAAACGCGCCGGGCCGTGCAGCAGGCCAAGCGCCAGCGCTCGGAAGAACTGGGCCTTGGGTACGACAAGTTCAGCGACAGCCAGCTCAGCGATTCTGTGGTCTACTCGCTGTTCCCCAATGCGCAGATCGGCTGCCACCCCGAGGCGATCTTTCTCCACCGGTTCCTGCCGCACGCCAGCGATCCCAACCAGTTCACTTACGACACCTGCATCCTGTATCGCCACGTCGATGCGCCGGGATACTGCGCACCGGCATGGATGGGGCTGGGCGACGACGTGGACATGACGGGCGCAACGCGGCCTGAAATCGTCCATACCGGGCTGGGCGAACCGCCGGGTCTGGGCGAAGTGCTGGATCAGGACTCCGATCTGCTCCCCATCGTGCAGGCCGGCGCGCGCTCACGCGGGTTCCGGGGGCCGCTGTGGAGCGAGCAGGAGGGCCGCCTGCGGCACTTCCACGCCGAACTCGACCGGCGAATGGCGGTGGCGCCATGAACTACGATCCGCGCAGTTGGGCGGTCCACAAGGGTTCTGACCACCCCTTCGACCGCCCCGCACCCGCCATCGACAACGGCAGCGAACGGCCTGATCCCGCCCGCTACACATCGCCCGAAGTCTTCGCGCGCGAGTGGGAGCAGGTCTTCGCCCGAACCTGGCTGCTTGCCGCGCCATCGAGCGACGTCCCCGAGCCGGGCGACTGGGTGAAGTTCGATATCGGGCCAGAAAGCTTCATCGTCGTGCGGCAGGAAGACGGCTCCGTTGCGGCACACTACAACGTGTGCCCGCATCGCGGCAGCCGGCTTGTCACCACCGATATGGGCAGTCAGGACAGCTTCACCTGCCCGTTCCACTCATGGCGGTTCGGCCTTGACGGGCACAACCAGAAGGTCACCGACGCCGAAACCTTCCGGCCCGAAGTGCTGTGCCATGGAACGGACCTCACCTCCGTTCGTGCCGAGGAGGCGGTGGGGCTGATCTTTATCTGCATGGCGCAGGATGCCCCGCCGTTGACCGAGTATCTGGCCCCGGTCCTGCCCATGCTGGAAACCTACCGGATGGATCGGATGCACGTCGTGCAGCACCGCCGCTCCGACTGGGCGGCGAACTGGAAAGGCGGGATCGACGCTTTCTACGAAAGCTATCATCTGCATGCCATCCATCCCCAGACGATGGGCGTGATCGACGACCGGACGCATATCGACTTGTTCCCCGGCGGGCTCTCGCGACAGTTCGTGCCGATGGCGCAGCCCAATTCGCACTTTCCCGATCAGGATGCGATCAATCCCGGCATCGCGGCGCTGCTGGCCGATGCGGGGATCGACCCGAACGGGTTCACCGGCACTGCCATGGAAAGCCGCGCCGCGGTCGCCCATGCCAAGCGCGAACGGGCGGCGCGCATCGGACTGGACTATTCGCACTTTTCCGACGCGCAACTGACGGACAGCACGATCTTCGGCATCTTTCCCAACACGCAGATCGGCTGCCACCCCGAAGCGGTGTTCCTGCACCGCTTCAAGCCGCACGCCAGCGATCCGGAGCAGTTCACTTACGAGACGACTATCCTCTATCGCCATGTGGAGGCGCCGGGCTATGGCGCGCCGGGTTGGATGGGGCTGGGCGAAGATGTCGACGTCACCGGTGCCACGCGGCCCGAGGCCGTCCACACCGGGCTCGGGGAGCCGCCGGGAATGGGCGAAGTGCTCGACCAGGATTCGGACCTGCTGCCGATCGTTCAGGCAGGCGCACGCTCGCGCGGGTTCCGGGGGCCGCTATGGGGCGAACAGGAAGCCCGCCTGCGCCATTTCCATGTCGAACTGGATCGCTGGCTGGACGGCGGCAGCTGACAGTCAAGGGCGGGGGATGAACCGATCGTCCCCCGCCTGTCCGCCGGCGTCAGAAGGGGCGGATCGTCACACCGTTGTCGATCACCAGTTCGGCGCCGGTGATGAAGCGCGATTCGTTCGAGGCCAGGAACAGGACCAGCGCGGCCACATCCTTGGGGTGGCCGGGTGTGCCTGGCGGCAGCACGCCTTCGGGGATTTCACGCGGACGGTCCAAGCGGCCTTCCGCCGTCTGCACCATCGGTGTCTCGATCGCGCCGGGATGCACCGAGTTGCAGCGTATCCTGTAACCCTTTTCCTGGCACATCACCGCCACCGACTTGGTCATGGCGCGTACCGCGCCCTTGGCGGCGGAATAGGCGAAGAAGATCGGATAGCCCAAGAGCGCGCCAGTCGAACTCATGTTGATGATGGATCCGCCGTCGTGCTTGTTCATCAGCGGGATCGCATGCTTGCAGCCCAGGAACACGCCGTCGGTCATGATCGCGCTGACCCAGCGGAACTGCTCCAGCGTCGTGTCCTCTACATCGGCGCTCAGCACGACCCCGGCGTTGTTGACGAGGATGTCGAGCCTGCCGAAGCGCGCCTCGATCTCGTGCATCACGCCGATCCACTGCGCTTCGTCCGCCACGTCGAGCGCCAGCGCCAGTGCGCCATTGCCGATGCGCCCGGCTACGGCGGCGGCGGTTTCCTGTCTGACGTCGGTGACGACCACGATTGCGCCTTCGCGTGCCAGGGCCTCGCAGTCGGCAGCGCCCAGTCCAGAGCCGCCACCGGTTACCAGCGCGACTTTTCCTTCAACCCGGCCCATGCTTCTCTCCCGTATTTCGCTGCTGTTCGTCAGCGTCGCCTTAGCGGCACCTTAAGGTGGCCTTATCGTGGCCTTACCGCGCTCAGGCGGCGCCATCCTCGCTGAAGTATTCCGGCATGCCCGCCGGCCAGATGACGCCCCACTGCGCCTGCCCGCCGTCCAGGATCATCAGGTCGCCATTGATGAACCGGGCCGCCGGGGACGCCAGATAGGCGATAGCCTCGGCCACGTCCCAGGCGTTGCCGCGCTGCTTCATCGGGTTCGCCTTGTGGAAGCGGGCCAGTGCTTCTTCGGGGTACATGCGGAACCCCTCGGTCTCGATCACACCGGGCCCGATGCAGTTGACGCGGATGTTCCAGGGCGCCCATTCCGTCGCCAGCGTCTTCGACAGGTAGATCACGCCCGCCCGCGCCGCGCAGGTATGCGCCGCCTGAGGCATGCCGCGCTCCACGTTGGCGACGATGTTGACGATGTTGCCCGGCTTGCCATCGGCGCGCCAGCGCTTGGCCGCTTCCTGCATCATCCACCAGGTGCCGTTGAGGTTGGTGTCAATTACCGCCAGCCACCCCTTGCGGGTGAAGTCGATGGCGTCCTGCGGAAACTGGCCGCCGGCATTGTTGACCAGCGTATCGATGCCGCCGAAGTGATCGTGAACCCGCCCGATCAGCGCTTCCACCGCTTCGGGGTCGCGGATGTTGGTGGGAACGGCCAGCACCGTACTGCCGACGGCGTCGCGGATGAAGTCAACGGTGCCCTGAAGCTTGTCGGGATCGCGCCCGCAGATGGCGACCTGCGCGCCCAGCCTTGCTGCAAGATAGGCCGCAGCCTTGCCCATGCCGCTCCCAGCACCGGTGATCAGAACGGTCTGACCGGCCAGCAGGTCGTCACGATAGATGGTGGACTGTTCGCGCAGCAGGTTTTCATCCAGCCCCCGCGCCGGTCTGTCCGGCCCGTCGTCTTCAGGGCGAAACACCTTGGCGGTGAAGGTTCTGGGCGCGTCCAAATCTCTCTCCTTGCGAATCGGGGCAGGGGGCGCATCGACGCGGCTTTTCCCTCTGCCGACCACCACGGTAGCGCCGGCAGGACAAAAAGACAAACAAGATTGTTTTTAGACGGAGCCGGAGCCGCTCGTGTGCTGCATCAGCGCGCGAATCTGGTTTTCCAGATGAACCAGCATCATCGGCACTTTGGCCTTGTCCATGGCGCCGGTCTGGACGGCGATCGCCATGCCTTCCAGGATCGTTTGCGACAGGTTCATCGCCATGTCGAACTCGGCAGGAGCATCGCGCCATTCGGGGAAGAGCGCTTCTGCCTGCGCGTTGAAGCGTTCGCGGAACTCCTCCTGCAAGGGGAACAGGATTGCGCCCAGTTCGCGGTCGGTTCGGGCGGCGACAGCAAGCTCGTGAAAAGCGATGAACGCGGGCTTCTGCACTTGCGCCCAGTATGTTTCCACCAGCGTGTCGACGTCATGCTCTTCCGGCTTTTCGGCGGCGCGGCGGAAGGCGCGCAGACGCTTTTCGTGCAGTTCGATGATCGTCGCCTTGATCAGCGCGGCGCCGTTCTCGAAGTGGTGCATCATCGCCCCGCGCGACAAGCCGGCCTCCTCGGCCACGCGCGGCGTCGTCGTGTTGGCATAGCCGTGCTTGACGATGCAGCGCACCGTCGCATCGATCAGCCGCCCGCGCGTCTGTGCGGCCTTGGCGGCCTGCAGGGTGGTGCCGCCGGGGCGGGTGGCGGGCGTGGCCGCAGGCTTGGCAGTGCGGGTCGATCGGGTACGCGAAAGGGCCATGTGATTCGCCTGGGAAATAATGTCGCGAGTGTCCGCTATGCGTGCCCGCTTACGCCTGTGGCCACCTGATAGGCAAGTGCGCGCGCCCGCTGCACCGGCATTAAACAAAACAGACATGACTGATTGTAATTCTCGAACCGCTTGATAAGCTGCGCCACACACAGGTTCACAAGACCGGGTGCTATCCATGCCCGGCGTGATAGACTACAGGACATGGGAGAGCGGGCATGGGCGCAGAGCCGATCCTGACTATGGGCGAGATGATAAGGTCCTCCGCCGCAGCTTTCGCGCAGCGCGACGCGATTGTGCTGCCGGACCGGCGGCTGAGTTACGACCAGCTCAACCGCGCCGCGCGCGACTGGGCCAGGGCACTGGTGGCGATGGGGGTGGGGCCGGGCGACAACGTAGGCCTGCTGCTCCCCACGTGTGCAGATTTCATAACCGCGTTCTACGGCATCACCATGACCGGCGCGGTCGCGGTGCCCGTCAACGCCCGGTATCAGGCCAGCGAACTCGGCTTCGTGGCGGCGGACGCGGATCTGGTCGCTATCGTTACGATCGGCAAGGTGGCCGACGGGCTGGACTTCACCGCGCGGCTGGAAGCGGCACTGCCGTCGCTGTCGTCCGCGCAGGATCCGTGGGCGCTCGATCTGCCGGAATCGCCGCGCCTGCGCTCCATCGTATGCTTGGACGAGCGCTGCGCACCCTATCTGGTGCCCGCAAGTGCCGCATTGGCAGCCGGGAAAGCGACACCCGAGACGGAGATCGACGCGCGCATCGATGCGGTTGCCCCGCAGGATACCGCGATGATCCTCTATACCTCGGGCACCACCGCCAACCCCAAGGGGGCGATGATCAGCCACCGGGCGCAAGTGGCGAACAGCCGCAACCTTGGCATTCGCTACGAATGCACGCAGGCCGACAAGGTCTGGTCGCCGCTGCCGATCTTCCACATCGCCGGTATCCTGCCGATGACGATGATCCTGGACCTTGGCGGCGCATACATGACCATCCCGCGCTTCGATGCCGGGGTGGGGCTGGAGATGCTGGGCCGCGAAGGGGCGACGATCGCCTATCCCAGCTTCGTCACGATCATGCAGGATCTCATCACGCACCCGACCTTCAAGGACACCGACCTGTCGAAGCTGAGGGTGATGAACTCCAACTTCGCGGTGCAGCCCGAATGGATCAAGCTGGCGGTCGCCGAAGCGATGCCGCATACGATTCAGGTCGGCACGTTCGGCCTGACAGAAGCCGCTGGCACGGTGTCCACAAGCCGACTTTCGGACAATTACGAGGTACGCACGGGCCGCTGCGGTGTGCCGCTGGACGAGTGGAACGTGCGGATCGTCGATCCCGAAAGCGGGCTGGACTGCGGCCCCGGTGAGCGGGGTGAGATCGTGCTGGGCGGCCCCAACATCCTCAAGGGCTATTACAACGCGCCCGAGAAGACCGCGCAGGCCATCCGCGATGGCTGGTTCTATTCGGGCGACATCGGTTCCATCGACGCGGACGGGAACGTCATGTTCCATGGCCGGACCAAGGACATGCTCAAGGTCGGCGGCGAGAACGTGGCGGCGGCGGAGATCGAGGCCATGCTTCAGACTCATCCGGCGGTGAAGCTGGCGCAGGTGGTCGGCCTGCCGGACGATCGCTATGCCGAAGTCCCTGCCGCCTTCGTCGAACTGGCCGAGGGCGAGAGCGCAACCGAGGCGGAACTGATCGAGCATTGCCGCGGACGGATCGCCAGCTTCAAGATCCCGCGTCACGTCCGTTTCGTGGCGGACTGGCCCATGTCCACCTCCAAGATCCAGAAGTTTCGCCTGCGCGAACAGCTGATCGCAGAGCTGCAAACGGCGTAATAAAAAGCAGTCGTGCTTGTCTTTTTTGTTGCATCGCCATCGGGGATGACGCAGGATTGCAGCAAGACATTCAGCGCCGTCACCTGCGAAAACCGCCGACGGCGCCACAGGACAAGGGAAGAGGCGCTATGGATCTGGGACTGTCGGGCAAGAAGGCAATCCTCGTCGGCGCGGCGCGCGGCATCGGCTATTCGGTGGCCGAAGTGCTGGCGCGTGAAGGGTGCGACATCGCCCTGACCGCGCGCAGCGAAGACAGCGTGAAGGACGCTGTGGCCGAACTTTCGAAGTACGGTACCAAAGTCGTCGGCAAGCCGGTGAACGTGAAGCAGCCTGAAGAATACCGCGCCTGGCTCGACTGGGCGACGCAGGAACTGGACGGGGTCGATATCCTTATTCCGTTCCTGTCTGCGGGCGGCGGCATGGGCAGCGAGAAATACTGGTACAACGCCTTTGAGACCGACGTCATGGGCGTAGTCCGGGCCGTGGAAGGCGTGCTGGAGACGATGACCGAGCAGAAGCGCGGCTCCATCGTGCTGATCGGCACCACCTCCGTCGCCGAAGCGATGGGCGGTCCGCAGCCCTACAACGCGATGAAGGCCAGCCTCATCACCTGGGGCAAGCAGCTGGCCCTGTGGCACGGCAAGAACAACATCCGCGTGAATGTCGTCTCCCCCGGCCCGATCGAGTTCGAGGGCGGCAACTGGGACATGATCAAGGGCACGATGGAGAAGTTCTACAATTCGCAGCTTCGCCAGCAGCCGATGGGCCGCCTTGGCAGGCCGGAAGAAGTCGCCAAGGCCATCGCATTCCTCGCCAGCGATGCGGCAAGCTGGTGCAACGGTTCGCACCTCGTGGTCGACGGGGGCTTCACCAACAGGACGCAGTTCTGATGAAACCGCATGTGATGGGCTGGGACCGGGCGGCGATGGACGTCAGGCGCGTAGTCGACGTGTTCCGCGTCGATCCCGAGTCCACCGGCAACGGCACCCCGGTGGAGCGCGCGCCGGACCCGGAACTGGGTACCGCCATCATCCCCGCCGCGCGCTATTTCTCGCCCGATTTCATGAAGCTGGAATGGGAGCGCGTCTGGACAAAGGTTTGGCTGCTGGGTGGCCGGTCCGACGACCTCAAGGAGCCGGGCGATTACATCTGCACCGACATCGGCAAGGAATCGGTGCTGATCGTGCGCCAGGCGGACGGCTCCGTCCGCGCCTTTCCGAACGTGTGCCTCCATCGCGGCAACCGCCTGCGCCCCGAAGGGCGCGGCAATGCCGAGAAGTTCCAGTGCATGTACCACCACTGGACTTATGGCCTGGATGGCCAGCTCAACCACATCCCCGACCTTTGCACCTTCCATCAGGGCGGCCCGGAAGCGATGAAGCTGACGACGCTGCCGGTCGTGGAGTGGAACAGCTTCGTCTGGTTTTCGCTGAATTCGGACGTCGAACCGTTCGATGACTTCATCGACCCGCTCAAGCAGCATCTGGAGCCCTATCACCCCGAACGCATGGCGTGGAAGCGCGACATCACCGTGGAGTGGGACTGCAACTGGAAGACCTCTGTCGACGCCTTCAGCGAGACGTATCACGTTCAGGGCATCCACCCGCAGCTGAAATGGTATCTCGATGACGTCAACGTCCAGATCGACTGCTACGGCAAGCACAACCGTTACCTGATCCCGTTCGCGGCGATCTCTCCGCGCGTCGCCATGCCCAGCCAGATCCCGCCTGCGATCCACGAGATCATGGTGAAGGCAGGGATGGACCCCGCCGAGTACGAAGGCCGCGTCTCCGACATTCGCCGCGACGTGCAGCTGTTCAAGCGCGAACATGGCCCCTCGCAGGGCAAGGACTATTCCGAGCTGAATGACGAGCAGCTGACGGACGATTATCACTACACGATCTTCCCGAACGTATCGGTGAACGTCCATGCCGACGACGTCATGCTGTTCCGCCAGCGCCCCCACGCCACCGACCCGAACCGGATGTACTACGATATCTGGATGTTCGAGCTGGTGCCTGAGGGTGAGGAATGGCCCGAACGGGTGCGCCACCAGCGCTTCGCGCATGGCGACAAGACCATCGGACAGGTGCTCGATCAGGATGCCTTCAACCTGCCCACGGTGCAGACGGGCATGCAGTCAGACTTCTTTCCCGGCCTGTGGATCGGCGACCAGGAACTGCGCATCCGCCACTTCCACAAGGTGCTGGACGACTACATCTACCAGGACGGGAAGGGGCCGGATGACTTGTGACACGAACGTCATTTCTCGCCCGGACCGCAGACCGAGAGTCACCCGACCCTCGGCAGGGCGCGTCTAGCGACAGCCACCGGTCCCGGCTCAGGTCCGGGGCGCCGACAAAGACCAACACACGGGAGCAGCGGCCTTGCAACTGAACCGCGACGAACTGCTGGGTGCCTATCGCCGGATGAAGACCATCCGCGCGTTCGAGGAGCGCCTGCACGAAGAAATCAAGACCGGCGAGATCGGCGGCTTCACGCACCTCTATGCCGGGCAGGAAGCGGTTGCCGTGGGCATCTGCGACCAGCTGACCGCCGACGACAAGATCGTCTCCACCCATCGCGGCCATGGCCACTGCATTGCCAAGGGCTGCGACGTGAAAGGGATGATGAAGGAAATCTACGGCCGCGCGGGCGGGCTTTGCAAAGGCCGTGCGGGATCGATGCACATCGCCGACCTCGACGTCGGGATGCTGGGCGCCAACGGCATCGTCGGCGGCGGTGCGCCGCAGGCGGTGGGCGCCGCGATCGCTGCGCGTATCGACGGCAAGGGCCGCGTCGGCATCACGTTTTCCGGCGACGGCGCCTGCAATCAGGGCACGACCTTCGAAGCAATGAACCTTGCCGTCGTCACCAAGGTTCCGGCGATCTTCGTCTTCGAAAACAACCACTACTCCGAACACACCGGCGATGCCTATGCGGTCGGCACCAGCAACGACATCGCCAGCCGCGCCGAAGGTTTCGGGATGAAGGCATGGCGCGCCAACGGCTGCGACTTCTTTGATACCTATGCGGCGTTTTCCGAACTGCTCGAATATGTCCGCGCCGGCAACGGCCCGGCTGCGATCGAGCTGGATACAGAGCGCTACTACGGTCATTTCGAAGGCGATCCGCAGCGCTATCGCGGCAAGGGCGAACTCGACCGCATCCGCGCCGAGCGGGACTGCCTGAAGGCCTTCCGCGCTCGCGTGACCGGCGCCGCGCTGCTGACGGAGGCGGACCTCAATGCCGTCGATGCCGAAGTGCTTGCCCTGATCGAGGAAGCCGTGGCCGAAGCGCGCGCCGACGAGCAGCCCGATCCCGCCACCGTCGCCGATGACGTCTACGTCGAATATTACTGAGGAACCGCAGATGGCCATCATGAACATCCGCGAGGCGATCGTCTCGACGCTGCATGCGGAAATGGAACGCGATTCCGACATCATCCTGCTGGGCGAGGACGTGGTGGGCGGCAATGGCACGGCGGGCGGCCCCGAAGCGATCGGCGGCATCTGGGGCACCAGTCCGGGCCTGTGGAAGAAGTTCGGGCCCGAACGCGTGATCGACACGCCCATCAGCGAAAGCGCCATCATCGGCGCGGCCGCTGGCGCGGCGCTTTCAGGCAAGCGCCCGGTGGCCGAACTGATGTTCGCGGATTTCGTGGGTGTCAGCCTCGATCAGATCTGGAACCAGATGGCGAAATTCCGCTACATGTTCGGCGGCAAGACGAAGTGCCCCGCCGTGGTGCGGCTGGTCTATGGCGCTGGGATGCAGACGGCGGCGCAGCACAGCCAGTCGGTCTATGCCATGCTGACGGCGATGCCCGGCCTCAAGGTCGTGCTGCCGACGACCCCGGCGGACGCCAAGGGCCTTCTCACTGAAGCCTTGCGCGGCGACGATCCGGTGATGTTCTTCGAACACAAGACGCTTTACGGCGTGAAAGGCGAAGTGCCTGACGGCGACCATCGTCAGCGCTTCGGCGAGGCGCGGGTGGTGCGAGAGGGCGGCGACGTCACCGTGGTCGCCTGCGGGCGCATGGTCAGCTTTTCGGAGAAGGCGGCGGACAAGCTGGCGGCAGACGGCATCGGCATGGACCTGCTGGACCTGCGCACCACCAGCCCGCTGGACGAGGACGCGATCCTGGAATCGGTGGAGCAGACCGGGCGACTGGTCGTGGTGGACGAAAGCCCGCCGCGTTGCAGCCTGGCAGCGGACATCGCCGCGATGGTGACGGAGCGCGCCTTCACCAGCCTCAAAGCGCCGCCCGCGATGGTGACCGCGCCGCACAGCCCGATCCCCTTCGCCCGCAACCTGGAACGTGCGTGGGTGCCTTCACCCCAGAAGATCGAGGATGCGGTGCGCCGCGTCCTCGCCTTCCGCTGAGGGGAGGGGGCATGACCAAACTCACTCCCTTCACGATGCCCAAGTGGGGCATCGAGATGGCCGAAGGCACCATCGCCGACTGGATGGTGGCGGAAAACGCCCCGTTCGAGCGCGGCACCGTCCTGACGCTGGTGGAAACCGACAAGATCACCAATGAGATCGAGGCTGAAAAGGACGGGCGCTTCGTGCGCATCCTGGCCGAAGCAGGGCAGACCTACCCGGTCGGGGCGTTGCTGGCGGTGCTGAGCGACGGCGGTGAGGCCAGCGCGGCGGACATCGACGCGGTAATCGCGGCATTTCGGCCGTCCGAGAGCGGCTTCGGTCCCGAAGGTGAGGACGCGCCTCCGCATAAGCCTACGCCGGAGCCTGCTGCCGCCGCGGCAGTGTCCGCTCCGCCGGTGCCTGAAGGGCTTTCCATCAGCCCTGCCGCGCTTGCTGAGGCGCAGAGGCTGGGGGTCGATCTTGGCACCGTGTCCGGCTCGGGTCGGGGGGGGCGGATCTTCGCGCAGGACGTGCATCAGGCGGCCCGCCCCGCAGTCAACCCGCAACTCGTGGGCGTCTTCGCGGCCACGCCGGACAGCGCGGTGCTGTCCACCCCTGTCGCACGCCGCCTTGGCGCGCTGCACGGGCTGGACCTTGCCACCGTCAAGGGCACCGGCGCGAGGGGCAAGGTGCGCCGCGACGACGTCCTCGCCATCGTGCAGCAGAGCGCCCCTGTTGAGGTGCCTGCGCCCGCCGCAGCAGCCACCCCAGCGACCGCACCCGCATCCTCCCCGCGCCCGTCGGGGGATAACGTCGATGTCCTGCCCATGTCCTCCATGCGCCGCACCATCGCGCGGCGGCTGACTGAGGCGAAGCAGCAGATCCCGCACTTCTACGTGCGTCGCCGCGTTCGTGCGGACCGCCTGCTGGCCCTGCGTGCATCGCTTGGCCCAGACAGGCCCAGCGTCAACGACTTCATCGTCAGGGCCGCCGCTCTTGCGCTGATGGAAGTTCCGGCCGTCAACGTGCAGGTCCACGGGAACGAGATCCACCGCTTCGGCGCCGCCGACATCGCGGTGGCGGTGGCGACCGAGAAGGGCCTTGTCACCCCCATCGTCTTTGCCGCCGACGACATGACCGTGGCCGAGATCGGCGCGACCATGAAGAGCCTTGCCCAGCGCGCGCGCAGCGGCAAGCTGAAACCGGAGGAATTCACCGGCGGCAGCTTCTCGCTCTCGAACCTCGGCGGCTTCGGGGTTGAACAGTTCGACGCCATCATCAACCCGCCGCAGGGCGCGATCCTGGCCGTCGGCACCGCCCGTCCCGAACCCATCGACGACGACGGCGCGATCCGCATCGTGCCGGTCCTCCACCTTTCGCTATCGTGCGATCACCGCGCCATCGACGGGGCTGACGGCGGCCGCTTCATGGCCGCGCTCGCCAACCTCATCGAAAACCCGCACCTGCTCTGAAAGACCCAAAGCGATGAATTTCAAGCTGACCGAAGACCAGCGCCAGTTGCAGGAAGCCGCCCGTGAATTTGCGCGCGCCGAACTGCCCGCGATCGCCGCCGAACTGGAGCGCGACAACAAGCCGCCCAGCCGCGAACTGGTGAAGCGCTACGCTGAACTGGGCTTTCTGGGCATCAACGTGTCGAGCGACCTCGGCGGTCTTGGCCTTGGCAACATCGAGGCGCTGATTGTGCTGGAGGAGTTCGGCAAGATCTCCTCGGCAGTCGGGTTTCCGATCTTCGAAAGCTCTGTCGGCCCGGTCCGCGCGATCGAGCACTTCGCGTCCGACACGCTGAAGAAGCGCGTCGTGCCCGCCGTCTGCGCGGGGGACATGGTGGTTGCCGTCTCCATGTCCGAACCGGACGCGGGCAGCGCGCTGACCGATCTCAAGACCCGCGGCGTGGCGAAGGGCGACAAACTGATCATCAACGGCACCAAGCGCTGGTGCTCGGGTGGGGGGCATTCGGATGCCTATGTCGTCTACTGCCGCCTGTCTGACGAACCCGGTGCCAAGGGTATCGGCGCTGTGCTGGTGGAAAAGGATGCGCCGGGCATCTCGTTCGGGCCCAATGAGCAGCTGATGGGCTTTCGCGGCGTCCCCTCTTCGGACATCAACTTCGACGACTGCGAAGTGCCGCTGGACAACATCATCGTCCACGCGGGCGGCGGCTTCAAGAAGCTGATGGAGGCCTTCGACCTCGAACGCTGCGGCAATGCCACCATGTCACTGGCGCAGGCATCCGGCGCGCTGGAGGACGTCAGCGTCTATGTCCAGGAACGCAAACAGTTCGGCAAGCCCATCGTCGAGTTCCAGGCGGTGCAGATCAAGCTGGCCGAGATGCAGATGAAGATCGAAGCAGCCCGCCTGCTGATCTGGCGCGCGGCGTCTCTGGCCGAGGATGGCCTTCCGTCAGTGCTGCATAGCTCCACGGGCAAGTGCTTTGCCAACACCATCGCACGCGAAGTGACGGGCGATGCCATGCAGCTGATGGGCGCGTACGGCTATTCCAAGGAGTTTCCGATGGAGCGCCGCCTGCGTGACAGCTGGGGCTGGGGCATCGCCGGGGGTGCGATCGACATCCAGAAGGTGAACATCGCAGGCGCCATGCTGGGCCGCCGGTTCGACCAGCGGCGATAAGGTTCGAAGAGCCATGAGGGGGAGGCCCGGCCCGCGCGTTTTTCGACGTGCGGGCCGGGTCGTCGGCTTCTCAGGGCATGTAGAAGCCGCCGTTCACGTCCAGTACCGTGCCCGTCACGAACGAGGCGCGGTCGGATATGAGGTACTCCACGCCCGCCACGATATCATCGGTCTGGCCAAGGCGGCCTGCTGGAATGTCGTCCACGTAAGTCGACTTGTCGCCGAAGCTTTCGCTTTGCGGGGTGACGATGCGGCCCGGCGCGATGCAGTTGGCGGTAATGCCGTGCGCGCCCACCTGCCCCGCCAGCACGCGGGTAAAGCCAATGACGCCTGCCTTGGTCGCTCCGTAGTGCGCGCCTGAGAGGCGCGACCGTGTGCGACCGCCCTGCGAGGAGAAGTTGACGATACGCCCCCAGCTGCGCGGCTTCATGATCGGCAGCAGGCTGCGGCACATCAGGAAAGTGCCGGTCAGGTTGACCGCGATCACGCGATGCCATTCCTCGACCTCGGTTTCCTCCACCGGCAACGAACGGCCACCATGGCTGGGGCTTATGCCGGCATTGTTGATCAGGATATCGACGTGGCCCCACTCGTTCGCGATTCGGTCGGCACAGGATTCCACGCTGTCCCGGTCTGCCACGTCGCACCGGACGGCGATGCTGCCGGGCAGGTCGCGCGCAAGCTCCTCCACCGCTTCGGCGTTCACGTCCAGCAGCGCCACCCGGTAGCCGGTTTCGGCAAGACGCCGGGCAAGGGCAAGGCCGATCCCTTGCGCAGCGCCGGTCACAACGGCAACCTTGGCATCAGTCATAGTCGTTCTCCCTGGATTATGCGGTTAGCGTCGAAAGGATCGCCGGACAGGCGAACTTAACATCTTGCGTAAGGCGCGCGGGCGGAACAGGAAGGTCAATGCATGCACGACATCACATCCGAGACTGGCCCGGCGCGGGGCAAACGGCGGCACGTCACGTCGATCGCGACGCGCACGAAGATCATCGAGGCCGCCGAGAAGCTGTTTGCGGATCGTGGCATCGACGGTGTCGCCTTGCGCGAAATCGCGGTGGCGGCGGAACAGGGCAACAACACCGCCGTCCAGTACCACTTCGGCACCAAGGAAGCGCTGGTCTACGCGATCTTCGACTACCGCACGAACATGTTCGAGCCCCTGCGCAGCGCCATGCTGGACCGGGCCGAGGAAGCCGGACTGCTGGGCGATGCACGCACCCTGCTGGAAATCATGTGCCTGCCTCACCTGACGATCAGCGACGAGAACGGCCGCCATCCCTATTCCGCATTCCTGGCGCAGTACCTCACCCGGTCGCGGGCCGAGGGCATCCGGCACCCTTACGACGACCCGGAAGTGCCGGTGCCCGCCCTGCGCCGGGTGCGCCGCCTGATCGTCGAGCGGGTGAGCTATGTGCCGCCGGTCGAACTGCGGCTGCGCGTAGGGCTGTGCAAGCTGATGTTTCTCAACATGCTGATGCGACGGGATAGCGGGTTTCCCAACTTCGACCAGGGCATTGGACTTGATGCGCTGGTGGACGATACGCTGGTGCAGATGACCGTTGCGCTGACGGCGCCGTATAATCATCGCAGCGCGCCGCTGTTCAGCGACCTGATCGGGCCGGCGGCCTGATCACGTTTCCGCGTCCAGCATCCGCCGGTAGGCGGGCAGGGCGCGGAAGAGGAACACCGCACCTGCCGCTGCGGCCACGGCGCATGTGATCGCCAGCGAATCTCCCACCCGGCCTTCGTCATTGAAGACATGGTTCGTGATCAGCGCAACGGCAGTGGGTGCCAGCGCCAGCCCGGCGATGCTGACGACGAAGACGTAGATGGAGGACGCGATGCCCCGCATCCGGTTCGGCGTCACCAGTTGCAGCGCAGATGACGACAGTGCCTGCGGCAGGCTGTAGACGAGACTGGCGGCGGTGGCGATGACGAAGGCGCTGCGGTAGGTCGTGGCGGCCATCAGCGCCAGGCTCAGCGGCACCATCGCCGCACAGGCTATCAGCGGCACCAGCATCAGGCTGTCGCGCCGCCCTAAACGCTCGGCAAGGCGCGCCACCCAGGGGCTGACAAGCACACCCAGAGACCCGGTGACGAGCACTGCGATGCCATATTCCACGCCGACCTGGGCGGCGGGAACTCCGAACTTGCGGATCAGCACTGTCGGCATCCAGGCGGGAAAGGCATAGAGCGTCACGATGAACAGCGGCATCCCGGTGTAGAAGTTGCCGTAGAACCCGCGCCAGCGGCGGAAGGTGGCGCGGATTTCCTCGCCGGTCATCTTGGGCGCCTGCCCGGATGAGGCCCCGGCGGCGCTGCGGCGCACGGGCTCCTTGACGAACAGCATCATCACCGCGATGGCCAGCCCCGGCACGCCCGCCAGAAAGAACACAAGCTGCCACGGCTTCATTGCGCCAAGCAGCGGTATGGCGGACAAGTCCCAGCTTTCCGCCCCGCGCAGCAATAGACCCCCGAAGATCAGCGCCAAGCCGCCGCCCAGATACGGTCCCATCATGTAGACACTGAAGGCGCGCGGGATCATGCGCGGCGGGAAGGCGTCGGCGATGATGGACCAGGCCGCCGGGGTCAGGCAGGCCTCTGCCCCGCCGACGCCGAACCGGGCAAGGAAAAGCTGCCAGTAACTGCGCGCAAGGCCGCAGCAGCTGGTGCCGATGCTCCACAGCACGATCCCGAACATCAGCACGCCCTTGCGGCTGCCGACGTCGGCAATGCGGCCGAACAGCGGGCTCATGATCACATAGGCGGAGGTGAAGGCCACGCCCTGCAGCAGGCTTAGCTGGGTGTCATTCAGCCCGAACTCGGCCTTGATCGGTCCGACCAGCAGGTTCAGCACCTGCCGGTCGATGAAGCTGACGGTGTAGGCCAGGGTCAGGACAAGGATCAGGTACCATCCCGCCAGCGATCCGCCGCGCTCGGCAGCGTCGTCGGACGCTTCGGGTAGGGGGGTGTCATCCCGCTCCGCCGGGCCGACCGGGGCCATCGCCGTCATGTCCCCGCGCCGGTGACACGGGCAGGGTCTATCTTGCGGTCGGGCCTGAACCCGCGCAGCAGCTCGAACTTCTGGACTTTGGTGGCGCTCATCGGCCAGCTTTCCACGAAGCGCACATAGCGCGGTAACTTGTAGCTGGCGATACGCCCGGCGCAGTGGCGCGCCACGTCCTCCTCGCTCAGCGTCTCGCCGGGATTCAGTTCGATGAAGGCGGCGGCGACTTCCATCAGGCGATCATCCGGGACGCCGACGACCTGCGCCATGCGGATCGCGGGATGCGTGGCCAGAAAGCTCTCCAGTTCCACCGCCGCCACGTTCTCGCCCCCGATTTTGAGCATGTCCTTCAGCCGGCCTTCGTAGACCACGCGGCCCATTGCGCCGATCCGGCCCAGATCCCCGGTGTGCAGCCAGCCGTCCGCATCGACGGCGGCGGCGGTAGCCGCGTCATCGTCGAAGTAGCCCGCAAAGACGCCAAAGCCGCGCACCCGGATCTCTCCGGGCGTGCCGTCAGGCACCTTCGCGTCGTCTTCGGCGAAAATGCCTACTTCCATGCCTTCGCAGATCGGGCCGGACGTCTCGAACAGCACGTCGTCGGGATCGTCGATGTTGCTGTAGCACGGCACCCCCGTCGCTTCGGTCAGGCCATAGCTGTTGACGTACTTCGCGCCGGGAAACAGCGTGCCATAGCGGCGCATGAGATCCACCGGCCCGACGACGTGGTTGATACGCAGGTCGGACTGGTCGTACCTGTCGAACGCCGGATGCGTCACCAGCGCGGAGATGATCGTCGGGAACCCGGCGTAGTGTACCGTCGGGCGCCGCGCGATCAGCAGGTCCATCGCCGCGTCAGCGGAGAAATGCCCCATGCCGATGAAGCACGCGCCCGTTGCGCGGCAGCCTGCCATCGGCAGGATCGTCGACATATGGAACAGGGGCAGGGGGTCCCACACCCGGTCCTGCTCGGTCAGGCGGAAACTGCCAGCCATCGCCAGCCCCATCCGGCACAGCGAAACGTGCGTCAGCATGCAGGCCTTGGGCCGCGACGTGGTGCCCGAACTGAAGATGATGAGGCCGACGTCCTCCGGCTTCACCGCCGCGGCGCGGTCCATCACGGCATCCGCCGACACGCCCTGCGCTGCGCGCTCAAGCACCTCTACGCCGGGCCAGATCGCCGCGCGGTCGTCGCCCAGTTCCACGATCATGCGAAGGGCCGGCGCGGCGGCAAGCCGGAAGTCTCCGCCCGACCATGTCGCCAGTTCAGGAAACACTTCTGTCAGCATCGGCCGATAATCGCAGAATCGCCAGGCATGACCGCCCACGAAGAGGAAGCGGATCTGCGATTTCGGGATGACATAGGCAAGATCGTCAGGCCGATAGCGGGCGTTCAGCAGCACCGCGCAACCGCCCACCATCTCGATCGCGTGGTAGAGCACCACGTAATCCCAGCAGTTGGGCGCCAGGATGCCGACATGGTCGCCTGCCCGAACTCCCAGCCCGATCAGCCCGCGCGCGCGCTCGACCACTTGCGCCAGCAGTTCGCGCCAGGTTGCCTCCCGGCCATCGTAGACCAGAGCCGGTCGGTCGGGGAAGCGGACGGCGGCGTTCGCCAGCGTGCCGCCGACCGTCATGAGGTGGGGCAGCGTCACGCAGGGAAGATCGAGAGGAAGGGTATCGGGCAAGGGTCTCTCCAGATGGGGGCGCGTCAGGCGCGGATCACGGCATCTTCCAGGTCAGCTGGAGCGCAACCGTGCGCGGCATGGCTCCAAAGCCCGCCTGATCGGCGATGCGATTGACGTTGGTGCCGGTGCCGAGGCCGGACCCGGATGCGTCGGTCACCCCGGTGACCACGAAGCGGTTGGTCAGGTTCTTGCCAAGCAGCGCCAGTTCCCACCGCTCGTCCGCGGTGCGAATGTGGATCTGCGCGTCGAGGTTGATGTACGAACCCTGGCGCGACAGCGGCGAACCAAAAGCCGACGTCAGGTAGCTCGAGCTGTAGCGGCTATCGATGCCGAACCCGGCGGTCAGGCCGTCGGCCACGTCGGTGTCGTACTTCACGCCCAGCGTCGCGGTCCAGCGCGGGGCGGCGAAAGTAGGCGTACCGTCAAGGTTCTGGCCCGGAGTGCCTGCCCGCGCCGGCGTGGTCGGCGTGGCGGCAACCGGCGGCACCAGCAGGCCCGGAACGCAGCCGTTCGCCAGCGATTGGCCACCATAACACGGCGCAATGCCATTGCCGTAGTTCGCCTTGTTGTAATTGACCGACCCGTTGAGCGAGAAGCCGGTCAGCGCATGCGGCATGTATTCGAAGTCCAGTTCGACGCCGCGCGTCCGGGCCGAGCCGGCATTGACGGAATTGTAGCTTAGCGCCGCCGAGTCCAGGTACGTCACCTGAAGATCGGTGTACTTGTAGCTGTAGACGCTGAGGTTGAGCCGCAGCTGCCGGTTCATCAGCATCGTCTTCACACCGCCTTCGAATCCGCGGGCCTTTTCAGGATCGAACGTGAAGAAATCGGGTGCAGTCAGCGGCGTCAGGATGGAACTGTTGGAAAATCCGCCCGACTTGTAGGCCGTCTTGTATGCGCCATAGACGTTGATGTCGGGCGTTACCTTCCAGGCGATCGTCGCTTCCGGTGACCAGTTGGTGAAGGTCTGATCCGCCACGAGGCGCCGGGTGACGTCATAGTTGATGCCCGCAAAGCGCGGATTGGCATAAGGCTGGAAGAACGTGCTGTCCTTCGTCTCGTGGATGTAGCGAACGCCGCCGGTGACTTCGACGCTGGGCACGACCTTCCAGATCAGCTGTCCATAGGCGGACAGCGTCTCGCCATCGGTGGTGGAGTTCTTGGCGTACTGGACGTAACGGTAGCCTTCCGGTGCGGCGCTGTTCTCGGCATTGGCATTGATGACCACCTGATCGAACGTGCGCTTGGTGGTCTGGTAGTAACCGCCGACAAGGAAGTTGATCGGCCCGTCGAACTGCGACAGCACGCGCAGTTCTTCCGAAAATGCCTTCCACCGGCTGATTTCGCCGCCCCAGATGTTGACGGTGGGCGACGATTGATAATCGATGTCGGCCGTCCAGTGATTGCGATTGAAGTTGTAGTTGGTGACCGACGTGATCGCCAGGTCGCCCAGCTGGTATTCAAGATTCCCGGTTACGCCCCAGGAACGGTAGTCGTTGAAGTTGTGGTCCTTCACCAGTGCCGTCTGATCGGCGATATCCTTGGGAATGTCGTTCATGCGGTTGTAGAAACCGGGCGTGCAGGCGACGCCGGGCGTAGTCGTGCTGGTACCGCCGTCGCAGGCGAAGACGTTGTAGTTCCACGCGCCGCCATATGTCTTGTTCCAGCCGTAGTTGGCCTTGATCGTGGCGGTGAGGTCGTCCGTAGGCTCCCATCGCAGCGTGCCGCGCACCAGGATGTCGCGTTCGCGCGGGCCCGACTGGCTGGGCGGCGCGACGTGCGGCGTGTTGGGCGCGACAGTAGTGGCGGTCGGCGTGTCGCGGGTGTTGTAGGTTATGGGGCCGGCCCGGTTGACGAAAAGGGCGCCATAGTCCTTGGACCCCCGCACGGCCACGCGGAAACCCGCCGTGTCGCCGATCGGGCCGGAAATGAAACCTTCGCCGTAGATCTTCTTGGCGTTGAACTCGTACCCGGTGCGGACCTGTGCCGTCAGATGGTCGGTCGGGTTGGCGGTGGTGATCGAAATGACTCCGGCAGTGGCGTTCTTGCCGAAGAACAGCGACTGCGGCCCTTTCAGGATCTCCATCGAGGCGAGGTCGAAGAAGCCCTCGTTGATGGTTCGGCCCTGACCGTAGTAAACCCCGTCCACGATTACCGCGACGGACTGTTCCACGCCGATCGACAGCGAATTCGATCCGATGCCGCGCAAAGTAAGCTGTGCGCCTGAACCTGAAACATTGCGGCCTATGACCAGCTGCGGCGTCGCTGCGGCAATTCGCTCAAGGCTGGTGAGATCGCGACGGGCGATCTCCTGCCCCGATATGACTGTGACCGCGACCGGCACGTCCTGCGCTGATTCGGCGCGGCGACGCGCGGTGACGACGATGTCTCCGACAGTGGCGGGAGCTGCCTCTTCCTGGGGTTGCGGCGGCTCTGTTCCTTGCGCAAAAGCCGTCGCGCCGGGCGAAGCAAACGTAGCGAGGGCGCTTCCCGCAAGCAGCAGGACGCGCATGGAATTCGGATTCCGGGTATCGATCAGCATTCAGGTTCCCCTCGACCAGGCTTGTCGCCTTGCGCATTTTTGCGTGGTTCGAGCCGCTGCGTTTTTCACGCTTTATGTGGCGAGTCAGACCCTATCACTCGGCTAAATTAAGGCAACTGCCTTTTTAATAGATGGCGAAAATAGTCGAAGCGGGAGGAAGTGCGCCGCATTCAGCCGGCTCTTGTGGTGGTACGGACCCATGCGCCGGCCTCTGCGCTGGCTACCCACTGCACGGCGTTGCCGACCAGACGGCGATAATGCGGATTGCTGAAAGTCTCGGCGCTGTCGCCGGGCTGGATGTAAACGAGTGGGCTGTTGCCTGCGGGCTTCGCCCATGCCAGCAGCGGGTTGAACCGCGTCGGCGACCAAGGATCGCCCTCGCCATCGGCAAGACGGCGCACCGCCCGGCGAGCGGATTGGAACAGGTCGAGCGGCACGTCCTCTGCCACGCGCAGCAGGGGGGTAAAGGCTGGATCGTCGAACACCTGTTGCAGATACAGCTCGTCCACAAGGCCGAAATTCTCCGGAAGGCCTGCCGTTACCGGATGGTCTTCGTCGGCAACTTTCGCGGTATAGGCGAAGTCGCCCACGTATCCTGAGTCTGCACGCGCCTGCCCGTCGACAAGCGCATCGCGATAGAGGAATTGCCCGCCGATCGCCTCGGCATAAGGCGGCCACGCGGGCCAGCCAGCGATGGCATGGTGCAGCATGACCATGCCCTTGCCCTGCTTCATCAATGCCTCGAACCCTCGCGTGAAGTACGCCGGCGGCTCCATGAAGGCGGGGCGTTCGGCGATGGGTGCGCGGAAATCCAGTCCCGGCATGTCGTGGAACAGGATTGCGTCGTAGCGCGCCATCTGTTCGGGGTTCAGCAGCACGGCGGCGGCGGGCTGGTCCACCATCGTGGGTTCGCAGTCGACAGCGCGCAGCATCGCCTCCAGGGCATCGCGCGCAAAGGCGTGGCCTTTGACGACCACGAAAAGTTCGATGCGATCTTCCTTGCGGGTCATGCGGAGCGGCCCTCGATCAGCGTGCGCGGAAACGGATGGGCAGTTCGCGCAGCGGCAGCGTCAGGAAATTGGCACGATGGATCGGTTCTGTCAGCGGTCGGACCAGCTCGATATCCTCCAGCCGGTCGAGGATCGCGAGCACGCCGATGGCGATTTCCTGACGGGCCAGAACCGCCCCGACGCAGAAGTGGGCGCCCGCCCCGAAGGCAAGGTGCGTGCCTGCATTGCTGCGCGCCATGTCGAACATGTGCGGGCAGGCAAACTTCGCAGCATCGCGGTTGGCGGCGCCGTAGCGGACGATCACAACCGAGCCTTCCGGGATCAGCGTGCCGCTCAGTTCGACGTCGCGTGTGGCGCGGCGGCGCAGGCCCTGGGTGGGGCTTTCGTACCGGATCACTTCCTCGACGAAGTTCTTGATCCGGCTGCGGTCCGCGCGCAGCTGCGCCATCTGATCGGGGTGGTTCAGCAATTGCATCAGCGCATGGCCGATGGCCGTCATAGTCGATTCGAAACCGCCGCCGATGAGCTGGCTCATCACGCTTTGCAGTTCCGCCATCGACAGCGGCTCCTCGTTCTCGTTGTGCGCCGTCGCCAGCGCGGAAATCCAGTCGCCTGTGGGGTTTTCCCGCCGTTCCTCGAACAGACGTGCAAGATGATGCTGCGCTTCCAGTTCGATGTCCGCGTTGCGCAGCAACTGCTCCTCGTCCATCACGTAGGACGCCGGGGCGAGCATGGAGTCGGCCCATTTCTTGAACGTCGCCACCTGGTCCGACGGCAGACCCATTTCTTCCGCCAGTATCGTGCCGGGCAGCAGCATCGCGTACTCGCTGATAAAGTCGCACTCGCCGCGCGCGGCGAATCCATCGATCAGGCGATGTGCGGTTTCCTCGATGTGCGGCGTCATTTCGCGCACGCGCCCCACAGTGAACACGCGGTCCACCAGTTTGCGGTAGCGGCCATGATCGGGCGCATCGGTGCGTTGCAGGGTGGAGATATGCGGCCAACCGCGCTCCTCCATGTAGACGCGCAGCTTTTCCGCGTTTTCCGGTCCTTGCAGCGAGGCGCGATCGACCTTGTTGGAAAAGGTTTTCGCATCCATCAGCACCGCGCGAAGGTCGGCATAGCGGGAAACGATGTAGAAGCCGGTTTCGGGCATCCGGTAGATGCCGGGCGCCTCGTGCATGGCATCGTACATCGCGAAAGGGTCGCTCTGCGTCATGGGGTCGAGCAGGCTGAATTGCTGCAGACGATCTAGCGCGTCGAGATCGGTCATGTCCGTATCTTCTCCCATTTTTATGGCAGAAAGCTTAGTGCGTTTGACTTAAGATTAAAACCGGAATGTTGGCATATGGCGCGCTTGGCCAAAAGATGTTCAAATGCGGTCGTTACCATAGCCTCTGCGTTAAAGATGCGCCTACTGGCTTGGTCGGCGGTGTGAAAGAGTTCACCTGAGGTCCGCCATCAAAGATCGACAGTAAGTCGATTGCCTTATGCTCTTGCGCGCGATACGTGTCTGGCAAAAGGACTTTGATAAGGAGCCTGCCGTGGGAAGGCTGGAAGGTCGCGTCGCTGTCGTTACCGGCGGGGCGCAGGGAATCGGCAGCGCCTGCGTCGCGCGGCTGGCGGCTGAGGGCGCGCTGGTGGTGTCGACCGACATCGCCGCGCAGCCGGAAGGCGCGTATGGCGCGGCGCTGTGCATGATCCACGACGTGCGGGACGAAGCACAATGGATCGACGCCATGAGCGAAACCGTGGCCCGGTTCGGGAGGCTCGACATCCTGGTCAACAATGCCGGGATCACCGGCGCGCAGCCGATCGAGGAGGTTACGCTCGACCACTGGAATACGATGCTGGCGATCAACCTGACCGGCACGATGCTGGGCTGCAAGCATGGCGTCCTGGCGATGCGGGGTAATCCGGGCGGGCCATGCGGCTCGATCGTCAACATCTCCTCGATGGCGGGCTTCATCGGCATGGCGCAAACGCCCGCCTACAACGCCACCAAGGGCGGGATACGGCTGCTGACGAAGTCGGTCGCGGTGCGCTGTGCCGGCGAATATGGCGCGATACGCTGTAACTCCCTGCATCCGGGCGCCATCGACACGCCGATCCACGAACGGCGGCTGTCGTCCGCGCCGGATCGGCAGGCGGCGCGCGCGGCGATGGACGGGCTTCAGCCGCTGGGCCGCATGGGCACGGCGGATGAGATGGCGGCCTGCGTCGCGTTCCTCGCCAGCGACGATGCCAGCTTCGTCACCGGAACCGAACTGGTGGCGGACGGGGGATGGCTGGCCGACGGCGGCTCGACGCGCCTGCCGCCTACCGTGATGCGGCAGGAGGATGCAGGATGAGCGAGGTGGAGGCTCTGTTCAAGCCGCTGCGCATCGGCACTTTGGAGATACCCAACCGCATCGCCATGGCGCCGATGACGCGCGAATTCGCCCCCGGTGGCGTGCCAGGCGCGGACGTCGCCGCCTATTACCGCCGCCGGGCCGAGGGCGGGGCGGGACTGATCATCACCGAAGGTATGGCGGTCAACGCAGCCGGAGCGCATGACGGGCCGATACCGCTGTTCTATCAACCCGAAACGCTGGCTGCCTGCCGCGCCATCGTGGAGGCGGTACAGGGCGCGGGCGCGCGCATCATGCCGCAACTCTGGCATGTCGGCGTGCAGGACTCGCCGACCCAGGTCAATCCGCAGACGATCAAGCAACGTCCGGCGCGCGTCGGCCCGTCCGGGCTACTGGGCACCGGCGAGATCGGCGGCGAAACGCTCGACGAGAGCGGCATCGCCGATACCGTCGCCGACTTCGCGCGAGCCACGGCGGCGTCGCGGCAGGCAGGCTTCGACGGGGTCGAGATCCATGGCGCGCACGGCTATCTGCCAGACCAGTTCCTGTGGGACCGCACCAACCGCCGCTCCGACGGTTACGGCGGTGACGTGCGTGAAAGGACGCGCTTCGTCGCCGAACTTGTCCGCGCGTGCAAGATAGCAGGCGGGGGTGACTTTCCTCTCGTGCTGCGCATGTCGCAGTGGAAGAGCTTCGACTACGATGCTCGCCTGGCGCAGAGCCCGGCCGACCTGGAAGCTCTGCTGGTGCCTATCGCGGAGGCGGGGGTGGATGCGTTTCACTGTTCCACCAGGCGCTTCTGGGAGCCGGCCTTTGCAGGCGATCCGCTGACTTTGGCGGGCTGGTTCCGCAAGATTACGGGCAAGCCCACGATAGCGGTCGGCTCGGTAACACTGGAGCACGACTTCAAGGCCGGCAAGACAGAAGCGACCGGCGGTATCGCTGAAAGCGCAACGCGCAGCCGTGACGTCGAGACCGTCGCCCGGGCTATTGCACAGGGTGAGTTCGACATGATCGCGGTAGGGCGGGCGATGATTGCCAATCCGGACTGGGCTGCTCTCGTGCGCGCGGGTGAAGCGCACCGCCTGCGCCCCTTCGCTCGCGATATGCTGGCGGCGCTGGAGTAGTCAGCGGGCAGTAGCCACCATCCGGGCCCTGCCGTCGCGCGTATAAACGAGGTTGATGCTGGTGAACGTCACCGCCTCCGTCCCGTCGTCCAGCACCACGGCGTATCGCGTCATCGCGGTGCCGCGATCGGTCCGGGTTGTCGAGGGTTGAAGGCTGACGATCTCGCTGGTGACATGGATCGTATCCCCGGCACGGATGGCCCGCTTCAGGCGCAGTTCGTCCCAACCTACGCCGCAAACCCAGTCGATGTCCCAGTTGATCTCATGGTCCATCTGCCGCCACAGCGCGAGCACATGGATGCCGCTGGCGACGACTTCGCCGAAGACGGATTCCTGTGCGCTTTCGGGGTCGGTGTGGAACCACTGCGGATCGTACTTGCGCGCGAAATTCAGCATCTCCTCGCGTGTGACGGTGCGCGACGCCGACTTGCGGAACTCTCCGAGCTCAAGATCCTCGAACGTGCGAAAGGGTCTGGCGGGAACGAAAGGCTGCGTCACAGTTTTCCTTCGCGTTTCTCTTCCAGCATGCGGGCAAGCCCTTGCTGGCTGACGGTGGCGATAAGGGTGCCGTCGCGCCGGAAGATGTTGCCGCGCCCCAGCGCCATCGCGTCCGACGCGGCCGGGCTGTCGAGCGCGTAGAGCATCCATTCGTCCACGCGAAATTCGTCGTGGAACCAGATGGCGTGATCGAGGCTGCTGCTTTGCAGGAAGTCGTTTGCCCAGCCGATACCCAGTGGTCCCAGCGCCGTGTGGAAGATGTGCAGGTCGGACGCGTAGGCCAGCAGCCGCTGCTGTACGTGCAGCGGTCCGTCAATGGTGCCGTGAAAGCGAAACCAGAAGTTGCGGGTGGGGGGCCGCACCTCGCGCTCGTCGAAGGGAAACATGCCGATCGGGCGCCAGTCCACCTGCTGGCGGCGGCGCCAGAACGGGCGGTGCCTTGCAGGCATGCGATCGCCGTACCGCGCGACAAGCTCTGCCAGGCTGGTCAGACCTTCGGGCTCGGGCGCATCTGGCATGGTGAAGCCGTGCCGGGCAGCAGGTTCGGGCGCCTTGAACGATGCCATCATGTTGAGAATCGGCGCGCCGTCCTGCGTCATGCGGATGGTGCGGTTGGAAAAGCTGCGCCCGTCGCTTTCGCGCGTCACGGAAAACTCCAAGGGCCTGTCGATCAGGCCGGGCTGGAGGAAATAGGCGTGCAGGCTATGCGCGATCTTGTCTGGCGGCGCGGTCCGCTGCGCGGCGGCAAGGCTTTGCGACAGCGCCATGCCGCCGTAGAGGCGCAGCAGGCCGCTGGGAACCGGGGCAACGTGGAACTGGTCCGGGCCGATCTCCTCGAAGTCGTAGGCCAGCCGGCGTTCCTGTTCGGGGTCGTCGATGTAGGGATTGGTTTCGAGCAAGGTTTCATCCGTTTGCGTCATCGTGCGAGATGCCGTTCCACCATTCCTCTAAAGACCGGCAGCGGTGCCGGATCAAGTGCAGGGCGATGCTTTCATGCGCCCGGTCAGCCTGCGACGCGCAGTGTCTCGAAGCCGAAACCACAGTCGGGATCGACGATCTGGAGAAGTTCGACGACATTGCCGTCGCAGTCCCTGCCGTAGGTCGCCCGCGTCGCCGCTGAGCCGCCGGGCGGGCAGTTGAACGCCATGCCCAATGCCGACAGCCGTTCGTACTCGGCAACGACGTCGTCGCAATAGAGGCACAAGTGCGTGATGCCCCGGTCACACATGCGCGGGCGCACGTCCTGCGGGTCGTTGCTGGAATACTCGAACACCTCAATGTGCAGGTTGCCAAGGCGGATCATTTCATAGCGCGCACTGCTGTCCCTGAGTCCGACCATCATGTCGATGCGCTCGTTTCCGGGCTGCCAACCGCCTTCCTTGCCGGCACGCTCGAACCCGAACCAGCGCTGGTAGTGATCCACGAACCGATCGAGATCGGGCGTGGAGATGGCAAGATGGTGGACGCCGCGGATCACGCTGCAGCCCTTGCGGCCTTCACCGCTGTTACGATCTCGGCGTTGGTGGGGTTGCGGCGCAGGGTTAGACCGCCGTTCACTTGCAGCACCTGCCCGCTCATGAAGCAGGCGTCGCTGGCCAGCCATGCCACGGCCTCGGCGATATCCTCGCTGGTGCCGACGCGCCCCAGGGGGTATTCCTTGGCGAACGTATCGATGATGGCGGTGTTCCTGGCGGCCTTCTCGGTCATCGGCGTCGCGGTGAAACCGGGCGCGACGGAGTTGGCGCGGATGCCGCGGTGGCCGAATTCGTTGGCGACACAGCGGATCACATGGTCGGCGCCCGCCTTTGTGCCCATGTAGGCGGCGTGGTCCTCCAGCATGATCGAAGCCGTGGCGGACGAGATCTGGATCAGCGAACCGCGGTCGCGCATCACCCGCAGCATGGCCTGATAGAACAGGATCGCACCGGTGAATTGCAGCGCGGTCATCTGCTCTATCTCGGCCTTGGTGGTGTCCAGAAAGGGCTTCAGCAGCCCCCATCCCGTGGCGTTCACGGCGATATCGACGCCGCCGTAAGTGGCGCGGGCCGCATCGCCGAGCCGGGCCAGGGCCGCTTCGTCGGTAAGGTCGCACCCGGTCACGGCAAGCCCGCCGATCTCAATAGCAAGGCGTTCCAGTTCCTCAGACTTGCGGCCCGCGACGATCACTGTCGCACCGTCTGCGGCGAGACGGCGGGCGATCACCTGCGCCATGTTGTCCCGGTTCGCCGCGCCCGCGACGACAGCGACTTTCCCTGCCAGATCGGCCATGCATGTTCTCCCGTATGACGTATTGTCGGCTGCGCGGTCCTGCGCGCAGCTGCGCCTCAGTCCTTTTGCACCCAGTCGTCCAGCACCTGCTCCACACGGGCGTGTTCCGGCACCCGGTTCAGGCCGATGCGGCGGTCCAGCTCTTCATGCCAGTGATAGATGCGGCGCTCCTGGTAGTTGAGCGGCATGCCCTTGAACCCCGGGCTTTCCAGCGATTCCTGGATCTGGGGCGCATACTGAAGATCCTCGTAGAGAATGCGCTCCCAGTTGCTGAGGCGGGTGGGCCATAGGGGATGGGGATTGTCGGGGTCGTGATCGGGTGCAAGCCAGCTTGAGACAACGCGCGTGCGCTTGGTTCCGATCGGCCAGAATTGCAGGATCGGGATGCCGGTGGGCGCAGGCGGCATGATGAAGTTGGGATAGATCTGGTAGCTGACATTGTTGTTCGCCGGGAACTCCGTGATCGAGGCGATCGTCGGCATCCCCACGGTACCGGGATCGACCCAGTCAGGGCGGCGGTTCGGTGTCGCCATGCGGCTGTGGCCGCCGGGCCAGAGAGTGACGATCATGGCGCGGTGATCGAGGAAGCGGTCCACCGTGTTGATGTGGATGGACTTGAGGTGGTACACTTCGAGGAACGCGTCGAGCAGCACCTTGACGTTGCAGTCCACCTCGTAGCTGCGGCTGTCGACAAGGCGCAGCTTGTCCAGTTCGAACTGTTCAAGCTGCTCGGCCATCGGGCCGATGTGCTCGATCAGCGGCTGGGCGTCGGCATCGCGGTTGATGAAGATCAGCGATCCAAGCAGTTCGCAGCGCACCTGCACGAGCGAGCGGCACGACATGTCGAGATCGACGAAATCGCGCTTGTCGCGCACTGCCGTCAGCTTGCCGTCCAGCGTGTAGCTCCAGCCATGATAGCCGCACACGAAGCCGCGCCCTTCGCCCGCTTCTTCGGTGACGAGGGGGGCGCCGCGATGCTGGCAGGTGTTGTAGAAGGCCTTCACCTCGCCCTTCAGTGTGCGGGCCACGATAATCGGGACGCCTGAATTGCGCGTGAGGAACCACGAACCGGGATTGGGGATCTGATCGACATGGCCGGCATAGAGCCAGGCTTTGTCCCACATCATTTCCTTTTCCAGCCGGAGAAATTCGGGGTCAGTGTAGCGCGTGCCCGGAATGTCGGGCAGCTTGGGAAAGCCGTCGGGCGGCCCCTTGCGATCACGCTCATACTCCATGCGCGCGAAATCGTTCTCGGGCTTTTGATCTGCGACCAGATCGAGCATCGGCCTTCTCTCCCTTGCCTTACGCTCCGTCGTCGTGCGAAGCGGGCGGCGACATAATCAAAACATACATGAATGTTTGATTCTGCCGTTGCGATGCTTGCGATCCTACCGCTGGCGCGATAAAACAGTCAACAGTGATTGTAATATCGTCGCCTAGACAGTCGGGCGCCTCAGCCCTGGCCGAATTGCGCATCCCGCTTGGCGGTGTAGGCGGCGATTCCCTCGCGGCTGTCGGCGCTGGCAAGGGTGGCCTTGCCCCAGGCGTTGCCGACTGCCAGCGCCTGCCCCGTGTTCATTCCGGTGGAGAGTTCGTAAAGCTCGCGGCCGTTGTTGATGGCCTGCCAGCTGTTCACCAACATCGCCTGTGTCACCTCCAGCGCGCGGTTGAGCAGGGCGTCGCCCGGCACCACTTCGGTGACGACGCCAAGTTCGTAGAGGCGGCGCGCGGGCAGCAGTTCACCGGTCATGATCATGGCCAGCGCCGTGGCGCGCGGCACCTGCGTGGCCAGCCGCTGGATCCCTCCGGCAAAGGCGAAAAGGCCGCGCTTCACCTCGCTCAGCCCCATCAGAGCGTGTTCGGCGGCAAAAACCATGTCGCAGGCCATCATGATCTCGAAGCCGCCCGCGACGGCGGTGCCGTTGATCGCGGCAATGAGCGGCTTGGAGCGGCGGCGTTCGGTGATGCCGCCAAAGCCGCGCCCTGGTATCAGGCCATGGCCCGCACCGATCTGCTCGGCTTCCTTGAGGTCCATGCCGGAGCAGAAGGCGCGATTACCGGTGCCGGTCACGATCACGGCGCCGACCTTCGGATCGGCCTCTGCGTCAGAGATCGCCTGGTCCATCAAGCGCGAGGTGGCCGCGTCGAGCGCGTTGCGCGCATGGTCGCGGTCGATGGTGAGCAGGCATACGGCGCTGCGACGCTCCACGATAAGGCCGGCCATGACAGTCATCTCCCCAGATCACGCGGCGATGGCAGTTCCATGTGCATCATGCGATTCGCCGCAAGTTCATAAAAAGCGATAATACGGGAAGAGGGTCAATTGAAAGCTTTTGAAAAGCTGTATCACCACGGTATCATCGTCGACGATATAGATGCCGCGATGACGGATCTTGGAAAAGGACTTGGAGTCGATTGGGTGCCTGTCCGCCAGTTCGATCCAATACGCGTATGGTTACCCGAGGCGGGCTGGTCTGAAGCACATCTTGAGGTCACCTATTCGCGGCAGGGACCGATCCACGTCGAACTGATACAGGCACGGGCGGGCGGCGCTTATGATGCGCTGCGAGCGGTCTCTAAGGCACATGTCGGTGCGTGGAGCCACGATGTCGGAGCCGATGTGGAGGCGCTGCTGGCCGAAGGCTGGCGCCTCATCGCCGCCGGCGCTTCTCCCAAGCATCGTTACGGACAGATGGCCTATCTGGCGCGGGAAGGAAGGCCGGTTCTGGAGCTGGTGGGGGAACCGGTCCGCCCGATGATCGAAGCCTGGATCAACGCATGAGCGGCGCTGCGATCCCTCTCGCGGAGCAGCCCCAAGAGACATCCGCGCCGGTCATCGACCCCGAGCCTGCGCCCAGCGCGGCGGCATGGTACCTGATCTTCGTGCTGACGCTGGCCTATACTGCCAGCTTCGTGGACCGACAGGTGCTGAACCTGCTGGTGGCGCCGCTGAAAGCGGACTTCGGGCTTTCCGACACGCGCCTCAGCCTGTTGCAGGGGCTGGCGTTCACTGCCGCCTACATCCTGTTCAGCCCGCTGTTCGGGCGGCTGGCGGATACCGGCAGCCGCAAGCGCATCCTGATCGGCGGGGCAATGCTGTGGAGCCTTGGCACCAGCCTTTGCGGCCTTGCGCGCGGGTACTGGCAACTGTTCTTCGCCCGCGCGGCAGTTGGCGGCGCCGAGGCGAGCATCACCCCGGCGGCGTGGTCGATCATCGCCGACAGCTTCCCCACACGCATGATCCCGCGGGCCTTCAGCATCTTCCTGATGGGCCCTTACATCGGCGGCGGCATCGCCCTGATCTTCGGCGGGCTGCTGCTGGAAGCGGCGCAAGGCTGGGATCTGGCGGCGGTCCCCTATCTAGGCGCGCTGCGACCGTGGCAGGTGGTTTTCCTTGTCGCGGGACTGCCCGGCGTCCTTATCGCGTTGATGATGCTGCGGATCCGCGAACCCATCCGCAAGCTGGCTCCGCGCGATGGCGCGCAGATGCCCTTCGCCCAGGTCTGGCGCACATTTGCAGACAGGCGGGATTTCTACGGCAATTTCTACGCCGGGATGGCATCCTTGGTGATCGTCCTTTACGCTTTTCCCGCGTGGATGCCGGCGATGCTGATGCGCCGCTTCGGAGCCAGCGCTGCTACGGTGGGCGTGCAGTACGGGGTTGCGGTCCTCGTCACCGGCTCGATCGGGGTGCTGGCAGGGCCGGTCATCGCCGGCTGGATGCAGCGGCGCGGCTATATCGACGCCTTGATGCGGGTGCCGTTCTTTGCGGCGCTGGCGCTGATCCCGATCTCTTTCGCGCTCGCTTTAGTGCCTTCCTACGAAATGGCGATCGCGGTGGCCACGCTGGCGAGCTTCACCTATTCCCTGCCACAGGCACTGGCGTCGTCCGGCTTGCAGATGGTGACGCCCAACCGGATGCGCGGTATTTCGTCATCGGTCTACGTGTTCGTCGCCAGCGTGATGGGGCTGGGTGCGGCACCGACCCTCGTGGCGCTGCTGACTGACCACGTCTTCGCGGACGAGCGCAGCGTGGGGCTGTCGCTTTCCGTCACCTGCGCCATTGCCAGCGCGGCCTCGGCGTTCTTCGTCAGCCGGGCGCTGAAAGGATACCGGCGGGTGCTGGCGTTGCAGTGACGGGGACATTGGGTAGCGAGCAGAGCGGGGGCATCACACCGTCGCCATGCTGCCCAGAACCACCGTTGCCTGACTGGACAGGGTGCCGCCATTGCCATGCGCCAGCGCCACATCGACGCCGGGGATCTGGTTCGCCGCCTCGCCCCTGATCTGGCGGGCGGCTTCGATGATGGCGAACAGGCCGTACATGCCGGGATGGCAGCACGACAGGCCGCCTCCGTTAGTGTTTACAGGCAGGCTGCCGCCCGGCGCGATGGCGCCGCTGCTGACGAAGCGCCCGCCTTCGCCCTTGGGACAGAAGCCCAGGTCTTCGAGGAAAAGGATCGTGTTGATCGTGAACGCATCGTAGAGCTGTGCCGTGCGGACGTCCGATGGGATCACGCCTGCCATCGCCATTGCCCGAGCGCCCGATTCCCGGGCGGCGGTAACGGTGACGTCCTTTGCCTGCGCGATAGAATTCCACCACGTAGCTGCCGCCGCGCCCAGCACCGGCACAGGAGGTCGGGCCAGATCGCGCGCCCGGTCGGTACGGGTCATCACGATTGCCGCCGCGCCGTCGGTGACGAGGCAGCAGTCGCGCACGGAGATCGGAGTGCTGACCATGCGCGCGGCAAGGCAGTCCTCCAGCGTCAACGGTCCTTGGGCGAAGGCTTCCGGGTTGGTGTTCGCCCAGGCCCGCGCTGCCAGCGCCACGGCGGCAAGGTCTTCGCGGGTGGTGCCGTATTCGTGCATGTGCCGCGCGGCGGCCAGCGCATAGGAAGTAAGGGGGAACAGCGGCGCGTAAGGCGCATCCCAACCGTTGCTGGTGATCCGGGTGGCCAGCTTGCCGCCGATGCTGCGCTGGTTGGATCCGTAGGCGATCAGCGCGCAGTCGATGTAGCCCGCGTCCAGCATCATCGCCGCCACCGCCATGTGGCTCATGAAGGCGGAGCCGCCGGTTCGGTTATTGTCGGTATAGCGCGGCTGCAGGCCAAGGTATTCGGCGAAGGACAGGCCGGCGAAGAAGTCGTCGGGCTGGCAGATGAACAGCGCATCGACCTGAGACAACGTCAGCCCGGCATCGGCCACGGCCAGCAGCGCGGCCTGTGCGGTCAGTTCCATCGAACTGTAGCCCGGCATCTCGCCAAGGCCGAAGGTGGCAAGGCCGGCGATGGCCGTGCGGGCGCGGGGGAACGTGTCGGCCATGCTCAGTCCTCCACCGGTCGGAACAGCAGCAGCGGGGCATCGCCGCCGTGGTCGACGAAGGCCTGCACGCGCATCCCGATAGCGAGCGTCTCCGGGGTGACCCCTTCCACCCGGCTCATCAGGCGCGCGCCCTCGTCAAGGTCGATCAGTGCCACGTTATAGGGTTCGGCAGGCGGTTTGCGGTTGATCCAGGACAGCGTGTAGACGCGGCCAAGGCCAGATGCCTCTAACCATTCCAGCGGCTCCCCGCTTCCGGGCGCGGCGAGGCGGGGAGGGAACACCGCGCTGCCGTCCGGCGCGCGCTGGAGCAGGATGCGTCCCTCGGCCAGCGCCGTGCGCCAATGTATTTCGGGGCTCATCCCGCGACCTGTACCGCGCCGCGCGCCTGAAGGTCAGCGATTTCTTCGGAGGAGAAGCCGGCCTCTGCCAGCACGTCCAGGCTTTCCCCGCCCAGCGCAGGGCCGGGGTCGCCGATCGCGCCGGGCGTTTCGGAAAAGGCGGTCGGGATGCCGGGAAAACGCAGCGTGCCTTCGGGCGTTTCACGTTCATGCCAGAATCCGGTCTGTTCAAGGTGCGGATCGGCAAGCAGGTCGGACAGGCTCTTGATCGCGGTTGCGGGAATGTGACCCTGGCGGAACAGCTCCACCCATTCATCGGTGGAGCGGGTCTCGATCACCTCGGCCACCTTTGCCAGAACCGCGCCGATATTCTGCGTGCGCGACCGCATCGATGCGAACATCGGATCCTGTGACCATTCGGGATTGCCCAGGACATCGAAGAAGGCGCGCCAGTGCTTGTCGTTGTAGATCATCACGCCGATGTAGCCGTCCGCCGTGCGATAGGGCCGCCGCGCTTCGGACGTGGCGCGCGGGTATTCGGGCGGGCCTTCGGGCGGAACGAACAGCGACCCGCACAGATGCTCGACCATGGCGAAGGACACCAGCGTCTCGAACATCGGCACCTCGATCTCCTGACCCACGCCCAGCTTCTCGCGGGCATAGAGCGCGGCGATGACCGAGTAGGCGCCGGTGAGCCCGGCCACCTTGTCGGCTATGACGGTGGCGGCATACGTGGGCTGCCCGCCTGACAGGCGTGCCTGCAGGTCGACGATGCCCGATGCGGCCTGCACGATGTCGTCGTAGGCCGGATAGTCGCGATAAGGGCCGCTGCGCCCGAAGCCGTAGAGGTTGGCGTAGATGATCCTGGGATTGGCGGCCTTGAGCGCTGCATAATCCAGCCCCAGCCGCCCGATCGCGCTGGCTCGCATCGAATGGATGAACACGTCGGCAGTCTGCGCCATTTTCAGGAGCGCCGCGCGCGCTTCTGCCTGCTTTAGGTCCATCACGATGGAACGCTTGCCTCGATTGACGTTGAGGAACATCGCCCCGCGCGAGGCGTCGGGCCCCGGCGGGATGAAGCGCGTGGTGTCGCCCTGCGGGCTTTCCACCTTGATCACGTCCGCGCCAAGGTCCGCGAAGATCTGCGTCGCATAAGGCCCCATCAGCACGCTGGTAAGATCCAGCACCCTGACTCCCGCCAGAGGGCCTTTGCCTTTACCGCTCATCGAAGTTCTCCAGTGTGGGTGTTGCAGCGATTGCCAAGTCCGTTTCCGGACCTACCCTCGTGCGTGCACATGCATGCACACGTAAGGGGAGTTTGCGGGAGATGAAGGTTCACCTGATCGCGGCGGGCAAGTTCCACGACATCGACTATGCGCGTCTGGAACTGCTCAAGCTGCTGGCGGAAACCCCGCGCATCCGCACATCGGTGGCGGCGGACTATGCGGATCTGGCCAGCCTTGGGACTGCCGACCTGCTGATCACCTATACCTGCGACCTGATGCCGGCGCGCGCGGAGGAAGTCGCCGCGCTGGAGGCGTTCCTGGCGCGCGGCGGTCGGTGGCTGGCGCTGCACGGCACCAACGCGGTCCTGCGTTTCGGCGCCGACGGCGTGGTCGACACGCCGGACGAAGTGCCTGCCTTCACCGGCCTGCTCGGCACCCGGTTCGCCGGGCACCCCCCGATCGCGCCGTTCAAGGTCTTCGTTACGCGCGACGATCATGAAATGACGCAGGGGCTGCGCGATTTCCGGGTGGAGGACGAGCTGTACCTTACCCACCGCACCGCCGACATCGAGGTGCTGCTGCACACCAGCTTCACCGGCCGCTGCGACGAATTTCGCGATGCCGAGTGGGACGAGGCCGAAGTGCCCGTGCTCTACGAGCGCAAGGTGGGTGAGGGGGCCATCCTCTACCTGACGCTGGGGCACTGCCGGGGGCATTACGACCTTCTGCCGGTCAGCCCGTTCTGGCCCCATCCGCAGCGGTGCGCGTGGAATTATCCGGTGTTCCACGAACTGCTGCGCCGCGCGATCCGCTGGGGGCTTGCTCACGCCGCCTGATCCTCCTGCGCGGGCCGCAGGGCGTGGAGCTGGGCTTCGAGCGAACCGAGCACCGGCTCGACCAGATCGGCGTCCATGGCCCCGGTCAGCAGGTTGACCGCCATGCCTTCCATCGTCGCCTGAGAGATCGCCATGGCCAGCGCGAACCGTTCCGGGCTGGCCTGCCATTCCGGGTAGAGCTGGACGGCCAGCTGATTGAACCGGTCGCGAAATTCGACCTGCAGCGGCATCAACACGCTGGCCAGTTCGGCATTGGTGCGCGCCGCCACCGCCAGTTCGTGGAAGGCGATGAAGGCGGGTTTCTGGATCTGCTTCCAGTACGTGCGCACCATGGCACCGTGATCGAGCGCGCTGCGTTCCGCTGCACGGCGAAAGGCGCGCAGGCGGCGTTCGTGCAGGTGCATGATCGTCGCTTTGATGAGCGACACGCCATTGTCGAAATGGTGCAGCATCGCCCCACGCGACAGGCCAGCCTCTGTGGCGACCTGCGGCGTGGTCGTGCGCGAATAGCCGCTGCGCACCAGCACCCGGATCGTCGCATCGATCAGGCGCGCACGGGTCTGGGCGCTCTTCAGCGCCTGCATGGTGGGCTCGTCGAGGCTGGTGCGTTTCAACGGCTGCGCTCTCCCGGGCGAGTGCGGGCTGCCTCGTCCGGCGTCACCTCGCAAACGTCATCGGTAGCAAATAGCGCAGCAAATAAAAAGACATTCATGAATGCCTTTTATTCCGTCGTCGGTGCCCCTTCGCCAAGAGCCACTTCCAGGCGATCGACCAAGCTGGCCAGCCGATCCAGGTCTGTGCTGGTATCCGGTCGGTCCGGCTGCGACAGGACACCGCAAAGCAGCACCGTCACATAGCGTTCCGCCTCGGCATCTATGTCCAGGGGGCGGCCGATGAAGCTGGTCCGCATGGCGACATGCTCCAGCCCGCCGAACATCATGTCGCGGATCATCACAGGGTCCACGTCGGCACGCACTTCCCTTGCGTCCTTCGCCTTTTCCACGGCTTCGACCACGCTGTGCGCGAAGATGTGGTTCAGCTTGTGCAGTGCGCTCCCCCGGTAATCGGACCAGCGCAGTTCCTGATAGAAAACGCGGTGAAAACGCGGCGTTTCCTCTATCGAGCGCAGGAAACGTACCGCGATCAGCGTCAGCCGCGATCGCAGGTCGTGGATATGGCGCAGCTCGGCCGTCAGCCGCTCCACGAAGGGCGTGGCCCAATCTATCAGGACCTGGTTCACCAGTTCCTGCTTGCTGTCGTAATACTTGTAGACCGTCGCCTCGGATACGCCTGCCAGCCGGGCGATCCGGGCCATGGAGGTGGCGGTAGTGCCTTCCTCCTCGATCAGCTGGCGGGCGGCGGCAAGGATTTCCTGCGGGCGCTGATCCTTGCGCCGCCGCCAGGCCAGCGGCTCGGCTTCGGGGTTCTTCATTGAAGCCTTAACCGGGGCCCTGACCGGAACGGGCCCGGTGACAATCGAACAGCCCTCATTTGCGGCTCACTCCTGCAGCGCCTGTCGCAGCTTTACGGTCAAACGCAGCGCATGCAACAGGCTGAGGCCGACTTACCTAGCTCCTGCCGCGAGACTGTTCGTAGGCGATCCAGGTCGGCAGCCGTTCCGGGAAATCCGCAAGGCCGGGCTCCGCATAGGCGTGGTTGCGCAGGGGGGTGGACAGGATGTTGGGGTACTTGTCTATCGGTACGTAGTAAAGGAAGCCGATGGTCCGCTCGGCGAACTTCCAGCCCCTGTCGGTGTTGCGATATTTGTCGTCGTAGCGGATGGCGGTGACCATCATCTGGTTGTTGCGCCACAGTTCGGCATGGCCGATCACACGGCCGGTGGCTCCCTGCGATCCGTCGCCAACGAAGTCGATCTGCACGTCGTGCATGAAATGATGGCCCGGCCCAAGCACGTCGAAACGGCCATCGTACTGCGCCATGATCGCATCAACCCCGGTCGCGTTCATCACCCCGTCGGCGGACTTCAGCACCGCATCGGGTGCGAAGAGGGCGCGGATCGCGTCGATGTCGCGGTCATCGATGGTGAAGCAGTAGCGGGCGATCAGCTGGCGGATCTGCGATTCCGCTTCCAGCCGGGCGATACGGTCTTCCAGTGTCGACATGTCTCTTTTCCCTTTCAGCGTGCGTCTTCCAGGATCATGTCGGCGCATTTTTCGCCGATCATGATCGAGGGGGCGTTGGTATTGCCGGCGGGCAGGCTCGGCATGATGGAGGCATCGGCCACGCGCAGACCGGATATGCCGTGTACCCGCAGGCGCGGATCGACCACCGCATCGGCCCCGGTGCCCATGCGGCATGAACCTACCGGGTGCAGGTTGGCGATAGCGGTGGCGCGGATGTGGGCCTCGATCTCCGTATCGCTGCGCGCGTCTGCGCCGGGCGAGATTTCCCCGGCGTTGTAGGGCGCCAGCGCGGGCTGGGCGGCAATGCCGCGCACCAGCTTCACCGCCGAGATCATCGCCGCCACATCGACCGGATCGCTCAGGAAGTTCTGGCGGATGACCGGATCGGCCAGCGGATCAGTGCTGCGCAGGCGGACCGATCCGCTGGCACGCGGGTTGAGATGCACCGGGCTCATGGTGAAGCCGGGAAAAGGGTGGGCCTTCATGCCCGATGCCGTGCGGCTCTGGACCGTCCAGACGTTGGTGTTGACCTGGAGGTTGGGCCGGTCCTGGCGGTCGTCTGTGCGGGTGAAGATCCCCGCGAAGATGCCGTTGCTGGCCAGCGGTCCCTTGTTGAACAACACATAGTCGATGCCCGCCTTCAGCTTGCGCAGCGGGCTGTTCGCCAGTTCGTTGATCGTGATCGCCTTGGAACAGCGGAACATCAGCGACAGGTAGAAGTGGTCCATCAGGTTGGCGCCTACCGCAGGCAGGTCCAGCACCGGCATGATGCCGCGTTCACGAAGGAGCGCTGCCGGGCCGATCCCCGAAAGCTGGAGCAGTTGCGGCGATCCGAACGCGCCTCCGCAAATCACCACCTCGCGTCGCGCCTTCGCCGTCGCCAGACCCGCCCCGGTGCGGTATTCGATTCCGGTTGCGCGAGTACCCTCCAGCAGGATGCGGGTCGCGTGGGCACGCGTCTTTACCTTGAGGTTCGCCCGCCGGCGTGCCGGGGCAAGGTAGGCCTGCGAGGTGTTCCAGCGCCGGTTGTTGCGCGTCGTCGTCTGGAAGAAGCCGGCGCCTTCCTGCTCTGCCCCGTTGAAGTCGGGGTTATAGGCGATCCCCGCTTGCTGCGCGGCCTCAACGATGGCGACGGCGATCTCGGAGCGGTCGGGCTGGTCCGAGACGGTCATCGGCCCGCCGACGCCGTGCCATGCATCGGGGCCGCGCTGCTGGTCTTCGGCCTTGCGAAAGTAAGGCAAGACGTCGGCGTAGCTCCACCCGTGGCAGCCCAGCTGGCGCCAGTGATCGTAATCCTGGACGTGGCCGCGGATGTAGAGCATCCCGTTGATGGAACTCGTGCCGCCCAGCACCTTGCCGCGCGGCTGGTACATGCGCCTGCCGCCCAGTTCTGCTTCGGGCTCGCTCTCGAACATCCAGTTGACGCGGCGGTCGGCGAACAGCATCGGATAGCCCATCGGCGGCCTGATCCAGAACGCCTTGTCCTCCGGCCCCGCCTCCAGCAGGAGCACCGAATAGCGCCCGCTCTCGCTGAGCCGCGCAGCGACGACGCAACCCGCAGAGCCTGCTCCGCTGACGATGAAGTCGTACTCCGGCACGGCCTGCGTGGGCATCAGGCGGCCTGACCCGCAAGGTGCCTGCCCGCGATGTAGGCGAAGGTCATCGCCGGGCCAATGGTCGCGCCCGCGCCCGGATAAGCCCCGGCGAACACATTGGCCTGATCGTTGCCCACCGCGTAGAGTCCCTGCACCGGGGCTCCCTCCGCGTCGAGAACGCGGGCATGGCGGTCGGTTCTGAGCCCCGCGAACGTGCCGATGATCCCTGCCTCTATGCGCAGGGCGTAGAACGGCCCCCTGATCAACGGCCCAAGGCAGGTGTTGGGCCGGTGCTCCGGATCGCCCTGATAGACGTCGTAGACCCGCCCGCCGCGCCCGAAGTCCGGGTCCACGCCTGCCTCTGCATTGGCGTTGAAGATGGCGACCGTGGTTTCCAGCATGTCCGCGTCTATGCCGCAGACCTGCGCCAGCTCGCGCAACGTGGCGGCCCGCTTGACGTAACCGCTGCGCATGTGCCTGCCGTGGGGGATGGGGAAGGGGCGGACCATGCCTATGCCCCATTTCTTCACGGCGGCGGCATCGCCGATCAGCCACGCCCAGGCGCCGGTATCGCCCGCGCTGGCGCCGATCATCTGCGGGACCATGTCGTGGTACGCGCTTGATTCATCGCCAAAGCGGCGTCCATCGGGGCGTACCGCGATGAAGCCGGGCTTCTGCCGGTCGATCAGGTGCGGCCACACCCCGGTGAAGTCGCGGGCGCCGGGCAGGACAGAAACCGGCATCCACGCTGCCGGATGCGCGACGTTGCCGTTGAATGCACCACCCACGCTTTCGGCAAGGCGGATGCCGTCGCCGGTATTGCCGGGGTTCGTCGGATTTTGCTGCGCGCGATTGCGGGCAGGCGCCGGGAACGTTGCTGCCCGTCGCTCCGGATCGTTGGGGTAGCCACCGCAGGCTAGCACCACGCCGCGCCGTGCGGTGACCGTGATGCGGCCCTGCGGCGTGTCGATCTGTGCCCCCGTGACCCGTCCGTCCCTGCGCACCAGCGCAGCGACCGGTGATGACAGCAGTATCTCCACATCAAGGTCGAACAGCGTTCGCGCCAGCCGCGCGACCAGCGCGCGACCGCGCACAACCTGCTGCCCTTCGCCATAGCGCAGCACGTCGGCGAAGTGCCGGGCCAGCTTCCTGGCGACGAAGCCCAGCGCCTTCACCGAGCGGCCCGCCTTCATGAAGTGGATCATCTCCACGCCTGATCCGACCGCAAAACCCAGGAACAGCGTCTGCGGCAGCTGCTGTTTCAGGTTCTTGAGATGCGGTCCCAGCTGCTTGGCCTCGTAATCGACGGTGCCGATGGAGCGGACGATGGAACTGTTCGCGCTTTCGGAATGATAGTCGGGATAATCCATACCGTAGAAGCGCACATGGCTGTTCTCTTCCAGAAAGCGCACCATACGCGGCGCGATATCGAGATAGGCTTCCACACGGTCCGGCTCGATGTAGTTGCCGGTCTCCTCGATCACATAGGCGCGCGCACTTTCGATGTTATCGCTCTGGCCGGTGGTCCGCTGCATCGCGGGAGAGTGGTGGTTGCCCGGAACCCACAGCACGCCGCCCGAGGTGGCGGTAGTGCCGCCGAACACGGCCTCCTTCTCGACCACCAGCACCTCCAGCCCGGCGCGGCGGGCGGTGACGGCAGCGGTAAGTCCGGCAGCGCCGCTGCCCGCGATGAGAACGTCGACGGTGCGGTTGGTGGTGGTCATGCATCGGTCCTCTCATTGGCGGCATTGCGCCCGGCGATGCGCCCGAACACGACTGCGTTGCCGATCGAGGCACCCCCTGCGGCGTAGCATTGCCCGAACATGCCGCCGGTGGTCTCTCCTGCCGCATAGAGGCCGGGCACAGGGCGGTCGTCGGCGCCCAGGACGCGCGCTTCAGGGTCGATACGGATGCCGGTGCCGGTCCAGCAGATGATCGCCGGGCGAACGTGCGCCGCATAGAACGGCCCCTGCGCAACCGTGCGCAGCATCGCGGGCGGCTTGAAATAGTCGGCATCGCTGCCCGCCTGTGCCAGCGCGTTGTACCGCCGCGTCGTGGTGGTCAGCCGCGCGGCATCCACGCCCAGCCTGGCCGCCAGTTCGTCCAGCGTCGGCGCGCTGATGAGGGTTCCGGCGTCCACATGGTCCAGCAGGCGCTCGGCGGTCCAGTTAGGTGCGGGCCGGTACTGCGTCGTCTTCGAGTCCATGCGCGCAGCCTCGTCGAAGATCGCAAAGCAGTCCTGCCCGGGTTGCTCGTCCAGCACGGCGGCAAGCACCGAATACTCGATGGTCTCGTCCACGAAGCGGCGACCGTGGCGGTTCACCATCATCAGCCAGCCGGGGAGATAGCTCTCCAGATCCTTCGCGAAGCCGGGGGTCAGCAGCAGCAGCCCGCGATTGGCCTGGCTGAGTTGCCCGCCGACCTGTGCGGCAAGGCCAAGGCCGTCACCCCGGCAGGTCTCGGCGCCGATGTACCAGTGGAGTTCGCCGTGGCGCGCGGCATCGGGGTACAGTTCGGCCAGAAGCTGTGGGTTGGCGCCAAAGCCGCCGGTGGCGATCACCGTGGCGGCACTGCGGACGGGCTGACCGTCCACTACGATGCCATGGACGCGGCCCTGTTCGATCAGCAGGCTTTCCACCCGCGTTTCCAGTACTGTCTCGACGCTGCGGCCTGACAGGAAGCCCTCGATCCCTTGGACGATCCCGGCGCCGCCTTCTGTTGCGCGGTGCCCGCGCCGTACTTTGTCGACGCCCGATGCGTAGAGGTTGTCGACGGTGAAGTCGACACCGAGCCCGCGCAGCCATTCGAAGGCTGATGCCGACTGCCGGCACAGTGTCCGAACCAGCGACGGCTCGATCTTGTACTGGTTGAGCGTCATGTAATAGTGGGACATGGCTTCGGGATCGTCGTCGATCCCGGCTTCGCGCTGCAGGGACGTGCCAGCCGCGTAGAAGACGCCGCCCGAAAGTGCGCTGGAGCCGCCGGTGCGGTTCGCCGCTTCGACCATCAGGACGCTTGCGCCGTTGTCGGCGGCAGCCGCGGCTGCGCTAAGGCCCGCCGCCCCGGTGCCGATGACGATCACGTCGTAGTCTAGTGCCTCGCCGCTCATTGCCGAAGCCCGCTGCACGCAATGAAAGTCCTGTCAGCCAGATGCGGCATCAGGCGCCTCTCCATACAGTTGGTTGTCTTGGGCGATGGCACTTGCCGAGGCGGGATATGCCGTCTGCCGATGCCACGAAACATGGCAAGCGGAAAATAATAAGTCTAGCTCAATTGTGCTGAGCATTGCCCGTCGTTCCGCCGGCGGCGCACTCAAACCCGCAGAACAAGCCAAGTTTTGGCGCAACAGCCGCCATAAAAAAGCAATCATGCTCGACTTTTTTATTGTCAGGCTCGAGAGTGTGGGCATAAGGTGAAGCAGACGGAATCGACTGCTCACCGAATCAAATCAGGCAGCCGTGGGACAGAGATGAGGAACGGCTGGATTTTGCGCGCAGGCATGGCCTGACGCGGCAGTATCACTTTCGCCTAAAAAATAAGTCATCCTTCAGTGTAGGGGTAGACAGGGAGAAGAGCATGAAGGATCTGGCAAGAATCCATCGCGCCTGGACGCTCGCCACGCTTATGGCGTCTGCTTCCGCAATCGGCATGACCGCCCCCGCGCTGGCGCAAAGCGTGGCCCCCGCCGCAGCCCCGCAGGGCCCGACGGGTGGCCTCGAGGAAATCGTCGTAACGGCACGCAAGCGCACCGAGTCGCTTCAGGACATTCCCGTCGCGGTGACGGCCTACTCGCCTGCGCAGATCGCGCGGCAGGACATCTCCAACATCGAGCGCATCGCCGCCACCACGCCGAACCTGACCGTGGGCCGTGCCACGACCGGCTCCGGCGCGCAGATTTCCCTGCGCGGGATCGGTACGCCCGCCAGTGCGCTGGGCATCGAATCCTCCACCGCGATCATCGTCGATGGCATCTACTACGCCAGCGGACGCATCCTGAACGAAGGGTTCTTCGACCTTTCACGCATTGAAGTGCTGAAAGGCCCGCAGGCGCTGTTCTTCGGCAAGAACGCGACGGCAGGCGTCATTTCCATCACCACCGCCGACCCCGGCCCGACCTTCGAGGCTTCGACCCGGGTAGGCTACGAATTCCGCGCGAAGCGCCCGTACATCGAACAGGTCGTCTCCGCGCCGCTGACTGACACCCTGGGCGTCCGTGTAGCCTTGCGCGGATCGAAGATGTTCGGCGGCTACTCGCGCAACTATGCAACGGCGCAGCCTTTCACCGTGACCGACCAGGCGGGCGGCCCGGTGCAGAACCTGGTGGCGCTTCCGGGTGATCGCCGGGGGCCTAAGGAAAAGGAACTGACAGGCCGCCTGACGCTCAAATGGGAGCCGACGGACGCCATCACCAACACCCTCAAGGTGTCCGCGAACGAGACGACGACCAACGATGGCGCGTGGAACAACATCGTGTTCTCCTGCGCCACCGGGTTCAGCACGCTGCAACCCGGCGTGCCGTGCAAACGCGACTGGAAGTATTATCATAACCAGATGCCAACCGAGATTGCCGCAAACTTCCCGTTCGCACGCAAGGACGGGGAGCTTTACACGAAGTATCGCTCCTATCAGGTAACCAACAATCTGGAATGGAATCTTGGCGACATCACGCTGACCTCGGCGTCGAATTACCAGAACCAGAACAACCGCTGGCTGACCGACAGCGACTACCAGCAGCGTGCTGTGCAAATATACGTCGGATCGCGCGAGAAGTGGTGGGCATTTTCCGAAGAGCTGCGCGCTCAGACGAACTACGATGGCCCTCTCAACATGATGGTCGGCGTCCTCTACCAGAAGACGAAGCTGCAGTCCGACCAGCACGTCTATTCCGGCAACGTGCGCGTCAGCACGCAGCGACCGGAATGGGAATACGTCGCGTTCGGCAAGGATTCCTACACGAGGGGCGAAACGATTTCTCCCTTCGCGCAGGTGACCTGGAAGGTGGTGCCGCAGCTCGAACTGTCTTCGGGTATCCGCTATACGCATGAGACGAAGGACAGCTTCTTCGTTCATCCAGTCAATCGCCCTGGCCAGATCAATCGCCTGAATGACCCGATCTACAAGGACCAGACCTTTACCAACTGGAGCCCGGAAATAACCGCATCGTACAAGCCGGTTCCCAACGTCAACCTCTATGGCGGGTTCAAGACCGGATACAAATCCGGCGGTTTCTCAAACCAGAGTTCCTACACCAACGCCTCGATCCCTGCCGATCTCGATTTCGAGCCGGAGAAGGCGAAGGGCTTCGAAGGCGGTATCAAAACCACGCTGTTCAACAACCAGCTGCGCTTCGACGTGGCCCTCTACAGCTATGAGTATACCGACCTGCAAGTGGACTTCTTCGAAGCGCAGACCTTCCGGTATATCACCACCAATGCCGGCTCAGCGCGCACCAAGGGTGTGGAACTTTCGACCGAATGGGCCCCGATCTCCGTGCCGGGCCTGATCATGCGCGGGGCGCTGAACTACAACAAGGCGCGCTACGTGGATTTTATTGCGCCGTGCGTGACTGGCCAGACCCCGGCGCAGGGGTGCAATCCTACCACGGCCAGCCCCTACGGCGGTCTTTTCGTGCAGGATCTGAGCGGCAAGCCAACGGCCAACGCGCCGCGCTGGACGGCGGCACTAGGCGCCAGCTACGAGACGGACGTAAGCTCGGACCTGTCCGTCGCGCTGTCCGCCGATGCGCGTTATTCCAGCAGCTACAACGCTTCGCCGTTCTTCAACCCGATCGCGACGCAGCCCAAGTACGTCAATCTGGACGCATCGGTGACCCTGAGTTCGAAGGCGGGCTGGGATCTGGCCGTCATCGGCAAGAACCTGACCAACCAGTTCGTCATTTCAGGCGCGCTGGATTCGCCGGGCACCGGTTCCGGCACGGGTACTGCCGCGGGACGTCTGGGCGATCAGCGTGGCTATGCCAACCTGCCGCGCACGGTGCAGGTCCAGGTCACGTATCACTATTGATCGGGAGGGAGGTGTGACGGAGAAGGCGATGAAGCGGCTCGAAGGTAAAGTCACGGTGATCACCGGCGCGTCCAGCGGTCTAGGCGCGGCGACCGCTCGCCGGTTCGCCGCCGAAGGGGCGGTTCTGGTATTGGGCGACATTCGTGAGGACGCCGGAGCGGCGCTGGCAGAGGAGCTTGGAGGGTGCTTCCTGCCGTGCGACGTGACGCGGGAAGCCGACGTCGCGGCGCTCGTCGATGGTGCGATCAAGGATCATGGCCGGCTGGACTGCATGATCAACAACGCGGGGCAACTGGGCGCTCTGGGCCGGGTGGAGGACATCTCCGCAAAGGCTTGGCGCGATACCATGGCGATCCTGGTCGATAGCGTGTTCTATGGAATGAAGCACGCGGCCCGTGTGATGCGGCCGCAGGGCGAGGGGGTCATCCTGTCCACGTCGAGCGTGGCAGGGCTGGTGGCCCTTGGCCCTCATGCCTACACGGCGGCCAAACATGCGGTCATCGGCCTGACGCGCTCGGTCGCGGCGGAGCTGGCGGCGGACGGTATCCGCGTCAACGCGGTCGCGCCGGGCAGCGTGCCCAGCAATATGACCGACTTTGCCTATGGCGATGCGGCAGCGATGCGCAAGGTGGCCGAAGCGCGCAACCCGCTGCGCCGCATGATCGGGCCGGAAGAGATCGCCGGTGCCTTTGCCTATCTCGCCAGCGACGAAACCTTCAACCTGACCGGGCAGGTCATCGCGCTTGATGCGGGGCTGGTGGAATGCCGTCTTGATGCCAGCTACTATGCGCGCGAACCGTCTTATTTCGACGCTTACGGCAACCGCGGCTAGGCGGTGGGACGCAGCGCGCGGATGCGGTCTTCCAGCGTGCCAAGCAGGGCGGGGACCATCGTTTCATCCAGCGCGCCGGTCATCAGGCTCATCGCCATGCCTTCGATCAGCGTCTGCGACAGGGCGATGGCTTCGGCTAGATGCTGCGGTTCGGACTGCCATTCAGGAAAGAGAGCGAGCGCCTCCGCATTGAAGCGTTCACGATATTCGACCTGTAATGGGCGCATGATCAGCGCCAGTTCGGGGTCGGTTCGCGCCGCCAGCGCCAGTTCCTGAAACGCCACGAATGCCGGCTTCTGCACTTGTTTCCAATAAGCCCCGACCATGGTCGCGGGGTCATGTTCGGTGATCTCGGAAGATCGCCTGAAAGCGCGCAGGCGCCGTTCGTGCAGTTCGACGATCGTGGCCCGGATCAACGTCGCGCTGTTCTCGAAGTGGTGGAGCATCGCCCCGCGCGACAAGCCGGCCTCTGTCGCGACCAGAGGCGTGGTGGTCCCGGAATACCCCACCCGGACAAGGCACTGGATCGTTGCCTCTATCAGCCGGCCTCGCGTCTGCGCGCTCTTGATGGACTGCCGCGTGGGCACGGCGGCAGCAGCAGGCTTGCGGATCGACGTGCGCGGAGAAGACTGACTTACGGGCGTGGCGGCCAAAATAGGCTCCCGAATGAGGACAGGTGGTGTGAAACCTCCTCCTGCAACCAACAGCCTTGTTTGGGCAACCGAAAATGTGCTTTCTCGATGTTGGCACGAAGCCTATCCCAGCCGTGGTTCAAGCAGCCTTTATCTCATTTGCATCCTGAAAATTTGGAAGCGCGCAGGTCCGTTACCCTGTTTCTGTAGCGCGCGCGAGATCCAGACCCGCGTCCAAACCAGACTCGCTTTTGTCGCTATGCGACGGCTTTCCACTGCGCGCCCAGCTCCGGGTTATCGATCGCCGCTGCAAAAGCGCGATGACCTGACGCTTGGAGCAGCGCGGCGCTGGTTTGATAACAGGCAGCGGTCAGGTCAGCATCCGCAAAACGCGCGACAGCACCCAAGACGTCGGTAGCCGACGAGCCGAAAGCTGCCATCAATCCGGGCGGCACGCTCGCGCTGATCGCCAGACTGACGGTTACTGGAGGCGCAACGCAAACCCCAAAAGCCGGTGCCGACAAACGGCTTGGAAAAACTCGCGGGTGGTTGGGCTTCCTCGGCAGGTCGGCTCCGAAGCCCAACGCGGCGTGATCTATTTCCGCTTGGCGATGACACGCGGGTTTGCGGCGATCGGCCTTGACCGAATAGCCATGGGGGCGCGTGAAGGCTACTTCCATTCGCCGGAAGGCAAGGCGAGGTGGAGGTGTTTACGACATCCGCCGCCACGCCCTGCCGCTTCTGAGGTAAGGCAGGCGACAGCTTCTTGGACGCACAGGCCGTCATTACAGATCTTTAATGGCCCGTCTTCCTTAGTGGACCCGCATAGAACCCTGCGTTGCTCGGAAGTTCTATGCGGGTACCTACTACTGTCTTCTCGTTGACCGCCCTCGTGATAGCCAGCGCGCCGGCCTGCGCGGAGCAGGTTTCCGCCGCTGCTCTGAACTGTCACAGTGAGCCGACCGCGGCCGCGCCGGTCTTGGCTCGGCCCAAGCAGGGCCAGCACGTTGTTGTAAGCGAGGCTGGAGGCGGATGGTCTCACGCGGTGTTGCCCGGCTGCTGGGTAGTGACCCGGTACCTGGCTGCCGATCGGAGGGGAAAAGAGTCCAGCATCCTGACGGATGAGGGGCGCTCGGCCGACTGTCGTATGGATCGCCGAGCTATTTTTCCTCGGGCAAACGTTCGTCGCCCGGCGCAGATCCCCGTTGCTCGCGTCGTGGGCAAGAATGTCGTCACCATCACGTCGCAGCGGCGGGCGTTCTGGCGGGTACTACGGCGATAACTGTCCCTTCAGCGGAGGCAATGTGCGCATCGGCGCACGCTATTGTATCACGAGTGGCGGAAAAAAGCCCTATGGGGTCTAAGTAAATGCGGTCCCGAAGATTGTCTTCGCTCGACATCCTCGTGTTGATGATCCTGTTCTACCTCGTTGCCTTCCGTCTCTGGATATAGCAGACATCCTAAGATGTCAGCCTGGATCATGATTGCCGCTGCAGGCCTCTGTATCGCCAACGTCCATGATGGCGACACCCTGACCCTGTGTACCCGTGAGAAGGTTCGTGTAGCGAACATCGATGCGCCGGAGTTGCCGGATAGCCCGCGCTGCGCCCCGGTTCAACGGCAGCGCCTCGCCGGCTCGAAGAACCCGCCATGGTGTGACTACAAGGCAGGCGAACAGAGCAGGGACGCGCTGCGTGCCTTCCTCGGCTCGGGTTCGGTCAGCATCGAGCGACTTGGCCAGGATCGGTACGGACGCACGCTGGCGCGCATCTACGTCGGCGGCCGGGATGCGGGTGACTACCTCATCCGGCGGGGGTTGGCGCGTCCGTGGAGGTGAGGTAGCCTGGGGAAATGAGCAACGACAATCATCCGGGCGGGAGCAACGACAACCTCCGCGCGCTGACCGAGGACGATGCCGTCCACGCAGCGCAAGCCGCTGGCATCAGCCTGCCGATCACGGACTCGAGCGCGCTGATCAAAGCTGCGGCAGTGGTACTTGACCAGCCCATTTCGCCAGCGGAGATCGAGACGGCGTTGCGTACCGCGTACGTGACCCTGCCCCTGAACGCGCCTGCCGACTTGCTCTTGGCCTGCAACCGTATCCTGGACGTCAAGCTCGGCGCAGACGGCGGCAAGGACAATTGACCTGCTGGCGTGAGGGTAAAAAGCCGAGCGCGCGGCGTGGTCATGCCAGTGCGAACCGGAACTCTTCCAGCGCGAGATGGGCTTTTGGCCGCAGCACAACAACGATGTCATAGTCTTCGCCGATGAGCTGGCTGATCTGTCCGAGATTGGCGCTCGTCTTCTTTTCGACCTTGGACACGTTTGTCTGCGTGTAGGCTAGCCGCTTGGCGGCCTGATCCTGGGTTAGCCCAAGTCTTTCGCGAATAGCGCGAAACAGTGCGGCGTGGCTGATCTGCTCGACATCTGCGGCATCGCGCGTCTTTCTTGCTTTGGAGGAAGGTCGCGCCTTGCGGGCATGGGCGTCGTTGGACCTGGACACTCTTGTGACCCTGAACGAAAAGTGCAGTACAAGGACAGGCCGAACTCCTTTTGCAAGTCGAGCGGCTGCCGGCGGTCCGGTTTGCACCGTTACGGGCCTCGCGTCGATCCGGTCATGCGCCGCAAATCGCGAATGCCGCACGCTGCCGCGCTGCAATCGCGGTTGAACCAGCTGTGTCTGCGCGGATCCCCAGTACGTGGCGCCGGAACAGTCGCTCCTGCATATCCACAAGGACACGCTAGCGCATACGACTGGGCTACCGGATGGCCGATCGATGACACTTTGAACCGGCTGTGCAATCTGGACAATCTATGCGATCAGTGCAATAAGATTTCCGACCTGTTCAATGGAGTTGCCTTGTGTCGAGCCTAGCCGCTGATAGCCTTCCCATCCGGGGATTGAGTGCGGGCGACGTGCGCGCGGCGCTCAGGAGCACCAATCCCACGGCGCGGGCGAGCGATCTTAAAACGATGGCGGAGCTGATCTCCTTCGTTTCGGGCGTCATAGCGGAACTGCCCAAGGATGAGCAGAGCGAACTCGCGCGCGAGAAGGACGAGGTGCGGCGCATGCTGATCGAGGTCGTTCATGGCGATCGACCGCAAACGCGGGTTTCGGTTCGCTCGACGGGACGGATCGAGCGGTCGCGCGGCACGGGTTTGGGAGAAGTCATTTCGCTCGACGAGGGCAGGGCCCGACTGGATCGTTATGCGACGGCCAGGCCGCTCGAGAGCTGGGCGGGCCCGGTGGCGGGTGCCGGTGAAGTGGAGGACAACCTTGGTATTCCCCGTTCCACATTGAGCCATTGGCACAAGAAGGGCATGGTCGTCGGATTGCTGCGCGGTGCCCGGAAACTAGCCTACCCGCTGGAGCAGTTCGTGGATGCGCGGCCGCTCGAAGGCATCGCCGATGTTCTTCGTCTCGCCCCGGATGCCCGCTCGGCCTGGCTGTGGCTACGCCAACCGCATGGGGCGCTGGACGGACTTACGCCGCTGGATGCGTTGAAGGCCGGTGCTCGCCAGGAAGTGGTGAACGGTGCCGAGCGTGACTTTGCCTGACACATGGTCCTCGATGAGAAGACGCTTGCATCCCTGACCCGGCGCGCCGCGCCCAGTGCTTTCTTGCGCTGTACCCCCATTGCGTACCGGGCGACTCCACTTGGCATGGGATGCGGCAAAACCCGGTTTGCATGCCCGGCCGACGGGTTCAAACTGCTCTACATCGCACAGGATCTTCCGACCGCCATTGCCGATGCGATCGTGCGCGATCGCTTCGAGGGCGTGATGCCAAGAGAGATGCTGAGGTCCGACTTTGCCGGATGGGGCGTGTGCGAAGTCGACGCTGCGATGCCGCTCAGGGTGCTCGACTTGCGGCGCGATGGGTGCTTCAAACTTGGAGTATCGACCGACATCGTCGGGGCGAAAGCCCAACTGGCAGCCCGCAGGTTCAGCCAGACCGTGCATGAACACACCGATCTGGACGGCATCCTCTACTTTTCGCGCCTGCTTCGGCGCGAGTGCCTCGCCATTTATGAGCGCGCCGTGCCCAACCATCTGACGGCGTCAAACGTGGTCGAACTGGAAACTCTGGCCCGGTTGATCCCCGCGCTCCAGAAACTCAGGATCCGCCTGATCGCAGCCATGCCAAGGGCGTGAAGCGAGAGGGTGGGGGGCTTGTCGGTGCGCAAGCCGGGTAATCTGGCGCACTGAGGTGCAAGGCGGGCAATACACCAGCGCGCAGCACGCCGCCTTCATGTCACATTGAGCAGAGCTTCGTGTCTCCCGGCGCGGAAAAAACCAAGCTTGGACGGCATTGGCCATGCCAAGCTTGGCCTGTCCCGGGCCGTAGGAGCGGCCGGTGGGCCCGACCACTGGGTCAGAGGATGACCTATGGGCACTGAAGACACGGGCCAACCGCATTTCGACCACGAGCGTCAGCCCAGCGGCGCCGCACGAAATCGATCAACCTGATCCAGGTGGCGCGTGAACTCGGCGCTCATGCGGGCGGCGTGAGCGCGCACCAGGTTTGCGCCGATCGGCCCAAAGTCGCCCCCCCGTGCCGCCTCGTTCTGGCGAAACTGGAGGCCGATTTCGTGGCTGTAGGAAGCGGCCATCGCTGTGCTCTGATCGAAATAGGATTCCGCGTCCCCGTAGACGGTTGTCGCCATATGAAGCCTTATCGGATCGATCCCCAGATAAGCGTTGATCCGGTCGTACTCACCCTTGCTGATTGTCCCGGTGACGATGCGCTGTTCCAGCGTCTTGCGTCCGCGATCGCTGATGATGCCATCCCTTGTGAGCTGGCGTCGGGTAATGCCTGCAACTTTCATGATCCTCTGAAGGATAGTCAGATAGGCAAGGCCATCCGGGCAGCAGAGTGCTGCCTTGCTTGTTTCTGGACGTGTGTTCGCTGTAATATCCTGCATACATCACCCCAATGTTGCCGATGAAATTACTTGAAAAATTGTACGCATTTTCTGCTTCTGCGCGCAACGAGATATATTTTCCCGTGATTTTTGAATCAGCTCTGCTAGATGACTTCGCTCCCCGACATGGATAATCATGGTTCCTCTTTTGGCGGCTGCCACAAGCTATCCAGGACGAACTTCGGCATGTTCCTTTCACGCGGCGGACGCCGAAGTCGCTGTCGGTAGCATCGAAATAGACGCCCCGATCGGCGCCGTCCGAACGGACGCTAGTTGCAGCAGGGTACTCCGCCACAGGCCCAGGTCTTCGCATTCAGGCTGTCGAGGTCGCTTCAAGTCGCTACCGGTGTGACCATAAGGTAGGCAATGATCTGGATTGTCATTCCGCCTTTGCCTGACGGGTTGTGCGGCAAGCTGGCCTTGCGGAGCTGAGCGACAATCGAGATCGAGCGACTAGGGGTCGGGTCCAGCTCGTCCCCACTGTGGGGTCCTTTCGCACCGAATAAAGGGCTTATTCGTACCCACACCGGGTGTAATAAAGCCCCGTTCCGGGGCTAGAATGTCCCAATACCACGGCACATAACCAGTTTCTAGGAAATAAATTACAAATAATGTTGATATTCTCTCGAAGGGAATTTCCCATGAGTAGGCGCACATAGCGCAGTTCGTCATGAGAAAGGAAATCCCATGAAAGCTCTCAACTTGAAGGCAGGACATCATCGGCTCGGTGGTGATGTCGCGCTCGCCTGCGGTGCCGCAGCCGTCGCGAGCCTCCTCGGCATCGATGCCGCACTCGCCGGCACCGACACGACGTTCGATACCGCGCTAGGACAGTTCACCGGCTTCCTGGAAGGCTCGGGCGGCAAGATCATCACGGTACTCTCGCTGGCTGGCGGCATCGTTGGCCTCGCATCGGGCCGTTTCAGCCTGGGCCAGGTCGCGATCCCCGTTGGCGTTGGGGTCGGCGCCGGCACGGGCATTCCGATCGTCACCTCCACCATTACCGCAACGATCTGAGCCAGGGGACGCGCGCCATTGCGGGCGCGTCTCCCCTTACTTGAGGAGCGCTCCTTGTGGACCGATACGGCATACCAAAGCATCTGGATGATCCGGAACTGATCGGCTTTTGGACCCTCGACGAGTTTCTCGTCATGGTCATCCCCTTTGCCTGGGGCATTGTCGCACAGCACGTCGTCTTTGGCATACTTTCGAGTTCGGCAGCGTGGTTCGGGTATCGCAAACTCCGGGCCGGCCGTTCCCTGCATTGGGTATTGCACTTCGCCTACTGGCACCTGCCAGGCGGATTTTTTGGTCTCAAGGCCGCTCCTCCTTCTCACCTTCGGGTTCTGGCGGGCTGACATGGACATTTCCTTCGCACACGAGCAATCCCAGCGCGCGCTGAAGCAGCGCAACCTGCTGGCCATTACGTCGCTTGCCCTGGGCATCGCCTGCTTCGCGCTGGTGAGCATGGCGGCAACCCGGGACCGGGAGGTGATCCTGCAACCGGTCATCCCCACTGCGATGGCGGTATCGTCTTCAGGGGTTTCGAAGGACTACCTGGAAGCGGTCACTCGCGACATCGCGCAACTCGCACTCAATCGTTCGCCCGAGACGCTTCGCTACTGGATGGATTCGATCCTCGCGATCACGACGCCCCAGGCACGCGGCCCGCTCAAGTCCAAGCTCGTCGCCATCATGAAGGAGCAGCGGGGCTCGCAGGTCACGCAGTTCGTGACGATCGACTGGATCAAGGTCAATCCCGAAACCCTGACCAGCGAAGTCGGCGGTGTCCTTCATACCGTCGTCGCCTCGCGCGATGTGCGCCGCGAACACAAGGTCTTCAAGTTCGCCTGGAAATATGAGGGCCTCAGCCTCAAGCTGCGCGGCTTCGGTGTCGTCGTCGAGAAGGGTGCCGAACCTGCAAAGGATGCATCCGATGAGTGACAGTCCCGCCGTTTGCGGCAGTAACTGCCTCGTCTCGCCCGCCGCCGTGCTCGATGGCTTTGTCAAACGCTGCCTCGGCATGGTGCTGGTAGGGTCCGGAATACTCTTGGCCGCACCGGCGCTGGCCGATCAAACCGTGGTGGCCTCGGACAACGGCTCTGTCGAATGCGAGGCGTCCAGGCTCGATCTGACGCGCATTTCGCTCAAGGACGACCAGTTCGCCGCCGTCTCGAAGGTCACGAGCGGGATAGCCACGGAGGATTTCTCGGTGGTCCATGAGCCGACGCGCGGCGATATCTACATTTCGGTGCCCGAAGGCTACTCGCGGCAGACAATCTCGTTCTTCGGCACGACCCAGAAGGGCTTCGTCTACAAGTTCGTGTGCCGGATCAGTGGCAACGAGGCCAAGCAGGTCTTCCTCACCAATGCCGAACTGGCAAAACCTGCAAAGCCTGCAGCGCAGCCTGAAGCCGTCGCGATGCGCAGCAATCTTGCGCTCGACGAGCAAGCGGTCGCCCTCATCAAGGCAATGTTCGAGCAGCGGCCCCTCGATGGTTTCGACATTCGCGACGAGCCGCGCACGCCGGTCAACGTCGGCACGCTCAAGGTCCAGCTAGTAAGCGAATACAACGGCCTCACCATGGCTGGCCGCGTGCTGCGGATCGAGAACACCGGCAACGAGCCCGTGGTCGTCACCGAGGAGCTGATCGCCTCGCACGGTGCGATCGCCGTCAGCATTTCCAGCGCCTCATTGCAGCCGGGCCAGGCGACCGGCGCCTATGTGGTTGTTCCGGCGGGAGACCTGTGATGGATATCTTCAAGCGCAAGAGGAAGGACGTCGATGGCGATCAGGCCGAGGCTCACGACCAGCTCGATGACGGTCTCGACATTGCCGAGAACGCTGCAACGGCGCGCAAGCAGAAGCTGTGGCTTTATGGCGGCGGCGCGCTGATTGCCGCTGCCGCGATGGCCTACGTCCTCGACAGCGGATCGAAGGAGGAAATGCTTCTAGGCAAGAAGGATGACGACAGAACGCAAGTTTCCACTGACGCCATCATGAACCGGCAGATCGTCGATCAGGAATGGATGGCGATGTACGAGCGCCAGCAGCTCGATCAGGGCAACCAGCTGAAGGGCATGCAGGGCGCGGTTTCGAAGTTCGATCAGGTGCAGGGCGAACTGCAGACCCTGCGGCAGGAAAACGAGCAGATGAAGGCGGACGCCACGCGCGTCCTGGAAGCCTACGACCGCGAGAACCGGCAACTCAAGGAACAGGCTGGATCCCCGTCCAGGCAGGGAGGGCCGACGGCACCCGGTGCGATCAGTGCCGCAAGTGCGATGGGCCTGGCCGGCCCGATCGGCGCTCCGCGCTCGAACGAAGTGAAGCTGGTCTCCTTCAATGGCTCGACCACCCCTTCCGGCCCCGCCGCCCCTGCCGGGCCCGTCGGCGATGGCAGGCGCATCAGCGCCGACGGGAAGCAGGCAGCCACCTACACCGACAGCCCCAACTACCTGCCGCCCAACTCGATCGCGACAGCCAAGGTCGTGGTCGGCGTCGATGCCGCCACGAACGTCAAGAGCGCGAGCGACCCGCTGCCGGTGCTGCTGCGCGTCACTGGTCCGGCACGCTCGGTCTTCTCCGATGGCAAGTTGCTGCGCACCCGGGTCCAGGGGTGTATGGTCAATGGCGCAGCCTACGGCGATCTCTCTTCGGAGAAGGTCTACGTGAAACTGCAGCGCATGACCTGCCCGCAGCCGGGCGGACGCTATGCGGTCTCGGAGGTCAAAGGCTTCATCTCGTTCGGCGGCAAGGTCGGTCTTCGCGGCAGAGTGGTGAGCCGTGAAGGCGGACTTGTCACCCAGGCCTTCCTCGCCGGGCTTGCAGGGGGTTTCGGCCGCGGTTTCAGCGCCAATTCCAACGCATTGCTGCGCGGTACCAATGTCAGTGTGGATGGAAAGCGCGATCAGCTATCGGCAGCCGAGATTGCTCAGGGCGGCTTTGGTGAAGGCGTTTCGACCGCTGGCGACAAGCTCTCCGACTACATGATCGAGCGGGCGGAGCAATATCAGCCGGTCATCGAAATGCCCACGGGTGCCGATGTCGAAGTCGTCTTCCTCGATGGCACTTTCATCAGAAATTGAGGTGGTTCATGGTCAAGGCAATCATCCTATCCGTTGTCGGCGTGGCGGGTCTTGCGGGCGCGACCGGCCTTTATGCCGCCAGCGACAGCGATGCCGCTCTTGCCAAGGCACTGGCGACCCGGCTTCCCAAGACGGCGGTAACTTCGATCGACTGTGGCCGCATCGCGGCCCTGTGCGAAGTGCAGGCAGGCCAGAACCTGTTCTACACCGACAAGGGCGGCCGCTATCTCGTGATCGGCCGGGTCTACGATATGGAGACCCGTCAGGACCTGACGGCCGCGCGCCTCCTCGAGATCAGTCCGGAAACGCTGGTCGGGGGGGCCGCGAGGCCGACGGTCGCAGAGCCCGAGGATCAGCAGGCGGTCGCCTCCCCGGCGAACCCGGCGCCGGTCGCGGGCCGTACCCAGAAGGTCGCGCTCGACAAGCTCCCGGCATCGGGTGCCATCACATGGGGTGCGGGCCAGCAAACGGTCACGGTCTTTAGCGATTTGCGCTGCGGCTACTGCAACCAGCTGCACCGGACGCTGGCGGCCATGAACGTCAAGGTTGTCGAACGCCCGATCTCTGTGCTTGGAACCCGCTCGATCTCGGATGCCGTGATTTGCTCCTCGGATCGCAGCAAGGCGCTGACCAGGGCGTACAACCGCGAACCGCTCGATGGTGCGAAGAAATGCGACACCAGTGGCCTCGATGCGAACGAAGCCTTCGCGAGGCAGAACGGGTTCACCGGAACGCCGGTCATCGTTCGCAGCGATGGCGCCGTCGTTCACGGCTATCGCCCGCGTGAGTTCCTCGAATCCTGGCTGAAGGGAGCGAACTGATGAACAGCCTTGCTCGCATCACGGCCTCGATCGGTCTGCTCTGCGCTACCGCCGCGTGCACCACCTTCGGCACCAACGTCAGCGGCGCCTTTCGCTGCGATGGTCCGGAAGGGGTTTGCGCACCCTCGGTCGCAATCGACGATACCGCGCTCTCGCAGATCCAGAAGTCGGACAAAGATGAACTTCTGGCGCCCGCCGGTCCCTACCAGATCGACGATGGCGATCCGGCACGCTCGCGGATGGCAGCGCTCAACGCGACGTCCGCGCAGCCGAACCAGTCGTATCAGCTAAGCGTGGTCTTCCCCGCCTACACCGATTTTGCCGGTAATGTTCATGCCCGCAAGACGGTGGCGGCGGATGTGGGTCTGCCGGGCAGGACGGCGAACAGCGTGGAACTGGCAAGCCGCGCACGGGGGCAGGGGGGGGCGCGCGGTCTTCTCGCAGCCGCGCAAAGCGCGCCCGTCGCAGCTCTCGATGCATCGCCAATCCCCGCCGCCGCGCCTTCCGTTGCAGTGAAGCGGGCCGGCGCAAAACCAGCGGTAGAGGCAGCGCCCATCGATCGCATCAAGGCCGATGTCGAAGCCAGGCTCTCGCGCGCGAGGCGCACGCCGCAAGCGCGCCGTCAGGCCGCCTCGTTCCCCTCGCCGGAGTAAGCCAGTATGTCGGTCTTCGACAGTCTTCGCGAAATGATCCTGGGCGACGGCCGTAAACCGGAGACGACGGCTCGCCCCGCAGCGGTGCCGATGCTTTCGCACTTCCTTGGCTACCGCTCGTTCGATGAGGACAGGAAGATCTTCTACCAGGTTCGTTCCAAAGGCTTCATCCTGGAGCTGGCCCCGCTGATCGGTGGCGATGAACGCAGCGCGGATATCCTCGGCACGATCTTCGCCGATGTGCTGACGCCGGGATGCACGTTCAACATTCTGAATTACGCATCGCCGCGCATCGCGGAGAAACTGGGCGAGTGGGTGCTGCCCCGTGTCGAGGCGGGCGGCGTCTTTGCAACGCTGGCGCGCCACCGCGCCGACAAGCTGCGCGGCGGCGCCTGGCAGTCGCTGGCGAGCGATGGCCCGTTCCTGCTGCGCAACTTCAGGGTGCTGGTCTCGGTTGGCGCGCCGGATGGCTCGGGGATCAGGATCGAAGATCTGCTGCGCATCCGCGACGGCCTGATCTCGGCGCTCGATTCCATCAATGTGCCGGTGCGTGTGTTCGAGCCGGTGCAGCTGATCCGCTTCTTCGACGAAATCCTGTGCGCCTCGACTGGCGCCGGCGACGATGCGCCCGGCTACAATCGCTTCGATCCGATCAACGAGCAGTGCGTGCGCCGCGATCTGGTCACCCATGTCGAGAAGGATCGCCTGCTGCTGCACGCGCAGTCGCTGCGTCCCACGGGGCAGGTGGTCGATGGCGTGCCTGAATACGAGGACTACGTTCCCGAGCGTTTCGACGTTCGCACCATGTCGATCCGCAACTTTCCCGATCGCTGGGCGCCCTGGGACACGCAGAAGATCATCGGCGATGTCTTCAATCCGAAGCTGTGCCTGCCGTGCCCGACGTTGCAGTCAGTGAGCGGCATGATCCCGGGTCTGGAAGCCTCGGAATCGAAGGCCGGCTACAAGTTCGCGCGCACGCAGTCGCTGTCCGAAGGGCAGGGGGTCAAACTGGTCCCCAAGATCAAGGATCAGGCCGCCGAGTGGCGCAGCGTCCAGGAGCGGGTCAAGTCGGGCGAGAAGCTGATCCGCTGCTACTATGCAATCAGCATTATCGCGCCGCGCGGCACCGCCGAGACCGCCGAGCGCGCGATCAGGGGCATCTACAAGGCGGCCGGGTGGGATCTCATCGACGAGACCCATATCCAGCTGCCCGCTTTCATGTCGCACTTCCCGCTGCTGGTGGCGGACGGCCTGCAGTCGGACCTCGAGCGCATGAAGCGTTTTCGCACGATGCTGTCCTCGAACGTCGCGGCGATTGCGCCACTGCAGGGCGAGTTCGTCGGCGGTCACATACCCCATGTCCTGTTCGTCGGACGGCGCGGTCAGCCCCAGTTCTGGTCGCCTTTCCAGAACAAGGCGGGCAACCACAACGTCGCGATCGCCGGCAAGTCCGGTTCGGGCAAATCGGTGTTTCTGCAGGACCTCACCGCCAGCCTTGCCGGGGTGCGCGCCAAGACGATCGTGATCGACGATGGCCGCTCGTTCGAACACATGGCCAAAGCGCTTGGTGGCACCTTCACCGAGTTCAAGCTCTCGTCCGGGATCTCGATCAATCCGTTCCGCATGATCGATCTGGCTCTCGCGCAAGAGGACGAGGATTATCTCGTCGACTGTCTGGCGATGCTGAAAGCCATCATCTCGCAGATGGCGCGCTATGAGAACCGCCTGAACGATACCGAGCGCGGCCTCATCGACAAGGCGGTGAACGCAGTCTGGAACGCGCATCAGCGCGACGGCACCGTCGATATGGTGATCGCGGAGCTGCACAAGGAAACCCACGACGCAGCAATCGATCTTGCCATGTCACTGCTGCCCTTCTCCGCGCAGGGCACTTACGGCCGGTTCTTCCTTGGCGACAGCAATCTCGATCTCTCGGCCGACCTGACGGTCTTCGAGCTTTCGGACCTTTCATCGAGAGAGGAGCTGCGCAGCGTCGTGCTCACCTCGATCATGTTCGTCGCCTCGCAAACGATGCGGCGCATGAGCCGTTCGATCCCCAAGGCGCTGCTCATCGACGAGGCCTGGCAGATGCTGAAGGGCGGGGCGATGGCGGATTTCGTGGAGACCTACTCGCGCACCTGCCGCAAGTATGGCGCCTCGCTCATCACCGCCACGCAGTCCATCAACGACTACTACAAGTCCGACGGCAGCCGCGCAGCGCTGGAGAACTCCGACTGGTTCGTGATCCTTCAGCAGAAGCCCGAGACGATCGCGGACTTCAAGAAGTCCGACCGCTTCGAGATGACCAGCTACACCGAGGCGCTGATGCGTTCGCTGAAGCGCAACGGGATCGAGTATTCCGACGTTCTGATCCGCGGTCCGGAGACCGAGACGATCTGCCGTCTTGTCCTCGATGCCTACTCCGGCACGCTCTACTCCTCGAGCCCGGACGTGTTCGCGCGCATCGAGGCGGCGGTCCACCAAGGCTACTCCATGGCCGACGCGATCGAGCGCGTCGCGTTCCCGGATCGCATCCGCCCGGATGACATGATGCTGGAGGCAGCGGAATGACCGCGCTGCGCCTTCCATCCACCGATCGAGCCAAGGCAACTGGACAGGCAGCGCTTGCGACCGTTCTGCGCCTTCTTGGCTGGATCTCGATCAATGTCCTCGTCGCCTTTGGCGTGGTGCTGGTCGTGGCTTTCGAGCTCGGCAACTTCTCGATCATCGGGACGATGCACCACCTCGCAAACCTGTCGACCCGCTATGTCGAAGCCAGCGCTGCGCGCCAGCATCAGTTCGATGTGCTCCTCATGGCCAGCATGGCCGGCGCCTTCTGCCTCGCGGGCTACTTTCGCCGCGCCTCGCTGCGCCGGCTGCTTTCAAAGGGATTTGCCGATGCCTGACATCCTGAGCGGTGAACCGATGTTTCCTGGAATCGAGACCGCACCGGCAGCGGCTAAGGCAAAGCGTCCTGCTGCGCCTGTGAAGCGCGGCGTCTCGGTGAAGGAGGTTCTGACCGTGGCTGCGCTGGTTGGCGCGGCCTCCTGGGGCGCGTGGGTCACAAAGAGTATTGTCGATCCGGCGCGGGACGAGGGCAGGTTCGTAAAGCTGCAGTTGCAAGGTGTCATCACCGAGTACCTGCAGGCGCAGGCGCGCTCGGGCAGCGATGAGCGCAGCGCGGCGGCGGCGACGACGGCTTTCATGGGGGAGCTGGACAAGGCGGTGGCCAGCCTCGGCAAGTCGGGCAAGGTCGTGCTGGTCAACGAAGCGGTGATCGGCGGCGATTTGCCGGACGTCACCGAAGAGGTGAAGAAGGCGGTATACGCCAAGGTGCCGATGCCCAAGATGGCTGCAGCGCCCGTCCAGCAGGACATGCAGGCCTACCTCGCTGCAAACGGCTCGCCCGCCGGTCCGAACGCTGCACAGCCTGTAATCGGAGGGGCCGGTGGCGTCGCACAGTGAGGCCCTCGCGCAGACCCGCGCGGTCCCTCGCAGCCGCAGGTTTCGCAGGAAGATGATAGCGATCGGCGTGATCCTCGCAGGCGGCCTCGCCTTTCAGAACCTCTCGCGCTGGAGCGAGACCCACGCCTTCCTGATAAACCAGAGCGAGAGCCTGCCCAATTGGGCCTTCCTCGTGGAAGCCGGTCGCTTCCCCAAGCGCGGAGAATACGTGGTGTTCAACCCGGGCCGCGACCCGCTCGTGCTCAAGTATTTTGGCGAAAAGCCTTCAGCATTCGCCAAGGTCGCTTATGGCGTTCCAGGCGATGTCGTGAGCCGGTCCGGCGCCGATGTCCTGGTCAATGGCCATAAAATTGCCCGGTTGAAGCCGGTGACGCGAAAAGGCGACCCGCTTCCTCCAGGTCCACTCGGCAAGATCCCGCAAGGGTGCGTCTACGCCGGCAGCGACCACGAGGACGGGTTCGACAGCCGCTATGCGGCGATCGGCTTTGTCTGCCGTGACCGCCTCGCGGGCGTGGGGAGGCCGATCCTGTGAAGCGCCTCGCTTACGCCTGTGCCGCGATCGTTGGCGGCCTTGCCGGAACCTTCCTGCCTGGACAGCACCCTGCCGGCGCCGTCGACCATGGGCAGATGGGCGAAGCGTGGCCGATTGCCGAGCCAGACCTTCTCGAAGTGATTCGCGGCCGTCTCGAGACCGCCAGGGCGACTGGCAAGCTCGATGAACTCAATGCCCGCTTTGCCGAGCGCGTAAAGGCCAGGGTCCAGCGCCCGACGCCGGTTGCCGGCATCGCTTCGGCGATCGAGGACAAGAGCTGGGAATACGATCCCACGGTGGCGATCGAGAAGGATGTCCGCGACCACAAGGGCAACCTGATTGCGGCAGCCGGCCAGCGCATCAACCCGCTCGATACGATCGGCCTGAAGCAGAAGCTGGTCTTCATCAACGGCGACCGCCCCGAAGAGGTCTCCTGGGCGATGGCGCAGGGTGATGATCTCAAGGCCAAGGTCATCATCGTCAGGGGGTCGCCTTTCGATCTGATGAAGGCGAACCAGCGTCGCTTCTACTTCGATCAGGAGGGTTCGCTCACCGCCAAGTTCGGGATCGAACACACGCCAGCCTCTGTCGAGCAGGCCGGCCGTATCCTCATCGTTCGTGAAGTCGCGCTGAAGGAAGGGAAGGGCGCATGATCGAATGGCTCCGCAAGAAGCTGCCGGCACCGATGGCCGCCCCGGAAACGGCGGAACTGCGCGGCGCGCGTCGTCGCCTCATCGCCGGCGGCAGCATTCTCGCGGCGCTCACGCTGTTCTGGACACCGATCGCTCGCCTGATCGGCGCCGGGGCACCCGCGCTATTCCTGGGGCTTGTCGTCTTTCTCGCCATCCAGGGCGCGTTCTGGCTCAGCGCCAAGAATGCCGCCGACGATGCCTGGCTGCTTTACGGAGAATGGCGCGATGAATAAGTGGCTGCTCCAGATCCTGCTGGGCTTCTTCCTGTTCCTGCCGGGTTCGGCCAAGGCGCAGGTTCCGGCAGCAAGCTGCTCGGGCTCTTTCGTCAATCCGATCACCGATGTGTGCTGGGGCTGCATGTTCCCGCTCTCGGTCGGAGCCCTGAAGATCTGGCCGTCCTCTCGTGCGGACACCAACAACCCGAACTCCCCGATCTGCTTTTGCGGCTCCCCCATTCCGCGCGTGGGCGTTGCGATGGGGTTCTGGGAGCCGGCACGGCTCATAGACGTGACGACCAAGCCCTTTTGTTTCCCGAACTTGGGCGGCATCAAGCTCAACCCGGGGTTGTCGATGGGCGGGGGCTATGCGGCGAACACCGGCTCCAACGGCGGGACGGATACGGCCAAGTACCACGTTCATTATTACGTCTATCCATTGCTCTACTGGATGGAGATCCTGACCGATTTCCTGTGTTTCGAGCAGGCGAGCTTCGACATTGCCTACATGACCGAGATCGACCCGCTCTGGCAGGACGATGCGCTGACGACGCTCATCAACCCGGAAGCGCTGATCTTTGCCAATCCGCTGGCACAGGCAGCCTGCGCAGCTGACTGTGTGACGGCGACCGCAGCGCTGCCGCTCGACCAGCTGTTCTGGTGCTCGGGCTGCCAGGGGTCGATGTACCCGATGAACGGCAACGTCGGCGCCAGCGTCGGCATGACCCAGTCGGGCAGGCTCGCGGCCGAGCGCATGATCTACAAGATGCATCGGCAGGCGCTGGGCTGGGGGACGTCCGGCTCGAAGGGGCTTTGCGGCAAATACATCATGCCGATCCTGAAAAAGAGCCAGTACCGGCTGCAGCAGGTCAACCCGACGCCGATGGTCTCGGGACGTGAATCCTGCTCGCCCATCGGTGGTTCGGTTCTGCTTCCGCGTGCCGCCCGCACTTACCCGGTGAAGGGTGAGGACATGGGCTTCCTCCTCTGGAGGAAGCGCAATTGCTGCGTTTTGTGAGGTTGTACCCATGCGCAAATCTCTTTTCACTATCGGCGGTGTTCTGGCAGTGGGACTTGTCAGCGCAGCGCTCGCGCAGACGATCGAAGGCCTCGACCTTCAGAAGACGGAAGCTCGCGGCGAAGCCTCGCAGGACGATGCACAGTCGCTGTTCGATTTCGTTCGCGGGCAGGGTGAGCCTCAAGCCGCTGCCGCGCAAACCGTGGCGAACGAAGCCTATGATCGCATTGCCGATCTTGATGTGTCGGGCATCGCAGGGGGTGCCAAGGGCGGCCCCATCGATCTTGACGAGATGGTGGCCGGTGCCAAGAGCAGCGTCGCAGGGCCTAAGACCACTCCGCTGGTGATGGCGTTCGTCAGCCTCTCGATGCCTGAGCAGGCTTTGCGTCGCACGATTGCGGATACCACGCGCGCGGGCGGGATCGTCTTCATGCGCGGGTTCTCGAAGGAAGGCGCAAAGGCTTTCGTTGCGGGTCTCGCCAAGGTGGTTGACCAGAAGGACGCCGCGAACATCGCCATCGATCCCCGATTGTTCCGGACGTTCCATGTCGATCGCGTGCCCACGATCGTGTCGGCGGCCAGCATGTTCGAACCCTGCGACCAGCTCGACTGCGTGACGCCGCCTCCACCGCACGATCGGATATCCGGTAACGTCCCACTGTCCTATGCTCTCCAGACGTTCATGGATGGAAATGGCCCCGGCGCGCCCGCCGCGAAAGTGGCGCTCGCAAACCTGGCAGGTCGCCAGTGAAGCCGTGGCTCACCTTGATCTGCGCCGGGATCTGCGCCGGGATCTGCGCCGGCGCGTTGGTGGTTGGCCCGGCGCGCAGCTTTGCGCAATCTAAGGATGCGGAGGACTTTGCCAGGTCGATCCGTGATGGCTCGTCCGGTACGGTGCTGCAGAATGGCGCTCAGAATGACGTGCCGGGGTTCGGCGGGACAGATTTCGATGCGTCGAAATATCTCGATGACGAGGATGGCCTGACGGATGCTGGCATATCGCAGCGCCATTCCGATCCGAACTATGGCGTGGTGATAGATCCGAGCCGCGCTGAGTTCGATACCACGACGATCGACCTGTCTTCCGCGAAGCTGATCGAGGACAGCCCTGGGAGCTATCTGGGCACCGATGTCGCTGTGGGCGGATCGTCCGGGGCCTGCGAACCGTTGCCCAGAACCGGCACCAGCGGCTCAACCTATTATGAGACCTGCAATCAGGGCGATCAGGTTGTCACCACACCGCAAAGCTGCACTTCGGCGCTCAACGTCTCTGTCGAGCGCCGGACATTCTGGTATTATCATGCCGCTGCAGGCGGCCCCCTGGGTTGACCCAGCGAGCTTGTCTGACGAAATTGCGTCTGGAACGTGCCGTGCCGTGGGCAATGCGCCGTACTGCGACACCATCCGCGAGTACGGGTACACGCCGACCGGTGACTGCCAGCGACGATATGGCAGTACCCCTCTGCCGATCTATGAATGTTCCGCTGAAGCCAGCGTTCAGGGCAATCTCCTCCTCGGAAATAATCGCTACCCTGCAATCGCGATCGCGACGGGCCGGCACTGGTTCCGAAAAGACGATCAGGCGCCGATCGTCACCACAGCGCGCACCGATGGTTGTGCAAACCTTGCCAGCAGCGGCCAGTGTGCGCAGCAGGGCGAGGAAGTCTGCACCGATAGCGATCCGGCCACGCGCGACATCAACGGCGTTGCCGTCACGCAGCCGTGTTGGGCCTGGACGCGTACCTTCCAGTGCACCGAGCGGCGTGCGGCCAATGACTGCAGTGCGCTGGCCGCAAAGCCCGAGTGCAGCTTCAGCCATCAGGAATGCCTCAGCGAAAACGCCTACGGCTCCTGCAACGTCTTCGATATGGTCTATGCCTGCAAGACGCCCAACACAGGCGGCGCGACGCCGCCTGGCTCGATCTGCGCGCAGGATCTCTACTGCATCAACGGCGAATGCACCCAGGTCGAGCGCGAGGCGTCCACCGAGTTCAAGGATGCGATGGTCGCGGTTCAGACGATGGGCAACGTCAAGGGCGAGTTCGATCCGGATACGCTGACCCTTTTCAACGCCGAGAAGGCGGGCTGCCACAAGCCGGTCTTCGGTCTCGTCAACTGCTGCGCGGGCAAGACCTCGGGCTTGTTGACGACGGCGGCCGGCGCTGCCGCGATTGCCAGCGGTCCGGCTGCTGTCGCCGCTCTCGCGACCCCGTTCCTGACGATGTTCCTGTGCTCAAGCGAGGAAATGATGCTCGACGTCAAGGATCGCATGGGCCTGTGCCACTATGTCGGCACCTATTGCTCGGACAAGGTGCTCGGGGTGTGCACCTCGAAACGCAAGACCTACTGCTGTTTCGAGAGCAAGCTGAGCCGCGTGCTGCAGGAGCAGGGCCGCGAACAGATCGGCAAGAGCTGGGGCAAGGCCAGGGAGCCGGACTGCAAGGGCTTCAGCATCGAAGAGTTTCAGCGGCTCGATCTGTCGAAGATGGATTTTGCCGAGGTCTACGACGAGTTCATCGACGCGGCCAAGGTGCCCGATGAAATCCAGACCTCGATCGAGATCCAGGAGAAGATCGCACAGTATTATCAGGTTCATCAGGGGAAATGAGGGGCGCTGTGACAGCTGTTACGCGCATCCCTGCAACGCGCAGTGTCCCTGAGCTTTCGGTTTTCGAACTGGGCGTCGCCCGCGCCCGGAGCTGCCCGGCGGTCAGCGACTGCGAACAGTTCCATGCATGTCCGTCGGGCTGGTTTCTCCAGGACGTCCGCATCGGGGATGTCGAGGACGCCATGCTCAACATGACCATGCGTGCGTTTCTGGTATCCGGACAGGGAGTATCGCACCCCTGCCGCCTTACAGATGAGGGCAGCGCGGCAGTCACAACGCTCTACGGCGGCTGCATTCGCATGATTGACCGTATCCCCGCCATCTACGGCTTGCTCCCGACCACAGGAGACACTGGCAATGCGTAAGTTCGGATATCTCATTCCTGCCATTCTGGCGCTCGGCTTCCAGACTGCTGCTTCGATGGCGGTTGCAGCGCAGGATGCGTCGGGCATTCTGCCGAGCGGCTCCACCGTTCGCAGCGCGCGCGATGCCTTCTATTGCGGCGAGCGTCGGCTGGGCAGCTGGTTCTACTGCGACCCGGAGAAGGCGCGGGACGCCGAGAAAGCCAAACTGCTCCCGCCCGGCATGCCGGCAACCAAACAGCTTGCGGCGATATCGGAGCAGCTGGACGAGCTGAAGGCCAAGGCGATCCTCGATCCGACGACAGAAAACCTGATAGCCTACATGCACTATCAGCGTGAGCAGCTGGACCGGGCCTCGACCTTCGCGGATGTGTGGGGCAGGGCGGTCTGGCAGAACCCGGACCTCGACTACACGCTCGAGCGGCCGATAAACTCGCTGGGCAAGCAGACCTGGATGGCGGATCGCAAGGCGCAGAAGGCTTCGACCATGAAGTCGCTTTCGCAGCGCTACGGGGTCTTCTACTTCTATTCCTCGGCGTGTTCGGCTTGCCGGGTCTTCAGCCCGATCATCCGCTCGATCTCCGATCGGTATGGGCTTGAGGTCCTGGCCGTCTCGATGGACGGCGGCCCCAACGAAACGTTCCCGCGCTATGCGGTTAATACCGGGCAGTACGAGCGAATGGGGCTGACTGGCAACCAGGTGCCCGCGCTGGTCCTCTTCGACACCCAGACCAAACAGCCGATCCCGATCGGCTACGGCCTGATGGCGGCCGACGATGTGATGGATCGCATCTTCACGCTGACGCGCACCGAACCCGGAAAGGACTACTGATGGCACGTCAGAAGAAGAAGCCGGGCTGGGTGCTCGGCATGATGATGAGCGTTCTTGCGATCTCGCAGCTTGCTGTCGTCCAGGCCGAGGCCAGCGTCGGGAGCGAACTGAACGATTTCTTCAACGATGTCGGCGGGGCCGCAAACGCGACCGGCCCCACGGCCTACCAGGGCCAGTCGGCAGGCTACTACACCGGTGGCGGCGTCTGGACGCGGTTCCCCAACAAGCAGGTCAATCCGGTCAACATCCAGCTCCCCAGCGTGAAGGCCGGGTGCGGCGGCATCGACATGTTCGGCGGCTCTTTCTCGTTCATCAACACCGACCAGATTGTCGCGATGCTGAAAGGGGTGGCCAGCAATGCTTTGGGCTTCGCCTTCCAGCTCGCAATTAAGTCGATCAGCCCGCAGATCTCCCAGACGATCGAGGAGATGGCGCAGAAGGTCGAGAAGCTGAACCAGATGAACATTTCCTCCTGCGAAGCCGCTCAAGGGTTGGTCGCAGGGCTGTGGGGCGAAAGCCAGGGCCGCGATTCCGAGGTTTGCAAGGCCATCGCAAACAGCCAGGGCTTTGCGACCGACTGGGCGAAGGCGCGCCAGGATTGCAATGCCGGTGGCGATCGCAGCGAGATCATGGGCAAGAACGGGGACGAGACCATCCCGTCGAAGTCCTACAATTACACCTGGCACATGCTGAACAAGAGCTATCCTTCGTTCGACAGGGAGTTCAAGGAGTACCTGATGACGCTGGTGGGCACGATCGTCTACCAGCGCGCTGAGAACGACGAGGCCAACGGCACCGTCAAATACTTCGGCCACGGCAACCGCGATCTCATCATGGCGCTCCTCGATGGCTCCTCGGGCACGCGCGTCCTACGCTGCGACGAAACCGAGAACTGCCTCAACCCGTCAGATTCCAGCGGCGTGACGATCTCTGCCGCACAGGCCCTGAAGCCGCGCGTGCAGGCGCTGATCGGCTCGATGGCGGTGAAGGTCAAATCCAACGAGCCGCTGACCACCGAGGAAATCGGCATCCTGGGGGCGACCAGCATCCCTCTCTACAAGATCATCACCGTCAATGCCGCCGCGCAGTACGGCGGCATGAACTCGGCTGAAATCGAGGGGCTGGCCGAGGTCGTGGCGATGGACATGCTCGAGACGATCGTGGGTGAGTTCTACAACTACGTCCAGCGCGCGCAGGGCACGTTCAACGAAGCGGACGAGACGACACTGACGCAGTGGCGCGACCAGTTGACCAACGTGCGCAAGGTCATAGATGGCTACAGCTATGCGATGAACGAGCGTCTGCAGCGCACGCAGACTTACATCGACCGCTCCATCTATCTCGAGCGCACGCTGCGCAACGCGATCTCTCCGCAGATGTCTGCAGCGCTGTCATTCCGCTCCGGCGCCACCGCGCACGGTCTCAACTGAGGGGGACAGTCATGCTCGAGGTCTTCACCATTGGCGGCGGCGAATACATCGTCAACGTCCTCAATGCCGTCGCTGCCTGGACCGGGGGCGGGGGCTGGCGCTCGATGATCCGCGTCGTGATGGTGATCGGCTTTGCGTACTCGCTTCTGGTGGTGGCCTTCAGCCTGAACTGGCGTGCGTGGTTCAACTGGTTCCTCGCCTCGACGCTCATGTACGGCATCCTCATCGTGCCGACTACCAGCGTGAAGGTGACGGACGGGATCAATCCGGGGCTGGCGCCCGCTGTCGTGTCGAACGTGCCGATCGGTCTCGCCGCGATTGCCTCGTTCAGCAGTCAGGTTGGGGACTGGCTGACCGAACAGGCCGAGATGGTCTTCGTGATGCCCGATACGCTGCAATATCGCACTAACGGGATCATCTATGGCGCGCGCCTCTACGACAAGACGCGCGAGTTCAAGTTCCGCGATCCGCGCATCCGGGCGAACCTGACGGAATATTTCAAGCAGTGCCTGTTCTATGATTTTCTGTTGAGGCAGCGCGACCCCGCCACCGTGATGAACGCGACCAACGTGTTATCGGCAATGGGTCCGGGCTCGCCGGCGCGGGCTATGAATTACTGGAATGCCGATGGCAGCTCCAACATCGTCACTTGCGCCGTCGCCTACTCGACCCTGGCCGGCGCGACTGGCGTTCCGGCCGCGACCGAAGCCGAGTTGACGCGGAGCGCGCCCAGCTTCTTCCCGGACATGACCGCTGCAGCCGCCAAGGCGAAGCTGGATGCGGATCTTCCCGCCGTGGCTGCGCAGTTCCACGGCAGCACGCAAAGCGCGGCCGAGATATTCCAGCAACGGGCGTTGACGGACGCCTTCCTCGAGGCGCGGGCCAATCTGTCAGGCGCGGATGGCGATACCTTCGCGATGATGCGCGCTGAGACGCAGGCGAAGAATACCTATACCTCGATCGCGCAGCAGGCGATGGCCTGGGTGCCGCTGCTCAACATCGTCCTGGTCGTGGTTTTCTACGCGATGTTCCCGGTCATCTTCCCCATGTTCCTTCTGCCGCAGACCGGCGTGCCGGCGGCGAAGGGGTATCTTACGGGATTCTTCTACCTTGCTGCCTGGGGGCCGCTTTATGCGGTCCTGCATATGTTCGTGATGGGCCGGGAGGAGTCCGCCATGGCCGCGACGGCGCCGGGCGGTATCACCATGGCCTCGCTCGAAGGCATCGATGCGGTCAACGCCGATACCGCGACGATCGCCGGGTTCCTGATGATGTCGATCCCATTTCTGGCAGGTGGCCTTGCCAGGGGCGCCATGACGATCTCGAGCCAGGCAACCTCGATGCTAGCTCCGGCGCAATCTGCTGCGGAGGCCGCGGCGATCGAGCGCACCACGGGCAACTACTCTTACGGGAACACCAGCTACCAGAATCTTACGGGCAATGTCGTCCAGCGCGATCAATGGAATACGGCGCCCTCGTTCACCGGCGGGGCAGGGCGGTCCTCGTTCGTCAACGACAACGGCACGCAATATGGCATCACGGCCGACGGTACGACGGTCTACGACAACCGCGCTGGCATCAGCAGCTTCGGCTTCACGCCCACGATGTCGCGATCGACGTCGGGCGAGATCAGCACGGCGGCGGCTGAGCTTGAGACACGCCGCACGCAGCTGACCAACTCACGGTCGGAGAGAGTCTCGGCGCTGGAACGGGCTGGCTTTAGCGAAGCGAACGGCTTCCGATCGTCGAGCGGGTCTGAGGCGTCTAATGGGCACGGGAACACCGCGAGTCGGGGTGAGAGCTTTAGCAAGACGCAGGGGGCGACGGATCAAACTGGAGCAAATAGAGATATTGCTCAGGGTATCGATCTTTCCCGCTCCTCTCAGGAACTCTATCGGTCTGGAACACAATCCACATGGGGCGCCCAAGCCGGTATCTCCGGAGGAAGCTCCATTGGAAAAGGTGCTGGAGGCAAGAAGGGTGGAAACGGTGGCATCAACGCTAACATCTCAGGGAGCTTGAGTAAGGAAGCCTATGATGGCATTGTTTTCAACGACACCTCAAACCAAACAAGAAGCGACCGTTCAACAATTAGCTTGAGCTCAAACAATCGCAGCAGTGATGATCATTCCCTTGACCAGCGCCTTAACGAGGAAGTTTACTCTCGCAGCGGCAACTTTTCCCGAAGGGAAGGCTATTCAGAAAATCGGTCTTTCCTCGATAAGACCGTTGAGGAAATCAGATCGATTGACCGGCAGATCGCTGAGATCGATGAAGCCTCTCGTTCGCTTGGAACGACATGGACGGTGCGCGAGGGTGGCGGAATGCAGGTCAGTCAGGATCTCTCGCAAATTATCGCAAGCCGCTATGATGAATATGCCACTAGCGTAGACCTCCGGGCATTAGGCGCTCCGTCATTGCAGGCTGTAGATCTCAGCTTCACGCAAATGCGCGCACGGGATATTATTATCGAGCGGATTTCCAAAGATTACGTCGATGACATCATGGAGCCGGTTCGCGATGAACTGGTACCGCCTTCCGAAATCCGCGGGCCTGTTGCAGGGCTAGGGAACTTCATGGAAGCGGATCTTCGGGGCAAGCTTGGCCATCATGGCGGTTCGCGTAGAAGTGGAGGCGATAGCGGCTTTAGCGTGTTTCAAGGTGAAATCGCTGGTGCTATTCAAGAGGGCCGAAACTCGATTGAAGGGCGGCGTGCAATTGCGGATTCGAACAGAGTTGAAGCGGTGAAAGGCGCAAGGGATCTTGGAGAACAAGCCGGTGAACGCACCGATCGTAATTGGTTCGCAGATAAGGACCGTAGGCGTTAACCTACGGTGCCATAAAGAATTACAAGCAGAATAATCAGTCCGGCTGTGAAGTAAGCACAAACTTGAAGAGCTGAAGATTTTTCGGACGCTTCCTCGAAATCAGGCGTTTCGAACAAATTACGATTGTTTCGACGCATATCGTCGTCGAACATCATGCCTAGAGCGTCACCTTCAGGCGTACCGTCATATGGCAGCATGGCTGAACTCCTTTCGTCTAAAATAGCACGACTTCCGCCTTAAATCTACAATACCCGTAAAACGCGGGCGAAGGCTGCGGCGCCATGCGCGCGGCCATTATGGCTAGAAGAACGGTAGAATAAACCGGCTTTCGAACCAAGATGCCGAGGTCTAGTTTGCGCCGACAAAGAATCGTTCAACCCACATCGCTTGGCCAACATCATTCACGCCTAGCATCAACGCGGAACCCCATGAATCTAATGGTTACCCCGCTAAAGACTTAGAAATGTTGGTGCCCCGAGCCTTGCGCCGAGATGCCTCTTTGTTCTATATTTGTCCGCCGCCTGCGGCATGAGTGGGGCGCTTAACAAAGGGCTTGCAAGATGCGCGTTGCTTTTCACGTGTTCGACGCGCTAGGCTCATACTGAGCCATGCGTACGGACATTGATCACCTCCCCTCTCACAAACAGCGTGAGCTCGATCTTATCGTCGAGATGCTGTTTCAAGGCCTGCGTGAAGCAACAGGCAGCGCTACGGGTCGGCGCAGGTCAGGCCGTATTCTGAAGATTATCCTCTTCGGGTCTTATGCGCGCGGCGACTGGGTCGATGCACCGATGGATGCCAATCAATATAAGTCCGATTATGACCTCCTAGTCATCGTTAATCAAAAAGAATTGGCCGACAGGGCTGCTTACTGGGACGGCACAGAGCAGAGGATCGTGACGGCCTATAATTTCGAGAAGACGTTGCGCACGCCGGCAAACTTCATTGTGCACTCGCTTCAGGAGGTAAACGACGCTCTGGCTCATGGTCGTCTATTCTTCATGAACATCCTAACGGATGGCGTCGTGCTTTACGAGTCCGATGATAGGCCGCTCAAGACACCTGTCCCCAAAACGCCCCAAAGCGCATTAGCGGCGGCCGAGGAGTACTTCACGAAATACATAGGCGATGCCACACGCCTGCTTGATCTCGCGAAAATTGCTACTAGCAAGGATTATTGGAATGAGGCGGCATTTCTACTACACCAAACAGTAGAAAACCTATATCAAGGACTTCTGCTGACCTTTACGTTCTACACGCCATACGATCATAATATCCTGTTTCTGCGCGATCTGGCCGAGAACATCGACCGCAGCCTGTTCGAAGTCTGGCCGCGTGGCGCGCGCCGCGAGCGAGCCCTCTACCAGAAGCTGAAGGATGCCTATCGCAAGGCCCGCTACTCACGCCACTACAAGATCGAGCGGGAGGACCTTGCCTGGCTGGCCCAGCGCGCTGAGATTCTCGGACAGCGCGTCTACGCGACCTGTCAGGCCAGGATCGAGGAATTGCGCAAGGCAGCCGAAGGCTAGAATGCTCTTTACTGTCTTGCGCGCGGCTTGAGTTGCAGTATCATGGCAACCGGAGGCGTCGACCGCCGGCAAGCGCCTTCCTCCTGTTCTGCCAGGCATCACCACGCCCGCACCGCTGGTCGGGTGGCTGGGATTTTGGATCCCGAGCGTCGCTAGTCCTCGTCAACCTCGGATGTTCCCGGGGCGCGATGCTTGTCGGCCGTCGAGGCCTGTGTTCCCATGCCCACGCGATCTGCCAGGGCGCTCGCCCGCGAGCGCGGCATCGCCGTAACCGCGAAAGACAGGGGCCGTGGCCCGGGAGCCACGCTCGAGCGCCTGTATCGCGATGAGGCGCCCGGTCTTTCGCGTTTTTTCCGCCGCCGATTGCGTGAAGGAGACGATGCCCCTGACATGGTGCAGGAGGCCTTCCTTCGGCTGGCAGCCTTCATGGCGCGGGAGAGCGTCTCCAATCCCGGCCCGTATCTTCAGCGAATTGCGCGCAACCTTCTGTTCGAGCGTAGCCGACGCCGCAGTCGGCACCAGGCAGCGTTCCATGTGCCGCTGGAGGAGAGTTCCGCCCCTGGCCTTTCCCCTGAACAGGGCCTCCAGATCGAAGAGCGGGACGTTCTGCGGATCTACCAGCTTGCACTCGCCGAGCTTCCTGAGAAAACGCGCAGCGTTTTCCTGTTGCACCGTGTGGAGGAACTCACCTACCGCGAAATCGGCGAACGGCTTGGCATATCGGTTCCCACTGTTCAGTATCACCTGGCGCGCAGCCTTGCGCACATCGATGCGGCTCTCCAAGTCGAATGACGATTGATATGAAACCTGGCGAAGCGCGCTTGCGTGAGGAAGCTGCAGAATGGTTCGCGTGCATGCGTGGACCCGAAGCGGACGCGCGCCGCGCAGAGTTTGAAGCATGGCTGGCTCGCGACCCGCGTCACCGCAACGCCTATAACAGCATCGGTGAAACCTTCAGCCTCGGCAAGGCCCTTAAATGGCTGCCCGAAGGAGCGGTGCCCGCCAGCCGGCAACAATCTCGATCGAGATGGAATGCACCGTTCAAGGTCGGGGGCACTGTGATCCTCGCAGCGATCATGGCCTTTGCCATCCTGATCACGACAACCATGGTTCTTCGCGCTGTCGGGCATGGAAGGCTCGTCCCGCCGGCAGCGCAGAGCGCCCAGCGCCAGATGCTCGCGACAGCGCGGGGCGAAATTCGGGAATTCACCCTGGCTGACGGCTCGCGCCTGACCCTTGATACCGACAGCAGCGTCGTGATCTCGCTGTCTGCGGGGCGGCGCGATTTCGCACTGACGCGGGGGAGGGTCCGCTTCGCTGTCGCTCACGAGCCGCGCCCCTTCGTCGTTGCCGCGGCCGGAGGGACAGTGGTTGCGCGCGGAACGGTATTCGACATCAGGCTGGTCGGCGATAAGCGCGCGGTGATCGACCTGATTGAAGGCAAGGTCGATGTCCGGCAGAACCAGTCTGCCGCCAAAGGGTCCGCCCAGGAAGCCGCAAGGGAAGGGCGCCTGCCCGTCACCCGGCTTGTCGCGGGTCATTCCCTCGCATTTGGAGCCGTGCTGGCGCGACAACCCGCGGTTCCGGTCGTCGTAGCTGACTGGCCCGCCGGGCTTCGCGATTTCCGGGCGGTTCGTCTTGGCGACCTGATCCTTGATGCCAATCGTTATGCGCGCGAACCGCTGGTGCTGGGCTCGCGCGACCTTGCCAAGCTTCAGGTCTCAGGGACTTTCAGCATCCGCGAGACCCGCCAGCTGGCGCACAACCTTGCCGATCTGCTCGGCCTCGCTGCACGTGAGGAAGGCGGGAGGATCGTGCTCGACCGGCCGCGGTAATTCCCGATCTGCAAAAAATTTCGCGCGGTCCTCATAAAATCGTCCCGTGCGGCATGGAGGCCCCTGAACAGCCCGTAACGAGGCGATGGGGGAACCATGAAGCAGACCACTGTAAGCATTCTTGTTCTGGCCGCGAGCCTGTCCGTCATGGCCGTTCCGGCCCAGGCTGACGAAGTCCGGCGCCAGGTTCATATCGAGGCCGGGCCGCTTGGCGATGCCCTGCGTGCCCTGGCGGAAGCGAGCGGGCGGGAAATCCTCTTCACGCCGCAGTCGGTCCAGGGCAAGGCTGCGCCTCCAGTCGATGGCCTCTACACCATCGACGAGGCACTCGCCGCCCTCCTGGATGGCAGTGGACTGGTCGCGATCATGCGCAACAAGAGCATCATCGTTGTGGCGCGGACAGATACGGCTGACGCCGGGCAGGAGGCGCCTGACGAGGCCATCCTGGTGACCGGGTCCCGCATCAAGGGTGCGCCCATCGCCTCCCAGGTTCTGCAGATCGGGCGCGACGACATTATCGAGGGCGGCTTTGCGGATCTAGGCGGCGCCATGCGCGCCCTCCCGCAGAATTTCGGCGGTGGTCAGAACCCGGGCGTAGGGGCGGGCGCCAGCGCAGGCGGACAAGCGAACCAGAACATCACAGGCGGCTCGGCTGTCAACCTGCGTGGGCTGGGCGGCGATGCCACGCTGACCCTGCTCAATGGCAACCGCATGTCTTACGGCGGCTTCTCGCAAGGCGTCGATATTTCCGCGATCCCACTCGACGCGATCGAGCGTATTGATGTTGTCGCAGATGGCGCATCGGCAATTTATGGCTCGGACGCTGTGGCCGGGGTGGTCAACGTTGTGCTGCGCGCGCCCTTCGATGGTCTGACAGCGCGGGCGCGTTTCGGCCAGGCGACGGACAGCGGGGACTTTTCGCAGGCCTATTCGCTGACCGGCGGCAAGACGTGGGCCGGCGGCTCGCTCGTGGGGGCTTATGGCTTTCGCCACAACACCGACATCCAGGCTCGCCAGCGCGACTTCGCCCGTAACCTGGGCGATGCCCCGTACATGCTCTTCCCGCGTCAGGGCACGCATTCGGCACTGGTGCGGCTGACCCAGGAGCTGGGCGGAGCGGTACGGCTCGGGATCGATGGCCTCTACAACGACAGGGAGATTACCCGCGCCACCACCAGCTACGGCCGGCTGGGCACCAATCACGTCAGGGATAGGATGGTATCGCTGGCGCCGGGGCTCGATGTGAACCTGGGTAGCGGCTGGACGGCATCGATCCGCGGAGTCTATTCGCGCGACCGGGCGATCTTTAACAACGAACAGAGCGTCGCTGGCGTGACGACGTACCAGGCGACAGTGTGCTATTGCAACGCGCTCTACAGCGGCGAGGCGTACGTCGCCGGCCCGCTTTTCGAGCTACCCGGCGGGGAGGTCAAGCTCGTGGCCGGTGGTGGCCATCGGGCCAACCGCTTCAGGAACACCAATGTCGTGACGGGTACCGGCTTCGGGGGTACGCAGCATGATACCTACGGATACGCAGAACTCTTCGTACCCCTCGTCTCGGGTGCGAACGGCCGGTCGCTGCTGCAGGGGTTGTCCCTGTCGCTTGCGGGCCGTTACGACCGATACAACGCTTTTGGCGGGATCTGGAACCCGAAGGTGGGTATCATATACAGCCCCTTCGACGCGCTGGACCTCAAGTTCTCGTGGGGCCGCTCCTTCAAGGCGCCGACACTTCTCCAGCAGCTGCAGTCCCGGTCGGCCACGCTGATAGAAGCTGCCAGCCTGATCGGTTCGAATGCTGCGCCGGGAGTGAGCGCCCTTTACACCGGCGGCGGCGCACCGGGTCTCGGAGCCGAGCGTGCCACGAGCCTCAGCTGGACGGCCTCCGTACGGCCGCCGCAGAACCCCGGCCTGGCGATCGACCTTACGTACTTTCGTGTGCGCTACAATCAGCGCGTCCTCCAGCCAATCGGCAACTACCTCGACGCGCTCAATCCGGCATATGCCGATTTCGTAGTGAGAAACCCGACGCTGCAACAGGTCCAGGACGCTGTCGCCTCATCCGACACCGGAGTAGATCTCTATGGCAACGTGACGTACGACCTCAGCCGCGTCGGCTATATCATCGACAACCATTACACGAATGTCGCCGGGCAGCAGATCCAGGGCGTAGATGCAAGCGTGGCTTATCGCACCACGCTCGGTTCGGGTACGGCCTCGACGTCGCTCAATGCCAGCTGGCTGGATTCGCGCCAGCGGAACAATGCGGCCTCGCCGTATTTCGACCTTGCGGGAACGATCTGGAATCCGGCCCGCTATCGCGTCCGTGCGAGCTTGGGGTGGGAGGGCACCACCCTCAAGATCTTCGGCTTTCTCAACTACACGGGAAAGCTCGTGGATCGCCGCACCGCGCCCACGGCCATTGTGCCCTCGACCGTCACGGCCGACCTGTTCGTCGGCCTTAGCTCAGGGCAGGCGCGAGGATTGCTCAGCCAGGTCGAAGTCAGTCTTTCGATCGAGAACCTGTTCAACACCAAACCGCCGTACTTGCGGGCAGCGCCTTTCGTGGAAGCCTACGACTCCACGAACTACTCCCCCGTCGGGCGCTTCATCGCGCTGTCTGTTTCAAAGTCGCTGTAAGCGGGAGCGCGTTCGACGCCATGCCCATCGGCCGTTCGCTTGCCCATTTGTCGGCACTGGCTGCCACCCTTTGGGTCGCGTTGGCAACGGCCGGTTGCACCCGCGAGGCTGTAACCGCACAGGAAGGCGCCGCAACGGTGCCTTTAGGTCGAAGCGCGGCCCCCGGGACGGAAAAATCCGACCGGTGCGCTATGCTTGCCCTGTCTGTGAGACGGGACACCCGTCAGCATCCGGCTACCGTCGACGACCTGCTGCATCTGCGTGATTTTGGGGCTGGCGGTCTGGACATGGCAGCACCACCGGGTTTTGCCGTCTCGCCCGATGGCACACGACTGGCCGTGCAGATCCGCCAGGCCGAACCGGACACGAACACATTCTGCCAGGCAATCTTCGTCTTCGATCTTGAGGGTGCTTTCAAAACGCGAGGCACAGCCGAACTCGAGACGACCATCATGCTGGGCGCGGAGTTCGCGAGGAACACGATGACCATGTACGGTCTGGCAGGGTTCCCGACCGGCACTGCGCGGCCCCTGACTCCGCAATGGTCGCCTGATGGCCGCTGGCTGGCCTTCGTGCAGAGAGAGGAAGGCCGCGATGGCCTGTTCGTGGTCGAAGCAGCGGGTGGGGTGCCGATACCGGTTGCACCCTCTGCGGGAGATGTCGGGACGTTCGCGTGGTCGACGGACGGCACAACTCTGGAATTCGACACCAATTCCGAACTGCGTGCCGCAGAAACGCGTCTCGCCGAGGAAGGCCGCGAAGGCCACCGCTACGACGACCGGTTCTGGATGCTCGCCGAAACCCGTCCTTATGCCCGCGGCGATTTCATTGCTGCCCGCTTCCGGATGCCGATCGGCGTGCGTGGCCCGGAGGGCAGGGTTGATCGTCTGCGCACGCCTGTAACGCAACAGGCGCGCGATCGGGCGTGGGTGGAACTTGACGAGCAACCTGCCTATGCGTTCCGGTCACGTGTCCATGCCGTCGTGAAAGGCGCGTCGGTCCCTTGCGATTTCGCAGAATGCGAGGATGCTGGTGCAGCGTGGTGGTCCAGCGTATCGCATTCCGTTCTGTTTGTGCGGCGGGAAGGCTTTGCCGGGTCGCTTACCGGCGTCTACCGCTGGCGACCGGGCGAAGGCCGACCCCGTCGCCTGGCGGTGACGGCTGACGCGATAACGGGCTGTACCCTTGCGGCCGAAAGCCTGTTCTGCGGACGAGAACGCTCCGCGTCGCCCCGCGACATCGTTGCGATCAACGGCTCGACCGGTCGGATCCGACGCATTGTCGATCTCAACCCGCAGTGGCATACGGTAGTTCCCCTGCGGATAACACGCCTGCAATGGACGAACCGCTTCGGAATCCCCGCCGTCGGGGATCTCGTGCTTCCCGAGCATGTGGACCCGGGAAAGCCGCTGCCGCTGGTGATCGTGCAATACTCCACGCGAGGCTTCCTGCGTGGCGGGACCGGGGACGAGTACCCGATACGGGTCATTGCCGCTGCCGGTTTCGCCGTGCTCAGCATCTCTCGTCCGCTCGACTACAACACCTGGCTCGCACGCAACGGCGAGGTCATCGACCAGAAGGACCTGATGGAAAACTGGACGGATCGGGCCAGCGCGCATGACTCCATATTGCAAGGCATCGAGAGGGTAGCCGGGCAGGTGCTGCTCGATCGCGAACACCTGGCGATCACCGGTCTTAGTGACGGGGCATCGAGCGCGACCTATGCGCTGATCCACTCGCGTCTGTTCAGCCTCGCGCTCCTCAGCACCTGTTGCGAAGACCCGGGCTTCACCACGACCGGTATCGGGCCGGCCTATGAGGAAATGCTTCGGACCTACGAATATCCGGTACCCTGGCAGGACCATCTCGAAAGCTGGCAACGCATGAGCCCGGCCCTAAATGCGGGCCGGATTTGCGCGCAGATCCAGGTTCAGGCTGCGGACCGCGAGGCGCGCATGGCGCTCACCTCGTTGGTTGCCTGGCGGCAGGCCGGCATTCCGGCCGAGATGTACACGTTCCCGGACGAGTATCATGTAAAATGGCAGCCGGCACATCGGGCGGCAGTGTATCGGCGGAACATCGAGGCCTTAAGGCGATGGCGGTCGGGTCCGCGCCTGTCCTGCCGCGCCCCCTGAGCAGCCGGCGACCTCATGTCCAGTGACGTGCCCAGGCTTCGAAGTCGCAAAGGCGCAGCAGGCGGGGAAACTGATCGGACGTCAATTCGCTTGCGGGGGCGAACTGCGCCTCGATCGCACGCCGGTCTAGCAGACCCTGCTTTTGCAGCACGCCCTCGAGCAGCATCTCGGATATCGCGCCCCTATGGAGCCGATAGATGTCGCGCTGCAGTTGGCCAAGACCACCTTTGGAACGGCGCCAGGCGACCTGAGGAGGAAGCCAGTTTGCAGCCACCGCGCGCGCCAGTATACGATCGTGCGCTTGTCCAAGCCACATCCAGGTGGGGATTTGCAAGCAGGTTTCGACGAGCGGCCGCGACAGCATCGGGAACACCGGCTTCATGCTGCTAGACCGGGCAAAACCCTGCATGTTGAAGCAACTGGAGTAGATTGCGCGAACGTGCTGGAGCTTCCCGGGAAGAATGTGCCGGGGTGGGGGCGGCCACGGCAAATCGGCAGGCAGGGGGCGAACGATCGCCTCTTTCGCCAGGAAGTTAGTGGACTCGACGAGCTTGACGGTGTGACCGGGCCGGGCCGCTTTTGCCAGGGCAAGGCGCAAGGCCACCCAGAAGCTCACCTGCGCCGCGGTGGCGATCGCGTGGACGGTTCGCAGGAAGGCGACCGGCGAGCCTTGCGCTCGCAGTACATCGGCGGCGGGGCCGGAACTCTGGAGGTGGCAGAAAACGGCATCGCCCCCCCCGCCGTTGATGAAGGCATCGGCTTGGGGAGCCGCGATCTGCGTCTGGCGATCGATTTCTTGGACGAACGATCGGGCGTAAGGACGCGGTAACTGCGGCGAAGCGCAATGGCGCACATCGATTTTGTCCGCCTCGGGGGCAGTTTCTGCAAGCGCGATGCCGAGGTGTTGTGCAACCGACCGCGCAAAGCCGCGCTCATCGCCCTCGGTCGCAGGGCTGAACATGTTGACTGCGCGTACATCGACGCCGTTTGTCGATGTCAGTACCGCCAGGAGCGAGGAATCGAGGCCTCCTGAGAGATCCAGCAGTGGCCTCGACAGCCCGCGTACGCGCGAGGAGATGCATCTGAGCAGCTCGCGTTCGAGCCGTGCGAGGGCTTCCTCCCGGTCGTCGAGCAAATTATCTGGCACCGCGTGTCGCCAGGGATCCCAGGTTCGGCGGACCTCAGGCTGATGGTCGCGCTGGAGTTGCAGTACTTCGCCGCACCGCAGCTCGCCGATACCCAGGACACCTGTTCGCCGAAAGGCGATGTCGTCGCTGCCCAGTTGCATGGCGATGCCGAGCCAGTCGATTTCGGGCGGCTCATCTACGAGGGTTCGCAGCAGATCGGCGTCCGAAGCTATCAGAACGGCGCCTTGCGCCTCTGCATGATAGACCGGCAGCGAGGAAAGCGCCGAATGGTAGGCCTCAAGAACAGCGCCAGCGTTGCCCTGCCGCAGCATGAGGAACGAGCCCCAGCATTCGTCGTCCAGCCTGCCCCCGTGGCAGATACGCGACAGCCTCTCTACCTCTAGCGGTGAGCCGTCGAAGGCGTCGGACCGTCCGTGGCGGTAATAGATGTCGCCCAGTACGACGCCAGAGCTGTCACCCGTAGAGTGCAGGGTGGTCACGTCAATGTCCTGCACCAGAACCAGCATGCCGGCGGTGCGCAGCACGGTTGTCATGCCGATGGCACATGCCAGATGCAACGCTGCCGGGACCACGCCGGGCTCGGGTTCGTCCGTGACGCCGGCTGCATACCCCCGATACCTGGTCCTCTTCCCCGGCGCGAAACGCATCGATGTATCGGAAGAGTGCCAGAGTATGGCGAGGAACCGGCGCGTCACTGAACGACCCTGATCGGGACGAAGAGACCTGTCCGTTCAACGGTATCGTTGAGGAGCGTGCGACCATGCTGTACCCAGCAATGAGCTTCGAACGGCTGGAGCTTGACCCCGAAGATCAGGCTGGCGGCTACCCCCCGCCGTGCCAGCGCTTCGTGCAGAGCGAGCGAGCGCAACAAGCAGGTATTCCTGGCCAGTACATAGCGCTCGGCACTGCGAAAGGCGGCGAGTGTCGGCGCGATGGTTGACCAGCAAGGCAGCGTTGCGCTGCCGACTTTGCGGTTTGCGGCGCTGGCTGTCGTGAGGATCCGCTCAAGCGGCTGCGTGGCCAGGCGAAAGCGGATGGCGCCCAGGAGCCACCATGCCCCTGCCACCCCCAGTCCCGACGACCGGCATGCGACAATAGCAGGATCGATTTCTTCGGCCGGGCCAAGATCCGGCGGCTGCCGGGCCCCACCGGAGCTTCCCTCGACAATCCAACCGAGATCTCGCGCCCGATCGGCGATACGTGGCGGTATCGGGGTGTTTGCAGCGCAGACCAGGGGCCGCGCACATTCCCACGACATGGCCCGGTAGCGATCCTGCCTGACATCGAGGAATATGGCCATGTCGCCGATCCGGCAATATGATACCCAGGGGGCTAGCATGCGAGGGACCCTTCACTTCGATGATAGGCCGGACGGTATGGCCGCCCGGCCTATCTGAGGTCAGTCGGCCAGGATGCCGGTCTGCAGACGCGGCTGCGGTGCATCGGGCACTATGCTGCCGCCGTCGCCCTGGGTTTCGACAGTAGCCGCGCCGAGATCAATGAATTCGGCGTCGATTTCGCGTTCTTCAGTCATGATGTGCCTCCTTCGGCTTGTCGCACGATTGCGACAGCACTATTGTTGGATACAGCTGCAGGTATATCCAAGTATATTTGTCAGTGTATTTACCGATGAGCGGCGTATATCGCAGGCCGATGAACTGCTATCCACCTAATCCCAGGATCTTACCTATGCTTCTCTGCCGCCTGCGGTGATAGGATCTCAGCGTCGATCGGATCCTTTTGAGGTTGTATTGTTCAACCCCTTCGATGACGTTTTCGATTTCCGGTGCAAGACCTTTCAGCCGGCGCTCTTCCATACGGCGGAGTCGATGCATCCTGTCATTTAGAGATACGACAGACTGCACAAGAGCCACGTTGCCGACGAACACGGCCAATGACGTCAGCACGGCGTCAATCGGGTAGGCGAGGGCGCTAGGCCCGATCATGATACCCCTGCTCCCCGGATGGGCCGGCAGATGCTGCAGGACCAGTTGCCCCAGCGCAAGGCTGAACGCATAGTGGTCGGCAGCCTGAACAGGATCCATTCGAGGCATGGCGAAACCGCCGGAGACAGGCATTTCAACGAGGCCTTCGCCAACAAGGCGCAACAGCGCCTCACGAACCGGGGTGGCGCTCGCATAGTACGCGTCAGCCAGGGTATTGATGTTGAGGCGGCTGTTGTCCCAGCCCCCATCCAGCAAGTCCGTCTTCAAGCGGGCGTAGACCCGCTCACTCGTGTTGTGATCGGCGACCATGGTGTAGCTCCCTTCGCCTGTAACCGGGTTGCCGCGCGGCCTAACTCTGCGCGCACCGATCCTGCGTTTGAATCCGGATCGCGATGGCGCCGCTTTGCCCGTTCCCGTTCGCAGGGTTGTCGTCCGGCCACGCAGTGCGGCTCCACGCAGACTCCGGATACCCCCGCTGCTTGCGCCATTGATGCCGCTCGATGGCGAGGCATAGAATGGCGATCATCGGATAGGAAAGCTTGCCCAGCACCAGCCAGTACGAATAAGGCAGGAGCTGTGGCTCGATGCCCTTTGCCCCGTGGCTGGCAACGGCGAAGCCCTGCAGGGCTGCAACCCACATCGGCCAGAACCGGTCGGCGAACAGTGCAATCAGGATGAGCCCTGATAGCAGGCCGACATCGATCCACAGCACCCCCCATTCAACGCTGCGGAAGGCGTGGGCCATGGCCGTGTTGCTCAGCACTGTCGCAATGGTTGCCATCAGCATGGCCGCACTGGCAAGCCTTTCAGGCGCACCGCCGCGACACGCCGCCTGCAGCGTAAGCAGCGTGATGAGAACGATGAACAAGCCGATCCCGCTCACCCCTGTTTCCCGATTTTGCCCCGTTGCGCTATCATGCAGCGAGGCCGGTAACGCCACTCTCATGCGATGCAGGCGGCTTGAGAACATCGCCAAAGGCCGTGGGATCAATGCCCAGTTTGCGGGCCAGCGTCTCCAATTCCCGGTGCGCATGCGCAATGTGGCCAAGCGCCGTTGATGTCAGCAATTGCGCATTGCTGATCGAAGTCAGGACCTGGTGGCCGGCTACCGGCGACAGATTTTGCCCGGCTTGCGCGAGGATCGCTGCGGTCGCAAGTTCTCCGCCTTTTGCAAAGAGCGCCTGCAGCAGCCGCTCGTAGGCATGCAGGTCGCTTGCCAGTGCCAGCATGCTCGATCGATTGTCCTCAGGTGCCGACGAGAAATCGGGAGAGGATGTCGAGGCCGATGAGAAGCATGCCAAAGCCGATGGCGCAGGCGATGACGAGCAGGAGGATCCAGAGGAAACGTCGAGAAGGCTTGATTGCATTGCGTGTGGCTCCCGAAGAACGATAGGGCAGCACCACCAGCAAGTCGCTGGTCTGCGAACCTGTCGTCATGGGTGGAGGAAATTCTGCCACCGCGGGTACCCCTATAGATTGGGGATTGAAATTCTCGGGGGCGTGCTCCGCCTCGGCGAGGAACAGCAGCTCGGCGGCATGTCTCCGATTGCGAGCGCCCAACCGGGTGACGGCGTCGGAGATGTAGGAGTTGACGGTCCCAACCCCGATACCGAGTTCGGCAGCGATCTCCTTTGAGGAATAGAGCTTTTGAACAAGCCCAAGACAATCCTTTTGACGAGGCGAAAGCCGCTTGGCCGCAACAGCTGCGTCATCAACCATGTCGCGCATCCGCTTTGTACTGCGGCGGCGGAGAATGTTGCCGGGCATTCCAGGACGGGCCCTCTCCGATGAGGACCACGAAGCCGAATATCATTGCGTGGAACAGCGTCTTTCTCCTCAAGCACGTTGCCACTGCATCGAATTTCAGGGAGAGAGCCCGGCATCCGATGCAGTCGCGCTTTATGCAGCCCTTTAGGCGCGCGATGTGCTTGGCATTCCGCAGGCCGCGGTTTCACCTGCCCTACCAGCGGACGCCTTTGTGGCCCCGGCGTGCGGCGGTATCAAGTGCTCACGACATCAATACGCGGATGCCAGGCGGAGTTGGGCACAGCCAACCTTCAAGCTTCTTACCGCAGTCTGCGCTGTTTGTTGGCAGAAGCTGCGAGGAAGTAACAGGCAGTGCGGACGACCTGTAATTATCTTACAGGGACCCGTCTTTCCTGCAACCTGAACGTATTTTTTAGGTTGGCAGGCTGGGGAGACTGCGATGCGCCAGACAGGACGGGATAGTTGCCAATCGATCGGACAGGCACGGCGAAGCGGGTCACCGCTCTTATCAACGGGACGCCGCGGCGCCTCGGCACCGAGGACCTCTAAACGGCCAAACGAATTCGCGAGGCGTCGCCATTGATGGAAGCGCATACCCGACGTTGTACCAGGCCCATTGCTTTCGATTCCAGGTCCGGAGCCCATCCCCGAGGGCCCGTCGTTCAAATCTGCGCCAGTATCTGCTCCAGAAAGGCGGGCTCCAGCGCTGCCGGGTGCGGCCTGAGTGCAAGGTCGAGGCTTGAGGCACCGCATCCCATCTGGATTTCCTTTGGATGATCTGCAGGTCCACTTGGCTACCGTGATGGCTGAATGGCCGACCAATGGCGTCGTGCGAATTTCATGGACTTCGCCAGTAGGGAACGAAGTCGATGTGCGGTCCGTCACGCTGGTCGACGAGCCTCCCCGGGCGCCTGATTGGGCAGCGGGAACGCAAGAGCAGGTTCGTCGACGCAGGAAGGGGTCATTACGAGCTGGCCCCTCGCTGTAGAAATTTTTGCCGCAGAGGCAAGGATCATGCTAGAGCTGTCCAAAGTGTCCAGTTCTGTCCCGGCAGGTTCGCAGACATGCAGACGGCTATCGAGCTCTCCGCGAGCAAGATGTCGCACTTCTCCGGCCAAGGGTACGATTAAGCCGTACTTCGCGGCATCCCGCGGCGAGGCGTCGGGTGCGAGGCGCGTCTGCCTGGATTCACCTCGACGACCATCGTTGCATTACATCCGCAATGTTGCTCGCGTGGTCTTTCGCGCGGGACAGAAGCTGGCTGGTACGATCGGCGCTGAGCGCCCGGCCGAACAGATATCCCTGCGCTATGTCGCAGCCCAGTTCGCGCAGCTTGGCGACCTGGAAACTGGTCTCCACCCCTTCGGCGACAGTGCGTATGCCCATGCGGCGCGCGATGTCGATCACGCCATGCACGATAGCCGTACTAGAGGCGTCGCGCTCATCCAGGCGCTCGACGAATGAACGATCGATCTTGAGCACATCGACTGGAAATTGCTGCAAGTGTGCAAGCGAGGCATGTCCAGTCCCAAAATCGTCCAGCGCGATGGTAACCCCTTCCTCACGAAGCAGGCCGAACGCACGCTCGACCGTGTCGGCGACCTGGCTCAGCAACACCGTCTCGGTGACTTCCACTTCGAGGAGGCTGGGCGCTACGCCGTGCTTGTCCAGGCGCGTGAGAATGCGGTCGGCAAAATCGCCCCGGCGAAAATCCGCAGGTGATCCGTTGATCGCGATTCGGCCGGGAGACAGTCCCTGGTCACGCCACCTGCAGATATCCGCCAGAACGAGATCCAGCATGCGATCGGTGATCTGCGTGGATAGCGAGAAGTCCTCGAACGCCGCAGCGATCGAAGCCGGCGACTGGAGCCCCCGCTCCCGATGCTGCCAGCGCAGCAGGGCTTCGAACCCAACGATACTCTCGGTCTGAAGGGAAATCTTGGGTTGATAGAAGGCGATGACCCGCTGGTCTCTTAAGGAAGCGCGTGCGTCACGCAGCATGGTGTTCCTGGCTTCAACCGCATGACGCATGCTGGGCACGAAGCGCTCGACGGTTCCCTGCCCGTTCGCCTTGGCGGAATAGAGTGCAAGATCGGCGCTTTTCAACACGGCTTCGGGAACGTCGCCGTCGAGTGGCCATGTTGCGACACCCGCGCTCAGGCCGATCTCCACCATGCTTTCGTCGACGGTGAGGGGGTTGCTCACAGGCTCCAAAACGGTGCCGATCCGGGCGACACAATCTTGATCCGCCTGCAGGGCAGGAAGGATGATTGCGAATTCGTCTCCGCCAAGGCGTGCAACACATGCTCCGGGAGGCAGAGCCTCATGGATCCTGGCACCGACGGCCTTCAGGACGGCGTCGCCCGCCGCATGGCCCAGGCCATCATTGATGGACTTGAAGTTGTCGATATCCACGACGGCTATTCCAACATGCGTGCCCAGCCTCCTCGCAGTCGCGAGAGCGCGGCTCAGTTCTTCGGCAAAGCCTGTCCTGTTCGGCAATCCCGTCAGCGCATCGTGGTGGGCTGCATGACGCAAAGCCTGTTCGGCAATGACCTGATCGTGGATGTCCTCGATATTGCCGTACCACATCACGATCTGCCCGGTCTCGTCGCGCCGTGGATAGGAGCGGGCACGTACCCAACGAAAATTGCCGTCGGCCTGTCGCAAGCGATACCGCGCATCAGCTACAGGCGCGGCTTCGCGGTCCTCGAGCGCAGCATTCCACTTCGCGATCAGGAGAGCCAAATCATCGTTATGGACGGCCTGCATCCAGCCCGTTCCGAGGCCTTGCGCAGTCGGGATTCCGGTCATCAGCGACCAGCGTGGACTAAGTTCACGCACTCCACCTTGCGCATCGCTGATCCAGGGTATCTGCGGGTTGAGATCGACAGAAAACCGGTAATGTTCCTCGCCCTGCCTCAACGCGTCGAGGAGGGCGCCCATCTCGGAGCGGGACTGAACGAGCTCACAAAAAGCGGATTGATTGGCCGCGAGCGTACGCACGATGACGGCGGCGACAAGGAGGAACGTCATCCCGGTGCCAATGAGATACCAGTCACCCGACACAAGCAGCCTGATGGTGATGGGCGCTGCGCCGAAGAGCAGCACGAGCCGAGCCGCGGCGGGAAGGGCCTGGAGGCTGTAACAGGCGCCGATTGCCCCCACGAACACGTACAGTGCGATGGAGCTTGCCCGGGTCGGGTCTGCTCCGGCAAAGAGAAGAAGGCCCCAGCTTCCATAACACAGGCTGAGGAGTGCCGCTGCAAGCATTGTCGTGCGGAAACGTTTTTCGATCTGCTGGACGGAGACGTCCCGTTCGCGACGCAGCAGCCAGACCCCAGCTCGCCACGCGGATACGGCGGTGAGGACCGCCGGCACGGCGATGCTGACCAAAGTCCGGGTTTCGCGGTGAGCCACAACCGCAAGAAATCCCGCGTTGATGGTCATCAGCAGATACATGAGCGGGATCTGCCGTCCCAGACTTGCGTATTGTTCGCGAAGCAAGGAGGCGGATTGCGCAAATTCTTGCCGAGGGTTGAGGGAAGAGCGCACGAAGACCGATGCCTTTCTTGTTTGTCGCTCATATACCCTTTTTGTCTTAATAATTACTGAGTTCACTTCTGATCACAAGATCATTCCAGATCAGATCTCCTCAGATAGGGATATGCCGGCAATCCTCTTTGCGGTTCAGGTAATGGGTGGAGGCTGTAACTGTCAGGGGCGAGGGAAGCTGGAATGGACTTCGCGCATCATTGGCTGGTCTCCTCGAGCGGCTCGGTGATCCCGAACGGCAACGGACCCGGGCCGAAGCATGAGTGAGCGGCGCCGTCAGGGAAGTGCACACGCATACTGAGGTCGGCGAACGTTTTTACAACATTGTAACTGAACCATCCATCCAGCCAGCCTTATGTTGTGGACGTTGTAGGAGAAAATCATGAGCCAGCCCGTAACACTCGACTGTGTCAATGACTGCGATATCGAACGCGCACTGGCACACATTCCCCCTTTTGGATGGCCTGTCGACGAAGAGGAACTTGTTGCCTTGTTCAGCCGAATGTTGCAGGCCCTGTATTCCAGCGCGCAGAAAATCGCGCGCCAATAGTTGTCCGGCGAGATCTCTGGAGCAAGGTCCGAGCCAGACATCATCAGACGGGCCCTATCCTGAGCGCTTTTTGACGCAAGCTGCAGTGATGGACGGGTTTGACTCTTGCAAGCGCCTGCGGAAGGATTTTCCGCGAGCGCCGGCCTTGGAATTCACGATCCCCGCAGCAAGCGGGCCGAACAGCTTGGGCATCGTGTCGGCTTGCGCCGGGCCGTGTCCCGGAGATACGAAACACGCTTTTCCTGCAAGAAGGCCAGATCGGCCGCTCGTTGCGAACAGGCGAATTGTCAATTCGCGCTCGGCGTCATGAGGGGCGGATGTCGGTGCGATCTGCAGTCACCTCGATTATGCACACTGCCTCGAGACCACCATTGGTCCTTCCGGCAGGTACAGTACTGACTCGGCAGGCTCCTGTAAGGGAAATGGATGAAACCAGCCGCGTCAGCCATTGACTGTTCGGCCCCACGCGCGGTCACAGTTTGCGCGAACGTATTGCCGGTAGTGTCCAAGTCTGCTGACATGCGCGCCGACCAGCATGGATGGCTGGATGTTTTCCTCCCGTTGCGCACCGTCATGGCCGCAGCACATCGCGCAAAGGAACGTTCCACTGGTTCGAATCCCCCGGCAACCGGCTATACCAGGCTCAACGACCTGCAATCCCGCCAAGGGCAAACGCTTCCTAGCTTATTGCTGCTTGCATCGTTGGTTTATGCCTGCAGTTTCCGCTTGCCCACGCAGTGTCCGAAGCCGGCGGCATGTTATCCGCTGCCTGCTGCAGGCGTTCGTGGTAAACAGGTATTTCGTACCGGTGACTGCGGGCATCAGGGCCAGGGTTTGCCAAGCTCCTTCGCAATGCCCCACATGCGGTTGGCAATAAAAGCGCATCCCGGTCAGATTGCGTTTGCCGGCAATCGTGCTAGAGGACGCCAAGGACGGCAGCGCGAACGCGACCACGTACCCTGCCGTCCGCCAGGCATCTCCCGCATGATCGCAGCAAGACGGCAGAGTCTTCCACATTTCTTGCGGGTTTCGCCCTGGACTTCGTGCCTGAAGCGGAAGGAGCGACGACCACGATGCCGATCCGTCGGTGCCGCCTACCATCGGCCAACAGGTTCGGCAGGTATGGATGGACTTCGCGTCGTCGCTGTCTCGTTGCACGGCTGTCGCGGTCGATCACGCGAGGGGAGGGGCCTTCTTGAGACTGATCGCAGTTATGGTGCAGGCTTTTTGGATCCAGGGCGCAGTTGCAGGGGTTGGCTCAATATGTTCGTGTTTATCGATTTCGAAGCGTCATCGCTCGGCAAAATGAGCTACCCGATCGAGGTAGCGTGGGTTTTTGAGGATGGTCATGGAGAAAGCTTCCTAATCCAACCGGCCCCGCACTGGACAGACTGGGATCCAGATGCGCAGGCCATCCATGGGATAGCGCTCGAAAGCCTGCACGAACACGGGACTGCGGTAGAAAGCGTGGCGCAGCACATGATCAATCAATTATCTGGCCATGACCTGTTTGCCAGTGCGCCGTCGTGGGACGGTAAATGGCTGAGCGCCCTCCTGCGTGCTGCCAAGCGTCCCCGCCACGCCCTGCGAATTCGTGACACCGAAGAAGCCCGAGAGGAGACGGCAAGGCGAATCCTCTCCCCAGCTGTGCCGGCCGACCAGCTTCATGTGGCCATCGCGGATTTGCTTGCACTCGTGGAGGTCAGACATACTCGCGAGGCGCGGGCGCACCGCGCACTTTCCGATGCCCGGGACGAATATCGTCACTGGCACGAAGTCGTGTCCGGAGCGACGGCCATTGCCAAACGAGCTGGCGCTGATGGCTAATTCGCCGGCGGTGACACCCGATGGACGCTACCTTGTTGTACGAGGACGCCTCTGGCGTCGCTCCGATCCGGCTATCCCTGAAGAACGACGCCAGCAGCTCGTCGATGAACTAATGGATGCGCGGCGCTCGGTGGGGGTTGCGAAAAGACGCGGTGACAAGCTCGGGGAGCGCAATGCACGCATGCGTGTCGATCACGCAAAACGTGACCTGGGAGAACGTGGTCCTGTATGGTGGACGGATGGTGACGCGGATTACAACCGGCATAAGGCAGCAAATACCCCCTATGCCGATTGGTACGCTACTTTCACAGCATCTCGTTCAGGATGAGCCAGCTGCACTGCCGCGCCCATCAATCGGATTGAAGGTGCGCGGTGTCGTAGATGCCCGGCAGCTGTGCAACATTTTTCCGATGGTTTTGCAGCGGCTGCGGGAGAAGGTTGAGATCACCTGGAATTTTCTCTCGCCCGAAAGCCTCGATCTGCGTGATCAGAAGGGGTGGCAGCGCCTTCGTCTCGCGGGCGAGAGACCGGAACGCGACGATCAGCTCGCGCTGGCATCGGCGCTCCTGTGATCAAGAGGATGAGAATCAGCCTCTGCCCCGGACGGCTGACGACAGTGGGTGCGGCCAATCCGCATGCCGCACCCACATTTTTCCCCGCCGAGCGTAACTTTGCGTGAGTCCGCGTGTTATCGGGTTTGTAGTTGACACGGAAGATACGGGACCGATCCTCTCAGTAAACCGCACCAAGCGGGTGAGCTTGAAGGCGATCGCAACGATCGCAACAGAAAGGTTCTGCATGATTACTGGACGCCCGATACTGGAGCGCGCTTTCGAGCTGTCGCGCGACGGAAGCTGTGCAAGTCTCGGTGAACTCAAGGTCCGACTTGCCAAAGACGGTTATTCCAATATCGACGCCCACCTGGAGGGCCCATCGCTGAGGAAGCAACTCTCGGCGCTTATTCGCAGTTCTAGGCTCGTGCCCGCTCCGCCGGGTTGAACAGCTGCCAGACGGGCTGCTCACCCTGATCCCTAAAGGATACAGCACACACCGCGCGATCGAGTGTCGGCCGCAATGTTGTCCCTGGCAAGAACCAGTTAGGGCTCCTCTAAGCGGCAATCATAGATCCCAAGCCTTACTGCGCCGGGCCCGCACTTCCTCATATGGACATTTAGCATACTCGCCCCCAGATGAACCATGCACAGCATCATGCAGTGCTTGGCAATCACGCCCGTATGCGTCGCGAGAGGTCTTCAGCACCAGACGCTCACGCCTCAGATGCCGCCGTCACGCGCTTTATCTGCTTAGTTTGAAAAGTTAACCGGGTACGGGGAAGGTCAGAGGTCTTCACTTTCCTTGATGGCCGCGTCGACCATTGCGGACCATATGCCCGGATCGCCGTTTTGAGCCATCCATTCCGACGGCTCGCGTATGGTGCGAAGAACTGCATCGGCAGACACGAGATAGGCCCGCCAGGTGTCATCGACGCTTTCTGACGCCGAGGCTTCGACGCCATCCGCGTTGGCACTGTGGTCGAGGCCCGCCAGAACGCGGGCGATGCGCTCGACCAACGAGGTATGTGCAACATCCATGGTTCGATCTCCTTGCCCGGCTTCAACCGCGGCCCTAGGCGGCTTGTTCCCGGAATTCCGTGAAGCCCAGGAGCAGTGCATAACTCAGCTTCGTGGGAACAACCGCCACACCGGCCGCTTGAACGATCATGGAGCCGAAACATCTCTCGATCCGATGGCCCAGCATACTGTGGCTTGTACGGCATGGGCAGAGTGCCGGGAACGTCGCTCGTGACGAGGCCGCCGCCAACGGGCATCATCGTATTGCCCTCGATCATCGAGATGTGGACGTGCCGCTTTCAGACTTGGGTCGGGAGCAGGCGCGGGCATTGGGGCACTGGTTTGCGGATGGACAGGAGGGCGACCGCCCGCAGGCCATTTTGTGCAGTCCCTACGTCCGGGCGGTGCAGACTGCGGAGCTGTTCCGCAAGGCGGGCGGATGCGCGCAGGACCTCGGCATTTCTCTCGATGAGCGACTGCGCGAGAAGGAGTTTGGGATTCTGGATGGGCTGACAGGCGCGGGCATTCGGCAGCTGCAACCCGAGCAGGCCCACTTCCGCAAGGTGCTGGGCAAGTTCTATCACCGCCCCCCCGGCGGGGAGAGCTGGGTAGATGTGATTTTCCGGTTGCGAGCGCTGCTGGACACTATTTCGCTTCACTATGCCGGGCAGCGCGTCATGATCGTGGCGCATCAGGTCGTGGTGTTATGCTTGCGTTACGTGCTGGAGAACCTGACCGAAGCGCAAATCCTCGACATCGACGCGCAAGGCGATGTCGCCAATTGCAGCGTCACCCAGTACCGCTTCGATCCCAACACCGCGCAGCTCCTTCTCGATCGCTACAATGCCCTTGCCCCGCTGGAACGCGAAGGTACCCCGGCGACCCGTGCGCCCGATCCGATAGTGGCTTCGCGTGGCTGAGGAGCAGGACCAGGGCCTCCCCCTTGATCGCGCATGGTTGCGCGCTCACCCCATTCCGCTGCCCGACGAGGGAACCGACAAGAACATGCGCGGGCGGGTCATGGTGCTTGGAGGGTGCCTGGAGGTTCCGGGCGGTATCCGGCTTACAGGCGAGGCGGCGCTGCGCGCGGGGGCGGGCAAAGTGCGGATCGGAACCATTGCCCCTGCTGCGATCATGATAGGCACGCTGCTTCCCGAAGCGGCCGTCGTGGCCTTGCCGGTCAGCGATAACGGAGAAATAGACGCCTCCGTCACGGTTCTCGAAAGACATGTCCGTCGCTGCGATGCGATCGTAGTCGGTCCGGCCATGGCATGCCGCGACCACGCGTTTGGGCTGCTGGAGGCGGTGCTCGATCTTGTCGGCGAGGAGCAGGACATCGTCATCGATGCAGCTGCATTGATGAAGCTGGGTGGCCATGCCGAGCGCCTTCGTCGTCGCCAGCGCCCTGCCATCCTCACTCCCCATCCGGGAGAAATAGCCGCCATGCTTGGCGAGGATCCTACCGTGCTGGAGCAGGACCGCGCAAATACTGCTCGCCGGGCCGCCGCTCGCTTCAACGCTGTGGTCGTCCTCAAAGGCAGCACTACGCTTGTTGCCGGTCCTGAGGGAGCGCTTTTCTTCTATGGCGGGGGTACGACAGGGTTGGCAACAAGCGGGTCCGGAGACGTACTGGCCGGTATCGCCGCAGCACTGCTGGCGAGAGGATGCAATCCGCTGGCGGGGGCATTGTGGGCGGTCTGGCTGCATGGGGAAGCAGGGCGCAGATGTGCCGATACGATCGGGCCGCTGGGATTTAGGGCCAGCGACCTCTTAGCGCTTCTGCCACGTCTCATGCAGTCGGGGGGGCAATCCTGATCAGGGGCCTTGCAGTCGTAAGGTCGCTCAGATCGCGTAGCGAACGGCAGGCTGGGCAGCCCCTGCGCGATCTCGCTGCCGCTGCATGGACGAACGCGATGCTCCAGTAGCTTGCGAGGACAGCGGCCATAAACAAGCAGCAGCGACACTTTACCCGAAAAACGGGTAAAGTGTCGCTAGCGACAAATGATGGCTCTGATCGATGGCGTCGTCGAATAAATGGATTCACATCCGCGGCGCGATGTGCTTGATTCATGGTATGTTCCAGACCGATCTGTTCGCCTCCTTTCCTTCCGGTAGGGAAGGGCACTCAAGACAAGAGCTCGATTTGCAAGGGGTACTCGGGCGCCTGACGATCACGAGCCAACGTCCTCGATACGCGTTTATGGTGCTCAACCTGATTGCCAAAGCAAGCCTGCAGACCGGAGCAGCAGGTCCTTACGTGCAGGAAGGCGACAACCTGATGCCGGTGCGCGAATGGCTCTGCGCGGCTATGGCGCCAATGACACAACGTGCATCCTCCAGACAAAAACTCATCGCGCGCGTCTTGGACGAGCTCGCCCACGCAGGGAAGTTGCCGAAAGACGCCGCACTTGCCGAAGCGCTCGTCAATCAGCAAGTCGAACAGCGTGTCCGATCATCGGGACTGACAAATATCAGCCGCGCCGTGTCTGAACTCGTGAGGGCAGGCTTGGTGCACCGGCACTATCAGGGGTTTCGGGTGGATCATCACAATCGGGGCGCTCAGCGTCTCGCTGTGTATACCTTGACGCTGGAAGCGCATCGAGCGCTAGCGACGCATTAGCGCGCTGTGCCGCGATCATACAGTGCGGCCGCAGATCATGCCGATAGGTGCGACTACCATTTACACCAGCATACTGGAACTGGTTGTTTAGGGTCTGCAAGTGTTGTGGCTACTGCGATGGAGGCGTGTGAACCTTGAGCGTCGCGCCGAGAGCCGGCTGGTTAGAACCAGGGAAATCATGGCGCAGTTGGCATTCCCATTCAGACGAAAAACTGTTGCGTATCGTGCAATTGCTCGGAGCCCATGTCAAACTGTTCGCGAAGGTCCGATTTCCGGGTGGTCCAGCGTAAGGAAACGATGTTCAATAGCGTTCGGCGAATGAACAGGAGGCGCCGACCGTGTCGAACCTGGTCAGCTGCGAGTTGAACAAGTCAGGGTTTGAGCAGGAGGATATGTTTAAACTCCACTCCAGAGATTATGAAACTGCCCTGATTTCCCGAATTTGACCGGGCCCAGCTAACTTCGCAACTATTGCACGGTCTTATTGCCGCGACCTTGTACTCCCACAGTCCATGGGGTTGACCGCTCGCCTGTGCAGTGGCGCGCACGTACGTCTGGGCCGTTGACGCGCTGGCACTCTTGGCTCGAAGTGCCTTCACTTTGCGGCAGCGCGAAGAGGCGTTAGTAACGGTTGGCATCGTCAGCGGACTGGATCATCCCCCGACAATTCCGTTTCAACGGGCGAGATACAAAAACGCCGCCCCGTAAGGGCGGCGTCTCGAAGGTCGAGGACCCTTACTCCTTGGCGCCGGTGCCTGGCTCCGTAGTCTTGGGGGCCTTCCCGTCTTCAACACGGCCTTCGTTGCGAAGGTCGCGGCCTTCCTGAGCCTTCTTCTTCGCTTCCGGGGTATCGCCGTGTTCGTTCATTTCTTCCTTTACGAAACCGGCGGCTTCCTTGGCTTTACCTTCGATGCTCATGATAGTCTCCTTCAATCGCGTTGTTGGTAAAACACGCACGCACACGGGGTGTTCCCGGATCATGCCGCGCTTGTCTGAGCGCATCGAGCGAACATCCCGGGTTGCCTATGGCACGTTGCCGTTACCGGAACGGAGTTTGGCGCGGGCTTCGCCGGACGAAATCATCTGCGGGGAGATCTGCATCGGCGAATGTTACGCCAGCTCAATAAAGGACGATAGGGAGCCGTCGCTATCATAACTTATGATAGTATTCTGTGCCCGCCTGTTTCGAAAAACAGCGCTCGGTAAGAAGCGATCCTGCAACATTTAGATAGCAGGATCTGATCCCGCCTCGTAGAAGCAGTGCGCTGCTCGCGGGAAATCTGTACCTTCCCGAGATTTACCTCGGCTACGCGTGTCGCATTACGGAAACAAAGAGAGACATAAACGGTTGAAGACACGCCGATCGCGACCCTTGCGCATCGTCCCTGGGAGAGCGTTGGATGCGGATAGCTGTCATAGCCCATCTGAAATATGCCATCGGTGAGCCTTTCGCCGGCGGGCTCGAGATGCACACGCATATGCTCGTTCGCTCGCTGCGCGCGCGTGGCCATGACGTTACGCTGTTCGCATCGACGCGATCCGACCCGACCTTGGGACTCGAGCCGATCTGCGACGAGACCTCGCTCCTGGAAACCGGCATTGCCGAGGCCAATGATGTCGCCTTCTTCCGCGAGCATCATGCCTATCTCGGCCTGATGACCGAACTGCGATCGCGTTCGTTCGACGTCATTCACAACAACTCGCTGCACTATCTGCCCGTCAGCATGGCCGAGACGATGAATGCGCCCGTCGTGACCACGCTGCACACGCCGCCGTTCTGCTGGCTGGAGAGTGGCATAAGGCTCAATCGCGGGCCGATGACCTATGTGGCCGTCTCTGAAGCAACCGCCGCGATGTGGAGCCATGTGGCATGCGCCGATCACGTCATCCCCAATGGCATCGACCTTAGCCATTTCCCGTTTCGTGCGGTTGCGAGCGAGGAATCCTATCTGGTGTGGTACGGGCGGATCGTTCCGGAGAAGGGGTTGGACTTCGCCATTGATGCCGCGCGCCTTGCCGGCCTGCCCTTGCGTATTGCCGGGCCGATCTCGAACCAGACCTACTTCGACGAACTGATTGCGCCTCGTCTGAGCGGCGATGTCGAGCATGTCGGGCATCTGTCGCACGAAACGCTGGCCCGCCTGGTCGGCGGAGCCACCGCCGCCCTTTGCACACCGCGTTGGGAAGAGCCCTACGGTTTGGTTGTGGCCGAAGCTCTTGCCTGCGGCACTCCGGTTGCAGCGTTTCGCCGTGGCGGTGTGCCGGCACTCCTCAACCCTGACTGCGGCGTCCTTGCCGAACCGGATGATGTCGCGTCGCTGGCATCTGCGGCGCTCGCCGCTTCAGCGCTCAGCCGCAGCGCCTGCCGGGCCCACGCGGAACGCTACTGCGATGCACAGCACATGGTCGATGCTTATGAGGCCTTGTACCTTCAGTTGTCCGCGTCCTCGCCGGCCGTTGCCAATGAATCGGGAATGCCTCTCACCACGGTTGCCAGTGTCGCATGACACCGCCTGTCTGCGTTTGCGTACCGGCGCGCAATGAGGCGAGCCATATCGGCAGCCTGATCGAAGCCCTTGCGGAGCAGACGACGCAGGTGCCGTTTACCCTTGTGGTGTGCGTCAATAACAGCAGCGACAAGACCCGGGCCGTGGCAGTCGAGGCGGCGCTGCGCTTCGACGCGCGGTTCCAGCTTGAGGTGATCGAACGGGAATTCGAGCCTGCTCTGGCCCATGCAGGGTCGGCCCGCCGCGCGGCAATGAACCTTGGCGCAGAGATAGCGGGTATAGACGGGTGGCTGATTTCCACTGACGCGGACTGCCGCCCCCCGGCAAGCTGGCTGGAAGCAAATCTTGCGCAAATGGCGGCGGACCGCATCGTCGGTGGCCGGATCGAACTGGACGAGCGGGAGGCAACCACCGATCCGACGATCTTTGCGCTACGGGCTCGCTTTGACGCGTACTGGCACGCCGTCCGCGCCATCGAGGATGCCATCGATCCCGTCGCATGGGACATGCCGCCCAGGCACGGCGATCATACAGGCGCCAGCCTTGCTTTGTCCGTCGACTTGTATCGACGGGCGGGCGGCGTTCCGCTCCTTCCCACCGGTGAAGATCGCGCGTTGGTGGAAGCCGCGATGAAAGTCGGCGGCAAGCTCGTCCACCCAGTCACAGTGTGGACGCGGGCATCGTCTCGCACGGCAGGGCGCGCCGCTGGCGGCATGGCCGCCGATATGCAGCGATGGATCGATCATGCAAGAAACGGCGACGCGCCCCTGGTCCCGGCACTGTCGCACTGGGAAGCGCGGGCCCGCTGGCGCTCTCGAGCAAAGCGTGAATTGAGTCCGGACGCTTGGCTGGACGCCGAGCGCGCGCTGCCGGCGATGCCCTGCGACATGCCGCTTCCAGCGATGGCAGCAGTATCATGAGCCGTCCGATCGGCTACTACGTCCATCATCATGGCGACGGTCATCGTCAACGGGCGATGGCGATCGGCCAGGCGCTGCAAGACGTCGTTCTACTGGGGACAGGATTGGCGGGGAGGGCAGGCGATCTGCCGTGCGTCGATCTTCCCGATGACCGTCTGGAGGACGGGTTCACCGGCATCGATCGCACCGATCGCCCCGCATCGCTGCACTATGCCCCGCTGGATCATGAGGACATCCGCCAGCGCACAGCGATGATGAGCGCCTGGATCGCGCAGGCGCGCCCTTGTCTGATCGTGGTCGATGTGTCGGTCGAAGTCGGGATGCTGGCTAGACTGGCGTCGGTGCCCACCGTCTATGTCCGTTTGAACGGCCGGCGGCTTGATACCCCGCATCTCGATGCCTTCCGGGGCGCCAAAGCCTTGCTTGCGCCCTTTCATGAGGCGCTTGACGACGACGAGGTGCCGGCGTGGGTACGTGAGAAGACGTTCTACGCCCCCGGCATCGTTCGGGCCGCACCCAGCGATGCAGGTCCGGGCGAGGATGTCGTGTTGATCGTCCTGGGGCGTGGCGGCGACATGTCGGATGGGGGCAGGTGGGCAGAGGTTGCCCGCGCGACACCCGGCGTCCGGTTTCGCGTCATCGGCCCCTGCACGGTGCCCGCGTCCCTCCCGGCCAATCTGGAGTTTCGGGGATGGGTGGATGATGCCGGTTCGCAGATCGCCAATGCCCGGGTCGTGATCGGTGCCGCCGGAGATGGGGTCGTCAGTGCGGTGCTATCGGCACGCCGCCCGTTCATCTGTCTGCCCGAACCGCGCCCGTTCGACGAACAGGTCTCCAAGGCGCGACGGCTTGCAGCTGTGGGTGGCGCGATCGTGCGTTATACCTGGCCGCAGCCAGAGGAATGGCCGGCGCTGATCGATGAAGCAACGCAGCAGGCCGGATGCTGGCCGGGATGCCTGACGATGGAAGGCGGACCGGATCGCGCGGCCCGCTGGCTGGAAGACCTTACGCAACGATCATGCACACTACGGAACCGCAGCGCGTGATGAGCCATGAGCTCGGCCGGTCTTCACCGGCGATCGACATCGTGGACCACTTGGCCCGGCTTGGCGCGCGCTATGACGCGGCGCCCGGCTTTCCGGTGGAGAGCATGTCCACGCTCATCGAGAGCGGCCACCATCGACGCTTCGCGCCGGACGCCAGTGGCGGTCAGACATTCGCGGATGAGGCGGCACGCTGCCGCACAATGGCGCAGGCGTTGCGGGAAGTCGGGCGCGGGGATCTCAGCGTCGGCCGGCTCTACGAAGGCCATGTCAACGCCCTGTCGCTTCTGGACTGGTACGGCACGCCGGATCAGCATCGCTGGCTGGCCCGCGCCCTCGATCGCGGTGCGTGGCTGGGGGTCTGGGCGACCGAGCCGCCCCGCGGTACACGTTTGACACAGGAGGAGGGCGGGGCCTCGCTCGTCGGCGAGAAGGTCTTCGCAAGCGGCGCGGGGGGTCTCGATTATGCACTGGTCACAGCCGCCAGCGAGGATCAGGCGCGCCGGCTCGTCATTGTCCCTGCAAGCGAGAAGGCCAGAACCGACCTTTCGGGGTGGCGCGTACGCGGGATGCGCGCCAGCGTGAGTGGGCGCTATGTGCTTGACGGCATGACCGTGGACCCGATCATGCTGCTGGGCGAGCCCGGGGATTACGATCGCGATCCCCGCTTCACCGCAGGAGCCTGGCGCTTTTGCGCTGTCCAGCTTGGCGGTATCGAAGCGCTTGTTACAGAAGTTCGACGCGCCATGGGAGAAACCGCCCGCGAAGATCCCGTGCAGCGTGCCCGCTTCGCCAAGGCTGTAGTGGCGATGCGCACCGCCGGCTTTTGGGTGGCAGAAGCCGCGCAGCGCTTCGCGTCCGGCCATGAAGATTGCCTTGCAGTCGCTCTTCTTACCCGCGGCATCGTCGAGGATGCCGGATTTGCCGTGATGGAAGCCGCAGCACGCATTCTGGGCACGCGCAGCGCGTTCGATGGGGAACGCGCGGACAAGATCATCCGCGATCTTTCCCTTTACCTGCGGCAGGCAGGCCCCGATTACGCCCGGGACCAAGCCGCGAGGAGGCTTCTTGAACAGAATGTTTGGGATGAGAGCGACCGCTTATGGTAAAGATGGAGCCTTTGACATCCAGCCGATGGTCGCGCGCGCGCTGGCTCGTTCTGGCGCCCCATCCCGATGACGAGACATTGGGCGCGGGTGCGCTGATCGCGCATTCTTCTGCCACCCATCGACTGGGCGGGATCGTCTTCCTGACCGATGGGACTGGATCGCATCCTGAAGGGACACCCCGCGTCGCCATCACCCGGCGCAAGGAAGCCCGTCACGCCATCGGCAGGCTGACGGCGACTGCGCCGTGCATAACCTGGATGGGCTGGCGCGATGCACACCCTTATCGGTGCGATAGCTTGGCGTTCTCAAGAGCGGCCAACAGGCTTGCAGCATTGATCCGTTGGCGCCGGATCGATGCGATTGCCGTAACCGATCATAGCGAGACGCACTGTGATCATGTCGTGGCCTACAGCCTCGCTGAAGCAGCACTGCGCAGAGCACACCGACGAGTGACCCTGTTCGCCTATCATGTCTGGAGCGATTCCCCGGCGCGCGTGCGGCGCATCGCGACCCCAGCCATGCCGATCGGGCAGCGTCGGCACGCTCTTCTCGCCCACAGAAGCCAGATGTCGCCCATATTGGGCGACGGCTTTCGCCTTCCGCGCAGAATGCTTCGCATGCCCGCGCACGACGTGCTGACACTAAGACAGGATCGCCGATGACAGGTTCAAGCCTTGACGCCGAATACTTCGACGGCATCTTCGCAGCGGACGAAGATCCGTGGGATCTGGCGTCAAGCGATTATGAGGCTGCGAAATTCGCTCACACGCACGATGTGCTGGCGGATCGGCGCTATGCCCGGGCGCTCGAGATCGGTTGCGCGCATGGCGTTCTGACCAGCCTGCTGGCGCCGCTGTGCGACCGTCTGCTCGCCACAGACATCAGTGCCAGGGCGCTGGCTCTGGCGCGCAAGCGGGCAGGTGGTCATCCGGGCGTAACGTTCGCACATATGGCGTTTCCGCATACGACACCAGATCCTGCCGACTTCGACCTCGTGGTCCTCTCAGAGGTGGCCTATTACTGGGATCTGGTCGATCTCAAGAGGGCGGGTGCGTGGCTTCGGGATCATGTAGCGCCAGGCGGTCGGCTAATTCTTGTCCATTACACCGGCGAGACTGATTATCCGCATACTGCCGACGATGCAGTGGAGACCATCTGGTCCGCGCTTGGCGGAGAGTTCAGGATGGAAATGATGGCTCGCAAGGACATGTATCGCCTCGATCTGTGGGAACAAAAGTGAGAGGCGTTTCTGTCCTCACGATCGTGCGCAACCGCAGCGCACACCTCGCTCAACTGGTGGAAGGTCTGCGACGCAGCGATCGCATCCCTGATGAATTGATCGTTGTGGACATGAGCGATGAGCCAGTCGACCCAGGGCCGGCCAGCTTTCCCGTCCGGATCGATCGCTTCGAGACCGATGGTTTACCGCTGGCCGCTGCCAGAAATCGTGCAGCATCGTTGGCGAGGTACGACCAGCTCGTGTTTCTCGATGTCGATTGCATCCCTTTGCGCGGTTGTGTTGCCCAGCTGGTCGATCTCCTGTGCGGGCATGACGCCCTTCTGTGCGCCGACATACGTTATCTCGGTCCGAATGACGCTCGCGGATCCTGGGACGAGGCTACCCTTTTAAAAAGCGGGCGAGCGCATCCGATCCGCGTCTTCCCTGAAAGGGGCGTGCGCGAGGAAAAGAACGCCGGGCTGTTCTGGTCGCTTGCCTTCGCGTTGCGTCGATCGACCTTTGAGTCGCTGGGTGGTTTCGACGAGGCGTTCGCCGGTTATGGCGCCGAGGACACCGATTTCGGGTTCAGGGCTGCGGCGAGCGGATTGAAGTTGCTGTTCGCGGGACAGGCTATTGCCTGCCACCAGTATCACGACAGCTATGAACCTCCGGTCCAGCATGTCGCTGATATTGTGCGTAATGCCACACAGTTTCACGCGCGGTGGGGCCGGTGGCCGATGGAAGGATGGCTCGACGCCTTTGTTCGCATCGGCCTGATCAACTGGACGGACGAAGGTCTGGAATTATTGCGTTTGCCCACCTGTGCCGAAATGGCTGCAGCTCGCATCGAACCAAAGCAGTGGGGCGCGGAAACGCAGCTGGCGACCCACAGCGCCGGCTGCGTTTCAAAGGATAATCACCCGTGGGTAGCCAGGCGCCCGTAGTCGTCGATGAGCGTGATCTGCGATGGCGGTCCATCGCTCCAGTTCCAGAGCACCAGATTCAGGTCATCGTCATTGGCGCCGCGGGCATAGCTGCGCACGAGCAAGCCGTTGAAGCCACAAGCGACAAGAGTTTCGGCGAAAATCTGCGTTCGGGATTTGCCGCTCTTCTGCATTTGATCTCGCCAACCTGGGTCGGCCAGATCCGATAGGGTCATGTCGAAATTACGAAGTGCACGAGGATCGCGACTGTCGAGCACACTTTCGATGAAGGCATCATACGCCACGATCGTGGTCGGCTGCAGATCGCCGACCTGATTTGCCTCTCGTATGGCGGTGTGAAGCGATGTCGCAAGATAGAGTGCAGCCATCCCCTTCGGATTGAAGCGCCCGCCGTACAGTTCGGCGCCGCGGCCCGATAACGGCTCGTGCGCAAAGACAGGGTTCAACGCCCGGTAGAGCTTGCCTTCATATCGCACGGCCACGTTCAGGCGTACACGCCCGCATCCACCGCATCGATGTACTCCAGCACTTCGTTTGCCCGGCCACTTTGAACCAGTTGCATGGCAGTCTGACCCGAAAAACCAGGCAGCGGTTCCGAGCGGTACCATGCATAAGCAATGAGCGAGGATCCAAACCGCGGGGTAGTCTTGGTGACCACCTCGATCATTTCCCTGAGGCGGCGCTGCGTTTTGTCGGACCCGATGCGGTCCTTGCGTTGAACAGCGTCGCGGCCCAGACCCGCCGAGCGAGCCACCTCTTCACTCGTGGTGCGCAAGGCCAGCGCGATTTTGCTCGGAGCAAAAAGCCCATGATCAGCAAATTCGAGCAATCCCATATATCGTCCCTCGCGAATGCGGTCTGACGCTATATAGCGTCAGAATATGCGCGCTTCAAGGTCAGCGGCTGCATTGTCCTTCGCCACGGCATCCGTGCCGGGCGCTCAGGCACAAATGCATTCCGGGTTCGGTTGCCGTTCCTTCCATACGAAGCAGATAGTGAACCGTCCTACTGCTACCGAAGACCACTGCGCGAGATGTCGCATTGAAGAGGATGTCCTGGAAGCCGATCGCGTCAATAGCCGGGTGATAGAACTGCCGCGCCGCGTCGAGGCATCGTCGTGAATTCAACGTGGTCGCACCTGGGCTTACCCCTACAAGCTATTCTCGAGACGTGGACGATGATCCGTCTCTTCGTGAGGAAGCGGGCGCGGGGGTCCTGGTGCTTGAACAGGACATCAGGGGCGTCTCAGAAAACCAAAGATTGCAAGCCAGGAAATGCCTGTCACAGCGGCAAGGTCAGCTGAGTTCCATTTTCGCGCCGAGCGGCAGCAAGGCCAATCGCCAAATGGTCCGCGAGGCTGGCGATAGCCTCATGGCGCGCGCGTTGAGTTGCAGCGGTCAGTCCTACTCGCGCCCATGCCGGGGCGCTCTGCAGCAGATCCGCTAGGACGGAATTGGTGGAGCGTGAGTCGGTCATGAACTCATTTTAGAACATAAGGCGAACAAAGACGCAAATGAAATCGACGAAGCGCAATTGTTCTGGAAAGTTTGCTTCAAGGGCAGTTGGGCCAAAGGAAATCGGCAGGAATCTCCGGTGGTGCAAGCTTGGAAATTTCTAGTCTATGGGATGCGCCTAAAGGGCCAGTTTCATCGTCCGACTGTCGCAAAGCGGCATAGTCGCAGTGGCGGGGAGTGTGTCACGGGAAGGGATGGGCTACGGGCGCGGAGCGTCTTTGCGACGTCGAGTGATCAGGGGCCGCCACGCAATGTTCAGGCTCGTCCAGCTATCCAACCGGCCGCGCACCAACTTGCTTGGCTTACATGCAAACTGGACAATCGGCGCCGCCTTTGGAGTGTCTCAATGCCTACGTTTCTTCCTGCCCGACTTGTTGCTGTTGCTTTTGGATTGTCGATTGTCCCAAGCCCGGTTCTCGCGGCTTCGAATCATCTGCATCCATCTGCCCATAAAACCGATGCTTTGCAGTCGCGCCTTAGTGCCCGGTTGCACACCATCGAGGGCAAGCTGAGCGCCGCCCGCAAGGCTGGAAGGATCGGCCCTGCAAAGACAGCCCAACTCAGCAAAAAGCTTGCCTGGGTACGGGCCGATGCGGCGAAGTATGGCAAGGAGCAAGGCTTTCTGAGCGCGGGCGAGAGCGCCAGTTATAACCGGGCGCTTGACGAGGTGGAGCGCACTTTGCGCTGATCTGCGCGCTCGAATCAACAGGATGGCAGCGGATTGGTCGCTTCAACCCGCTGCCGTCGGCCACCTGACGCCTGGCCGTTGGCCTGTAAGAAAAGAATTTGAAGCAGCATCGTCCGGCCATGGGTGGGGATCACGACTTCACTGTTTCTCGCACCGGGCATTTCGACGGATCCTGACAATAACCAAAATGGTTTGGGGCGATAATAGAAATTATGTAAAACTACATGCGTGCTTGATCGTACAGATGCAGCACGAATGATTGATGTAGCTTCCGCTTCATGTTCAACCTGCGGGGTATGCCTGCGCGAGGCGTTCCAGGCGGCAGCGGATATCATCCGGTAGTACGAACTCGTCGCGATGGTAATCGTGCGTTCCCGCCACTGCACCTTCCACAAGGTCGTCATGAAGACTGCCCATTAACCCGTTAATGGCGCTGAGAAAGCGCGACATTCGAAACAGCTTGTCGCCCGGTTCCAGCGTTCGCATCGTATCGTAGAAAGAAACCTGCCGGCTGACGATCTTGCGCATGGCGTGAAAACGATGTGCTGTCAGTCTGGCATCGCCTAGCCACCGCCGCAGACGGCTGATCTCCTGCTTGCGGTAGCAAAGAAAGCCCTCTGCGTCGTCGAGCCGGACGTGCCGCACTTCGCGGTGCACGGCGCTCCAGACAGGCCACGTCAGTAGCAACCGCAATGCCAGCGCATAGCCCAGCACCGCAAAGCGACGATTGTTGCGGTATGCGTCCTGCAGATGACCCATGACTGCCACAGTGGCACCGAACAACGTGGGAACACGGTGTTGCACGCCGTAGAGCACGAGCGCAAAGCGCAAGTGCTTGTATCGCGCCCGGATCAGCTTGTAGCGGCGGCGTGCGGCAGGCGCGAGGTTTCCGGTCGACAACAGCGTGCCGGTCAGGGAGCGCAAGTCGCTGCGCAGCGCGCCTTCGCGCCAGAACTGGATGCACAGGTCTAGGCATCGGCGCATTTCCTCTTGCGAGCAAGCGACGGGAATCCTGTCGGGCAGGCTGACCACCGGATCAACCACATCGTCCATCTCGACGGCTTCGAACAGCGCGTCGATGATTTCCGGCGCATATTGGACGCGCCGGGTCACGCCGGTGCTCCCGCTGCCATGTCGTGCGTCAAGGTATGGCGGGCGCGATAGGCAAGGATGGTGGGCAGCAGCATGAGCAGCGTCTTGAGGCAAACCCCGACGACATAGGCAAGGCCTGCGCCCCAAATCCCGAACAGGTGGATCAGCACGACGAGAACCACGGCATACCCCAACGCAGCCGCGCCTTCCGCGGCCAGGGCCGATCGCTCTCTACCAGCCATGTAAAGAAGGGACTCCAGCGGGAAAGCCGCCATCGCCACTACCAGCGACGCGGTCATCAGTTGCAGCAGATCGTAGGCTTCCACGTACTTCTTGCCGAAGACCAGATCGATCACCGGCTTTCCGCCAACTGTCACGATCAGCAATACGACCATGGCGATCGCACCCGAAATCACCGCGCTGCGCAGAGCCAGTTGCCATGGATGCCGGCTGCCCGGATCGAGGCGCATGATCTCGGGATAGAAGCTGCGGGACATGAGTTCTGCGGGCTTGCTGGCAGAATCGAAGAAGGTGGCCGCGATCTTGAACAGGCCGGCTGCAGCGGGACTGAGCAGCGCGCCGACGATCAGGTTGCTGACGGGCCCCCAGGCTGCCCAGATGGAGTGAGCGATATTGGTCGTCCACACGAAACCCCAGGCGCGGGGCAGTCTTCGTGCAGGGCCAAGGAGGCCGGGCCGCAATGCACCGCGCACCTTCCGGCGGCGCAACTCCCGGATTGAGAGCACCCAGAGGCACAGGTCACCGGCCAGATCCGCTGTGTACCACGTCAGCACGAATCCGGTGAAGCCGAAGCCGCCGAAATAGGACAGCAGTGCCCCTGCTGAGCGGACCAGCGGCGTGACCATCTGCTGCAGCGCAATCTGGTCGAACCGGTCGAACACGCGCAGTATGCCGGTTGGCGTAGCCGCCGCCATGGTAGGGATAAGCGTGCAGTAAAGCATGGCCAGCTTCAGATTTTCTGGCCCGATGCCGAACCATTGCGCTGCATGGGGAAGCAGCAGCAGGCCACCGGCAAGGCCGACGAAGCCGCTGGCAAGGTCCAGCCCCACGGCAAACCCGGTGACATCGCGCAAGGTCTTCATGTCACCGCGTTCCAGCGCGGGCGCGCCATAACGGACGATGAATTGCCAGGTCTGGAATTTCACCACAGCACCCACGCCGTTGGCATAGGAGTGGATCAGCACCAGCGTCCCGAAAAGCGCAGGCGTCAGCCCCCGCCCCGCGCAGGCGAGCGCGATGAGGCCCAGCAACGCGCCTCCCAGTTTGCCCGAAGCGAGCAGAGAGGCATTGCGCACGATCGTGCGGAACACGCCGTCGGAGAACCAGCGTTGCATCGGAAGGCTTGCCATCACGCCGCCAGCGCCTGCCGGGACACCAGCAGTTGCCACACCGCCGCCCTTGCCCGCGCGATCACCTGCTCCAGCGGTTCCTCCGCATCCAGTTCCACGATCGGAGCATCGCCGAAACGCAGGCGCGGCACGTCCGCCACCTTGCGCGCCAGCGAGGTGAAGCGATGGTCGGGCTTGCGGGCGGCGGCAACCTCAAGCGAGACGTTGAGGCGCAGCACGAGATCGGGGGCCTGCGCTGTCATGATCCGGAACATCCGCCGTTCGGACGCCGCCATCATGCCGACTATGCCGCTGGCGGATGCAGCGGCGAGGCCGGGGCCGTCCATCGGACCGGGCAGGTCCATTTGCGGAAAGCGGTCGGCGATGATCGTCCTGCCCCCTGCCCGCAGCCGCTGCATCCGGCGGAAGCGGTGCAAGCGGCGCAGCGAAAACGCGTAGATCACCAATGCAGCCAGCAGGCCGGGGCCCTTCTCGCCCTGCGCCTTGCGGGCCGTGGCGTGGATCGACTTGTCGAGGCGCCCGCCCAGCAGCGGCAGCCGCGCGATGACACGGCCGACATTACCCGACTGCTTGCCGAGGTGGCAGGTGACGGTGGGTCGGGTTTCGTTCAGCCAACGCTCCAGCTCCTGCGTCAGGGTGGACTTGCCGGAGCCATCGCAGCCCACGACGGCGATCAGGGGAGGCTTTTGCGTCATGCGCCCATGCCCCCAACCTGGGCCAGGGCGAGCACGGTGGTCAGAACTTCCAGATAAGGGCGCGTCGCATCGACATCGACGATGGGCGCGCCGCCGAACCGCAGCGTGGGCAGGATCGCCAGCTTCTTTTCCAGCAGTGCGCGCGTATGGTCTGACTTTCGAGCCAGGGCAGTGTCGGCGTCCACGTTGAGGCGAATCACCAGCGTGGGGCGGCAGGCCGCCATGTCCTGATAGAGCGCGCGTTCGCGGGCGGCGAGACGTTCCACCGCGGGCGTTCCCTGGCGCGTCCAGGCAAGGCCCGGCCCATCGAAACCACCGGGCAGTTCGGCCTGCGGATAGCGATCGGTGATGACGCGAATGCCGCTCTGGCGCATTGCGACAACCAGATCGAACCGCCGCTTGCGCGCCAGCGAGAAGCCATACATCGCCAGCGCCGTCACCATCCCCGGCAGCCGCTTGTCGGGCGCAGAGTGCGCCTTGCCGGCCTTGGCGGTAAGGAACCGTTCGACAATGCCGCCAATCAGCGGAAGACGCCCGATACGACGCCCCATATCGCCCGTGCCGAGGCCGAGGTACATCGATCGCGTCGGTGCCTCGCGATTGAGCAGTGCGGTCAGGTCGCCCACCAGCGTCGACTTGCCGGAACCATCGCAGCCGACCAGCGCGATGCACGGCGCCAAAGCCGCCCTGCTTTGCGACATGCCTTGCAGCGCGAGAGAATCCAGAGGTGCGAACGCCGCGATATCCTGCGGCCGATTCTGCATTGTCATATATCTGCAGCCATGCTCTGATACGTCGAGTGAAGGTTGGCGGTATTGCGCCCTCACGCGCTTCGAAATCCGCTCCGTAATCCATCAACCTGATGCGAAGCTGATGCGCGAAAATGCGTGTCCGCCGTTTGACAGCGCTTGCTTTCGGGGCCTAATTTCCGCGCGAATCCGGGCCGTTTCAGGCCCCCTGCACACTTTCCCGGAGCCACGCCTTGCCCCGCCTGCTGCTTGCAGAAGACGATGTCGATCTTGGTCCAGCGATTCGCCGCGCGCTGGAACTCGAAGGGTACGTCGTCGATCTGTTCACGCGGGGCGACGATGTGCGAACCGCCGCAAGAGTCAGCGAATACGACGTCATGCTCCTCGACATAGGGCTGCCCCATGGGTCGGGTCTGGACGTGCTGCGCGACTTGCGCGCAGGCGGTGATGCCACCCCGGTGATCGTGGTCACCGCGTTCGATCGCACGCAGCAGCGGGTAGCCGGACTGGACGCAGGCGCGGACGATTACGTGGTAAAGCCCGTCGATCTGGAAGAACTAGCCGCACGGATACGATCGCAAATGCGCCGCCGCGACGGGCGGCAGAACGACAGCATCGCGGTGGGGGCCGTCACGCTCGATTTCACGGGCCACGTTGCGACGATGGACGGTCAGGACGTTCCCCTCACCGCCAAGGAATACCGTGTGCTGGCGTTGCTGATGCGCCGTGCCCGTCGGTTCGTGTCCAAGGCAGACATCGAGGCCGAACTGTACGATCAGGACAACTGGGCCGAATCCAACACGGTCGAAGTCGCCATTTCCGCCCTGCGGCGCAAATTTGGACGCGAATTCATCCGCACCGCGCGCGGGCTGGGTTACATGGTCGGGGCCTCGCACGGATGAAGCGCAGGCCCTCGCTATCCACCGCGCTCTACCGGCGCGTCCTGCTGCTGCTGGCGCTGACGGGACTGGCCATGGGCGCGGTGCTTTATACGGTCGCCACGCGAGAGATCGCTCGTGCCTCTGACGCCCAGTTGGTCAATGCGTCGCGCCTGCTCTACATGATGATGCAGGACGATCTGGCAGCTGGCGTGCTCGAACGGCACGACCGCATCGTGGGGGCAGACGGTGACCCGCTGCTTTCCAGCCAGGAAGCGAAGGCATTCCAGGCGTCCTACGACACGTGCATGTTCACCGTCTTCTGGAATGGCAAACCGATTGCCCAGTCCGGATGGGGTGCGCCGGTGCGTCTCGTACCTCGCCGCGCCGGCCTGCACGATTTTCACGCGCTGGGCGATCACTGGCGCAGCTATGGCATGAAGGGGCATGATCCGCGCCTGCTGATCGTGGTGGCCGAACGCAGCGCCCTGCGCGAATTTTCATTCGGTCGCGTTCTGGGCGAACTCGCCGTGCCGTTGCTTGCGCTGCTGGCGGCCGCCATGGTCGTGCTGTGGTGGACGCTGAGCAAGAGCCTGTCGCAAGTGGAGCGCCTGGCCTCCACGCTGAATGCGCGCTCGCTTTCCGATCTGGAAGCGCTGGACCCGCAGGAATGGCCGCGGGACGTGGAACCACTGATCGTAGCGCTCAACAAGCTGTTCGCCCGGCTGGAAGGCGCCTACGAACTGGAGCAGGCGTTTACGGACGATGTGGCGCACGAATTGCGCACCCCGCTGGCGGCGATCCGCGCACAGGCGCAGCTGCTGCGGCGTCTGTCGCCCTGTGCCTTGGGCGAAGATGCCGACCGGCTGGTCGCGACGGTGGATCGCGCGAATGACCTGATCGACGGGATGCTGGTCCTTGCCCGGCTCAATTCCACCGCCGTAAGCGCGCGGTCGATAGACGTTCATGCGCTGGTCGCTGAAGTGGTGGCCGACAGTCTGGTGAACCTGCGCGCCGATGCGATGGAGGTTAGCGTCATCCCCGAGCATATCGTCCGGTGGCGGTGCGATGCCGCGTTGTTGCAGATTGCGCTGTCGGCCGTGATCGCAAATGCCATGCGGCACGGTCTGGCCGGTGCCCATCTCGACATCGCCATCGTGCGTGCATCCGACCGGCTGGTCATTACCATAGGCGATCGCGGCCCCGGCGTTCCTGCAGAGGAGCGTGAGCGCCTGCTGCACCGCTTCGAACATGGCGGTTCGAGCACTTCAGGAAGCGGTCTCGGCCTGTCGATCGCGACCAAGGCCATCGCCCTCCTGTCCGGCACCATTAGGCTTGACGACCGCCCGGACGGTCAGGGGCTGCTGGTGATCCTCACCCTGCCCTCGGCATGATGCCGCGACGTGAAGTCTTTTTTCGGAGTTCTACCATATCATGACCAGACGGCCGGTGCTGGCGACACTTTGTCTTTCCCTGAGCCTGCTTGCCGGCTGCGGTACCGCGCCGCCGCTACGCCATATGGCTCCTGCCGAAGTGCCGCCTGCGCGGATCGAACGCGCAGCGGACGGCGTCACCTACAGCACCACCTTGTCCGTGCTCACATACAATATCGAGGGCCTCGGCTGGCCGGCGAAGTCTGATCGCAAGGACGATCTTGCCCGGATCGGCGCCCATTTGGCCGCCCTGCGTACAGCAGGCAAGGCGCCTGACGTGGTATTGTTTCAGGAGGTGTTCAGCGGCGCCGCCAAGCGAGCCGTGCGCGCGACCGGCTATCCCGCCATGGTGCCCGGACCTTCGCGCCTGACCCCGCATGTCCGCATGTTTCCCGAGCGTCTGCCGGGGCACGCCAATCCCCGTCGCGGTGAAGTGGGGCTGCGCCTGACCGGCAGCGGGCTGGTGATCGCGTCAGCCTTCCCGGTTATGGAGACGCGCAAGCAGGCATATGGCCGCCGTTCGTGCGCGGGCATAGACTGCCTGGCCAACAAGGGCGTCCTGCTGGCGCGCATCGCCGTCCCCGGCGTTCCGGTTCCTGTGGACATCTACGATACGCACATGAACTCGCGCCTTGCGTCACGCTCGCCGGCCGCGCGCAATCTGGAAGCCCATGCGCGGCAGGCAATCGAAGCCTCTGCCTTCATTTCGGCCAGCCACGACAAGAGCAATCCGATCGTCTTTGGCGGCGACTTCAACATGCGTCAGTCGCAGGGCCGGTGGGAAAATTTCACTCGCTATCAACAGATGACGCTGGTCCACCGTGCGTGCATCGAACCGCAATCCGGCTGCGATGTCCGGATGTCCTGGGACGACGACGAGCCATGGGTGGACACGCAGGATCTGCAGTTCTTCGAGAGCGGCGAAGGCGTGGAAATCAGGCCCATCCGTGTGGAAGCGTTGTTCGATGGCCGACCCGGCAGCCCGGTGCTGTCAGATCATGACGGGTTTCTGGTGACCTATCGGCTGACGTGGCGCAATGGCGGATCGTAGCGCAGCCACTTGCCCCCAGACTGAGCGTCGGTCCCGCTTCTTCGCGCAGGCGCCCGTCGATTTGCGGGGCACCATCCGCCGCCCCGGCCTTTGCATCGTGCATGACCCGCGATATGCGCAGGCCATGATGAACATTCCCTGGGATCAGCCCGCGACATTGATCGATCTGGATGGCAAGACGCCCGTGATCGGATCGATGCTGGAATGCGTAATGCATTTTTCGCTCTTCAAACCTTTCGCCAAGGAGCAGGCGCGCATTCTGCTTACGCGGCCCGTGTTTCGCGAGGGCCGCAGAACGCGCACGTGGATCCTCAACCCTGACGACATCGCAAAACTCGTCGAACGGCTCAATGCCGAAAGGAACCAGGGTCAGTAAGGCTGCGCCATCACGCCGCATCTGCGGCATTCATCGCAGCGTAGAGGGCGAGGATTGTGCACGCGTGCCGCGCGGCCACGGCTTCGCGGTCCGCGCCATACCCTCCGCCCAGCGTACTCGCCAGTGGAATGCCCCGCCGCGCGGCTTCTGTCGCCACGAAGCGATCGCGGCCGGCAAGACCCTCGTCGGTCAGGGACAGGCGGCCAAGCTTGTCGTCGCCATGGGCATCGACGCCTGCCTGCAGCAGGATCAGGTCCGGCACGAAGTGATCGAGCACCATGGGCAACGATCCTTTCAGGGCTTCCAGATAGCCGGCATCGCCCGTCGCATCGGGCAGTCCGATATCCAGTGAAGAGCGCGCCTTGCGAGTGGGGAAGTTCTTCTCTGCATGGATCGAAAACGTGAATATCTCGCTTCGCCCTGCGGTCAGCGCTGCGGTCCCGTCACCCTGGTGCACATCGAGATCGAGGATCAGGATGCGCGAGGCGTCCCCCTCCTCCAGAAGCCTGTTGGCGGCAAGCGCCAGATCGTTGAACACGCAATAGCCCGCGCCGCAATCAGCCAGGGCATGGTGGCTGCCGCCTGCCGAATTTGCCGCGTACCCATGCTGGAGCGCGATCTTCGCCGCAAGCCATGTTCCGCCGGGGGAAAGCTGCGACCGCAGGGAAATGCGCTCATCGATCGTAAAGCCGATCCGACGCTGCTTCGCCGCCGGTACCGTGCAGGTGATGACTTCATCGACATAGGCCGGATCATGGACAGCTTCGAGCCATTCTCGCGGCATGACTTCGGGTTCATGCACCGCCAACGGCACAGTGCTTTCGTGCAGCGCACGCATGACCAGCGCATACTTGTCATGCGGGAACGTTCCCGAGCGCTCGGTTTCGACCACGTACCCGGGATGATGGACGACATGCAGCATGACCATTCAGGTAGGACGACAGGGCATGCACGTCGAGCAGCATTGCGCAGTGCAGAAGGGATAAGGACTTGCCCCCACCCCTTCCAAGCTCAGGCGAGAATTCGCCCTATTCGAAACGTTCGGGAATCACTCTTCCACACGCGCAAATCGATCAGTGAAGCTTCAACCGCGGCCTTACGACGCGATTGACATGGCCTACCGCGACCAGAGCCAGCCCCTTGATCCAGCCGTGAATGGCGATCAGGTGCAGGCGGTAGAGCGACAGGTAGATCATGCGCGCCAGGCGACCTTCCACGGCCATGCGTCCGCCCACCAGATTGCCCATGAGCGTACCGACGGTGGAGAAGCGGCTCAGCGAGACCAGCGAACCGCGGTCCTTGTAAACGAACGGCCGGGGCTGCTTTCCGGCCATGATGCGGTTCAGGTTCTGGAACGCCGTGGCAGCCATCTGGTGCGCTGCCTGCGCTCGCGGCGGGACCGGGCGATCACGGCCGGGGAGCATGCAATGCGCGCAGTCTCCCAGCGCAAGGATGCGCGGATCGGTGACGCTTTGCAGGGTTGGGGCGACCACGACCTGCCCGATCCGCGACACCTCGATGCCGTCCAGTCCGTTCGCGATCGGGCGCGCCTTGACCCCTGCGGCCCATACCTGCAGGTCCGCCGCAATCAGGTCTCCTGCGCCGGTCATCATTCCCGCTGCGGTACTTTCGACGACCGGCGTGGACGTGCGCACTTCCACGCCCAGCTTGCGAAGTTCATCCTGGGCCGCTTCGGCCAGTCGCTCTGGCAAGGCGGGCAGGATGCGCGGGCCTGCCTCGACCAATGTGACCTTGAGCCGGGTACGGTCGAACACTTCGAGCCCGTAGTGGCCCAGCGCATCCGCCGCGTTGAACAGTTCAGCCGCCAGTTCGACCCCGGTGGCGCCGCCGCCGACGATCGCCACTTCGACGCGCGCATCGCTTGCGGCATCGGCTGACATTGCCCGTGACACACGAAGGCACTGGTCCAGCAGGCGATCCCGGAACCGGTCGGCGTCCGCCCGTCGATCGAGGAAGATGCAGTTCTCCTTCACGCCGGGCGTGCCGAAATCGTTGGTTACGGAGCCATAAGCAAGAACGAGGTAATCGTAGCGCAGCTGCTGCGGCCCGACCACCTGCGTTCCGCGGTCGTCCATGATCGGCGCCAGATGTATGCGCTGCTCCTGCCGCTCTATGCCCGCCAGCGCGCCCCGGAAGTAACGATAGCCCCACTTGTGACAGTGCCCGCGATAGCCGACCTCGTCGAGATTGGCGTCAAGCGACCCTGCCGCGACTTCATGCAGCAGCGGCTTCCAGATGTGCGTGCGGTTCTCGTCCACAAGGATGATGTCATGCTGCCTGCGCCCATAACGTGCGCCCAGTCGGGTGGCGAGTTCAAGCCCGGCAGCACCGCCACCGACGATCACGATCTGGGTCTTCTGGGATTGCACGTCCGGTCCTCGATTCATCGCATATTGCCGAGAAGGCAGTTATGTACTAACTGGTACACACGTTGGGTGATCTTGTCACGACCCGAGTCCCGGTGCCGCAGACCACCCGCCCCATGCACCAGATCGGCATTGGACCCTCGCGATCCAAAGCGGAAGAAACAAGGAGATTCGGCGTGTCCGGCTCACAACAAGGGAGCACCCTGCTCCGCCGGATATGGCTGGCGGTGCTCGGTATCGTCATCCTGGCTGCCGGCCTGTTCTTCGTGGTCGGCGGCGCGCGACTCGCGACCCTGGGGGGCAGCTTCTACTTCCTGCTTGCTGGCCTTGCGCTGGTGGCTTCGGGCTTTCTCATCGCGCGGCAGCGGCAGATCGGCGGCCTGATTTTCGGCGCCACGTTCCTCGCGACCGTGGCATGGTCGATATGGGAAGTCGGCTTTGCATTCTGGCCGCTGATCTCGCGTCTGCTGGCGCTTGGCGTGGGCATGACCGTGGTGGCGCTGTCGCTCCCTTTGATGCGCCGCGCACAGGGGCTGGCACCTGCCTGGCGTCCGGCTCTTGGAACGGCGCTGGTGGTCGGTCTTGCCTCCGCCGCCGGTTTCGCGGCGATGTTCGTGCCGCATCCCAGTGTCCCCTTTGCGGGCGCAGAGACGCAGTTGCTGCCGGTCGATCCAGCGCATGAACAGAAGAACTGGCAGGCTTACGGCAACACCGACGGCGGCAGCCGTTTCGTGGCGCTGGACCAGATCACGCGCGACAACGTCAGTAACCTGAAGGTCGCCTGGACATACCGCACCGGCGACGTCGCCGAAAGCGACGGCAACGGCGCAGAGGATCAGGACACGCCGTTGCAGGTAGGCGACACCGTCTTCATCTGCACCCCTCACAACAACGTCATCGCGCTGGACGCGGACACCGGCCGGGAAAAGTGGAAGGCCAACGTCAACGCCCATGCTTCGGTATGGATGCGCTGCCGCGGTCTGGCCTACTTCGATGCCACCACGCCGCTCCGCCAGCCCGACGTGCCCGGCTCCACGCCCGTGACAGCAGTGACCGTGACGCCCGGCGCACCCTGCCAGCGGCGCATCCTGATGAACACCATCGATGCGCGCCTGATGGCTCTTGATGCGGACACCGGCAAGCTGTGCCCAGGATTCGGCAATAACGGCGTGGTCGATCTGAAAGCCGGGCTGGGCGACGCGCCCGATCCGCAGTACCAGCTGACCGCCGCGCCGACCCTGGCGGGCACCACCGTCGTCATCGGCGGGCGAGTGGCCGACAACGTGCAGGTCGACATGCCCGGCGGCGTGATGCGCGGCTTCGACGTGGTGACCGGCAAGCTGCGCTGGGCCTTCGATCCCGGCAATCCCGCGATCACCGGTGAACCGTCCAAGGGCCAGACCTACACGCGTTCGACGCCCAACGTGTGGTCGGCCATGTCCTACGATCCGGCATCGAACACGGTTTTCATGCCGGTCGGGAGTTCTTCGGTGGATCTGTTCGGCGTTCCACGCACCGCGCTAGACCACAAGTATGGCGCCTCGATCCTTGCGCTCGATGCGACGACCGGCAAGGAGAAGTGGCACTTCCAGACGGTTCATAACGACTTGTGGGACTTCGACCTGCCGATGCAGCCCAGCTTCGTCGATTTCCCGGTGAGGGGCCGTGGCGAGGTGCCCGCGCTGGTGATCGGCACCAAGGCGGGGCAGCTCTACGTGCTGGATCGGCGTACCGGCAAGCCGCTGACCAAGGTGGTGGAGACGCCGGTCAGGGCGGCCGACATCCCGAACGAGCCTTATGCGCGGACGCAGCCCAGATCGGTCGGCATGCCGCAGATCGGCGCGCAGACGCTGACCGAAGCCGACATGTGGGGCGCGACGCCGTTCGACCAGCTGATGTGCCGCATCGCCTTCAAGGGCATGCGCTACGAAGGGCTCTATACAGCGCCGGGCACCGACAGGTCGCTCAGCTTCCCCGGCTCGCTGGGTGGCATGAACTGGGGCGGCCTGTCGGTCGATCCGACAACCAATACCATCTTCGCCAACGACATGCGCCTTGGCCTGTGGGTCACAATGTTCCCCCAGTCTCATGAAAAGACCGCGATTGCCAGTTCAGGCGGCGAGGCCGTCAACACCGGCATGGGTGCGGTTCCGCTGAAGGGTACGCCCTATTCCGTGACCAAGGACCGCTTCCTCTCGGCGCTGGGCATTCCGTGTCAGGCCCCGCCGTTCGGCACCCTGACCGCGATCGACATGACGACCCGCAAGGTGAAGTGGCAGGTGCCGGTCGGTACGGTCGAGGACACCGGCCCGATGGGCATCCGCATGGGGCTGCCGATCCCGATCGGCATGCCGACGCTGGGCGGCACGCTGGCGACCCAGGGCGGCCTTGTCTTCATCGCCGGAACCCAGGACTTCTTTTTGCGAGCTTTCGATTCCGGCACTGGCAGGGAACTGTGGAAGGGCCGTCTGCCCGTCGGCAGCCAGGGTGGCCCGATGAGCTACAAATCGCCGCGCACAGGCAAGCAGTATGTGGTCATCACCGCCGGGGGCGCCCGTCAGTCGCCCCAACGTGGAGACTACGTCATCGCCTACAAGCTGCCGTGACCTGACCCGTGGAGGGCACGGTCGATGGCCCGCCCTCCACTTTTTCGATCCGCTCATGCAATCACCCGCCGCCACGAACACCGGCGCGCGGGAACAGGAGAGGCCATGCGCCGCCACCCGCTTACCGCCGCAGCACTGGGCTGCACGCTGACATTCGCCACACCGGCACTGGCCAACGAAGCGGACACCGCAGCCCAGGATCATCCGGCATCCCCGCAAGGCGCGTCGACTGCAAGGCCGCCGCAGGCCCCGCACCCGCGCGAGACGTTGACTGGCGACTGGGGCGGACTGCGCAACAGCCTGAAGGATGCCGGATTGGCGGCGCGGGCGGACTATGTGTCGGAAACCTTCGCTGCGGTGGATGGCGGTCAACGCCGGGGGACCGCTTACGTCCAGCAACTTCGCGGGGGCGTGGATCTCGACATGGACAGGATCGCCGGGATTTCGGGCGCAGCGATCCATGTCACTTTCAACGATCGCCGCGGCGTGGGTATCTCATCCGATTTCGTGGGCAACCGGCTGCCGATCCAGGAAGCGGCGGGTGGCTATTACACGCGGCTGAGCGAACTGTCGTGGGAGCAGAATTTCGACGCCGGGAGGCTGAACCTGCGCGTTGGATACTTCGCGATGGGTAACGACCTTGGCGGGCTGTCGATCGGCTGCAATCTGGTGAATGCAGCGTTCTGCGCGCATCCGCTTTCGGAATCCGGCAATACCGGATGGTACAACTATCCAAACGCGCGTTGGAGCGCGGCGGTACGCTACAAGCTGCGGCCCGATCTTGTCCTGCGGACCGGCATCTATCAGGTGAACCCGGATCTGGGGCTGGAAGACAACGCCTTTAAACCGTTCGCAGGCAGAACGACCGGAGTGCTGGTGCCGCTCGAACTGGAATACGATCCCGGCTCCAAACCGGGAAGCCATGTCCTTCCGGGCCATTACAAAGTGGGGTTTTACTACGATACGGCGAACGCGGCTCGGCAGGGTCGGCCCGGTCGGGTGCACGGTCGCTTCGGGGGCTACATCCTTGGCGACCAGATGATCCTGCGTGACGCCGGAGGAGACCGATCGCGCGGGCTTTCGGTCTTCGGGCACTTCACCGCCAATCCCGAACAGTCTGCGCAGATCACGCGCTGGTACGCGGGCGGCCTGCTCAAGGTCGGCACTTTCAAAGGCCGGGACGCCGATACCGTTGCCTTGGGCGTCATCCATGCGCAAGTGAACGAGCGGCTTCGGGTTGCGCACGCCGGTACTTCCCCGATGACGCCTGCGGTTGGCTACACGGCGCTTCCGGTAGGAGAGACCGCCATCGAACTGAGCTATGGCGCGCAGGTCACCCGGTGGCTGAACATCCGCCCCGACGTCCAGTACATCGTCGATCCCGGCGCGTTCGCCTATCGCCGGACACCGAATGCGCTGGCGTTGGGCGTGCAGGTCAAGATGCAGATCTAACGACCGAAACGGCATTGCCCTGGCGGCATCGGGCAGGTCATAGGAGGCGGCATGCAGGACCAGGGTTTTACCGAACGCAACCGGCGCGACATCGTTGCCATCGCCACCGCCCACTTTGCCGAAAGGGGCTTTGCGGGCGCGCGCGTGGATGAGATCGCCGCCGCCACCGCAACGTCGAAGCGGATGATCTACTATCACTTCGGCAGTAAGGAGGGCCTCTATCGCGCTGTTCTGACCGAAGCCTATCGCGGGATCCGCTCTGCCGAGCTGGGAGCCGGGCTGGACGCGATGCCGGCCCTGGCCGCGCTGGAGCGGCTGACCGCCCTCACCTTCGACTACCATTTCCGCCACCCTGAGCTGGTCCGGCTGGTGATGGACGAAAACATGCGCCAGGCCCCGCATGTCGCGAGCGTGGTGGAAGCGCACAACGCCACGGTGCTGCCGTCCATCCAGGCGCTGATCGACCGAGGTGTCCTGGAAGGCACCTTCAGGCCGGGCATCGAGGCTCTGGACCTCCACATGACCATCAGCGCGCTTGCCTTCTATTACGTGTCCAATCGCTACACGTTCGCCACGATTTTTCAGGCCGACACTACCAGTGATGCGGCTGCCGCGCGCAGGCGCGAGCAGGTGGTTGCGATCGTGCTGTCCTATTGCAGCTCCGTCACGGTGCCGGCAGTGTGATTGTATAACCCGATGCTATGGTAGACGGTTTCAAGGCCACTTAAAGTTATGCTCTCATGCCCGGATAAGCACAGGACACTCTTGAGCGGAGCATTCGATGCACAACGTCATTGCCACCGTGTCGCTACGCGGCGCTCTTGAAGAAAAACTCACCGCTGCGGCACAGGCCGATTTAACAGTGTCGAGATTCTCGAAAATGACCTGATCGGGTCTGCAATGCGCCCGCATGAGATCCGCAGGCTGATGGACGATGCGGGACTTGCCTGCTCGCTTTACCAGCCGTTCCGCGATTTTGAAGGTATGCCCGGCAAAATGAACCAGCGCGCGCTGGATCGCGCGGAACGCAAGTTCGACGTGATGGAAACGCTGGGCACCGATCGCATCCTGGTATGCTCCAATTGCTCACCCGCTTCGCTGGGCGATCGTTCGCGCATCATCGACGATTTTCGCGAACTCGGAGAGCGGGCCGCCAGTCGTGGCATCTGCGTCGGCTACGAAGCGTTGGCCTGGGGGCGCCACGTCAACGATCACCGGGAAGCGCCCGCCCAGGGTTTGCGAGATCCGGCGCGGTGGGCACCTCCCCCTCCGGCAGGAATGCCAAGGCACCTGCCACATTGCCGCCGAGCGCCTGCAGCAGCCGGAAAGGGTTGTCGCGTGAGACGCAAAGGGCCGCGGCGACGGCAGTGCGCTGGCCTTCCTCCGGCAGCAGACCACCGAACACCGCGTCGCACACGGCATCCGGGAAAGGCTCCTCGCGTTTTGGCGAAGCCTCTGAAAACGGTGGCGCGGCAATATCCGTCAGCCATTCTGGCGCATAGGCGAAGTGCATCGTCCCGCCTCGATCAATTGTCAGCTGACTCGACGCACGGCTGTTCCACCAGACGATCAAGCGACCTTGCACCGGCAAACTCATATGCCCTGCCCTTCGCCCGGCTGCGCAAGCTCAATCGAGCAGCCTAAGGCGGCCAGCACAGCGAGCACCTTCCCCAACTGAACCGTTTCTTTTCCGCGCTCAAGGTCGACTATGAAGCGCAGGCCCACTCCGCTGGCAGCTGCAAGATCGTCTTGGCGCAGACCCTGCGCTTTGCGTTCCGTGCGGATCAGTTGGCCGATTTCGGCAACACTTTTTAAGGGCTGACTCCGTTTTCCCGAACGGGAAATTAAGCGATCATACCATCGCCCTATCACATAATTTTTCCCGAACGGTATGTTTCTCGCCAGAAAGCACTCAGTACGATTTTTCCCCGGTCGGGGCGATTAGCTCAGCAAAAAGCTTGCTTGGATGCGGGCCGAAGCGGCGAAGTATGTTAAGGAGCAAGGCTTTCTAGGCGCGGGCGAGAGCGCAAGTTATAACCGGGCGCTTGAAGAGGTAGAGCACACTTTGCGCTGATCTGCGCGCTTGGATCAACAGGATGGCAGCAGATTGGTCGCTTTAGCCCGCTGCCGTCGCCCACCTGACGGCTGGCCGTTGGCCTTTAAGAAGATAATTTAGAGCAGCATCTTCCGCCTGAGAGCGGGGATCACGACTTCACGGTTTCTCGCACCGGGCATTTCGACCGATCCTTACGATAACCAAAATGGTTCCTGCATCAGGGCGGTATCGCGCGAAGGGTCATCGGCGATCCGTGCAGACGACCAGCGATCCGCGAGGAACTCAAGCCGTTCGCTGCGGCTCAACCTGAGGCTGAAGACTGCAGTTCCGCCACCGCACATCGATGCCTTTAGGGACGCCCTCCCCAAAGGGCTTCAGCGGCACCGGCCCCGGTCGGTCCAGCCGGTATCGCCGCCCAAGAACTACCGGATCAGCGCACAAGCTCGCTCACCAGCGACGGCTTATTCGATTCAATTAAATCTTTAGTGGATCAAACCGCGCGCAAGTGGCGCGGAAATGAATGGTTCTCAGTTTTGTACTCCGCGCCTGATTGCGCGAACATGCGGCCATCACGCCAGAACCCATCAGGATGCTCAATGGCTAAAATGTTTGTCACCCTTTCGATCTTGTGCCTTGCCACGGTGATGGCCGGCTGTACAGGAAGCGAACAGCTGCCCAATCTCACCTTGACCAGCAGCGACACCAGCTATTCGCTTGGTTCGGGAGACAAGCTGCGGATCACCGTTTACGGGGAAGAAAAGCTCACAGGTGAGTACCTTGTCGATGGTACGGGCGCGATCGCCTTCCCGCTCGTCGGTGCCATACAGGCAAAAGGGTTGACTGCGCCTGCCTTGGCAGACCGGCTATCCGCCGCACTTAGCAAGGGTTACCTGGACAACCCCAGCGTTGCGATCGACGTCCTGAACTTCCGTCCGTACTACATCCTGGGCGAGGTGTCCAAACCGGGCGAATATCCGTTTGTCGAAGGTCTTACGGTGTTCAGTGCAGTTGCCAAAGCCGAAGGGTTTACATATCGTGCGGATGACCGGCGGGTCTATATCCGACACAAGGATGGTACTGCTGAATCCCTTTACAGGCTTGACGGTGTTACTCCAGTTCAGCCCGGAGATACGATACGCATCCTTGAACGGCGCTTCTGACATGCGGTCTTGGTACCGTCCGGAACCGCCGCCTGCTTCATTCGCGCGCTACATACGGACGCCTGCTGGCTTAGCGATCGTGGCTTTGACCGCGGGGTGGAGCTAATCCTGCCACTCACAGGCAATCGGCCCTCTGATCCATGAACCCGACGACGTTCCCGGCCAGCGTGTCATTCCGGAATACACACCGATCGGGTTTGATCTGGCGGGCTTTGACGCCCTACCTTCCGTAGCTTTCGGCATTCGACTGGACGACAACATCTTCACGAGGAGCACGGTCAAGGCTTCCGACATCGTATTGCAAGCCGAGCCGCGAATTCGCCTCCGCAAAGAGCATGGGACTGGAAGCGTTACCATTGATGCCAACGCCCGGATCAGTCATTACGCCAACCTGACGGACCAGGACTCTGCCGAATACCGTCTTCAGGGTACATATGTCCGCGGAGCCAAAGGCCCTGAATCCATTACCGTGAACATGGGCTACAGGCGCGAAACCGTCCTGCGCGGCACGGCGGAGAACGATCTTATCGGCGGCGAACCATTGATGCGCCGTGTGTTGCACGGCTCGCTGACAGGACGCAAACGGTTCAACCGGTTATGCCTGGATACGCAGCTTCTTGGCGTGCGCCAACGCTTCGAAGATATCGGCAGCCGCTCAGGCCCCGACATACAGCAAAGCTTTCGCAACGTCGACCATCTCGGCCTTCGTGCCATCGCCGCCTATGATACGACGAGCAGGACGGCGGTGTTCGGCAGCCTTGAATATGATCGCTTCGATTATGCGACATCACCGCTGCTGAACAACCGAGACGCAGTTAACTGGAGTGCCGCTGCAGGCGTTCGGTACGAAGTCACCCACATCCTACACGTACAGTTGGCGGTCGGCTACCGGCGTTACGATTTTCACGACAAGGCTCTCGGAGCAATCGGCGGCCTCGCAGTGTCAGGCCACTTGCGATACTTCCCTTCTCGGGTGCTTGCGATACGTGGCACACTCAAACAAAGCAACACGACAAGCCCCTACGATCTCGTCGGATCCGTCACGCTCACCACCACGCGGATCGAAGCCGAATACGAGATGCGCCGGAACCTGTCCTGGCTCGGTACCGCCAAGTTCACGCTGGAGGATTACGCCAAGCAACCGTATTCGGCACGAAGGACAGAGATAAACGCCGGACCTCGGCATCGTTTTAACCGCTGGCTGACGATTGATGCGACTGCAGGATATGCGCAACGGTTCGTGCGCGGGCCGGCCCCTTTTGAACCTTTTTCCCAGTTGTACGGGATGGTTACATTATCGCTCGCCCGATGAGTATGAGCATTGGGGAAATCCCGCCTTCATGATCGTGACCATGATCGACCACGCACACCTGCTCATCCAGGCCGGCGGGCTCAACATCCTGACCGATCCGGTCTGGTCCGACCGCACGAGCCCGATCGCCTTTGCGGGGCCGCGGCGCCTGACGGCGCCGGGCATCCGGACGAGCGAGCTGCCGCCCATCGACGTGATCTTCCTGTCCCACAATCATTACGACCATCTGGACCTTGCGACCCTTCGGCATCTTCAGGCGCGGCATGCCCCAAGGATCATCACCCCGCCCGCGTCGAAACGGGCGACTGGTTCGATCGCTTCGACATCGCCACGGGTGCCGATGCCCATATCGTGCCGGCCTTGCACTGGTCAGCGCGTGGTCTCCGCGACCGCCGCATGGCCCTGACTGGCGGGTTCATGTTGCAGACCTTTGGCAGGACGGTCTATTTCGCCGGGGACACGGGCTATGGCACAGGTGCGATTGCTCGCGACTTGCGGGCGCGCTTCGGGCCGGTCGATGTCGCGATCCTGTGGTCACGATCGCAGCAAAGATCAGCGGCGGCACGGTGGCGCTTAACAGCGAAACAAACGTGCCACCGATAGTCTTCATTGCAAGTTCGAGCCCATCGCCCGCGTCACCAAGAGAACGGGCGAGAAATCCGAGCAACAGGCCCGCCACCATTCCGAGCAGCACGCGAAAGCCGCAACCGCGATGATCAATCTTCATTGCTACGACTGTCAGCGCGCCGGAGCGAGATAACGATCGCGCAATTCTTCGGCGCGCGATGTTAGCGGCTGTTCCGCACCTTCCACGAAGACCTGCGTTGCTACGCTGAGCGGTTCCAGCGGATCGCCAGTCCAGACCACGATATCGCCGCGTTTACCTGGGGCGATCGATCCGACTTGTTTGTCGAGGCCGAAAATGCGCGCCGGCGCAAGCGTGATCGCTTCCACACCCTTGGCATAGGGAAGCCCACGCGACACAGCGACGCCCGCGTTGTAGCGCAGGTCGCGAACGCGAGGGCCCGTGTCGTTGCCTTCTATCGCGATCTCGACGCCCGCGTCGGAAAGTCGTTTGGCATTGAGCAACGTTGCGCCCAGCATATCGAAACTGCTGGGAATATTGTCAGTGGGATTAAGCAGCACTGGCACCTTCGCAGCAGCGATCTCGGAGGCGACCATCCACGCTTCTTCCGCACCGCTGAGAATCAGCTTCAGACCAGAATCCCGACCGAGGCGCAGCACTTCTGAAATGTCGGAAGCCCGGTGCGCGATGACGATGAGCGGCATCGATCCATCGAGAACTGGGGCCAAAGCCTCCAGGTCTAGGCGCGAAAGACCAAGGTTACGCCCCTCGCCCCGCTCGTAAGCCGCCTTGTGCGATGTGTAATACCGCGCGTCGTCAAACAGGGCGCGAAGTTGAATGAATTCCGCGGCCCGCGATCCGCCCGCCCGGCTGGCGCCGTCTTCGCCAAATTCCAGCACCAGGCCGATCTTAGGCTTGAGAAGCAGGCGCCCGCCATACTTTAGCGAGATCGCTGCTGCCTGTCCGGCGAACGGCAGTTGCCGCGCTTTGTCGGTGTCATCGTATTGCGGCACGACGATGGCGCTGGTCACGCCCCCAAGTCGTGCGACCGGTATCAGCGTCGTATTGGGATTTAGCCCATACTGCACGTCGAAAGCAGCGCTGATCCCCTCGCTGTGCTGGCGATCGTCGCGCGTGCCGCTGACGGAGCTGACTTCGGTGAGCCCAAGCCCTGTGTTCACAGCGACGAGGCCAGCGGTCACGATCTGCCCCTTCGCATCGACAACGCGCGCACCTGAGGGAACTGCAACACCCTGCCCGGCTGCGGAGATCACGCCGTCCTTGACGACAATTGTACCATTTTCAACCTCACCAACCGGCTCGGCAGTCAGGATATGGGCATTGACGATGGCTAGGGTTTCCGCATGGGCGGCCGCGCCCATGACAATGGCAGCGACGGCCGCGCCAGTGACGATCTTGCGCAGCATGTCAAATGTCTCCGTTGGGCTGGCCGAGTTCGAAGTCGGAGCGGTAGTTGCCTGCGGGATTTTCCGCGTCCTGAACGAGGGCACCGTCGATGAAGACCTTTTCTGCGATGGCGTAGACGCTGAACGGATCGCGGCTCCACAACACGACGTCGGCGTTCTTGCCCACCTCCAGACTGCCGGTCTTGTCAGCGATACCCATGACCTTGGCCGGGTTCAGGGTGAACCACTTGACCGCCTCAGCCTCGGAAATGTCGATCCCCGCACGGCGACCGGCGGCGAGCGCGACGGCACTCTCGACGTTTAGGCGTTGGGTCAGGCGCTGTTCGTCCGAGTGAATGGCAACGCATACACCCTTCTTCGCAAGGATCGCGGTGTTCTCCTCGATCCCGTCGTAGGCTTCCATCTTGAAGCCCCAGCGGGTGGCCCAGGTCGCAACGCAGATGTCATTCTCGCGCAGCAGATCGGCGATCTTGTAGGCTTCAACCGCGTGGTGGAACGCGCGCGTCTTGTAGCCGAACTCCTTCGAGACATCGATCATCACGGCCATCTCGTCCGCACGATAGCAGTGGTTCTGGACGAGAATCTTGCCCTTCAGCACGCCTGCCATGGTCTCCAGGCCAAGATCGCGCTTGGGCGCTTCGCCTGCACCGCCGCTGGCCTGCTTCTTTTCGTAAGCGTCCCACTTGCGCGCGTACTCCGCCGCATCGATCCAAGCCTTGCGAAAGCCCGCGACCTCACCCATGCGGGTTGCCGGTGCGCGCCCCCGGCTGCCGTAGCGGCCCTTGGGGTTCTCGCCGCAAGCCATCTTGAGCACCGAAGGTGCACCGGGGAACTTCATCGCCTGCTCGGTGACCGAGGGCACGTTCTTGACCGCAACACCGCGTCCGCCGAACAGGTTGGCCGAACCAGGCAGGATGAGCAGCGTGGTGACGCCGCCCGCGCGCGCCTTGTTGAATACCGGGTCCTGCGGCCAGATGGAATGCTCGGCCCATACGTGCGCTGTATAAGGGTCGATGTTTTCATTGCCGTCGGCATGGCCCTGCACGCCAGGCGCCGGGAACACGCCAAGGTGCGAGTGCGCGTCGATCACGCCGGGCGTGACCCACTTATCCGTGCCATCGATGATCTTTGCCCCAGCCGGCGCGGTAACATCGGCGCCCACGGCGATGATCTTGCCACCGTCCATAACGACTGTGCCGTGATCGATCCTGTCACCGGCGGCCGTCAGGATGGAGGCGTTGACGATCGCAGTCTGCACTGAGGGCAGTGGCCGATATGTGCTAGGAAAAGCTTCTGGCGCAGTCGGAACCGGCCGGGCAACGGCAGGCGCTGGAATGGGAGATGGAGCGCCTTGCGCGCCGGTGGTCACCAGCGCGGCAAGGCCCACGGCCAGCGGGAGTGCGGTGCGCGTCATCCAGCGGACGTGCCTGGTGGGTTCGGAACAAGGGCGCACGTGCGCTTCTCCTTCAAAGCTTGCGGGTAAGGTAGACGGCCCGCCGCGCCAAGCGACGGACCGGTTGGCAGATCAGAAAGACTTGCGGACGCTCGCGTACCAGTAGCGGCCATAAGGCTGGTAGAGCGAGCCGGCATAGCCATAGGTGCTGGAATCTAGCGGCGGTTTTTCGTTGGTGATGTTGCGGGCGCCCACCCGGATCGCGGTGCCATCGAGCGCACCATTGCTGAAAGCGTACTGGAGATAGAGATTGGCCGTAACTTGGCCCTTCACCACCCAGTTGTTGCCGGCTGCATCGGTAAGGCCAGTGTCCTCGATGCTGCTGATGTACTGCGCGAAGGCGCCGGCGGTAATATTGCCAAGGCTCCAGGTGAAAGATCCCGAGACGCGCCATTTGGGCAGGCCATCCTGGCGGATCAGGTCGCCGCCACCGGTGATCGCAGTGCCAGCATTGATGAGCCCATCGCTGCGTGCCTGCAACAGTTCTGCAATCGCGGGCGAGGGATCGCGCTGGTACTTGAGCAGGCGCGCCGCATTCACGTCGAGCGCGAAGTTGCCGATGCCGGTATCGCGCTTCTGCCAACCGAAGCTGAGGTCGATGCCGCGCACGGTCTGCGGTTGGAGATTGACGTACTGGTCGTTGACGTACTGCACCTGACCCACAGGGGCGAGGTCCGTTCCCTGCACCAGCGCGATATCATCAGCCGTAGGCGCAAGACGGATCACATTGGGATTGGACGACCCCTGCTGGCGCAGCAGGTAGTCGAGGATCAGCGCGTTGCCCTCGCCGAACAGGCCGACGATACCCTTTTGCTTGATCTGCCAGAAGTCCACCGTGAACAGGAAATCGCCAAGACCTGCGGGAATGAACTTTGGCTGGAAGACAGCGCCAACCGACCAGTTGGTGGAAGTTTCAGGCTTGAGGTTCGGGTTGCCCGCACGCTGCGCCGTGGCGACATAGGACTGCGAGCAGTTGGCGAACGATGTAATGCGTCCCGCCTGCAAATCCGCCTCACACCGCACGTAGTCGGTGCGGGTATTGCCGCGCGTCACCAGCGATGCATTGACCTGTTCCAGGTTCGGTGCACGAAAGCCCTGCGCCCATGAACCACGCAGACGAAGCCCGTCGAACAGATCCCATGCTGCAGCGACCTTGGGTTTCGCTACGCTGCCAAAGTCGCTGTAGTGCTCGTAACGACCCGCGACCTGGAATTCCAGCTTGCGCACAAGCGGTATGTTCATGTCGGGCGAGATCACCGGTACGGCCAGTTCCGCGTAAGCCGCTGCCACCGTGCGGGCGCCATACGTGTCGGGCGTCGGGCTGACCCCGTAGAGGTCGCTGGGCTGAACGGTTCCGGTAACGGTGTCGGTCCAAGTGATCGTGCCGTCAACCCGGCTGTCGCGGTCGTCGAGCTGTGTATCGCGGCGCACTTCCGCACCTGCTGCGAAGCCGACGTTGCCGCCTGGCAGCGTAACGAGGTCAGGCGTCGAAACCTTGAAATCGCCCAGCGCCAGCGTCGTCTTGCCGCGGCGGGTGGCGATGATCGAGATCGAATCCAGCGCGGCCTGATTGCTTACAGTGGTGTCCACCCCTGATGGGTTGGTCAGGTTCCCGCCATTGAACGGATTATAGGCGTTTGGCGTCGAAAGTGCGAGGTTCTGTTGCAGCAGGGTGGAACTGATCCCATCCTGCTTGTCGATCACTTGCGCGGAGGAATAGAGCGCAGCGGTTTCCCAGTTGAACTTGCCAAAGTTGCCGCGCAGGCCGAGCAGGAAGCGGCTCTGCTGGTTCTCCACCTTCACCCGCGTCGGGCCAAGATCGCTGAAGCGATAGCTGGTGATCGTCACCGGCAAGCCTGAAGCCGGAATGTTGAGGCCGGCAACCCGGTTGGGATTCACGGTGCCATCCGGCAGCGTCGTAGCGGCGAAAGGATTCCAGTAGTTGGAGGCCGGCACCGTCATGCGGATCGAGCCGATCGAAAACACGGCATCCTGCACGCTTTCCGTCTGGGCGAGGTAATAACCCGCTTCGCCAAACACCGTAAGATTATCGGTCAGGTCATAGTGTGTCGTTGCAAAGAGATTCAAGCGCTTCAGGGACGGCATGACCGACATCGGATAGTTGGCCTGCGCATCACCGCGCAGATTGCGGTCGGCTGCAGCGGTCGCGCGGTTCCCGTCATCGATGCAGATGCCGTTGCCGATCGACCGCTGGCACCCGCTGTTGGTCGAGGGCTGGATGTGGAACTGACCCGAGGCATTGGTGAGCGCCGTGCCGTTGGCACGCACCGTACCAAAGCTCGCCGGGCTCTGGAAATCGCCCCAGGCGCTGGTCGTGCTGCGCCGGTCAAGCGAAGTCGCGCCTTCGAAGCGCGTACCCTCGAAAAGCGCCCGCTTGTCGGAGGACGCGGTAAAATCCTGATCGGTCGAATCCAGCGAGGTGCGGTCGGTGTAGCTGAACGAGAGCGTGAAGTTGCCCCGGTTCTCCGCGAAGTTGTGCCCGGCAAGGCCGCTCACCTGCAATTCGCGAAGGCCCGTTCCCTCCGCGCCGCCGTACTGGACTTGCGCATGGCCGCCTTCCACGTCGTCGCGCAGCACGGTATTTACGACGCCCGCAACGGCATCGGTACCATAGATCGCCGCAGCGCCGTCGCGCAGAACTTCAAGGCGCTCAAGTCCCGCTACGGGAATAGCGTTGCTGTTGTAGGTGATGACAGGGACGAGATTGCCATCAGCCTGGCTTCCGGGGTGCTGCACCACGCGGCGCCCATTAAGCAGGACCAGCGTATTACCAACGCCCAGATTACGCAGGTTCACCGAGCCGACATCTCCGCGCGCGAAGTTGCTGCTGGTGCCGCCATTGGTGCTGTTGAACGAAACGTCGCCCATCTGCGGAATCGAGCGGAACAGCTCGTCGCCCGACACCGCCGCCACTGCGTCAATCTGGCTGCGGTCGAAGACGCTGACCGGCAGCGCCTCGTTCACCTTAGCGCCCTTGATCTGGCTCCCGACAACGACGATCTCGCTGGCGCGGGCGGCATCCTCCTCGGCGATGGTGGTCTGGGCCCCGTCCTGTGCATGCGCGGCGGCGCCATAGGCCGCGAACGTCAGGATCGAGGATGCGAGCAAGGCATGCCGGAGGCCGGCACGATAATTAGACATTAGGTGATTTCCCTGTTTCTCAAGTGTCACGCGCCCGCGGCCGGGTGGCAGTGGTTCTTATCGCTGAGCGGCGGGAAGCCCCCTTCCCGCCCGTTTTCAGTAGAAAGTAACGTTGTCAATCTGGAGCCAGACGCGCTCGCCCGGCTCACGGCTCGCGCCGAATTCGACCTGCGTGATCCCATCGCCGCTCCAGCGCGGGCCCGGACCCTTGCGGGTTGCCTCTGCGGCCAGTTCGGAGAACGGCACCTTGATGCTGGTCCAGCCGGGCGTAGCAGAGAAGCCGCGTGTCCAGCGCCCATCGATGCCGTTGACGCGCAAAGTATAAGCGCCTTCGCCCTTCACTTCGAAGCGCACGCCTTTGTAGCCGCGCACATCAACCGGCTGCACCGACCCGCGCGTCAACGGGATGGCGATACCGGCGTAGACGTCGTCCTTTTGAGCCATATGCGCCGAAATCAGCAGCGCCTTATCACCTTGCGCATCGCCTTCACGCGGTACTACCTGGGAAATCTCCAATGTGCGGTCCATGCCGCCATCGGGTGTTTCCACGCGCAGCGTGCCCAGACTGGTGCGCTGGTCGGCACGCTCGAAGTCGTCGATCAGTGCAGCGACCTTGGTCGAGGGCAGGCGATCCGGTGCGCTCTGTCCCGGTAGCGGCGGAGCGCCCTTGCCCACTACCACGCGGCCATCAACCAGCACGCTATTGATGCGATGGATGGCGCCGATGTCCTCCCACGGCTTGCCATCGATCAGCACGATGTCGGCCCGTTTGCCTGCAGCGATGGTACCGCGATCGGTATCGTCATGCATGATCCTGGCACTGACGGAAGTTGCTGCCACAAGCGCTTGCGCCGGGGTCAGCCCCGCGCGCACCAGTAGCTCCAGTTCGCGCAAGGTGGAGGCGCCGTGCGGGGTGTCAGGCATGCCGGCATCGGTGCCAACGCCGATCGGAACACCTGCCTCGAACAGCACCTTGGCATTGTAGAGTGCATTGTCGAACTTGGCGAAGGATTGCGCGACCTTGGGGTCGGTGCGGTCGCGCGGCGCGCTGCCTGGCCTTTGTGGCTCGTAGACCGCAAGCGTCGGGATGACAGCCATGCCCAATCGCTTGATTTCAGCGACGGCGGCTGCGTCCAGCTTGCGATCCTGCATGGAATGCGCCAGCGAATCCACCCCGGCACGTGCCGCCGCCCGGCCGCGATCGACCGTGACGGTGTGCGTCAGCACTTCCAGGCCATTGGCATGTGCTTCCTCAGCCAACGCACGCAGCGTTCCTTCGTCCATGCTGGTGTTGTCGGGTGCCGTCCCGTAACGCCACCCGTCCGCAAAGCCTTTGATTAGATCCGGCTTGTAGACAAGCAGACCCTTCACGGCAGCGCGCGCGGCTGCAGGCGTGTTGATCCAGACCGTCGTCGACTGGTCGCCCCAGTCGGCACCGTGACCGCCCGGCGTGCTCACACGCGCGGCGAAGCTGACGTGCGGTGTTGCCAGCCGACTCAACCATTCACGACGCGGCAGATAGGATTCAGGCGCCTGGTGGAAGTCGTTGACCGAAGTGATGCCGCTGCGAAGGTAAGCGGCGGCGATCTGCGGTGTCGTGGCCGGAGCCCCGGAAGGAGTCCAGTGCGTATGCAGATCGAACAGACCCGGAAGCAGCGCTTTACCCTCAGCACGGATCACTTTGGCGCCGCGCGGAAGCTTTACCGCGCCTTCGACCTGTACGATCCGACCGCCGTGTATCAGGACGTCCGCACGGCGCGGCGCAGCGCCGGTCCCGTCGAAGACGGTGGCACCAACAATTGCGAGGTCCTGCCCTGGCGCACTCGAAGCGGCGTACGCTCCGCCCGAAAAAATCCCCGTCGAAGCGAGCGCGATCGTGACAACTGATCGCATCCTTGCGCTGACCACTTTGAATACCCCTATGCCAACCGCGCGAAAAAGGAGCCGAAGCCCCAGGGAGCGCAACTTTGCAGTTGAGATTGACCCCCGCCGGTCGCTATGCGCTATTCTCAACCAATTTAGTTGTCAATCGGAGTAGGTCCAAAAATGTTCACGAATGTGAATGGTGTGTGTGCATACCCGAACACGGTCGTTGTCGGAGTGCTAAAATATCATTCTTCCCGTTCTCTTTGACTTTGTGGCGTTCCTCAAGCACCGAACGTACATATTGCCAGCAGTGGTGGCAAAACGTGGATTTGTCGTCATAAAGAATCTCTTGCCGCCTTTGAGACGGCAATCACCGAGTTCACCGTTATGAACACTGAGATCAAATCTGCCGGACGTGTCCTCGACGTGCTCGAGATGTTCTCGACACGATGCGATGGCTTTACGCTCAGTGAAGTCGCCCGCGACCTCGACCTTCCCAAGAGCAGCACGCTTGGCCTGCTGCGCACATTGCACCAGCGTGGCTACCTCATCCGCGAAGACGAGAACGACACCTACCGTATCAATGACCTCATCCGCAGAGACGGTTTTGCCCGACACGGCCTGATCCTGCGGGTCGTTCCCCCGGTGATGCAGGCGTTAGCTCGCAGCGCGGGGGAAACTGGACTGCTGGGAATGCTGGATACGGCCGGGCAAGCTCGCCTGCTGGCAAGCGAGTTGGCGCCCAGCGACATCCGCTTCGACATCGAGGCCCCTCGCAGACTTCCGGCCTATGCTAGCGCCATCGGTCGCATTCTGATGTCGCGGCTTCCGACGCCGGATGTCGAGGCCATGCTGGACGCGGCTCCCCGCGCCGCGCTCACGCCGGCCACGCGCGTCGAGCGCGGAGCCATTCTCGATGCCATCGCCGCAGCTCGGGAGACCGGCTTTGCAATCGTGGAGGATGAATTCTGCGTTGGCGGCACCGAGCTCGCCGCGGCGATTGCGATGCCGGAGGGCCAGCCCTCCATGGCACTCAGTCTGGCGTGCCTTTCGCAGCGCTACCGGTCGGATACCGGCCGGCTGCAGGCGCTGCTCAGCGCGGCTGTCACCGAGACGGCCGAGGCGATGGCGCGCCAGGGCCGCCCTTGAATCCGAACCCAGCCTGGCACGATACTGGAAAGGCCGTGGGCTCGGCGATCGTCGGGCACTGGCTCGAACTGTTCGATTTCATCATCTACGGCTACTTCGCGGTGCAGATCGGCATCGCCATGTTCCCGCAAGCGGATCCGGTGACGACGATCCTGTCGAGCTTCGCGACGTATGCTGTAGGCTTCGTGATGCGCCCGGTCGGCTCGATGGTGCTGGGCTCGATGGGCGATCGCTTCGGGCGAAAGTCGGCATTGGTGCTCACGATGATGCTGATGGCGGGCGCGACCTGCGCTACTGGTCTAATTCCGACCTACAATGCGATTGGCCTGCTCGCACCTGCACTGCTGGTGGTATGCCGCCTGATGCAGGGCTTCGCAGCGGGCGGCGAGTGGGGTGGTGCAACGACGTTCCTCGTCGAACATGCTCCGGCCAACCGGCGCGGGCTGTTCGGTGCGCTCCAGCAGCTTGGGACCAGCCTTGCAGTCACATCGGCCGCGCTGGTGGCGCTGACCCTCAACACCATTCTCTCGCCTGAAGACCTGCAGGCCTGGGGCTGGCGCGTGCCCTTCGTCGCGGGGATCTTGATCGCACCGCTGGGCCTCTACCTGCGCAACAGGGTGCCCGAAACCGCACTCTTCAGGGCCGAGCGTGAATTACCCGAGCATCCCCTGCGCGAGGCGCTGACCTTGCACCGCCGCACGGTGCTGACGATCGCGGGCATTGTCGTGATCTGGACCGTGGCGGGCTATACTTACGGTACCTTCCTCGTCAGCTTTGCCAGCCAGGTTCTTGAAGTACCGTCTCGCTACGCGCTGCTCGGCACGCTGACCGGCGCACTGTGCAACATCGCGGTTATCCCGCTTGCGGGTTGGGCATCGGACAGGGTCGGTCGGAAGCCCTTCCTGCTGACGAGCGCGGCCGGGTTCGCGGTCTGCTCGATCCCTCTGTTCACCATCATGGCGCAGGCGCGCAGCGGCATCTCGGTTATTGCCGCAACAGCAGTAGCGGGTGTGTTTTCCGGTCTGTTCAGCGGTACCGCGCCGACATACCTTTGCGAACTGCTGCCGACCCGTGTTCGCTACACCGCACTTTCCGTGGGATACAACGGCGCGGTCATGCTGTTCGGCGGCTCCGCGCCGTTCATTGCCACGCTCCTGGTGCGGATCACCGGCACCGACATCGCTCCTTCTTTCTACGTAACCGCCGCCGCAGTGCTCTCATTCACGGTGATCGCCTGCGTGCGTGCGCCCGACCCTGCAAAGGCCATCGACCGATGAGACTGACCCGCGCCTTCCTCCTCGCCGCCTGCCTGAAGCTGGCGGCGCCCGTCGCCGCGCAGGAACGGGCCGCGCCCACACCCGAGCAGGGGCCTACCCCCCAACAGCTTTTGGGCCACCGCATGGGCGAGGATCGCTACGTCCCGTCCTACAACGATATGATGGCGTATTGGAAGGCCGTCGCCGCCGTGAGCGACCGGGTTAAACGTCGCTCAAACCCGCCCGTCCATATCAACCTTCTCCGTAAGGATTAACGGGTCGGCCTGCACATCGTCCTTTTCGAGGATTGCTCAGCGTTCACTCACGTTACGGCCTGTACGCTCGCACGGTCACCTACGTGACCGTTATCCGGGGGCTTCAGACGTTTCGCCACCTCCATGCCTGCCCCGGTCGCTTCCGGCTGGAGCGTCGCCGGGTGGGCCTCTCACCTACTAGAAAGTGCCGCCTTTGCACGGCGCACACCCTTTGCGGACGCTCAGCATCCAATCTTTGATCTCCGGGTGCTGACGGTCCGCTTTCCCGGCAGGTGTCGCCCATTGCACGAACCCGCTCCGCGGGAGAGTCGCTTGGGGTGACCCGGCAGTATGAACGACGCGGCTGCGGTGACTTCAGTCAGCGTGCGATCGCATCAAGCACTTCCCTTACGCGCGCCGCGAGCTCCTCAATAGTGAAGGGCTTGCCGATTAGTTGGACGCCCGGATCAAGCACGCCATTATGAACCACGGCGTTGCGAGTATAGCCGGTGGTGAAGAGAACCGGCAGGTCCGGTCGCCGCCGCCTCACCTCCGCGGCGAGCTTCGCGCCATTGACCTCGGGCATCACGACATCTGTGAACAGCAGCGCGATGTCGGGGTGGGCGTCGATCAGGCGCAGGGCGGCGCTGGCGGACTCCGCCGAGACGACACGATAGCCAAGCTCGGTCAGCGCATCGACACTGAACTGGCGCACTGCTGGCTCATCCTCGACGACGAGGATCAATTCCTGTTTTTCACCGAGCGGGAGATCGACCGTGTCATCAGCACATTCTTCCTCGCCGACATCGCCGATTAGCCGTGGCAGATACACCTTGATGGTCGTACCCTGACCCGGCTCGGAGTAGACCTTCACATGGCCGCCGGATTGCTTGACGAAGCCGTAGACCTGGCTGAGCCCAAGGCCCGTCCCCTTACCGACTTCCTTGGTGGTGAAGAACGGATCGAATGCCCTGGCGATCACGTCCGCCTGCATGCCGGTTCCCGTATCGGTGATTGCAACCAGAACATATTGACCAGCGACGATACCGAAATGCTGGGCGACATAGCGTTCGTCCAGATGGGCGTTCTGCGTCTCGATCGTCACGCGACCGCCTTCAGGCATCGCATCCCGCCCGTTGATCGCTAGATTGAGGATTACGTTCTCGAGCTGATTGGGATCGGCGTGCGTGCGCCATAGGCCACCCGCGAGCACAGTCTCTAGCCGTATGTCTCCACCCAGCGAATGCCGAAGCAGATCCGACATGCCTGCTACGAGGCGATTGATATTAATCGCCTCGGGCCGCAGCGGCTGCTGCCGCGAGAACGCGAGTAACCTCTGCGTCAGATTGGCGGCGCGCCTGGCGCCTTCGGTTGCCGCGTGGATATAGCGTTCGGCGCGGGCATCATCCGATCCGATACGGCGTTTGAGCAGATCGAGTGATCCGATGGTCACCGCGAGCATGTTGTTGAAGTCATGCGCGATGCCGCCGGTAAGCTGTCCGACAGCCTCCATCTTCTGTGCCTGGCGGAGCTGGTCCTCCATCTGACTTAAGCACTCACGCTGTTCGACCTCGGCAGTTATATCGCGCCCAATGGCGTAGGTGATGTCGCCGGCAGGCGCAGCGACCCAGGCCACCGAGCGGGCCGATCCGTCCTTGTGGCGGTAGCGGTTCACGACCTGCGTCTTGCTGCCCTCGGCCGCCGTCTCATAGGCCTCGACAGTGTCGTCGTGATGCTGCGGGAGCACAAAGTCATTGACGTGTCGGCCAACTAGCTCGTCCGGTGCGTAGCCGAGCAGCGCCGTCCAGGCGGGGTTCACGCGACGGAACACTCCGTCAAAGTCGATCTCGAGCAGCAGATCGGGCGATACATTCCACATAAGGTTGAGCTCGGCGGTACGAGCCTCGACCTGCGCCTCGAGGCTGTCGTTGAGCTCACGAAGTGCTATCTCCGCGCGCCGCCGATCGCTGATGTCATTGAAGAGGATGGCCACGCGCCGTTCGGCCGGATCGCCAACGCGGAAGGCGTGCACATCGTACCAGAAGCCCAACGCCGCTGCTTCGTTTTCGAAGCGGATCGGCGCGCCGGTCGCCGCGACCCGGCCATAAATGTCAAACCAGTGCTGCTCATGTGCGGGCGCGAGTTCTCGCATGCGCTTGCCGGCGGCATCCACAAGGCCGGTTTGCGCCTCGAACGCCTTGTTGACCTCCAGGAAGCGATAATCGATCGGGACACTGCCCTCGAAAATCACCTCGATCACGCAGAAGCCGGCATCTATCGCTTCGAACAGGGCGCGGTAGCGCTGTTCGCTGGAGCGCAGTGACGCTTCCAGCGTGCGCCGCGCGTTGACCTCGGCCTCCAGCGCCTCGGCGCGTTGATCACGAAGCGTAATCTCGCGGCGCAGCTCAAGCTGGGTCATGACCTGCCGCGACAACAACTCCAGCGTAAGACGCTGCCGATCTGTGATGCCTTCGGGGCGCGGCTTCGTATCCAGGACACACACGGTGCCAAGCGGCAGGCCATCGGGGGTTTCCAGCAGCGCGCCGGCGTAAAAACGTAGCCCCGGCTCGCCGGTCACCAGAGGATTGCAGGCGAAGCGCGGATCATCGATTGTGTCCGGAACAACGAAGATCCCGGGCTGAAGAATGGCATGCGCGCAGATCGAGACATCGAGCGGCAGCTCGTCAGCGCCGATGCCGATCTCTGCCTTGAACCATTGCCGGCCGCTTGCGATCAGGTTGACCACCGAGATGGGAGCGCCGAAGACATCGGCAGCAAGCCGAACGATATCGTCGAATTCAGGCTCGCGTGGCGTATCGAGGATTGCATAGCGACCCAATGCCGCCAACCGATCCGATTCGTTCCAGCTTGGAGCAGTAGCGCGGTCTACACCGCGGAAGTCATCGATCACGTCCTGCACACACCTTCGCCAATAGATCCGAGGTTCAACGCATCGCAAACCGGATCGCTCCACCGTTCAAATATCATAGCACGGACCCAAAGGATGGCCGATCTCTGGTCCCGGGCCTCATGTCGCGTCCCGTCGGCTGATAGTGGACCGGATTCCAATCGATCGTTCTTGCTTCGACCCAGGGCCCTTGGTGGTGACGACTCTGGGGGCGAGTGCGACCGTTGTTGCCGTTCAATCGTCGGGATCGAATCCCCAGGTGCAGACGGTCCGGTTCCGTCAGCTCGCGACCATTCGCCCTCGGCTCTGCTGGGTCCACATCCAGAGCCTGAATCAGACGCAGAGCCTCGCGACAACCCCCGGGCAACGATTTTCCAAACAGCCTCTAAGGCCCGCGCGCTTCGTCATTAGACGAAGGAATCCGAAGCAGCACCCATCCATTTAGGACGGAGAAATTTGCCTCCAACTTTTGAAGTTTTCGAACGTCGTTTCTTTCCTATAGCCGCCGTTGACGGGTGAATAATCGACGGCCGCTTTGTCCCAGCCCTCCCCCTTCCCGCTGCCGACCCATGCACGAACCCGCTTCGCGGGAGGGCGCATGGTGCATCGTAGCGTGTTATATGTAGGCCTTTAACGGGGCGAGGCTGGCAGTTCCTTCAACGGAGGGGAACTTGCCATGACTGTCTCGATTGATACCGCCCCGATCAGCCCGCTGCGCCAGCGGATGCAGCACGACATGATGATGCGGGGCCTCGGTCCCCATACCCAACAGGATTACGTGCGCCATGTGAAGCGCCTTGCAGCCTTCCTGGGGCGCCCTCCCGATATGGCAACGGAAGAGGACCTTCGCCGCTTTCAGCTCATGCAGCATGAGAGCGGGGTCAGGCCGAGCACCATCAACGGCACCGTGTCGGCCTTGCGCTTCCTGTATAACGTCACGCTCAGGCGACGCGATCTTGCGCGGGCCCTGGTCGTCACCCGCATCGTGCCCCGGCTGCCCGAAGTGCTGAGCGTCGAGGAGGCTGCGCGGCTGCTGCAGTCCGCGCCCGGCATGAAGTACAAGGCAGCGCTGGGCGTGGCCTATGGCGCGGGCCTGCGCGTGTCCGAGGTCGCCCACCTCAAGGTCGATGACATCGACAGCACGCGCATGCTGATCCGCGTCGAACAGGGCAAGGGCGGCAAGGATCGCAATGCGATGCTCTCGCCCCAGCTGCTTGAACTGCTGCGGATGTGGTGGCGCGACGGCCGGAAGCGCGGGGTGCTGATCGCGCATGGCTGGTTGTTCCCGGGCCAGAACATCACCGACCCGATCTCGACCCGGCAACTGCACCGCGCGGTTCAGGAAGCGGCCGAGGTCGCCGGGATCCGCAAGCGCGTCAGCCCGCACACCCTGCGTCATTCCTTTGCGACGCACCTGCTCGAGCAGGATGTCGATATCCGCGTGATCCAGGTCCTGCTGGGCCACAGCAAGCTGGAGACCACCGCGCTCTACACCAAGGTGTCGACCCGCACGATCCACGCAGTGTCGAGTCCGCTCGACCAGTTGATGGCGCTGATGGAAGGCAAGGCACCCACAGGGTCAGCCGACGCCGGTTGAACCGGTGCGCGCCGACCTTGAGGTCGCGGACATCTTCCGTTCTGCAGGGCCAGCCTACCGGGCGGCCCATGCCGGGCACCTGAGCTTTACCCAGCTCAAGGTGATGTCCGCGATCGAGACCTGCCGCACCGCGGCCCTGGGCGGGCACGTCGAGGCCTGCGAGGACTGCGGGCACTGGCGGGTCGCCTATAACAGCTGTCGCAACCGGCATTGCCCAAAATGCCAGGGCGCCGCCGCGCGCACCTGGCTGGCCGAACGGGAGGCCGACCTGCTTCCCGTCGGCTACTTCCACGTCGTCTTCACGCTACCCGCCGAGGTTGCCGACATCGCGTGGCAGAACAAGGCGCTGGTCTACGACCTGTTGTTCAAGGCGGCCGCGCAGACGATGCTGACCATCGCCGCCGATCCCCGCCATCTGGGCGCCCGGATCGGGATCACCGCCGTCCTCCACACCTGGGGATCGGCAATGACCCACCATCCGCATGTCCACATGATCGTGCCGGGCGGCGGTATCGCGCCCGATGCAAGTCGCTGGATATCCTCGCGTCCGGCCTTCCTCCTGCCCGTGCGCGTGCTGGGAGCGCTGTTCCGGCGACTGTTCCTCACCTGGCTGAACGCGCTGCACGGTGCCGGCAAGCTCGCCTTCTTCGGCTCCCTGACCGATCTGACAGAGCGGCGGGCCTTCCAGCGTCACCTTGCTCCGGCGCGCAAGAAGCGCTGGGTGGTCTATGCCAAGCCGCCCTTTGCCGGGCCGGAAGCGGTGCTCGCCTACCTCTCGCGCTATACCCACCGCGTCGCCATCTCGAACCGGCGCCTGATCGCCTTCGACGAGAACGGCGTGACCTTGCGTTATAAGGACTATCGCCGCGATGGGCCCGAACGCCAGCGGGTCATGACGTTGACCGCTAACGAGTTCATTCGCCGCTTCCTGCTCCACGTCCTGCCGCGTGGCTTCCACCGCATCCGCCATTACGGCCTGCTCGCCAGCGCCGCACGCCACGACAATCTCGCGCTCGCCCGCCGCCTGCTTGCGGTCACCCCGGAGACGGAGGCGCCAGAGCCCGAAGCCGAGCCCGACACCTGTGCGCCATGCCCGTGCTGTGGCGGGCGCATGATCGTCATCGAAACCTTCCCACGCTGGAGCCAGCCCCGCGCGCCGCCCAAGCCCAACCCGCCAATCCGGGAGCGCATCGCATGACCCGGCATGATCCGCCTGCCGGCATGGCCCCGCATAACGCGCGGTGGTCAAAGGGCCGACTTGCCCCCGGCACGCGCCGCACCCGCGTCCGCTCCAGGCATCAACGTCGACAGTGGGCCGAACACACCGTCAACGCATCCAGACACTCACTACTGCGCTGCTGTCGTGCCTCAATCAAAGCGCGAACTTCACCCCGCCACACCACACGAAAGCGCAAATCCCCATAGCCCACCCTACAGGGCACGCGGGTTCCTGCATGGGAGGCTTTCGTACGCAAGCGCCCGAAACATGGGATAATCGCGGGAGCGAGTCGTCCTGACGCCCGGTGGGTGTAGTAGCAGGTGACTGTTCCCCGATAGGATGAAGATACGGGCT
>NZ_JBNPXM010000005.1:0-323531 GCF_050433305.1 Novosphingobium gossypii | reverse complement strand
CACAACCCTCGATGAAACGCCCCATCTCACGCCTCCCAAGCAGGCCCGAAACATAGCACATCAACGCGTTTTCACACAGCCTCCACCCAAATCCGACATTCCGCCCGCTCTGCCAGAGTTGTTGGAAGGCCCTCAACAGCACACCCGCGTCTTTCAGGGTTCACCCGTCCGTCTCCACCAGTTCCGCGATCTCGAACTGGAATCCCTTCCATCCGCGCATCTTCGCCGCCTCGTCGAGCGGCAGGCGCTTCTTCTTCGCTTCCGCCAGCGAGCGGGCGTGGCCCCAGAACACCTCGGTCTTCCCGTTCTGCAACTGCGCCACGACGCGCCAGTAATGCGTGAAGGGATCTGCCGTCGGCCCGATCGTCTTGACATAGCCGTCGGCCATCGTCGCGGTCAGATAGCGCTTCCTGCGGGCCACGGTCAGCGCGCCAGGATGCCGGCCATGATGATGTCGATCGTGTGTTCGCGATACCGGTCACGCAGTTGTTCGGTCAGCGTGTCCTGGTTGAAGCAGTGCTTCAGCACCAGCCGCGCCGAGAAGAACCGGTCCACCGCGCCGGTCACCGTGAAGTAGAACAGTTGCGGATCGATCTCGCGGAACACGCCTGCACGCACGCCGTCGCCGATCAGCTGTTCATAGGCGCGATAGATCGGCGACAGGTAACTGTCGGCGATGCGCCGTGCCTCCTTGTCGTCGCTCTCGCGCACCATCCGCATGGTCAGGCGATTAAGGTACGGCACTTCGTAGAAGGTATCGACCACCTTCCACAAGTGCCGCCGCAGCTTGGCCTCCGGCTCCCAGCCGTCCTTGGCGACCAACGCATCGACGCTGGCGACGATCGCCTCCCAGTCGCGATCCAGCAGCGCCTTGAGCAGGCCCGCCTTGTTGCCGAAGTAATACTTCACCAATGCCGAATTGAGGCCGGAACGCAGCGAAAGTTCCGACAGCGAGATGTCGATTACGTCGCCGTCGCGCATGATCGCGCTGGCCGTATCGAGCAGCAGCGCCCGCGCACCCGGCGGCGCTGCATCCACGACCGGAGGTACCGTGCGCTCGCCCACGATGTCAGCGCGGCCCCATGCGGATCGCACCGTCGAGGCGGACCGATTCGCCATTGAGATAGTCATGCTCCAGCATGAACAGTGCCAGCTTCGCGTATTCCTCCGGTTTGCCAAGCCGCTTGGGAAACGGGACCATCGCCGACAGCGAGTCCTGCACCTGCTGCGGCATTCCGGCGATCATCGGCGTCTCGAAGATGCCGGGAAGGATCGTGTTCACGCGGATTCCCTCGCCCATCAGATCACGTGCCACCGGCAGTGTCATCGCCAGTACCCCGCCCTTCGAAGCGGCATAGGCAGCCTGGCCGATCTGGCCGTCCTGCGCCGCGACGCTGGCGGTATTGACGATGGCTCCGCGCGCGCCCGCCGCATCGAGCGGATCCAGCGCAGCCATCCCCGCCGCCGACTTGCTGATGCAGCGGAATGTGCCCACCAAGTTGATGGCAATGGCTTTCTCGAACAGCGCCATGTCATGGGCCCGCGTCTCGCCGCTATCGCGGTTGCGGCCCACCGTCTTTGCCGCAGGCGCAATGCCGGCGCAGTTGACGAGCACCCGCTCCTGCCCGTGCACCTCGCGTGCCCTCGCGAAGCCTGCGACCACGCTCTCCTCGTTCGTCACGTCCACCGCGCAGAAAATGCCCCCGATCCGCGCCGCCAGCGCCTCTCCCGCATCGGCATTGAGGTCGAAGATCGCGACTTTCGCGCCCTTGTCGGCCAGCGCCTGCGCCGTCGCCGCACCTAAACCGGAAGCCGCGCCGGTGACGACCGCCGCAATGGAGCTGTCTATCTTCATGCCCGTTTTCCCTTCTCGTCCGGCGACGATCGCTCTGCCGCCAACTGGTGGCAATCGTCCGCATGGCCCGTTTAATCATGCGATTAATTGGGATAGGCCAGGCGGTCAACCGGCAGCGCACTTTGCTTCGCCGTGGCGCACGAACATTTCGCAGTTGAACATCATAACGTAAGATAGCCTGTGCAGAATGCGCGAAAGACACAGTTCTATTGTTTCCACTAATCAGCGGAAATCCTTGACAGGAACAGGGATGTTCATGGCCGCTGCCTTTGCACTGTTGCGTGCATGCAACAACCCGCAGCGCAATTCGCACCTCCGCGCAAATTACGTTGAAAGCATGTCGCGCTAGCGCAACAAGATTTCCCCATGGCATCATGATGCGCATTGCATCGGACGGCCGGCAACGGGTTGCCCGCGGGTTTGGTCACGCGTCCCACGGGCAAACGAAGCAACAAGGGACACAAACGTGAAAACAACCATCCAGAAGGCCGCGCTGTGCGGCGCGACGAGCCTTACGGCCTTCGCACTGCTCTGCGGCACTGCCTCGGCACAGACCGTCGCTCCGCAGGCGGCCGATGATGCCGAAGAGTCGAGCACCATCATCGTCACCGGCTCGCTGCTGCGTCAGACCGACAAGGAAACCGCTTCGCCGGTCACCGTCCTCTCGGCCGACAGCCTGCAGAAGCGCGGCATCAACACCGCATCGGAAGCGATCCAGCGTCTGAGCGCCAACGGCGCCGGCACCATCGCCAGCGGCTGGAACACCGGATCGAACTTCGCCGCCGGCGCAAACGCTCCGTCGCTACGCGGCCTGACCGTTCAGAACACGCTGTCGATCGTCGACGGCCTGCGTCTGGCGCCGTATCCGCTGGCTGACGATGGCCAGCGCAACTTCGTCGACCTCAACTCGATCCCGAACGCCATCATCGAGCGCATCGAAGTTCTGAAGGACGGCGCTTCGTCGACCTACGGCGCAGACGCGATCGCCGGTGTCGTCAACATCATCACCAAGAAGGAAATCCAGGGCGTTCAGGCGAACGGTTCGCTGGGTCTTGCTGATCGTGGCGATTACGGCGAACAGCGCATCGACCTGACCGTCGGCTACGGCGATCTCGCCGAGCAGGGCTTCAACGTCTATCTCTCGGGCGAATACCAGAAGCAGGACGCTCTCTACGCCAAGGATCGCGGCTATCCGTACAACTCGTACGACCTGACCGGCCTTTGCGGACCTACCGGCAGCTGCTACCACAACCTCAACTGGAACGGCTACACGCCGGAATCCGGCGCCTTCAACGGCCTGTTCGCGGTCCCCGGCGTCTCGATCGTGCGTCCCGTGGCCACCGGCGCCAACACCGGCACCGGCCGCTTCTCCTACCTGAACCCCGCAGTTGGTTGCGGGCCCTACACGCTGAATCCGAACATCGGCAACTCGCAGACCGCTCCGGCGATCGGCGCTTGCGAAGTCGATCAGCAGAACCAGTACCGCATGCTGCAGCCCGACATCGAGCGTTACGGCCTGACCGGCCGCGTTACGGTGAACCTGGGTGATCGCGCCCAATTCTACGCGATGGGCACGTACTACCAGACCAACACCTTCGCCTCGTCGCTCCCGCTGGGCCTCAACGGCACGCCGGCCGCTACGCCGGGCAATGTCCAGCCGACCGCCTACAACGTCATCCTTCCGGTTTACGTCTGCGCTGCCGGTCAGGGCACCTTCAACAGCGTCGGTACGGGCTGCGACGCCACCAACGGCACGCTGAACCCCAACAACCCCTATGCATCGGCCGGTCAGCGCGCGCAGGTTCTGCTGCGCTCGCCCTATGGCACGACTGACGAAACCCGCACCCGCGCGCTGCGTGGCGTTGCAGGCGTGGACGGCTCGTTCGGCGACGACTGGCGCTATGGCGTGAACTTCACGGCTTCGGAAGTTCGCCTGAAGCGCGTGCAGAGCAACTACATCATCCCGGGCCGGGTCATGGACGTGGCTGCGAACGGTGCGTTCAACTTCGTGAACCCCGAACTGAATTCGCAGGACGTGTGGGACTACATCGCTCCGGTCAGCCGCAACACTTCGGTCTCGAAGCTGTGGCAGGTTCAGGGCACTCTGGCCAAGGATCTGTTCGAACTGCCGGGCGGCCCCCTGCAGGCTGCAGTCGGCATCGCCTACCGCAAGGAATCGATCGATGCGCCTTCGGCCAACCCGGCCAACGACGCAAATCCGTTCGATCGCTACTACACGATCAACGCAGTAGGCGCGGAAGGTTCGCGTAACGTCAAGTCGGCGTTCTTCGAACTGCAGGCTCCGGTCATCGACCAGCTCGAACTGACCGCTTCGGGTCGCTACGACAAGTATTCGACGGGTCAGGAAAACTTCTCGCCGAAGTTCGGCGTCAAGTTCACCCCGATCCCCGAAATCGTGGCGCGTGGTACCTTCTCGAAGGGCTTCCGCATTCCGTCGTTCAACGAAGCGTTCGGCCTGCCCACGACCGGTTACCTTGGCAACCAGTCGATCAACTGCGCCGTCTACACCGCATTCTGCGCAGCTCACGCCAACCCCGATGGTTCGCAGGGCAACTACACGCAGGGCACCTACAGCATCGGCCTGACCCAGACGGGCAACCCGGCGCTGAAGCCGGAAAAGTCGACCTCGTTCACCGCCGGTGTCGTTTTCGAACCCATCCGCAACGTGTCGTTCAGCGTCGATTTCTGGCACATCAAGATCAAGAACCTGATCACCGGTGTGACCAACATCCAGCCCTACGTGGACGCCTACTACCTGAACAACGGTGTGGTCGATCTGCCGAACACCATCGTCGTTCCGGGTACACCTGACGATGCCAACCCCGCCGCACTGCCGCGTCTCGGCTTCATCCAGACCCCGTACCAGAACGCCGGCTCGCAGTCGGTCAGCGGCATCGACTTCGGCATCAACGCCAGCTACGATCTGACCGACAACCTGTCGCTGATCAGCCAGTTGGACGCTTCGTACACCCTGAAGTACAAGCTCAACACCGAAGACGGCACGCTGCGTTACGACGGTACGCTCAGCCCCTGCAACATCACGTCCTGCTCGGGTTCGCCCAAGTGGCGCGGTTCGTGGCAGAACACCCTGGTCTACAAGGACACCTCGGTGACCCTGACGACCTACTTCACCAAGGGTGTCGATACGGCGCAGATCGACTACGGCATGACCAAGGGCGACTGCGCCGCCAACGTCGACCTTGGCCTGATCTCGTACGAGGACGGCACGCCGATCCAGTGCAAGACCAAGGACATCTGGAACATCGACCTGTCGGTGAACCAGAAGATCAACGACAACTTCTCGATCTACGTCAACGCGCTCAACGTGTTCGACATCAAGGCTCCGGTGGACGTGAATGCCGCTTACGGTATTTCGCAGTACAACCCGGCGTTTGCTGGTCCGAACATCATCGGCCGCTTCGTCCGCGTCGGCGCACGGGTGAACTTCTAAAGTTCCCTTGCTTCACGCAAAAAATCGGGGCGGTCTCGCAAGAGACCGCCCCTTTTTTCCATCCTGAGCAGAGGCGCGTCACTCGACGTCGATTACCAGCGCTCCATCGCCATCCTCGATGCGCACGCGCGAGCCGTCGGGGATTTCACCGGCCAGCAGCTTTTCGGCCAGTGGATCCTGCAGATACCGCTGCACTGCGCGCTTCAGCGGTCTTGCGCCGTAGACCGGGTCATAACCTACGCGGCCCAGCCAGCGCTTTGCCGGCTCCGACAGATGGAGCACGATCTTGCGGTCCCTGAGCAGCTTCTGCACGCGGGCCACCTGGATCTCGACGATGGGCGCCATGTGTTCTTGGCCCAGCCGGTGGAACAGGACGATCTCGTCCAGGCGGTTGAGGAACTCGGGCCGGAAATGCCCACGCACCACGTCCATCACCTGCGGTTCGACCGTCGCCACGTCCACACCTTCGTCCAGCCCGGCCAGATACTGACTGCCCAGGTTGCTGGTCAGGATGATCAGCGTGTTCGTGAAGTCAATCACGCGGCCCTGCCCGTCCGTCAGGCGCCCGTCGTCCAGTACCTGCAGCAGCACGTTGAAGACGTCGGAATGGGCCTTCTCCACCTCGTCGAACAGGACCACCTGATAGGGCCTCCGCCGCACCGCTTCGGTCAGGACGCCGCCCTCCTCGTAGCCGACGTAGCCCGGAGGCGCGCCGATCAGGCGGGCGACCGCATGCTTTTCCATGAACTCCGACATGTCGATGCGGACCATCGCGGTGTCGTCATCGAACAGGAACCCGGCCAGCGCCTTGGTCAGTTCGGTCTTGCCGACGCCCGTGGGGCCAAGGAACAGGAACGAGCCAAGCGGCCGGTTCGGGTCTTGCAGCCCCGCCCGCGCGCGCCGCACCGCCTTGGAGACGGCGGCCACCGCGTCGGTCTGCCCGATGACGCGCGCGCCGATTACCTGCTCCATCTTGAGGAGCTTCTCGCGCTCGCCTTCCAGCATGCGGTCCACCGGCACGCCGGTCCAGCGGCTGACGACGCCGGCGATGTCGTCCTCGGTCACTTCCTCGCGCAGGAGGGCATTGCCGGCGGACGCCTGTGCCTCCGCCAGCTTCGCTTCCAGCTGCGGGATCGTGCTGTAGGACAGCTCGCCAGCCTTCGCGTAGTCGCCGCCGCGCTGGGCCTGTTCCAGTTCGATGCGCGCGGCATCCAGCTGCTCCTTGAGCTTGCCCTCGGCAGCGATCTTGTCGCGCTCGTTCTGCCAGCGCGTGGTCAGTTCGCTCGACTGCTGTTCCAGGTTGCCGAGTTCACCGCGCAGGGCCGCGAGGCGATCCTTCGATGCCTCGTCGCTCTCCTTGCCCAGCGCCATCTCCTCGATCTTGAGCTGGATGATGCGGCGATCCAGCTTCTCGATCTCCTCGGGCTTGCTTTCCACTTCCATGCGGATGCGGCTGGCGGCCTCGTCCATCAGATCGATCGCCTTGTCGGGCAGGAAGCGGTTGGTGATGTAGCGGTTGGACAGCGTCGCCGCCGCCACGATGGCGCCGTCGGTGATCCGCACGCCGTGGTGCAGTTCATACTTTTCCTTGAGCCCGCGCAGGATCGAGATCGTGTCCTCCACCGTCGGCTCGCCCACGAAGACGGGCTGGAAGCGGCGCTGCAGGGCGGCGTCCTTCTCCACGTACTTCTGGTATTCATCCAGCGTGGTCGCGCCAATGCAGTGCAGTTCGCCGCGTGCCAGTGCAGGCTTGAGCAGGTTGCCCGCATCCATCGAGCCTTCGGATGCACCGGCGCCGATCAGCGTGTGCATCTCGTCGATGAACAGGATGATCTGGCCCTCTGCGCCCTTCACCTCGTCCAGCACCGCCTTCAGGCGCTCCTCGAACTCACCGCGATACTTGGCGCCCGCGATCAGTGAGCCCATGTCGAGCGACATCAGGCTGCGATCCTTGAGGCTGTCGGGCACGTCGCCGTTGGCGATGCGCAGAGCCAGACCCTCGGCGATGGCGGTCTTGCCGACGCCGGGATCGCCGATGAGGACGGGGTTGTTCTTGGTGCGCCGTGCCAGGATCTGGATGGTGCGGCGGATCTCCTCATCCCGGCCGATCACCGGGTCGAGCTTGCCGTCCTTCGCCGCCTGCGTCAGATCACGGGCGTACTTCTTCATCGCGTCGTAGGCGTTCTCTGCGCCTGCACTGTTGGCAGTACGGCCGCCGCGCAGTTCGGTGATCGCAGCTTCGAGCGACTGGGGTGTGACATTGGCAGCCTTGAGCGCCTGCCCGGCGGGCGTGGTCGTCGCCAGCACTAGGCCCAGCAGCAGCCGCTCAACCGTGACGAAGCTGTCGCCGGCCCGGGTCGCGGCCTGTTCGGCGGCGTCGAGAACACGGACCGCATCGTTGTCCAGCCCCGGCGAACCGGCGGCACCGCTGCCCGAAACCGCCGGGATCTTCGCCAGCGCCTTGTCGAGTTCCTGCGTCGCGAACACCGGGTTGCCACCGGCACGCTTGATCAGCCCGGCAGCCATGCCTTCGGGATCGTCGAGCAGCGCCTTGAGCACATGTTCGGGCGCAATGCGCTGGTGGTTGAGGCGGATCGCAACGGTCTGTGCGGCCTGAAGAAAGCCCTTTGCACGGTCAGTGAACTTTTCGAGATTCATCGTGGAATTGCCTCCTGATCCCGTCGATATGGTGTTGCCTATCCGCAACACAAGGTGTGTGGTGTGCTATCTCTGCAATGGCGCCGTGGTTATGCTTGGACGGGCGCAAGACGAACGCCGGGCCCCGTCGAGGGCAAAAATGGGTGCCGATGGGCGGTTTTGCCAGAGGCCAGCCTCCGCCATGCCAAACCTCTGGCCTCGCGCAAACAAGCTGCTAACCTCCTGCCCATGCGATCCGTATCCACGTCGAGCCTGAGCGCTCTCGCCGCCGCCCTTCTCCTCTCCGCCTGCGCCGCCGCGCCGTCCGGCAAGCTTCTTGCCAGCGCGCCGCCTGCCGCCACGCCGACTGCGACACCGGCAGCGCCGCCCGCTGCATCGCCACAGGAGCTGGTCGCCAAGGTGGACATCCCCTACGACCGGTTCGTGCTGCCCAACGGCCTAATCACCATCGTGCATACCGACCGCAAGGCCCCCATCGTCGGCGTGACGCTCTACTACAAGGTCGGCTCCAAGAACGAGCCACGCGGCAAGACCGGCTTTGCGCACCTTTACGAGCATCTGTTCTTCGGGGGTTCGTCCAACGTGCCGAACTTCGACATTCCGCTGGAGGCTGCGGGCTCCACCTCCACCAACGGGTCCACCTGGTACGACCGCACCAATTACGTGGAAACGGTGCCCACCGGCGCGCTCGATCTGGCGCTGTTCATGGAAAGCGACCGCATGGGCGCGCTGCTTCCCGCCGTCACGCAGGACAAGCTGAACAAGCAGCGTGGCGTCGTTCAGAACGAGAAGCGGCAGGGCGACAACCAGCCTTATGGCCTCGCGGAATACGCCGTCGCCGAAGGGCTGTTCCCGGTCGGCCACCCTTACCACCACTCGACCATCGGCTCGATGGCCGACCTTGATGCGGCCAGTCTGGGCGATGTGCGCAAGTGGTTCACCGACCATTACGGCCCCAACAACGTCGTGCTCGTGCTGTCGGGCGACATCGACGCGGCGACCGCGCGACCCAAGGTGGAGAAGTGGTTCGGCGCCATCCCCAAGGGGCCTGACGTGGCGCCCGTCGCCGCCGGGCCTGTTACCCTGCCCGCGCCGATCTCGCGCGATATGACGGATCAGGTGCCGGTACTGCGTCTCAGCCGCGAATGGAGCGGTCCCGGCCTGAACGATCCCGACGCCAACGCCCTGCGCATCGGCATGCACATTCTGGGCGGGCTTGCCAGTTCGCGGCTCGATAACGAACTGGTGCGCGGATCGCAGCTGGCGGTGCAGGTCACCGCGTCGGCCCAGACGTTCCAGCAGGCCAGCTTCCTTGACGCCAGCATGTTCGTGAAGCCGGGCGTGGACCGCGCGAAGGCCGAAGCCGCACTGGACAAGGTGATCGCCGACTACGTGGCGCAGGGCCCCAGCGCCGACGAAGTGCGCCGCGCCGTCGTCAGCACCCTGTCCGGAGAGATCGGCGGGCTGGAACGGGTCGGCGGCTTCTCCGGCAAGGGCGCGACGCTTGCCGAGGGAGAGGTCTATTCGCACGATCCCGCCAGGTACAAGGCTGACTTGCAGGCCATCGCCGCGCTGACGCCCGATACGGTGCGCGCGGCTCTGCAGAAGTGGCTGGGCCGCCCGGTGTTCAAGCTGGCTGTGGTCCCCGGCGCCCGTACCGAGGACGGCGCGAAAATGGGCGGCTGGGGCGACGAAGCCTCAGACGCTGCCCCACCCCGCCCCAGGCCGGCGAAGACCGCCGCGCTGCCTCCGGCGCCCAAGCGTACCGCGCCCCCGGTATCGCCGGTGGGTGACCTTACCATTCCTGCGGTGGAGCGGGCGACGCTGTCGAACGGTATCCCGGTCGCCCTGGCGCGGCGAACGGCGGTGCCCAAGGTCGACATCTCGATCGACTTCGATGCGGGCTATGCCGCCGATGCTCTGGACGCGCCCGGCACGCAGGGCCTGATGCTGGGCATGCTGGAGGAAGGGACGACCACCCGCAGCGCCACCCAGATCGCAGAGGAACAGGAACGCCTCGGCGCGTCGATCGACACCGATGCCAGCCTCGACACCAGCAGCCTCACGATGAGCGCGCTCAGCGCCAATCTCGCGCCTTCGCTGGCGCTGGCCACTGACGTGCTGCTGCACCCCGCCTTCGCGCAGGCCGACTTCGAACGCACGCGCGGACAGGCGCAGGCGGCGCTGGCGCAGGCGCAGTCCACCCCGGCCTCGCTGGCGGCGCGCACGCTTAGCGGCGAACTCTTCGGCCCGCACCCTTACGCCCAGCCCGGCGACGGCCTTGGCACCGATGCATCGCTGGCGGCGCTGACGCCACAAGCCCTGCGCGCCGCCCACGCCAGATGGCTGCGTCCGGACCTCGCGCGGATCACCGTGGTGGGCGACGTCACCATGGATGAACTGAAGCCTCTGCTGGAAAAGGCGTTCGGCGGCTGGAAGACGCCCGCAACCGCCAAGCCGGTCAAGCCGCTCGGCACATCCACGCCCGCTCCCACGGCGCGCATCGTGCTGATCGACCGGCCCAATTCACCGCAGTCGGTGATCCTGGCAGGCCGCGTGCTGCCGCTGACCGGCCGCACCCCGAATGAGGAATCGCTGACGCTGGCCAACGACGTCGTCGGCAACGGTTTCCTTTCACGCCTCAACCTCGACATCCGCGAGGACAAAGGGTGGAGCTATGGCGTGCGCTCGGGCGTCAGCGACGCCACCGGGCCGCGCATGGTGCAGGTGATGGCGCCGGTCCAGGCAGATCGCACCGGCGATTCGATCCGCGCGATCATCAAGGACATGCGCGCGTTCCCAGCGAAACAGCCCGTCAACGCCGAGGAGTACCAGCGCGTCACTGACGGCGCGATCCGCTCTCTCCCCAACGATTTCGAGACGAACGGATCGGTGCTGGGCGCCATCGTCAAGAACGACCGCCTTGGCCGCCCCTCGGACTACTACGTGAAGCTGGCGCAGACCTATCGCGCCATCGACGCGCAGGCGATCGGCGCCGCCGCTGGCAAGTACCTGCAGCCCACCGACATGACCTGGATCATCGTCGGCGATCGCAAGGTGGTGGAACCGCAGCTCAAGGGACTGGGTTTGCCAGTAGAGGTCCGCGCCGCGCCTTCAGGTTCGGACGGCGCCGAATAAGGAGAACACGATGTCGATTGCAGGAACCTACGACTGCGTCACCAACACCCCGCTGGGACGCCAGAAAGGCGTCCTCACCATCGTGCCGCGCGAGGGCGAGAACTTCACCGGGAACATCACCGGCGACCTGGGTTCGATGGACATCGCCAACGGGCGCGTGGAAGGGGACACGCTCGTCTGGTCGATGCGGATGACGGTGCCTATGCCGATGGACCTGGACTGCAAGGCCAGCATCACCGGCGACGCGCTTGCAGGCACGATCAAGGCCGGCATGTTCGGCAAGATGGAATTGACCGGAACCCGGCGCTCCTGAGCAAACGAACCGGGTTCGAGATTAAGGCCTGACGGTAAAGGCCCGGCATCGCGCGCTCGAATGGGCGCAATGCCGGGCCCCCTCACCCCCCCAAGTGAGACCGTGGTACGGCCGGCGCGAAACGCAGCAGCCGGATACGCGAACCATGCCGAGCGGCACAAGCTTGCGAAATTGTAGGAAAGACCCCCCTGGCCTCCGCGCAATCGATACCACCGCGCGGGCCGAACACAAACTGATTATTGCGCCTCGTTCCGTATTGGGACGCCCCTTATGTCTGCGGGCACGAAAACGCCGCCGAACCCGTTGCGGGCCGGCGGCGTTTCGCATTTTGGGACCGGTGATCAGCCCAGCTTGGTCTTCAGGATCTCGTTGACGACCTGCGGGTTGGCCTTGCCCTGCATCGCCTTCATCGTCTGGCCGACGAAGAAACCGAACAGCGCCACCTTGCCTTCGCGGTACTGGGCGACCTTGTCGGCATTGGCGGCGAGGATTTCATCCACCTTGGCCTCAATGGCGCCGGTGTCCGATTCCTGCTTCAGCCCCTCGCGCTCGACGATGGCCTCGGCGCTGTCGCCGGTTTCCAGCATGATCTCCAGCACCTGCTTGGCGATCGAGCCCGAAATCGTGCCCTTGCCCACCAGCGCGAGCAGTTCGGCGGCCTGCGCGTGGCTGACCGGCGAAGTGTCCAGGCTCTCGCCCAGTTTGTTGAGTGCCCCGAAGAACTCGGAAATCAGCCAGTTCGCCGCCTGCTTGGCAACGTCAGCCGGAGCCTTGCCCTGCGCGGTGGCGGTTTCGGCCAGCAGCGCCTCGAACCAGCGGGCGGTATCGACATCCGCCGTCAGCACGGCCGCGTTGTAGGCGGACAGGCCCAGCTCATCGACATAGCGCGAACGCTTGGCATCCGGCAGTTCGGGCAGCGATGCGCGACAGTCGTCCAGAAACGCATCGTCCAGAACCAGCGGCAGCAGGTCGGGATCGGGGAAGTAGCGATAGTCGTGCGCGTCTTCCTTCGAGCGCATCGAGCGGGTGGAGCCGGTGTTGGGATCGAACAGGCGGGTTTCCTGCACGATCTTGCCGCCGCCTTCGAGCACGTCGACCTGGCGGTTCGCCTCATGCTCGATCGTCTGCATGACGAAGCGCACGGAGTTGACGTTCTTGGTTTCGGTGCGCGTGCCGAACTCGTCACCGGGCTTGCGCACCGAGACGTTGACGTCGCAGCGCATCGAACCCTGGTCCATGTTGCCGTCGCACGACCCGACATAGCGCAGGATCGTGCGCAGCTTGGACACGTATGCACCGGCCTCCGCGGGCGAACGCATGTCGGGGCGGCTGACAATCTCCATCAGCGCCACGCCTGAACGGTTGAGGTCAACGTAGGACATCGTCGGGTGCTGGTCGTGCATCAGCTTGCCCGCGTCCTGCTCGACGTGGATGCGCTCGATGCCGATGACCTTGTCCTCTGGGATGCCCGCCTTCTCGTCCGCCTCGATGGTGATCGAACCTTCGCCGACCAGCGGGTGGTAGAGCTGGCTGATCTGGTAGCCCTGGGGAAGATCGGCGTAGAAGTAGTTCTTGCGATCGAACCGCGACCATTTGTTGATCTGCGCGTCGATCGCCATGCCCGTGCGCACCGCCTGGCGGATGCACTCACGGTTCGGTACCGGCAGCATGCCGGGCATCGCCGCGTCGATCAACGAGACCTGCGTGTTCGGCTCCGCCCCGAACGCCGTTGCCGAACCGGAGAACAGCTTGGAGTTGGACGTGACCTGCGCGTGGATTTCAAGGCCGATCACGACCTCCCAATCGCCGGTGGCGCCCTGGATGCGATATGTGCTCATGTTACCACCACTTCTCCGGCTTCGCCGTGAACCCTGCGCGCCCTTCGATTGCCAGCCCCGCATTCAGCACGCCCTGCTCATCAAGCGGACGGCCGATGATCTGGAGGCCCAGCGGCAGACCCTGCGCGTCGAGGCCCGCGGGCACCGACATGGCCGGCAGGCCCGCCAGCGACGCCGGCACCGTGAACACGTCGTTGAGGTACATCGCGATCGGGTCTTCGTTGCTTTCGCCAAGGGCAAAGGCAGCGCTCGGTGCGGTCGGGGTCAGGAGGACATCCACCTGCTCGAACGCCTTGGCAAAGTCCTGCGAAATCAGCGCACGGACCTTCTGCGCTTGCGTGTAATAGGCGTCGTAGAAACCCGCCGACAGCACGTAAGTGCCGATCAGGATGCGGCGCTTGACCTCCGCCCCGAACCCGGCGGCGCGGGTGGCGGCATACATGCCCTGAAGGCCCGCGCCATCTGGCAGGTCGCGCAGGCCATAACGCACGCCGTCATACCGCGCGAGGTTCGACGAGGCTTCGGCAGGCGCGATGATGTAATAGGCGGCCAGCGCGTACTGCGTGTGCGGCAGCGACACTTCGACCACTTCGGCGCCCGCGTCCTTCAGCCAGGCGATGCCCTGCTCCCAGATCGCGTCGATCTCCGCAGGCATACCGTCAACGCGGTATTCGCGCGGGATACCGACCTTCTTGCCCTTCAGGTCGCCTGACAGCGCCGCCGTCCACTGCGGCACCGGCATGTCCAGGCTGGTCGCATCCTTGGCATCGAAACCGGCCATGCTTTCCAGCAGGATCGCGCAGTCGGTGACGTCGCGCGCCATCGCGCCCGCCTGATCCAGCGAGCTGGCATAGGCGACCACGCCCCAGCGCGAGCAGCGCCCGTAGGTCGGCTTGATGCCGGTCGTGCCGGTATAGGCGGCGGGCTGGCGGATCGAACCGCCGGTGTCCGTACCGGTGGCGGCAGGCACGAGGCGCGCCGCGATCGCTGCCGAGGAACCGCCCGAGGAACCACCCGCCGTCAGCGGCGCATCACTGCCCGGACGGCGCCAGGGTGACACTACGGAGCCGAAGTGGCTGCTCTCGTTCGATGAACCCATTGCGAACTGGTCGAGGTTGAGCTTGCCCAGCAGGCCCGCGCCCGCGTCCCACAGCTTCTGCGAAACGGTCGATTCGTACTGCGGTACGAACCCTTCGAGGATGTGGCTGGCCGCCGTGGTCTGGACGCCGGTGGTGGCGAAGAGATCCTTCATCCCGATCGGCACGCCGGCCAGGGGGCCAAGCGCATCGCCGGCCGCGCGGCGCGCGTCGATGGCCTTGGCTGCTTCGACGGCCTTTTCGGGCGTGGCAACGATGAAGGCGTTCAATGCACCCTGCGCCGCCGCGACATTGGCGTTGAACGCCTCTGCCACTTCGACGGCGGAGAACGTGCCGGCAGCGACGCCGTCACGGATGGCGGCAACGCCAAGGTCGGTAATATCAGTCATTATTCGATCACCTTGGGCACGCCGAAGAAGCCGTGTTCGTTGGCGGGAGCATTGGCGAGGACGGCGTCGCGCTTGTCGCCGCCGGTCAGCGGATCGGCGTCGATCACATCATCGCGCAGGCGCAGCGTATTGGGGATTACGGCGGTCATCGGTTCGACGCCGGTGGTGTCGACCTGTCCGAGTTGCTCCACCCAGGCGAGAATGCCGTTCAGCTCGGGCACCATTGCCTCAAGCTCCTGCTCGCTCACCTTGATGCGCGCGAGGCTGGCGATCTTCGCCACGGTTGCGGTATCGACCGACATGGCTTTCCTTCTTGCGTAATGCGTAATTGGGTTGGGGTGCAGCTAGCAGCGGGGGGCGCTGGCTTCAAGCAGTCGTCGTCCCGGACCTGATGCGGGACCGCTGCCCGTAGGATTCCTGCACTGCAGCGCGCACCTGCGAGTCATTGCTTCAAGATTTGCCAGCGGTCCCGGATCAAGTCCGGGACGACGGATCACTTCGCCGGCTGTGTCGGGGCCGGTTGGGCCGGGACCTGTGCGCCCGGCTGTTGCTGCTGGGCCGCCTGAGCCTGCATCTGGGCCATCATCGCCTGCAGTTCCTCGGCGGTCTTGAAATCGATCAGGTCGATTTCGAAAACCAGCGTGGAATTGGCGGGGATGGGGCCGGACGCCTGCGCGCCGTAGCCCAGTTCAGGCGGGATGGTCAGGCGATAGCGTCCGCCACGCTCCATCTGCACGAGCCCTTGGGCAAAGCCGGGAACGACTTCGTCCAGCGCCATAGGCATCCGTTCATTCTGGTCGAACACGGTGCCGTCGGTCAGCATGCCCTTGTAGTTGATCAGGACATAGGAATGCGCGGGCGGCTTGCCCCCAGTGCCCGGCGTGATCGGCTCGACCTTGACCTGCGGCGCGGCGGGAGTGGCGGTCGGAGCAGGCGCTGCCGGGGCGGGAGCCGCCGGGGCAGAGGTCTGGGCCAACACGGCCGAGGGCGCCGCCGTCAGCAGCAGCGCCGCGAAAGCCGCCTTCATCAGGGCTGGACCGGAACCGGAACGCCCGGAGCGCCTGCGCCCGGAACCGCTGCGCCCGGTGCACCCGCACCGCCCTGCATCTGCTGAAGCTGCTGCAGGATCGCCTGCTGCTGGCGGATTTCGGCAAGGCTCTTGTAGTCGATCAGTTCGACTTCGAACTTCAGGTCCGCATTCGGCGGAATCGGCGAGCCGGGCTGCGGGTGGTCGCCATAAGCCAGTTCCGAAGGGATCACGACTTCGTACTTGCCGCCGCGCTGCATCTTCATCAGCGCCTTGGAGAAACCGGGCACGAACTGGGCCACCGGGTTGGGATAGTTCTTGTTCTCGTCGAACACCTTGCCGTCCATCAACATGCCCTTGTAGTTGATGAGCACGACGTCTTCCATCGTCGGCGAAGCGCCCGTGCCGGCGGTCAGCGTCTTGACGGTGGGAGCGGGCGGCAGCGCGGCATAAGCCACACCCGCAGATGCCACGGCGATGGCGACCACGCCCAGCCACAGCTTGGAAACGGCGCCCTTGGCGATCGGCTGAAGCGGGACGCGGGTGATCTCTGTCATCGTCTGTGGCCTCGTATTCGATGGGGCGCCCGGTCAGGGACATCCCTTGCAGATGCACAAAGGGCGCGGAATGGTGATTCCGCGCCCTCATGGCTCAACCCGGCGCGGCATTCAAGCCGCTCACGCGAGTTTTATGGGTGCCCGCAGCGAACTGCGGAAAAGCCCTTACTTCGAGCCGTCGCGCTCGGCGCGCTTGCGCTCAAGCTTGCGGGCGCGGCGCACGGCAGCGGCCTTTTCACGAGCGCGCTTTTCCGAGGGCTTCTCGAAGTGACGGCGCAGCTTCATTTCACGATACACGCCCTCACGCTGCAGCTTCTTCTTGAGAGCCCGAAGAGCCTGATCGACGTTGTTATCGCGGACGAGAATCTGCATAAACCGAAACACCTCACAAAAACAGACGGGGCCGCCACGCATCCGGTTTGGCGTGGCGAGCCGCGAATCTAGAGCCAAGAATAAGGCCGCCGCCGGACTCGGAGGCAGCTGATTGAGCGGCCCGTTAGCAAAGCGACGGCTCGAAGACAAGAGTTAAGCCGCAGAGATTGGATTGCAGCGATTGGATTCTGGCCCATTCACGGCTAAGGGGTCGCCATGCCCCAACCTTCCTTTATCCTGGCCTCGCTCTACGTGGCCTCTGGCGGCGCGTTCGGCTCCTGGCTGCGCTTCCTTGTCGGGCGCGGCTGGACCGCCGCGCTCGGCCCGGTGCGCGCGGGTGCCTTTCCCTATGGCACTCTCACCGTCAACATCCTCGGCAGCGTGCTGATGGGCGTACTGACGGGCTGGCTGGCGCGCTTCGGCAATGGATCCGAAAGCACGCGCCTGCTGCTGGGCATCGGCGTCCTCGGCGGCTTCACGACGTTCTCGTCGATGAGCCTCGACTTTGCCACCCTGATCCAGCGGGGCGACATCGCCACCGCTGCATTCTACACCGGAATTTCGCTGCTCGCCGGATTCGGCGGCCTGTTCCTCGGCCTTTTTGTTATGCGGAGCATGGCATGAGCAATACTGATATAGTCCGCCAGTTCACCGTCGGTCACGACGATGATGGCGTCCGTCTTGACCGCTGGTTCAAGCGTCACCTGCCGCGGGTCGGCTTCGGCATGGTTTCGCGCTGGGCGCGTACCGGCCAGATTCGCGTCGATGGCAAGCGCGCCGACGTCGATACCCGGCTTGAGGCTGGCCAGGTGCTGCGCGTCCCCCCCGGCGGTGAGCAGCAGCCCGGCGTGAAGGGTGACCGCCCGCGCCGCGAACTGACCGAGGCGGAGATCGAACTGGCCGATTCGATGGTCCTGACGCAGGACCGCGCCGCAATCGTGCTCAACAAGCCGCCAGGCCTTGCCACGCAGGGCGGTTCGGGCATGAAGGAACATGTCGATGGCCTGCTCGACGCCTTCGCCGAACGCGGCCCGCGCCCGCGGCTCGTCCACCGGCTGGACAAGGACACTTCGGGCGTCCTGCTGATCGCGCGCACGCCCGGCAGCGCGGCCTTCTTCTCCAAGCGGTTCTCGGGCCGCACCGCCAAGAAAATCTATTGGGCGCTGGTGGTCGGCGTGCCTAGCATCAACGACGGCATGATCGAACTGCCGCTGGCCAAGCAGCCCGGCACCGGCGGCGAGAAGATGCATGTGGATGAGAAGGAGGGCCAGGCCGCCCGCACCCGTTATCGCGTGATAGATCGTGCCGGCAACCGCGCGGCCTGGGTGGAACTGCACCCGCTGACCGGCCGCACGCACCAGCTGCGCGTCCACATGGCGGCGATCGGCCACCCCATCGTCGGCGATGGCAAGTACGGCGGGCAGGAAGCGTTCCTGACCGGCTCCATCAGCCGCAAGATGCACCTCCACGCCCGCCGCCTGATCATCGAGCATCCGGACGGAGCGCCGCTGGACGTGACCGCCCCCCTGCCCGAGCACTTCGCGAATTCGCTCGAATCGCTGGGCTTCGTCGAATCGGAGGGCGACTTCGAGGTCGAGGCTCCGGTCGAGTTCACCAAGGAAGACCAAAAGCGCGCCGCCAAGCAGCACGCCAAGGAATACCGCAAGGAACGCCGGGGCGAGCGCCGCAAGCGCAGCGACGGTCCCGCCTCGGGCCAGAACCGCCTGAACAAGCCGGGCAGCAAGCCAGGCGGCAAGAAGCCGCTTGGGAAGCCCACCGGCAAGGCTCCCGGAAAGCCGGGCAGCAGGCCTGCGGGTTCTGCCGTGCGCAAGCCCGGTGCAAGGCCGGGAGCAAAACCCGGCGCCAAACCCGGTGGACGCCCTGCCCCGCGCGGGCGCGGCTGATAACGGGAGCGTGCGATGAAACTGGCGGTCTTCGACTGCGACGGTACGCTTGTCGATGGACAGGCACCGATCTGCGAGGCGATGGAGGCGACCTTCGCGGCCTTCGCCCTGCCTGCGCCGTCGCGGGGCGCGATACGGCGCGCGGTAGGGCTTTCCCTGCCGCAGTCGATCCGCCAGTTGCTGCCCAATTCCGACACCGATCAGCAGCAGGCCATGGCGGAGACGTACAAGCTGTCGTTCCGCACCGCGCGCGAACAGGGCCGCGTGTCGCAGCCGCTGTTTCCGGGCGTGGCCGAAACACTGCGCGGCCTGCATGCCCATGGCTGGACGCTGGGCGTGGCGACCGGAATGTCGGATCGCGGGCTGGGCTTCTGCCTTGAAGCGAACGGTATCGCCGACCTGTTCGTGACGCTCCAGACCGCCGACCGCCACCCGTCCAAGCCCCACCCGGCGATGCTGGAGCAGGCTTTGTTCGAGGCAGGCGCTCAGGCCGATCAGGCGGTGATGATCGGCGATACCGCCTACGACATCCAGATGGCACGCACCGCGCAGGTGCGCGGCATAGGGGTCGACTGGGGTTATCATCATCCGCACGAATTGATGGCGGCCGGCGCCGAAACGGTGGTCGAAACCCCGGCGCAACTGCTGGAACACCTGCTGCGATGAGCGCGCGCGATCCCGCCGTCATGCGGTTCGCCATCATCAACGTGGTCCGCATCCTGGGCGTTGTCGGCGTGCTGCTGGGCATCCTGACGACCACCGGTCGCATCTTCTCCGGCGCACCTCAGATCGTCGGCTTCGCCTTCCTCAGCTTTGGCGTGATGGGCGCATTCGTTCTCCCGCCGGTTCTCGTCAGAAAGTGGCGCACCCCGAAATGAAGCGTTTCTACAAGGAAGCAACCGCGCAGGCCACTGATGGCGGTTGGCGTGCGGTGCTCGATGGCCGCCCGATCCGCACAGCCGGTGGGCGCCCGCAAGCAGTACCGACCCAGGCTCTGGCGGAGGCGCTCGCCGCCGAATGGGCCGCGCAGGGCGAGGAGATCGACACAGCAGCCTTCCACTACCGCGACCTTGCGGATTTTGCGATCGATGCGGTGGCACCCAATCGCGCGGCCGTGATCGCCGAACTGCTACCCTACGCCGAAACGGACACGCTGTGCTATCGCGCCGACCCCGACGAAGCGCTCTACAAGCGCCAGATGGAAGTGTGGGAGCCGGTGCTGACGGCGGTGGAGGCCCGGCTTGGCGTCAGCTTCGCGCGTATTTCCGGCATCATGCACAAGCCCCAGCCCGAAGCCACGCTGGCGAGGCTACGTGCAGAACTGGAGCAGTTGGGGGATTTCGAACTGGCCGCGCTCAAGATGCTGGCGAGTCTGGCGGCATCGCTGATCATCGCGCTGGAAGCGATCCGCCTCGATGCCGACGCGCAGGACTTGTGGAAAGCCGCCGAGCTTGAGGCTGACTGGCAAGTCGAACTGTGGGGCGAAGACTGGGAAGCCGCCGAACGCCGCGCCGCCCGGTTCGAGGCGTTCACGCTGGCGATACGGCTGGCCTTGCTGTCACGATAAGGCGGGGATCAGCCCGCCTTCACCCAGTCCGCCACCTGCCGCGCCACGTCGTTCGCAGCCTGATTGAGAGCCGCGCCGACCGGCTTGGCCTTGGCTTCGACGCCGTTCACCACAGCCTCGAAGCGTCTGGTTTGCAGCGGCCCTGCGCCGCGTTCGGAGCGCACCGCATCGAAACGAACGACGACGGCGCTCTTCTGCGCGTCGTAACCCATCTGCAACAGGCGACCGCCGATCAACGTCTTGCCGGTAACCTCGAAGTCGCCGCCCTCCACAACCAGCTGCCCGGTCCGCGCGCGCAGGGTTTCGGCCAGCAGGGAGCGGAACTGCCGCGTGGGCTTTTCCACCCACAGCGCGTCCTTGAGGTAGGAGAGGCTGGCCGCATCGACCGTCACCGGCACCCGCAGGACGTCCAGCCCCCGGTCGGATTCCGGATCGAGCACCACGACCGCGTCGGTCAGCTGGCCACTGGCAGTCGCGCCCGCGGGCGCGCTCTGTTCCGGCGTCAACTTGAGCAGCTCATCTGGCGGCTTGGTACCAAGGCTGACACAGCCGGAGATCGAGAGAGCGGCGACGGCGGCCAGCAGCCCGTGCGCCAGCCTGTTCCTGTAATGGCGGTTCATCGCGATACCCCTCACGGCCATGTCCTCAAGGCTTGTAGTCGGGCAGCTTCTGCCCCTTGAGCAGTGCGCCCGCGCCCTGCTCGTCGATCTTCTCCGTCAGGCTGCGCAGCGCCTTGCTGGTCGCGCGCAGATCCCGGATCGCGCTTTCGGCGGCAGGCAAAGTCTGTTCGGACACCTGATCCAGCGCGGGCTGTGCATGGGCCATGGTCTTGTCCAGCTGGTCCATCGACTTCTGCGCCGAAGCCAGCGTCTTGCGCAGTTGTTCGGCCAGCGAACTGCCTTCGTCGCCCAGCAGGTCGTCGGCCTTGTGCGCCACACCCTCGAACGCGGCGAGGGTCTTCGTCGCCTGCGCAAGACTGCCCTGCAGTTCCGTCATCGTCTGGCGCAACTGCGGCGTCGCCTGCGAAAGATCGGCCGTCATCTTGTCAGTGTTGGCAAGGATGCCGGTGATCGACTTGCGATTTTCGGCGCTCATCAGCTGATTGAGGTTCTCGGTCAGCGTGGCGAGGCGCTCCATAAGCAGCGGCGCGTTCGTCAGGATTTCACCGAAGCCACCGCGCTTGGTCGGAATCACCGGCACGCCTTCAGGGCCTGCATCGGTCAGCAGCGGGGCGCCTTTGACGGCGCCTTCCAGCTGAATGTCGGACACGCCGGTGAAGCTGCCCTGGATCTGCGCGGTGGTGCCAACGGTGATCGGCACCTTCTGATCCACCTTGATGCGCACGCGCACGAAGCTGGGATCCTGCGGCCACAGTTCGATCTGGGTGACCTGGCCCGAAGGGACGCCGACGTAGTTGACCTCGGACCCCTTGGCGAGGCCGTCCACCGACTGCTTGAAGAAGATGTCGTACTCGTTCTTCGCGCCCTCGCCCAGGCGCGCGATCCACAGGACGAACACCGCAAGGCACGCCAGCAGCACCAGCGTGACAGCTCCGACCCAGACGTGATTGGCTTTGGTTTCCATCGCCTGCGCCCCTATGCCTCCGACGTATTGCTGTCCACGCCTGACGGCGCAGGTGTTTCAACCGCCGCAGCGGCATCGTGTTCCGGCGAACCCCGTTCGGAGATCGGCGGGTCGTCCTTCGCGGCGAGCGCCGCGCGGCCACGGGGGCCGTTGAAATATTCCTGAATCCACGGGTGGTCGAGCGCCAGCAGTTCCGGGATCGTCCCCACCGCGATGACCTTCCTGTCCGCCAGCACCGCTACGCGGTCGCAGATGGCGTATAGCGTGTCGAGGTCGTGCGTGATGAGGAAGACGGTGAGGCCCAGCGTTTCCTTCAGCTCGCGCGTGAGACTGTCGAACGCAGCAGCGCCGATCGGGTCGAGGCCGGCGGTCGGCTCGTCCAGGAACAGCAGTTCCGGGTCCAGCGCCAGCGCGCGGGCAAGCCCGGCGCGCTTCTTCATGCCGCCCGAAAGCTCGCTCGGGAACTTGAACGCAGCATTTTCCGGCAGACCGGACAGGCGTACCTTGAAGCGCGCGATCTCGGCCCGCAGGCTGTCGGTGATTTCGGGGAAGAACTGCTTGAGCGGAACTTCGACGTTTTCGCCCACGGTCAGCGTAGAGAACAGCGCACCGCCCTGGAACAGCACGCCCCAGCGCGAACGCAGGTCGACGTCCTCGTCCTCGGTCGCATCGCCCATCTTGTGCCCGAGCACGGTGATGTCGCCCGCCGTCGGCTGCTGCAGCCCGATGATCGAGCGCATCAGCACGGACTTGCCGGTGCCGGAACCGCCGACGACGCCCAGAACCTCGCCCTTGCGGACCTTGAGATTGAGGTCTTCGTGAATGACGTGATCGCCGAAGCTGTTGCGCAGCCCCTCGACCAGGATCGGGTATTCACCCTCATAATCGTCGGACAGATCCGTCATGCCCAACCGATCTTGGTGAAGAAGATGGCAAAAAACGCGTCGAGCACGATCACCGTGAAGATCGCGGTCACCACCGCCTGCGTGGTGCGCGCGCCCACTTCCTCTGCATTGGCGGTCACCTGCATGCCCTGATAGCATCCTGCCAGCGCCACGATCAGCGCGAAGACCGGAGCCTTGATCAGGCCGATCCAGACGTCGGTGATCGGCACCACTTCCTGCGTGCGCTGGAGGAAGGTCCAGAACGGAATGTCCAGCGCCAGATCGGCAATGGTGGCGCCGCCAATGATCGCCAGAACCGACGAATAGAAGCCCAGCAGCGGCATCATCAGCATGGATGCCAGCACGCGCGGCACGACCAGCGCCTGGATCGGCGAAACGCCGATGGTGCGCATGGCGTCCACTTCCTCAGTCAGCTTCATCGTGCCGATCTGTGCCGCAAACGCCGAACCGGATCGACCCGCGACCATGATCGAGGTCATCAGGATGCCCAGTTCACGCATCGACAGGCGGCCGGTGAGGTTGATGGTATAGATTTCCGCCCCGAACTGCGCCAGCTGCACCGCGCCCTGCTGGGCGATGACGATGCCGATGAGGAAGCTCATCAGGCCGATGATCCACAGCGAGTTGATGCCCACGTACTGCATGTGGAACACCAGCGCCGTCCTGCGCAGCCTTGATGGACGGCGGATCACCGCACCGAACGCGATGATGAGTTCGCCCAGGAAGTCGAGCACCTTGACGATGCCCTGCCCCCAGTTGGCCATCAGATCGCCGAGTTCGGAAATCTGCCGGGTCAGGAACGGAAGCCGGGGTTCCGGCTCCGCTTCATGTTCGTGCATGTCGCCGATGGCGGCGAAAAGGCGGCGCGCCTGTTCACTTTCGCCGGTGATCTCCAGCCCGCGCTGGTTGGCGTAATATGTGACCAGCCAGGCGCCGGTGGTGTCGATATCCGTCACGCCGGACATGTCGACGCGGGTGAAGCTCCCGCTTAACCCGTGAAGCTTGGCGTCGAGATTGCCTAGGGAGTGGACGCACAACGGCCCTTTCAGCGCCAGCACGTGGTCGCTGCCTTGGTCGTTTTCCGACAGGGTGAATTCAGCCCATTCCCGCATGTTTTCTCGCTTTGGGGGAAAAACCATAGACCGGCAAGATGTTCCATGATCGCGACGAGATGTTTCAGTTCGATTGCAGCAACCTGTTCGCACGCGAATGCGGCAATGCCGTGGCAATGCGAACTTGCGCCAAAACCCGCGCTTTGGCATGGCGCGGCGGGTATGACTGACCAGATTGCAGAACCCGCTCTCGACAAGACTTTCGACCCCGCCGGGATCGAGGCCAAGTGGTACGCCCACTGGGAACAGAACAACCTGTTCCGCCCCGAACGCCCCGACGCCGCACCGTTCACCATCGTCAACCCGCCGCCGAACGTCACCGGCAGCCTGCATATCGGCCACGCGCTGGACAATACGCTGCAGGACGTGGTGATCCGCTACGAGCGCCTGCGCGGCAAGGATGCGCTGTGGGTGGTCGGCACCGACCATGCCGGCATCGCCACGCAAATGGTGGTCGAACGGCAGATGGAGGCGAAAGGCGACAAGCGCACCAGCTACACGCGCGAACAGTTCATCGACAAGGTCTGGGAATGGAAGGCCGAAAGCGGCGGCACCATCACTGGCCAGCTGCGCCGTCTGGGCTGCTCGATGGACTGGAGCCGTGAGCAGTTCACCATGGACCCGCACTTCACCAGGGCGGTGGTCAAGGTCTTCGTCGACCTGCACAAGCAGGGTCTTATCTATCGCGACAAGCGACTGGTGAACTGGGATCCCAAGCTCAAGACCGCGATCAGCGACCTTGAGGTGGAAACGCGCGAGATCCAGGGCCACTTCTGGCATTTCAGGTATCCGCTATCGGATGGTTCGGGCCACATCATGGTCGCCACCACCCGTCCCGAGACGATGCTGGCCGACATGGCCGTCGCCGTGAACCCCGCCGACGAGCGCTACAAGCCGCTGCTGGAACGTGGCGCCACCGTCACCCTGCCGATCACCGGGCGCGAAATCCCGATCGTCGCGGACGAGCATGCCGATCCGGAACTGGGATCGGGCGCGGTGAAGATCACGCCGGGGCATGACTTCAACGACTTCGAAGTCGGCAAGCGCGCCGGGATCGAAGCGCGCGACATGCTCAACATGCTCGATGCCGAGGCGAAGGTGTTCCAGACAGCGGACGGCCTGATCCCGCACGAGTTCATCGGCATGGACCGCTTCGACGCCCGCAAGCGCGTGGTCGAACTGCTCGACGCCGACGGCCTGCTGGAGAAGATCGAGGACCGCGTGATCCAGACGCCTTATGGCGACCGTGGCGGCGTGGTGATCGAACCCTGGCTGACCGACCAGTGGTACGTCGATGCCAAGACCCTCTCGATCCCGCCGATGGAAGCCGTGCGCAACGGCTCGATCGAGATCGTCCCCAAAAGCTGGGAGAAGACGTTCTTCAACTGGATGGAGAACATCCAGCCGTGGTGCGTCAGCCGCCAGCTATGGTGGGGACACCGGATTCCGGCTTGTTATGGACCCGACGCAAGTGCTGGGGCAGACACGATCTACCTTGATCGTCAAACGCCCCAATCGGCAATGGGTACGCCCTTCGTTGGCAGTTCAGATGCAGAAATCGAAGAAGCTGCATTGAGCTACTACCGTGCGCGTGGTTTCGACATCGACCGTGTTGCAATCTTCGATTCGTTCGACGAAATGCACCAATCTACGCGACTTGGGTTCGATGGGCGCGAGCTTCCTCTTGTTCGGGACCAAGACGTCCTCGACACGTGGTTCTCCTCGGCTCTGTGGCCCTTCGCCACGTTGGGGTGGCCGGACGAAACCACCGGTGCCGTTCCCGCTCAGCCTGAGCCTGTTGAAGACCCCTCGGGCAGCACTGCCGGTGCTTCGACAAGCTCAGCACGAGCGGTGGGGGGAAGCAATATCCAGTCCGCCTCGCTCCTTGCCAAGCACTACCCCAACGATCTGCTGGTTTCCGGTTTCGACATCCTGTTCTTCTGGGATGCGCGCATGGCGATGCAGGGCATCCACTTCATGAAGGAAGTGCCGTGGAAGCGGCTTTACCTGCATGGACTGGTCCGCGCCGCCGATGGCCAGAAGATGTCCAAGTCCAAGGGCAACGTCGTCGATCCGCTGGGCCTCATCGACCAGTACGGCGCCGACGCGCTACGCTTCTTCATGACCGCCATGGAAAGCCAGGGCCGCGACGTGAAGATGGATGAGAAGCGCGTCGAGGGTTACCGCAACTTCGCTACCAAGCTGTGGAACGCGGCGCGGTTCTGCCAGTCGAATGGCATCGTCGGCAGCACGTCGGTCGCCGCGCCAAAGGCCACTTCGGCGGTCAACCGGTGGATCATCGGCGAAGTCGTCGAAACCGTCGCCTCGCTGGACAAGGCCATGGCCGACCTGCGCTTCGATGCGGCCGCCAATGCGATCTACCACTTCGTGTGGAACCAGTTCTGCGACTGGTACATCGAATTGATCAAGGGTTCCTTCGACGAAGAAACGAAGGCCGTCGCCGGCTGGGTGCTCGACCAGATCCTGGTGATGCTGCACCCCTTCATGCCCTTCGTCACCGAAGAGCTGTGGAGCAAGACCGGCACCCGCGCCCACGAACTGATCGTGGCGCAGTGGCCCGCCCCCGAAGCCACCGTCGATGCGGAGGCCAAGGCCGAGGTCGAATGGCTGATCGCGCTCGTCGGCAACCTGCGCGGCGCCAAGGCCGAACTCGGCATCGCGCCGGGCGCGCGCCTGACTGCCTACCTCGCCGATCCCTCCGCAGCGACCCGCGCCATCATCGAGCGCAACGGCAAGGCGGTGGACCGCCTGGCCCGCCTCGATGCGATCCGCTTCGAGGCTGCTCCTGCGGGTGCGGCGATGCAGGTCGGGGCAGGCGATGCGATGCTGGCGATCCCGCTCGAAGGCGTGATCGACATCGCCGCTGAAAAGGCAAGGCTGGAAAAGGCCCATGCCTCCGCGATCAAGGAGCGCGATTCGCTGGGCAAGCGTCTCGAGAACCCAGCCTTCGTCGAAAAGGCCAAGCCCGACGCGGTCGACAAGGCCAAGGCCGACCACGCTGCTCACACCGCCGAAGCGGATCGCCTTGCCGCGGCACTGGCGCGACTGGGGTAACGGACAAGGGAGGGCGCGGTCCAATCGGCGCGCTCTCCCACTTCCACTTACGCGTCACCCTGAACCTGTTTCAGGGTCCATGCGGCAGTCTGGGCCGGAGCGTCGTTCCACAAGCGGCCCTATGGGTTTGCAGATACGCAACCCGGGACGTGCGGCCTGAAACAAGTTCAGCGTGACGGCACGACGTGTGCAAGGGCGGGCGCCACGTCCTTGGCGCTTTCCTACATCGCGGGCCTCTGTCACGATGCGCCCTCTTCCGCCCTTCCGGTGACACATCACCCGAAGGGTCTTTTTCCTCCCGAACCGTGTAAAGCTTATGCTCACCCTCGCCACCACCACGCCCGGACAGCCGGAAATCTTCGCCTCGCTGCAGGGCGAAGGCCCGTCCATGGGGCGGCCCAGCACGTTCGTGCGCCTGTCGCGCTGCAATCTGGCGTGCCAGTGGTGCGATACCGCCTACACCTGGCGCTTCACTGGCGACAACCGCTTCCACCGCGACGATCTGGCGTTCGAGCGACGCGAGAATCAGATAACCATGGAAGAAACCGCGCTGGCGCAGGCGGTAGCCGATCTGGTGCCCGACCGGCTCGTCATAACCGGCGGAGAGCCGCTACTGCAGGGCCCGGCGCTGGCCCGCATGGTCGCCGCGCTCGACGTGATGCGTCCGGGCATGCATGTGGAGATCGAGACGAACTCCACCATCGCCCCGCACACTGCCCTCGACGCGCGGGTGGACCAGTACAACGTCAGCCCCAAGCTGGCGCACAGCGGCAACCCCGACAGCCTTGCCCTGCTGCCTGAACGGCTGGCCGCCTGGGCCGCCGAACCGCGCGCCTTCTTCAAGTTCGTGATCGCCAGCCGGGAAGACCTGGATGAAGTCACGGCATTGCAGGAAACCTACGGCATTCCCGGCAACAGGCTGTTCCTGATGCCCGAAGGTCGCTCCAGCGCGGTGATCCGGGAACGGTCAGGCTGGCTGGCGGATTACTGCTCGCGGCATGGGCTGCGGTTCACCGACCGCCTGCACATCCACCTGTGGGGCGACACGAGAGGCACATGAACGAAGGTTCCCCCATCCCGGTCGGAGAAGACCAGGCCAGCGCGGACACCCCGCAGACGGAAGCCCCCGCCCGCCTGGCGATGCGCGGCGACCTGACGCGCGGGCCGATCCTCAAGACGCTGCTGATGTTCTCGATCCCGATGCTGCTGTCGAACGTGCTGCAGACGCTGAACGGATCGATCAACGCGATCTGGGTGGGCCGCCTGCTGGGCGAGAGCGCGCTGGCGGCAACGGCGAATGCCAACATCGTGATGTTCCTGGTCTTCGCCGCCGTGTTCGGCTTCGGCATGGCGACGACGGTGCGGGTGGGCCAGCACTTCGGCGCGCGCAACATCGACGCGGCGCGGCGCACGTTCGGCACCGGCGTCGGATTCTGCCTGCTGATCTCGTTCGCCACGGCCGCGATCGGTTGGTTCGGCGCCGCCGCGCTGCTCGACCTGCTGAGCACGCCGGAAGTAAGCCGTGCCGACGCGCTGGCCTACCTGCGAGTGATCTTCGTCACGCTGCCGCTGGCCACGGTGAACCTGATGGTGTCGATGGGCATGCGCGGCGCCGGCGATTCGAAGACGCCGCTTTATGCGATGATCCTGGCGGTGGTACTGGACATCGTGCTCAACCCCCTGCTGATCATCGGTGTCGGCCCGCTGCCGGCGCTGGGTGTCGCCGGGTCGGCCATCGCCACTGCGCTGGCCAACACCGCGGGGATGCTGCTGCAGGTCTGGGTGATCTACCGCAAGGATCTGCCGCTGCGGCTGCGCGGCCCCGAACTGGCTTATCTGCGCCCGCGCGGGGAAGACTTGCGCTACGTGCTGGTCAAGGGCCTGCCGATGGGTGCGCAGATGCTGATCGTGTCGTCGGCGGGGCTTATCATGGTCGGCCTCGTCAACCGTGAGGGGCTGAACGCGGCGGCGGCCTACGGTGCGTCCCTGCAGCTGTGGAACTATCTGCAGATGCCCGCCTTCGCCATCAGTTCAGCGGTTAGCGCGATGGTGGCCCAGTCACTGGGAGCGGGCGACCATGGCCGCATCGACAAGGTGACGGCGATCGGCATGATCACCAACCTCATCATGTCGAGCGCTCTCGCCGCCCTCATCGTGGGTTTCGACCGTCCGCTGCTGTCGCTGTTCCTGGGCGCGGGCAGCCCGGCGATGCCGATCGCCCAGCATATCCAGCTGATCTGCACGGTTTCGTTCGTGATCGTGTCCATCACGATGATCCTGACGGGAACGATGCGCGCCTATGGAGCGGTGAGCGCGCCGCTGGTGATCCTGTTCCTGGGGCTCTATCCGGGACGCCTGGGCTTCTACGCCCTCGCCCGACCGCTGATCGGCAGCGAGGCGGTATGGTGGGCCTATCCGGTGGGATCGGTGCTGACGGTGGCGATTTCGCTGGGCTATTATCGCTGGGGCAAGTGGCGCAAGAACTTCCGGGGCTAAACGTCCTGCTTACCGCCCCTGCGCCCGCCAGCGCTGGACCGTGCGCAGCACCATTTCCTCCTCGCCGCCGGTTTCGTTCCAAAGCCGTGTAAACGACGGGTCTGCCGAAGCCGGGCGCCGGTTCTCCTCCAGATCGTCGAACGAAACGCGCATCGGTATCGCCACGCCCTCGCCGCAGACGATGCATTCGCGATTGCGCAGCGCCGGAATCGAATCGAGAAACCCGCGCGCGCCTTCAGGCATGGCGGCGCGCACGAAAGCCTGATCGCGTTCGTTGTTGAGGCGCATGGCGATGATCGTGCCGCACTGCGACAGCACGCCCTCCGCCAGGTCGGACGGGCGCTGGGTGATCAGTCCCAGCGAAATACCGTACTTGCGCCCTTCCTTGGCGATGCGCGACAGGATGCGGCCCACCGAAGAGCCATCGGCATTCTTCTCGTTGGGCACGTAGCGGTGCGCTTCCTCGCACACCAGGAGGATGGGCCGGGTCTTCTCCTCGCGCGCCCAGACGGCGAAATCGAACACCATGCGGCTGAGCACGGCCACCACGGTAGAGGTGATCTCGGTCGGCACGCCCGACACGTCGATGATGGAGATCGGCCGCCCGCGCGACGGCAGGCGGAACAGCTTGCAGATGAAGTCCGCCATCACGTCGCCCACCAGCATGCCGGAGAACATGAACTGATAGCGCGGGTCGCCGCGCAGTTCGTCCAGCTTGTTGCGAATGCGCAGGTATGGGGCGCTGCCGTGCCCCTTGTCGAGCTTGCCCATCGCGTTGTTCAGGATATTGCCCAGGTCGGACAGCAGGTAGGGGATCGGCGAATCCACCGTGATCCGCCCCACCTGCTCGGCCAGCCGGTTCTTCGACCGCGCCTCCAGCAGCGCCTTGCCGAGAATCTCAGCGTCCACTTGCCGCTCATCCCCGCGCGACGTCAGCAGGATTTCGCAGTGCTCCTCGAAGTTCATCAGCCAGTAGGGCATCTGCAGGTTCGAGACGTCGAGGATCACGCCCGTGTCGCGGAACGCGGCGGCATATTCGCCGTGCGGATCGACCATGATGACATGGCCTTCGGGCGCATGGTCGCAGATGCGGTGCAGGATCAGCGCCGCGCTGGTCGATTTGCCGGTGCCGGTGGAGCCCAGCAGCGCGAAATGCTTGCCCAGCAGCGCATCGACGTAAAGCCCGGCGCGAATGTCGCGGGTGGGATAGACATGGCCGACCTGAATGGAGGAGCGCCCGTCGCTGGCATAGATCTGCCGCAGATCGTCGCTGGTGCAGGGGTAGACGAACGCGCCCGGCACCGGAAAACGTGTCACGCCACGCCGGAAGCCGTGGATGCGCCCGGTCAGCCGTTCCTCCAGCCCCTCGCCCAGAAAATCGACTTCGGACAGGACGCCGGCGACACGCGCATCCTGTTTCTGGTTGCGCACGTTGGCGAGCAGCCAGTCGTTGCCGACGCGGATCTTGATCTGGCTGCTGACCTGCCCGGACATCGCGACCGACGGATCGCGGTCCTGCGCAATCTCCTTCAGCCGTTCGAGGTCGAAGGCGATCCGGCTGCCCGATCCGCCGATTTCCAGCACGACACCGATCGGCTCCATCCCGTGCAGCGCCATCCGGCCCGTATCGGAGCGGGGGCCGTCGAACGTGTCAGGACCATCGAGATTCATCAGCCTGCCAACCACCGGATATTCTTGCAACCGATCGCAGGCGCTATCAGCAAAGCGGTTAATTTCCGCCTAAGAGCCTCTCCGTGGCTTCAAATCAGCGCGAAAAGGCGCCCCGCCAGCCAGCCCATCGCCACCGAGACGAACACGGCCATCAGGCCATAGGCGAAGCCGTAGTTCTCGGCGTAATTGGCGATCGCCCGTTCCACGCCCAGCTTGCGCACTTCGACCTGGCTGCTGGCAGACGCCACCACACGCCCTTTGGAAATCGCGAAAGTCTCGGCGGTGTAAATCCCGGTCGGCACGCGCGAGGGCAGTTCGATCCGGGCCTGATAGAGCACCTGCTCCTTTACCGTCACCGCGCCTTCCTGCTCGCGGTAGAGACCGGTGCGCCGGTTGAGATCGACCAGCCCTTGCGAAAAGCGCGCCTGTTCTTCCGGGTCGATCGCGCCGATGGGAGACAGCTGCAGCCACTTGAGGCCCAGTTCGTAGATCGCCGCCGTCTTGTCATCGACGATGTCCGCGATGGGGCGGCTGGACGCGATGGCGTAATAGCTGGGCGCGCTGCGCAGTTCGGTGCTGTCGGCGTTGACCCAGATACCTGCCACCTTCTGCTTTTCGCGCAGGACGATGGACTGGGTCGGCCCTTTCAGCACGACGACGATATCGTAGTCCTGCGCCGCGCGCGAACCCTCCGGCGTCAGGATCGCGCCGAACAGCAGCAGCTCGGTGCCGGTGAAGCCCTGCTGCAGATCCACTTCGTGCTGCGACACCTCCGGCACCAGGATGGGGTCGCGCGCGCCTGTCAGCAGAACCAGCGCCAGCAGCCCAGGCAACACCGCCTTCATAACGGTGCCACGGTATAGATTTCGTCCGGGCGATAGCCCAGGCCCAGCGCCATGCGCCCCGCCACCAGCAGCACGATCACCGCCAGCACCAACCGCAGCTTCACCGGGGAAGCCTTCTGCGCGAACTGCGCCCCCACCTGCGCGCCGGATACCGACCCCAGCAACAGCAGCGAAGCCAGCACGATGTCCACCGCGTGGGTGGTCAGCGCGTGCATCATCGTGGTCGCCATCGTCACGAACAGGATCTGGAACAGCGACGTGCCGACCACCACGTTGGCGCTCATGCCCAGGATATACAGCATCGCGGGCACCAGCACGAACCCGCCGCCAATGCCCATCAGCATCGTCAGGACGCCAGTGCCGATCCCCAGCAGGAGCGGCGCGAGCGGCGAGATGTAGAGGCCCGAACGATAGAACCGCCAGCGCATCGGCAGGCTGGCCACCATCGGGTGGTGGCGGCGCTTGCGCGCGGCGATGGGCACGCCGCTGCGCTCCGCCCGGATCGACTGGATGCTTTCGCGCGCCATGAGGCCGCCGATGGACCCCAGCAGCACTACGTAGAGGATGTTGATGACGGTATCGATCTGGCCCAGTCGTTCCAGCAGGTTGAACAGCAGCGATCCAAGCCCGGTGCCGATGATGCCGCCCGCCACCATCACCGCGCCCATCTGGTAATCCACGCCGCCGCGCCGGGTATGGGCGAAGACGCCCGAGACGCTGGCGCCGGTCACTTGGCTGGCGGCTGACGCGGCGGCGACGGTGGGCGGGATGCCGTAGAAGATCATCAACGGCGTGGTCAGGAACCCGCCGCCCACTCCGAACATGCCCGAAAGCACGCCCGTCAGCGCCCCCAACCCGATGATGATCAGGCCGTTGACCGACAGGTTGGCGATGGGAAGGTACACGTCCATTGCACCTTCCTCGCTACCGCAGCGCGGCCCTGTGGAAAAGCGGGGTCGTTCAGAAGCCCGTGGACACCGTAAGCGCTGGCCCCGAATCGGGCACGGCATTGCCCATCAGCCGGAACCGCCAGTCCACCGCCACGCGCATCGCGGCATTGCGCGGCAGCGGCACCGCGATCGTCGCACTCGGCCCGGCATCCAGCCGCGCGGCGCCTTTCTGCGCGCCTCCCCAGATACCTGCGCCCAGCCGCAGGTCGATACCGCGCAGGTTCAGCAGGGCGCGGTCGGCGCGGAACTGGCCATCGATGAAGGGCGTGGCAAAGCGCCCCGCGACGTAGCCTGCCTGCACGTAGCTTTCGCCCCGAATCCCGACGGGGAGAGGGAACGGCGGCAGTTCGGTCACTGCCATCGCCGCGCCCTGAACGCGGCGCTGCCCGGCATATTCCGTAACCCTGCCCTCCACGGCGGCGACCACCGGCAGCCTTGCCAGCGGCCTTGCCGAGAAGCCCAGCGCTGCCGCCGTTTCACGCAGTTGCCCGATCGTGGCGGTGCTGCGCAGGTACAGTGTCGGCCGCCGGGGATCGCGCAGTGACAAGCGATATCGCAACACACCGCCCGCCTGGCTCGCTCCGTAAGATGCGGGCAGCGCCCCGACGGATGAAAGCCCGCCCGCTCCGTCGCGCCGTACCAAGGCCCACGCATCCATCGACCAGCGCCGTGCCCGCGGCGGCGAAGCCGGTGCTCCCGGCGGCAGCGGCGCCGCGCCCGCAACTTCGGGCGCAAAGAAGCGCGGCGGGGGGATGAAGGAAGCGCCGGGCCGTTCGAATTCATCGCGCAGGCGCGGCAGGTTCGTCACACCCGGCCTGCCTTGCGACCAGCCGCCAGCCGGATCGAACGAACCGCGCCGCATGCCCGGTTCCGGGTAATAGTTCGGCCCTCTCACCGGCATGGGCATCGGCATGGTGCCGGGGTAGGGCAGATAGCCGGGCGGCGACTGTTCCGGGGGCGCACCATCGGCGTAGGCTAGTCCAGTCGGAAGCGACTGCCCGCCACTCACCGATGGCGCGATGGCTGCAGAGGCGGTTTGCAACAGCGGTGGCAGCGGCGCCTCCCACGTCGCCACGCGTCCGCCAATCCATCCGCCCAGCACTGCCAGCAGCGCCATCAGCGGATGCCCGCGCGATATTTTCTGCGTGCTCAAAGCGAAGCCGCCTGCATCGAAGCGCGCATCAGCATGGCCGGATGGTCGTGGTGACTGGTCTTCTCCCAGTGCACAGCTTCCCCGGACAAGGTCCGAACGTAAGCGACCAGCGCCCGCCGGCCTGCAAGAATGGCGATGGCGTTGGCAACGATGATCCGCGGCAGCGCGCCCAACCCTTCGACTATCCCGTACTCTCCGGTCGTGAACAGCACACGGAAAGCACAGCGCCATGCAAAGCTGACCACGCACGCCGTCAGCAGGATCGACAGCAGCGGCGAATCGTGCGCGGGCACGTCGATGCCCGTCCATCGCGCCGCCCACAGCAGCGCTTCGAGGACGACCAGAGCATAGGCGCAGGTCAGAACCACCGCCGTAAGCGGGCCGCGCCTGTCACGCAGCGCCATCCACTGATCGACGATGTCGCTGCTCCACCCCAGCCGATCCCAGCCCTGAAACGCGATGCCATGAATCCAGCGCGATTTCTGCCGCACTGAATCGACGAGCCGCGCGGGAAAGTAAGCCCGTGTCGCCACCAGCGCGCCATGATCGTCGCGCAGCCGCAGGAAGCGCGCCTTTCCTCCCTCACGGCGGACCAGCAGGCCGAGTTCGTAGTCCTCTGTAAGGCATTCGGCGGAAAAAGGCCCGCTGCCATGTCCGCGCCGCTGCGCGATGCGCGCCAGCATGTCGCGCGAAAACCCGCAGCCGACGCCCGCCGCCGGGATGGCCGCGCCCAGCGCATCCCGCACCACCAGCGCCTTGGCGTGAGCCTCTGCAAATTCGTCCGCGTAGTGCCCGGCGCTCCAGGGAGAGTCGTGCTGAATTTCGGGACGGACGGGCAATTGCACGAAGTCCGCGCGGTTCAGTGCGGCATCGATCACCGCCAGTTCGGCAGGATGCACCATGTCTTCGGCATCGTGCAGCACGACGGAGCGATAGCGCCGCCCGTACCGGCTTTCATCGCCGCACAGGGCTGCATAGACCCGGTTGAGGCAGTCCGCCTTGGTGGTTGGCCCGGCCTGCTCGCCGATGACGAGTCGGATGCGCGGATCACCGCAAGCCGCCTCCATGGCGGCAGAAACGGTGGCGGAATCGTTACCGTAGCAGCCCAGGTAGAGCGTGAAGTCCTGCTGCGGCCAGGCCGCCAGCGCGTGCCGGATGGTATGGCCGATCACATCCGCTTCCTGCCACGCGGCGATCAGCACGGCAGCGCGGCCAGCCAGCGGAGCAGTTGCCTGTGCCTGCGTCACCCGCCCGGTGCGTGCCCGTCCCGTCAGCTTGAGGCCGATCCAGCACAAGTCTACGGCGAATTCGTCGGCAGCGCCCAAAGCCAGCCAGAAGGCGACGAACAGCAGCAGTTCCTGCTGCAACGGCTGCAGGAACGCCACGATAGACAGCAAAGCATGCGATACCTGCACTCTGGCCCCCGCCCAACAGCAGCAAGGAACCATTCCTCATGGCTCCTTGCGGTTGCAACTTATGTTGGCAAGGCGCCGTCTTCGCAAACGCGAAGACGTGCAGTTTCATAAAGTTAATTCAGACGTAACAAAGACGCAGGCACGCGCTGCTTCCTGTCACCAACTGCCGACGTTCGGCATGCTGACCCAGGGTTCGGCAGGCTCCAGCCTGCCATCCTGGAGCAGTTCGATTGATATGCCGTCCGGTGTGCGCACGAATGCCATGTGGCCGTCGCGCGGGGGGCGGTTGATGGTGACGCCGCCATCCTGCAGGCGCTGGCAGGTTTCGTAAATATCCGCCACCTGAAACGCCAGGTGGCCGAAGTTGCGTCCGCCGGTGTAGGTTTCCGCCGACCCGTCTTCCGCCGGCCAGTTGTGCGTCAGTTCCACCTCGGCGTCTTCCTGACCGGGCGCCGCCAGATAGATCAGGGTGAAACGGCCCTGTTCGCTGGAAAAGCGGCGGGTTTCCTTCAGACCCAGCAACTCGAAGAAGCGGATGGTTTCGTCCGGATCGGTGACGCGGATCATAGTGTGAAGGTAGCGGGTCATGGATGGAGCCTTTTGTCGTTGGGCGATCGATAGAATGCGGCCACCAGATAGGCCCCCGGTCGGGCGGTGCAAGGCACGCAGGCGCACAAAAGCGCGCTGCCCGTTCCGGGCGATCGTTCCGGCAGCGCCCATCCGATCCTCGGGCGCGCCGGTTCGCCGCTGCAACGGGTTGTCCAGCGCGATCAAGGCCCATATACTGCAGCGCAACAAATGCTGAGCACCATACGCAAGATTCTGGGCCGGGCCGAACCACGGCGAGCCCCCTCGATCCCTCCGGGTGAGCGCGTCTACGCCGTGGGTGACATCCACGGTCGGGCAGACCTGTTCGAAGCGCTGATCCGCACCATCGAAAACGATGACGCACGGCGCGGCCTTGCCCGGACCACCGTAGTGCTTCTGGGCGATCTCATCGATCGTGGCGACGACAGTGCCGCCGTGGTCGCGCGGGCGCGGCAGTGGGGACATGAACGGCAGGTCGAATTCATCCAGGGCAACCACGAAGAAATGCTGCTGGTGGCGCGGGAAGACGTCGATTCGCTGAAGGGCTTCCTGAAGTTCGGCGGGCTGGAGACGATCGCCTCCTACGGCATCGACCCTGACACCGCGCGCGATCTGCCGATGGAAGATCTGCAGCGCCGGATGGTCGAGGCAATCCCTCAGGAAGATTTCGACTTCCTCGACGGCTTCAAGAAGATGGTGCGCATCGGCGACTATGCCTTCGTGCATGCCGGGGTCCGCCCGCAAACGCCGCTGGAGCACCAACTGGGCCGCGACTGCCGCTGGATTCGCGAGCCTTTCCTTAGCCATCGCGGCGATTTCGGCGCCTTCGTGGTGCACGGCCACACGATCACCGAGGAACCGGACGTGTGCGACAACCGCATCGGCATCGACACCGGCGCGTTCCTGCACGGCACCCTGACCGCGATCGGGCTTGAAGGTACGGAACGCTGGTTCCTGACCGCCAGCGACGCTGAAAAGGCCTGTAGAGAAGCGGCCTGACGTCGTCGCAGACGATCCCTTTGAATGCGCCGGGGAGCCTGTAAGCCGGGTTCTGTTCCTGGCGTGGTCTCCCAAAAGGAGGGACCTTACGCCGCGGCGGCAGCCATTCCTCTAGGCGAGACATCGCTGCCTCGCTCAAGCGACCAACCCGGGCTGCCTGGGTCCGAAACGAACCCGCCGATCTCCCCCGCTTTCGCGAGACGCCGGCGCGCAGCCCCTATTCGGTCTTGCTCCGGGTGGGGTTTACCAAGCCGCTTGCCGTTACCGGTAGCGCGGTGCGCTCTTACCGCACCCTTTCACCCTTACCTGCTCTTCCGGGGAAGAACATCGGCGGTTTGCTCTCTGTGGCACTGTCCCTAGGCTTCGGACGGTCTGAAAACCGCCCTCGCCCGGCAGGCGTTACCTGCCACCCTTGTTTCGTGGAGCCCGGACTTTCCTCGCGCGTCCAGAGGACGCCCGCGGCTGCCCGGCTCCCCGGCGCGGGGCGTCACCTAGCACGACCGGTATCGCGTTCCAACAGCAGTTCGAACAGTATGCCGCCGATTTCCCCGTCGATCTCACCGTCGATGAACATGGGCCGCCAGCGGCGCTGGAACGCGGTGACGGCGGCGCGGCCATCGGTGATGTCATAGCCGAACCGTTCCAGCGCAAGATAGAACGCGCCGGGGTTGTCGTAGAACAGATTCATCTTCGCGGCGGGAATTTCCAGCGCGAGGCCCAGTTCGCCAAGCCGGTTCCAGTCGAAGTATTCGCCCGGATCCTGCTTGCGCGCAGGTGCGATGTCGGAATGGCCCACTACGTTGGCCCGCGGGATATCGTGACGGTCGACGATGTCGGCCAGGAGCGGCAGCAGCGCATCCATCTGCGGTTCGGGGAACGGGCGATAACCCCATTCGTGGCCGGGATTGACCAGTTCGATGCCGATGCTGGCGGAATTTATGTCCGTTTCCCCGCGCCAGTACGAGCGGCCCGCGTGCCACGCCCGCTTGTCTTCGGGGACGAGCGAGGTGACCACGCCCTCCTCGTCGATCATGTAGTGAGCGGAGACTTCGGCCGCCGGGTCGCACATGCGGTCCAGCGCCTCGCCCGCAGACTTCATGCCGGTGTAGTGCAGCACCACCATGCTGACCGGCAGCTTGCGCTCGTTCCAGTTGGGAGAGGCGACGGTACGATTGACGAGCCAGCGGTTCACCTGCGTCGCGTCTCCATCCCTCTTTCAACCCCGCGTCGTCAGGCCCGGGGCAGCATTGCGCCAAGCACCAGCGCGTCCTCTGCCAGCACGTATTGCAGCTGGCCCTTCAGCTCCACCGCCAGCTGGTGCAGCATGGCGGCAGGCGCGGTGCGGCTGGACAGTTCGCCTTCAGGCAGGGCGCCTTCCAGCGCCGAGCCGACCGAACGGTCGAAAGCGATGCGCGGCCCCGCGGCGCGGACCACCAGTTCGCTGTGATCCTGCAGGTATTCCGCCGCGATTTCCAGCGTTCCACCGCGCGGCAGCGCCTCAAGCCCGATCAGCGCAAAGTTCAGCAGCGTCTTGATCGCGGCCTTGGGCAGCGAATCGCTGGGCAGCGCCCAGGCCAGCGTGATGCGCGGATTGTTCGCTACCAGCGCATCGACGAGCACCTTGGCCTCGCTGACGGCGACCATCTCTCCGAAGCCGCCTGCCGCGCCGAAGGCCAGGCGGAAGAACTTGAGCTTGTCGGTGGAAATGCGCGCGCTCTGGTCGAGCAGTTCGAAGCAGCGCTGGCGCATCTCCGGGTCCTTCTCGTCCGCCAGCAGTTCGAGGCCGTTGGTCAGCGCGCCTACGGGGCTGAGCATGTCATGGCACAGGCGCGAACACAAAAGGCTGGCAAGTTCGATAGAACTCGTGGTCATGGGCTAAGCTGCTTTCCGTACTTAATTCTCGGGCACCCCCTGCGCGACGTTCGGTTCGACGACGCGGCACGGCAGGGCCTCGAATCCATTGGCCTTATCGTGCCAGAATGCAACCTCGCTCTGGGCGATGATCGCCCAGATGCGCGAATCCCCGGTGGAATGTTCCTGGTCCGTGGCAGACGGCACGCAAGGGCCCACCGGGTGCGAGTGATAATAGCCGATCAGGCGCGGTCCCCCCGCCCGCTCTGCCTTATGCGCGGCCAGCAGGGCCACGGGGTCGATCTCGAAATGGATGCGGCGATCCGTGGCGATATTGGCAGCAGGGCGCGCCTGCGTGATCGTCCCGCCATGCCCCAGCAGCAGGCCGCAGCACTCCTCCGGAGCGGCCCGGCGCGCTTCTTCGTGCAATTGTGCCAGCACGTCCCTTGTCACTTCCACGATCATCCCCAAATCGTACCGGCAATGGGGGCGATTACAAACATCACAGACGGCATCATCGCGGGCGAAGTCGCCAGCGGGGGCCGGATCGACAAGGCGCTGGCCGAAGCCAGCGGGTTGTCGCGCGAACGCATCAAGGCGCTGATGGGCGAAGGGCGGGTGTCGCTGGCCGGAAAACCCGTGGCACAGGCCTCGCTCAAGGTGGAAGCGGGAACGCCCTTTGCCATTGACGTCCCCGAAGCCGTGCCCGCAGAAGCCGTGGCTCAGGACATCCCGCTTGTCGTCATTTACGAGGACGAGCATCTCATCATCGTCGACAAGCCTGCGGGCCTCGTCGTCCATCCGGCGGCGGGCAATCTGGACGGAACGCTGGTGAACGCCCTGCTCCATCACTGTCGGGGCCAGCTTTCCGGCATCGGCGGCGTGGCGCGGCCGGGCATCGTCCACCGTATCGACAAGGACACATCGGGCCTGCTGGTCGTCGCCAAGACCGACAAGGCGCACGAAGGCCTTGCCGTCCAGTTCGCCGACCACTCGATCGAACGCGCCTATCATGCCATCACCGGTGGCCGACCAAATCCGGCGGCAGGCACCGTGCGCGGCTCTATCGCCCGCTCGGTCCACGATCGCAAGAAGATGGCGCTGGTGGAAGACGGGCGCGGCAAGCATGCCGTCACCCATTTCCGCACCCTGGAACCCTTACGTGGCGCCACGCTGGTGGAGTGCCGGCTGGAGACCGGGCGCACCCATCAGGTGCGCGTTCACATGGCGTCAATCGGTCATGCGCTATTGGGAGATCCTGTTTATGGGCGAACTCCTTCTCCGCTTCGGCCGATCCTTCAGCGACTCGGCTTCTGCCGACAAGCGTTACACGCTGCGGAACTCGGTTTCGTTCACCCCGTTTCAGGGGAAAGGGTCCATTTCGCCAGTCCACTGCCCGACGATATGCGGACATTGATCGACGAACTGCGACACTGAAATCGCTTTTATATGCTAACGTATGAAGGTGGACACAAGCTAGGACGCCTATGAAGGGTCATAGACCGTGTACCGACCTAGAAAGGACGGATGATCGTGAGCAATAATCGAAACCTGCCGAGTGTCCCGGCCCTGGGCGGCGAGCAAAGCCTCAACCGTTACCTGTCGGAGATCCGCAAGTTCCCGATCCTGGCTCCTGAGCAGGAATACATGCTGGCAAAGCGCTATTCGGAACATCAGGATCCGGAAGCTGCAGCGCAGCTGGTCACCAGCCACCTGCGCCTGGTGTCGAAGATCGCCATGGGCTACCGCGGCTACGGCCTGCCCGTGTCCGAGCTGATTTCCGAAGGGAACATCGGCCTGATGCAGGGCGTCAAGAAGTTCGAGCCCGAACGCGGCTTCCGCCTCGCCACGTACGCGATGTGGTGGATCAAGGCTTCGATCCAGGAGTACATCCTGCGGTCGTGGAGCCTTGTGAAGATGGGCACGACGGCTGCGCAAAAGAAGCTGTTCTTCAACCTGCGCCGCATGAAGAAGAACCTCGACGCCTACGAGGACACTGACCTGCACCCCGAGGACGTCGCCAAGATCGCGACCACGCTGGGCGTTTCCGAGCAGGAAGTGGTCAACATGAACCGGCGCATGATGATGGGCGGCGATGCCTCGCTGAACGTCAGCCTGCGTGAAGAAGGCGAAGGCCAGTGGATGGACATCCTGCAGGATGACCGCCCGCTTCAAGACGAGACCGTCGCGGATGCAGAGGAAGCCTCTGTCCGCCACGACATGCTGGTCGAAGCCATGGGTTCGCTGAACGAGCGTGAGCGCGACATCTTGACGGAACGCCGCCTGACCGACGATCCCAAGACGCTTGAGGAACTGAGCCAGGTCTACTCCGTCAGCCGCGAGCGCGTGCGCCAGATCGAAGTGCGCGCCTTCGAAAAGCTGCAGAAGGCGATGAACCGCATCGCCGGTGAAAAGCGCCTGATCCCGGCCTGATTTTTCAAGCCACGGAACGACAATGAATAGGCCGGGTCACTCGCAAGGGTGGCCCGGCTTTTTCGTCAACGCGCGGGCGCTGGCGCAATGCCCCCGACTTCGACTAGAGAACCCGCACCATCTTCAATACCAGGGCCCTTGCTTCCATGCGTCTCATCGCCAAGATCATCGTCTGGTTCATCGCGATCAGCGTGGGCGTGACGGTGCTCTACCGCTTCGTCCCGCCGCCGGTGACGGTGACCATGCTGGTGGACGGCAACGGCATCACCAAGGACTGGGTGCCGCTCAGCCGCATCGATCGGAACATGGTCGCCGCCGTCATCGCAGCGGAAGACGGAAAATTCTGCACGCATAACGGCTTCGATACCGACGCAATCGAAAAGGCAATGGAGCGCAACGCGAAGGGCGGGCGCATCCGCGGCGGCTCCACCATCAGCCAGCAGACGGCGAAGAACGTGTTCCTGTGGCAGGGCGACGGCTGGACCCGCTATCTGCGCAAGGGCTTCGAGGTCTGGTTCACCTTCCTGATCGAGAACCTGTGGGACAAGCGGCGGATCATGGAGGTGTACCTCAACGTCGCCGAAACCGGCATCGGCACGTATGGGGTAGAGGCCGGTTCGCAGCGTTACTTCGGCCAGTCCGCCGCGCATCTGACCCCGGCGCAGGCCGGCCGAATGGCTGCCGCCCTGCCCAGCCCCAAGACCCGCTCTGTCAAGAACCCCGCCGGCTTCACCCGCCGCTACGGCAACACCATCGCCGCCCGCATCGGCACCGTAAAACGCGGCGGCTACGATTCGTGCGTGTACGAATAAGCAGGGCGGTTGCCGCGCAGGCTCCTGACCGTACCCTAGCACCAACCGCTTCTCCCTGTCGTCATGGCAGGGTCCATCATGCAGCACGCGCAAGCCGATCGGTCGCGGCGCGCGCTCCGGCAACATACGTCCGGGACGACGGTCGCTCCACGCTATCCATCCCCAGCAGCCAACAGCGGACTGCTTCCAAAGCAATCCTGCCGGAGCCGGATGGACGTGACCCGTTGCCGCACTCCCGCGCCATGGCTCACGTCTGCGCGCAGCCAACCCGGAACCTTACCGCGTATAGAAAAGGGGAGGAACCTTTCGGTTCCTCCCCTACCTGTTCCGTTACCGGATCGGTAGCGATCAGAAACCGAAGCTGATCGAACCGATGAAGGTGCGCGGAGTGCCGATGAAGGCGTTCGGCACGCTGGTGGTCGAGGTGCCTGCACCGTCGAAGCCGCCGACATAGAGCTTGTCGAAGACGTTGACGACGTTGAGCTGCAGGAAGGTCTTGTCGCCCAGACCAGCAAAGTCGAGCTTCAGCTTCGCGTTCAGGTCAACCGTGGTGTAGGCCGGGGTCTTGCGACCGTAGACCTGCGTACCACCGATGACGATCGGCAGGTTCTGGTCGTTGACGTAACGCGGACCGGTGCGCTTGACCTGCGCGCCCAGTTCCACCGGACCGACGTAACCGCTGGCGCGTGCGCCGAGGGTGTAGACGGGAGCACCTGCTTCACGCTTGCCTGCAGTGGCAGCAAAGATCGGGGCGCCAGCAGCGGTGGTGCCGGTTTCAACGTCTTCCTTGATCTTCGACTTCAGGTACGAACCGAAGAGGTAGAGGCTGAACTCGGGGATCGGCTGCACGGCAAGGCTGCCGTCGATGCCGTACTTGTCCACGCGGCCGAGGTTACGGTAGATCGTGACGTCAAGGTCACGGTCGAATGCCGAAGCCAGACGGTTGGTGTAACGGGTGTACCAGCCGGTCAGCGACGCCTGGATGATGCCCGAGGTGTAACGGACGCCCAGGTCGAAGTTGTCGGTGGTTTCCGGGGTCGGGTTCGCACCGTCCGTGTCCGGAGCATACCAGAACGCCTGGTACAGGTTGTCCGTACCCGGAACCTGCAGACCCTTCGAGTAGTTGAAGAACAGGCTGACGGCGTCAGTCGCGTCGAAGACCACACCAGCGGTCGGCAAGACCTTGTTGTAGTTCAGGATGCGCTGCTGCGGCAGCTTGTAGGTGGGGTTCGCCGCTGCGTACGTCGCCTGGTCAGCTGCGTTCGTGGTGAAGCAGTCGACGAAGCCGGTTGCGCTGGTGGCAAGGCAGTTGTTGGTCAGGTTGCGCTTGAAGAACGGTGCGCGGACGCCGACGTTCAGGTGCACCGAGTTGTTCATGAAGTCGCCGGTGTATTCACCCGAAACCTGATGCAGGATCGCGTAGGAGAGGCGATCGCGCTTCTGCAGGATGTTGCCGGCAGCATCCGTGAGCTTGCTGTCCGAGAACACGTCCGTGCCGAAACCGTCCGAACGCAACAGGCTGGTTTCGCCCGTCTGGCGGTGACGACCACGGTCGTACGAGTAAGCGACGCGAACGCGGTTGTTGTCGTCGATGTCGTAACGCAGCGAGGCGATCACACCGATACGCCACGTTTCAGTATTGCTCGGTGCCAGGATGCGGACCTGATCCAGCGTATCACCATCGCCGTTGAGATCGACACCACCGAAGTAAGGCGAACCGCCGATGTAGCCCGAAACCTGCTGAGCAGCCGTGATGGCGCCGCGTGTCGCGTTGGCGGACTGCGTGTAGAAGCCTTCACGAGCGACAACCGTGCCGCCGCCGTTTGCACGGGTGTACTGCAAGCTGGGGTCGACGTTCAGGGTCAGCTTGTCGGTGAGCGTGAAGCGCGAATTGATGCGCAGGTTGCCCGTGTTCGACGGATTGAAGCGGTAGTCGTAAAGCGAACCGCAGCTGCTGGCCGCATCCGGAGCACCGGCGACACCTGCCGGGATCTGGCATTCGTCGATTTTGTAGAAGCGCTCATCCTTGGTCAGCGGGAAGCGATTGCTCGAATCCGGACCGACGGTGCGGGTGGGGTCGAGGCGCAGCGGGGTCGAACCGAAGAAGTTGTTGCGGTTACGGTTCCAGTGACCTGCGACCGAGATGAAGTCGCCATTATCGCCCAGCGGCTGGTAGATCTTGCCGTTGAACTGCATCTTGTCGATCTGGCCGATGCCGCCGTACACAGTGTTGTTGACGGCCTTCGAAGCCGAGAAGAACGCCTTGGTGCCGCTGGAGTTCAGGACGCCGGTGTCGAGTTCGCCGAACATGCGGAAGAAGCCGAAGTCACCGGCCGAACCCAGGAAGCGGACGCCGAAGTCGTCGAACGGGTTGCGGGTACGGATGTTGACGGTCGAACCCGAAGCGGCGGCGGTCGGCGAGTCGACGTCGGTGGTGCCGAGGTTTACGTTGACCTGCTCAATGACTTCCGGGTCGATCTGCTGGTTAGAATAGAGCGCGTAGCCGCCCGTGTCGTTCAGCGGGATACCGTCGACGGTCTGCGAAATGCGCGAATCGTCGAAGCCGCGAATGGTCAGAGTACCGCCCGACGAACCGAAGGCGTCGTTGTTCTGAAAGCTGACGCCCGGCATCAGGTTGATCGTGTCGTTGATGGTCTGACCCGGGACCTGCGTGGCGATGATGTCCTGGTTCAGAACCTGCTTCGCCTTCGAGGTGTTCGGCAGCTGAACGCCGGCAACGCCCTTGTTGACCTGACCGGTGACGACGATGGTGCTTTCTTCGAAGTCGACCGAACCGGTGGACTGCGCGAAGGCGGGGACTGCGAACATCGCAGCGCCGACGGCGATCGTGCTGGTTGCCGTGGAGAGGAGGGAGGTGAATTTCATGATATGCCCCTGAGCTTGTCAGACTGGAGTGGTCACAACACGCGACGAACGTGAGCCCGGCCGCATTTGCTGCGGCTGCTAAGAGCAGCGAGATATGACAACTTTCTGACGGTTGGGACTCAAATGCATGTGCGCATGTGAAATTTCGTGATTCTACAGCCACATATCTTTGCGCAATTCAGATAATTACGTTTCAAATCAAAAAGTTGCATGTCAGCGCTCGAGAGCTTCTGCGGCATAAATGCCACATCTTGCGAGAACTGTTTTCCTGCTGCCACACTGTGGTCATAGTGCCGCAGGTGATGTTACGTCATAGCTTGATGCTGCCGCCCCCTTCATGCCAGTTCACCCCGATGAGCGCAGGGCATCACCATCACGGGCATCACCATCATGGCCACCATCATCATGGTGCAGGTGCAGCAACCGCCAATCCGGGCCGAGCCTTCGCGATTGCCGTTTCGCTCAATCTGATCTTCGTCGTTGCCGAGGTGATAGCCGGATTCGCCAGCGATTCGATGGCGCTGCTTGCCGACGCCGGACACAATCTGTCGGATGTGCTCTCGCTGGTGTTGGCATGGGCGGCGTCGGTGCTGGCATCCCGTCCGCCGTCCGAGCGGTTCACCTACGGCCTCAAGAGTTCTTCCATCCTCGCGGCGATCGCCAATGCCGCGCTGCTATGGGTCGCCATCGGCGCGATCCTGGTGGAGACGGTTCGCCGCATTGCCGATCCCGATCCCGTCACCGGCACGACGATGATGGTTGTGGCGGGCATCGGCATCGCGGTGAACGGGCTTTCGGCGCTGCTTTTCGCCAAGGGCTCCAGGTCCGACCTCAACTTGCGGGCGGCGTTCGTGCACCTCATGGCCGACGCGCTGGTGTCGGTGGGTGTGGTGATTGCGGGGCTGGTGATCATCTGGACCGGCTGGGCGGTCGTCGATCCGATCGCCTCGCTGGTCATCACCGCAGTGATCGGCTGGTCCAGTTGGGGCCTGCTGCGCGATTCGCTGCGGATGGGGATGCTGGGTGTGCCGGAGGGCATCGACGGTGCCGCCGTTCGCACGTTCCTGGCTGCGCGCCCGGGAGTGACGCGGGTACACGACCTTCACATCTGGCCCATGAGCACGACCGAAACCGCCCTCACCGCGCATCTCGTGATGCCGGGCGGCCAACCTGGCGACGGGTTTCTGCACGCGCTTGCGCATGATCTGGAGCATGAGTTCGGGATCGGTCATCCAACTATCCAGATCGAGACGGACGGCCACGATCATTGCGCTCTGGCCAGCGAGACCGTGGTCTGACGGCACGCCACGCGCGCTTGCCTTCGCGCAAGTGGCATGATTCACTTGTGGGCGATGCACCACGCCCGGTTTCTCGCGCTTGCCGCAATGCTCGTCCTGACCGCTGCCGCGTCGCCGCCGCCGGCGGTTCTGGCGCCCTACATCCATGACGGGCGGTTTGATCCGGGTGACTATAGCTGGCTGAAAGGCCGGTTCGCGGATGCCTCTGCGGCCGACAAGACGGCAAATGCACAGGTCGTCGCCTGGGTGGAAGCGTGTCGCCAGGCAGACCGCGAACAGACCACAGCCGAACTGGCCGACATGGGCGTTTTACCTCCGCCCGGCATGTCGATCGTCCTGCGCGATCCAGTCTGCGACGCAGTGGCGATGCCACCCCGAGGAACGCAGCGCCAGACATTCGCACAGTTCACGCAGGCACTGGACCGCGCAACGCCCATCGCGGAGACGTACCTTGCCGCAGTACGTGCAGCGGAAGAGACATTGGCGGCGGCGGACATGCCGCTGCGCGAGGAACTGCTGGTCCGCCCGGTGGGCGAGCAGATGCTGCGCTTGGGCTGGAACTGGAGCGACGGCCGCATTCCGGGTTGGGACAAGCTGACTGCCGACGAAAAGGCGATCGTGGTCTCGCGGCTCGGTCAGGCCATGGCCGAACGGGACCGGCGCAATACGCGCTGGCTCAAGGCCGTGGTCGAGGAGAACGGCTGGCCGAAGATTTCCGAGGTTGGAGAGCGGGCGTCCGGCCGGGCCTGGCTGCTGGTCCAGCATGCCGATGCCGACCCGCCCTTTCAGTTGAAAGCGTTACGGCTGATGGAGCCGCTATTGGCAACCGGGGAAGTGTCGAAAAGCAACTACGCCTATCTCTACGATCGCGTGATGCTGAAGATTGCAGGTGCCCAGCGCTACGCCACGCAGGCGACCTGCGAAGGTGGCAAACGCGTGCCCCGGCCGTTGGAGGATGCCGCTGCGGTGGAGGCGCGACGTCAGGACATGGGGCTTGAGCCGCTGGGCAAGAACATGGCGCGTCTTCAGCAAGTCTATGGCGACTGTCCAAAGGGCTGACGCCGACGATCTACGCTATCCGGCAACGGCCAGGCAGTGCGCCTTTACAAGAAAGGCCGCCCACCTTGCGGTAAGCGGCCTTTCTTGTTGTTCAGCGTCGGCGTGCCTTAGGCGGCGGCTTCGGCCTTGTCGCCCTTGAGGACGCGGACGGGTTCCTTGCGGCCATCGACGACATCCTTGTCGACGACGACTTCAGCAATGTCCCGTTCGGTCGGCAGGTCGAACATGGTGTCGAGCAGCAGCCCTTCCACGATCGAGCGCAGGCCGCGCGCGCCGGTCTTGCGGTCGATCGCCTTCTGGGCAATCGCCTCAAGCGCCTCGTCGGTGAACGTGAGTTCCACATCCTCCAACTCGAACAGGCGGGCGTACTGCTTGATCAGCGCGTTCTTCGGTTCCTTGAGGATCTTGACCAGCGCCTCGATGTCGAGGTCGTTGAGGGTCGCGATCACCGGCAGGCGGCCGACGAATTCGGGGATCAGGCCGAACTTGAGCAGATCTTCGGGCTCCGCCTTCTGCAGCAGTTCGCCCACACGGCGCTTGTCCGGGTCGGCGACATGCGCACCGAAGCCGATCGAGCGCTTCTGCAGGCGATCCGCGATGATCTTTTCCAGACCCGCGAATGCGCCGCCGCAGATGAACAGGATGTTGGTCGTATCCACCTGCAGGAATTCCTGCTGGGGATGCTTGCGCCCACCCTGCGGCGGAACGGAGGCGGTGGTGCCTTCCATCAGCTTGAGCAGTGCCTGCTGCACGCCTTCGCCCGACACGTCGCGCGTGATCGACGGGTTTTCGGCCTTGCGGCTGATCTTGTCGATCTCGTCGATGTAGACGATGCCCTGCTGCGCCTTTTCGACGTTGTAGTCGGACGCCTGCAGCAGCTTGAGGATGATGTTCTCCACATCCTCGCCCACATAGCCCGCTTCGGTCAGCGTGGTGGCATCTGCCATCGTGAAAGGCACGTCGAAGGTGCGGGCCAGCGTCTGCGCGAGCAGTGTCTTGCCCGACCCGGTCGGCCCGACCAGCAGGATGTTCGACTTCGAAAGTTCGACGTCGCCCTGCTTGCCACTATGCTTGAGGCGCTTGTAGTGGTTGTGGACAGCCACCGACAGGACCCGCTTGGCGCGTTCCTGGCCGATCACGTAGTCGTTGAGCATCTCGCAGATGTCGCGCGGGGAGACGATTTCGCCTTCCTTGCGACCGGCAATGCCCGCCTTGGTTTCTTCGCGGATGATGTCGTTGCAAAGCTCGACACATTCGTCGCAGATGAAAACCGTAGGCCCCGCGATCAGCTTGCGCACTTCGTGCTGCGACTTGCCGCAGAAGCTGCAGTAAAGGGTGCTTTTCGCGTCAGATCCGCTCAATTTCGTCATTTTCCGTCTTTGGCCTCCAAGCGAGGCGACTCGCTGACTCTACTCCGGGGGATGCCGGTTTTGCAATCCTACGGCCAAATGCTTGCCATAGGCTGAAAGACCGGCTCCCGTCGTTTGGAGTGGATTACCCTTCCGCCTTGTCGGCGTCGGGCCGGGTTTCGAACACCTTGTCGACGAGGCCGAACGCCAGCGCTTCCTCGGCTTCGAGGAAAGTGTCGCGGTCCATCGCCTTCTCGATATCGTCGAGCGACTTGCCGGTGTACTTCACATAGAGATCATTCAGGCGACGGCGCATCCGCAGGATTTCGCGGGCCTGAATCTCGATGTCGCTGGCCATGCCCTGGGCGCCGCCCGAAGGCTGGTGCACCATGATGCGGGCGTTCGGCAGCGCAATGCGCATGCCCGGCTCGCCGGCGGCAAGCAGGAAGCTACCCATCGAGGCGGCCTGGCCGATGCACACGGTGGAGACGCGCGGCTTGATGTACTGCATGGTGTCGTGGATCGCCATGCCCGCCGTGACGACGCCGCCCGGCGAATTGATGTACATCGAGATGTCCTTGGTCGGGTTTTCCGATTCGAGGAACAGCAGCTGCGCCACGATCAGCGAAGCCATGTGGTCCTCGACCTGGCCGGTGATGAACACGATGCGCTCGCGCAGGAGGCGCGAATAGATGTCGAACGAACGTTCGCCGCGGCTGGTCTGCTCGACGACCATCGGCACCAGAGCGCCGGTCACGGGATCGGTGGTGAACTTTCCTTGGGCGCCCGAAGCGCCAAACAGGTCGAGCATGGGAGTCCTCTTTACGATTTGCCTCGCCTATGTCGCGTGGCAATGCGCGATGTTCAAGGGGGTTAACCTATCGGACGGGGGAGAAGGTGTTTTCGGGGCCCGCAGACAGGGTTCAGCGGCTCCGGGCAGGAACTGTCACCGTCCGAAACGGGACAGGCGGGGTGCAGGCCGCGACGATAGCCACTGGCGTGCGGCGCAATGTTCGGCCACCTTCGTCATTCCCGCATCGCAGGAGCCTGTGTGTACCGTTCGACGCTTGTTGCCGTAACTGCAATCGCCATCATGGCCCCAGCCGCCGCTCTTGCCGAAACCCCCCGCGAGTTGTTGACCACCGCGGCCTTCCAGACCGCCACCAAGCCCCGCGCGCTGGAACTGGTCGCGCAGGCGATCAGCGCCTCCGACCGGATCCTCGCCGCCCGCCCCGGCGACCGCGAAGCTACCCTGCAACGTGCCATCGCCATCGGCTATCGAGGCAAGCTGACCCGCAGCCGGTCCGACGTGCGCGCTTCGCTCGACGTGTTCCAGAAGCTGGCAGCGCAGAACCCGCGCGACCCTGAAACCCAGATGGTGATCGCCGGATGGCATCTGGGCGCGGTGGACGAACTGGGCGGATTCCTGGCCCGTACCGCACTGGGTGCACGCGTCGCATCCGGGGAGACGGCACTGGCTAAAGCCGTGTCGCTGGGCGGGGACCGCGCCTTCTACCCCGGCCTTGCCGCCCTGCTGCAGATCCGCAACGATCCGCATGACATCGCCCTAGCCCGTCGCTGGGCGGAAGCTGCCGCGAACGGCCAGACGGCAACGCCGCTTGACGCCGTGATGAAGCGCGCGGCGCAGGCGGTCCTCCCGTCCCTTCGCGCAAATGACGGCAAGGCGGCGGCGGCACTAGCCCGAAAGCTGATGCCCTTCGGCAAGCTGGGGGACTGAACGGGGCCCTCGCTCTCCGCCTGCAAACAAAAAGGCCCGGTGCATCGCTGCACCGGGCCTTTTTGTTTGCAGGCGGAACCGCTGGAGAGGATCAGTCCTCCTTAGCAGCGGCCTTCTTCTTGGCCGGAGCCTTCTTGGCGGGCTTGGCCTCATCCGCAGCAGCGTCAGCCGGAGCTTCGGCGGCTTCGTCCTTCTTGGCAGCGGCCTTCTTGGCGGGAGCCTTCTTCGGCTTCTCTTCGGCGGCAGCCTCACCAGCCGGAGCCTCGGCGGCTTCGTCCTTCTTGGCAGCCTTCTTGGCAGGAGCCTTCTTCGCGGGCTTCTTCGCTTCGGTGGTCTCGCCGTCGGCGTCGGCCTCGATCGCGGCCTGCAGTTCCTCGCGGGTCACTTCGCGCTCGGTCACTTCGGCCTTCTCGATGAGGAAGTCGACGACCTTGTCCTCATAGAGCGGCGCGCGCAGCTGGGCGGCCATCATCGGATCCTGCTGCACGTACTGGACGAAGCGCTGGCGATCTTCGGGGCGGTACTGCTGCGCAGCCTGCTGCAGCAGCATGCCCATTTCCTGCTGCGTCACTTCGACGCCGTTGGCCTGGCCGATCTCCGACAGCAGCAGGCCCAGACGCACACGGCGCTCGGCGATCTTGCGGTAGTCGTCCTTCTCGGCCTCGATCTCTTCGAGAGCGGCAGCCGGATCTTCCTCGTTCTGCGCTTCCTGGACGAGCTGCTGCCAGATCTGCGAGAATTCGGCCTCGACCATGGTCGGCGGCACCGGGAAGTCGTGGCCGGCAGCCAGCTGATCGAGCAGCGAGCGCTTCATGGCGGTACGGGTCAGGCCGGCAGTTTCCTGCTCCAGCTGGCCGCGCAGCAGACCCTGCAGCTGCTCCAGGCTTTCAAGACCCAGTTCCTTTGCGAAGTCGTCGTCGAGCTTCGATTCGGCAGGCGCCTTCACTTCGTGCACGACGATGTCGAAGGTGGTTTCCTTGCCGGCAAGGTTCTCTGCCGGGTAGTCTTCGGGGAACGTCACGGTAATGGTGCGCTCGTCACCGGCCTTGGTGCCGCCCAGCTGCTCTTCGAAGCCGGGGATGAAGCGGCCCGAACCGATCACCAGCGGAGCCTTCTCGGCCTTGCCGCCGTCGAACTCGACGCCGTCGAGCTTGCCGGTGAAGTCAATGATCAGCTGGTCGCCGTCAGCCGCTTCGCCGTCCTTGGTTTCGAAGCGCTGCTGCTGCTTCGCGATGTTCTCGACCGCTTCGGTCACGGCTTCGTCCGAGACGGGGACGTTCAGCTTTTCCAGCTTCAGGCCGTCGAGCGAGGGCGCTTCGATCTGCGGCAGCACTTCGAGGCTGACGGTCAGTTCGGCGTCCTTGCCTTCTTCGTAGCCGTCGGTCAGCTTGACGTCGGGGTTCATCGCAGGACGCAGGGCGTTGTCGGCCACCAGCTTGTCCATGGCTTCACGGATCGAGGTGTTCAGCGCTTCCTGATGGATCGCCGGGCCGTGCAGCTTCTTGACCAGGTTCGCGGGAACCTTGCCGGCGCGGAAGCCGGGCATCTTGACCTGCGGCGCGATCTTCTTGACCTCGCCCTCAACCTTCGAGGTGATGGTGGCGGCGGGAATCGTGACCGTGTAGGCGCGCTTCAGGCCCTCGTTGGTCGTCTCGACAATCTGCATTTCGATGCCTTCCTGTGCAATCCAAAGGGCCTCTCGGCCAGCATTACGCGGCACTACCCTCGCACAGGTGACGGATTGGTGCGGGCGAAGGGACTCGAACCCCCACATCTTTCGATACTGGTACCTAAAACCAGCGCGTCTACCAATTCCGCCACGCCCGCATGAGTGTAGCCTGAAACTCAAGGCACGGGCGCTTATAGCGTCCCGAGAAAAAGGGCAAGTGCGACGAGTCGGCGATACCGTGCGGAACGTATCGGTGACGACGGGGGTTAGGCTTGAGAGGGGGCGAGAGGAGCGACACGATCATGGCCACCCAACCGCCTGCAGACAATCCCGGCGACACGCCCGCAGAGTTCCCGACACCGGGCAACGACCCCGGCGCGCCCGGCCATCCGGAAGAAAACCCCGCAGAAGGCCCGGACTTCGACCAGCCCGACAGCGCGCCAACCGAACTGCCGCCGCCGGACTGAACATTCCGTAGCTTTAAAACGCATCGACCCGGGGCAGCGTGGAGCCGCCCCGGGTCTGTTCGCATCGTAACCCGGCCTGAACCGAGACGACGGCCTATTGCCAGCCGACCAGCCGCCCGAGCATCGCGATGGTGGAGTCCGCGCGCGGCGGCTTGGCCACGCTGCGGTAATCCGGCCCTGCCGTGCATTGCAGGCAGTATGCCTGCACGCCCTGCGCTCCGAAAACGCCGTCCAGCCGCGAAATCGCCTGCGCCATCTGCAAGCGCTGGCGCACCGCCACCAGTCCGGCGAAATCATACGCCGCTGCCTGATCCTGCGATCCTGCCGTCATGCTTTCGACGAACGCGCTGAACGAATCGTCCGGTTCGGCCAGATAGACCGCCTGCCACTTTCCATTGCCGACGCCGCCAAGTTTGGCGGCATAGGCAAGCGCATCGTCCAGACCGCCCATCTGATCGACCAGGCCGATCCGCTGCCCGTCAGCACCCGGCCAGACACGGCCCTGCGCGATGGCATCCACCTGCTGCGGGGTCTTGCCGCGCGCCTTGCCGACGATCCCCAGGAACTTGCCGTAGATGCTCTCCACCGATCCCTGCAACATGCCTTCGACTTCGGGGGTGAAGCCGCCCAGGATGTCGGGCTGGCCCGCCAGCGGCGTGGTTCGCACCCCGTCGCTGGTGACGCCGAAGTCCGCCAGCGTCTTCTCGAAGCTGGGCACGAAGGCGAAGACGCCGATCGACCCGGTGATCGTCGCAGGCTCTGCAAAGACGCGCTGGCCGGGGGTGGAAACCCAATATCCACCGCTTGCCGCCATCGTGCCCATCGACACTACGACCGGGATTTTCGCGTCCCGCCAGCGCTGGATCGCACGGCGGATCCGTTCGGAAGCCATGACCGATCCGCCCGGCGAATCGATCCGCACGACCAGCGCCTTCATCCCCGCTTCCCGGTTGTCGTCGAGCAGGCGGGCGATGCGATCACCGCCTGCCGTGCCCGGCCCGGCATCGCCGTCGACGATCTCGCCGGCGATGGTGACGACGCCGATCTTGGCGCCCTCCCCCTTCACCGGGTTTGCCGCCAGCCAGGTCGCCAGTGTGGTATGGGCGTAGTCGGGCGCATCCTCGCTGGCATGGGCGATGGTAGTTTTGCCCACCAGCTTCTCGACGCGGGCCTCGAACTCGGTCTGGTCACCGATGCGGTCGATCAGGCCCGCAGCCTTTGCAGCCTCGGACATGTCGTTGCCGTGGGCCTTGCTCCAGCCGACCGGGTCCGCAACCATGCGGTCCAGCTGCGCCTTAGGGCGCGCGCGGGCGATCTCGGCCCGCAGCGCATTCCACTGCGAATCGAGCACCAGCCTGAAATCCTCCCGCGCTTCGGGGGAAAGGTCGGTACGCATGTAGGGTTCGACGGCGGACTTGTACGTGCCCACGCGGAAGACGTGCGCATTGACGCCGTACTTGTCGAAAAGCCCCTTGTAGAACTGCAGGTTGCCGCCCGGCCCGGCCACAAAGGCGCCCCCCATCGGATCCACCCAAGCCTCGCTGGCATGCGCGGCCAGTTGCACGCCGTCGTCGGCATAGACGTTGGCGAACGTCAGCACCGGCTTGCCCGCCTTGCGCACGGCATCGATAGCCGCGCCGATCTGGTGAAGGTGAACGTATCGCCCGCCCAGAAAGCGGGACAGGTCCAGCACCACCGCCTTGATCCGCGTGTCGGTGGCCGCCAGCCGCAGCGCGCGTTCCACGTCGCGCGCCTGGAACTCGTGAATCTGACCGTCGCCGGCAGTCAGCAACTGGAGCGGATCGACCTTGCTTTTTTCCTCCACCACGGTTCCATCGAGGTCGAGCAGCAGCGCCCCGTTCTCCACCTTGCCGCCAACCGGACGCGCCATCAACGCGGCATAGATCGCCCCGAAGAAGGCCAGCAGGAACAGCAGAGCCAGCGCGTCCTTCACGGCCACCAGCAACTTCCAGACCTTGCGCGCGAATCTCATGTACCGAACACCTTTCGCGCCCAGCCTTACCTGCTGGTGTGCGCAATGGGAAAGGGCACACAACGCACCGCACCCCGGACTTGCTCCGGAACCGAGGTTTTCCCCCCGCGCCCCCTTGCCCCGCCCGGCGCTGCCGCCTAAGGCATGGTCTTTGATGACATCCCCAGAATATACCTATCCGGCAGGCGCCCTCGCCTTTCCGCATCGCGGCCTCACGGGCATCGCGGGCCTTGCTCCGCACCAGATCTGGTTCCTGCTCGATGAGGCGGAACAGTGGGTCGAGATGAACCGGGGCGCGCAGAAGCGGCGCGAACTCCTGTCCGGCATGACGATCATAAACGCCTTCTTCGAGAATTCGACGCGCACGCTGCTGAGCTTCGAGATCGCAGGCAAGCGCCTTGGCGCGGACGTGGTGAACATGGCCGTCGCCACGTCCAGCGTGAAGAAGGGCGAGACGCTGATCGACACGGCGATGACGCTAAATTCCATGCGCGCCGACGCCATCGTCATCCGCCATGCCAGTTCGGGCGCGGTGCAGCTGATCGCGGACAAGGTGGACTGCCCGGTGCTCAATGCCGGTGACGGCCAGCACGAACACCCCACACAGGCGCTGCTGGATGCGCTGACCATCCGGCAGGCCAAGCGAGCCTTCAACGGCCTGCGCGTGACGATCTGCGGCGACATCCTGCATAGCCGCGTAGCGCGATCCAACATCCTGTGTCTGGCCTCGCTTGGCGCCGAAGTGCGCGTTTGCGCGCCGCCCGCGCTGATGCCCGCCGACATCGAGCAGATGGGCGTGAAGGTGTTCCACGATTTCGATGCGGCGCTGAAGGGGGCCGACGTAGTGATGATGCTGCGCCTGCAGATGGAGCGAATGGAGGGCCAGTTCATTCCTTCCCCGCGTGAATATCGCCATCTCTACGGCCTGACGCTGGAGCGGCTGGAACTCGCCGAATCGAACGCACTGGTCATGCACCCCGGCCCGATGAACCGCGGTATCGAGATCGACAGCAACGTCGCCGACCATGTGGAGCGATCGATGATTACCACGCAGGTCGAAATGGGCGTCGCCATCCGCATGGCCTGCCTGGACGTGCTCACCCGAAAAGGCCGCAAGATGGAGGGCTGGGCATGAGCGCGCACGCACCCCTGACCGTCATCGGCGGCCGCCTGCTGCTGCCCGACGGCTCGATTCGGCCCGGCGCGGTCCGGGCGGAAGGCGGGTTCATCACCGCCATCGGTGCGGACGTTGCGCCGCAGGACGGCGACACCGTGCATGACGCGCGCGGCCAGATCGTCGCCCCCGGCCTTGTCGACATCGGCGTCTTCGCGATCGACAAGCCCGCGTTCCACTTCGGCGGGATCACCCGCGCGGCGCTCATGCCGGACCAGAACCCGCCGCTCGACGTGTCGGCGCGGGTGCGTTTCGCCGCGCAGTCGGGCAAGCCGGACTTCTGGGTCCATCCGCTTGCCGCCGCGACGCAGGGGCTGGAGGGCAAGGCACTGGCCGAGATCGCGATGATGCGTGATGCGGGCGCCCGCGCCGTCGCCACCGGGCGGCGCTGGGTCGGCGATTCGGGTACGATGCTACGGCTGCTGCAGTATACCGGGATGCTGGGTATGGTCGTCATCGCCCACGCCGAGGACGCCGGTATTGTCGGCAATGCCGTTGCCACCGCCGGAGAAATGGCGACCCGTCTGGGCCTGCCCAGCGCGCCTGCCCAGGCAGAGGCGCTGGCGATTGCCCGCGACATCGCGCTGGCTGAAATGGCAAATGCGGCGATCCACTTCCGCAACGTGACGACCGCCGCCGGGCTGGACCTCGTGCGCGCTGCAAAGACACGCGGGCTGAAGGTGACGGCGGGTGTCAGCCCCGCCTACTTCATGCTCTCCGACCTTGCGATCGGAGCATTCCGCACGTTCACGCATCTGTCGCCCGCGCTGCGCTGCGAGGCGGACCGGCAGGCCCTGGTCGCCGCCATCGCCGACGGTACGATCGACGTCATCGCATCGGGCCATGATCCCCGCGGTCCAGAGGACAAGCGCCTGCCGTTCAGCGATTCGGCCCCCGGCATGGCCGGCGCGGAGACGCTATTGCCACTGACGCTGAACCTCGTTCGCGACGGCGTGATCGACATGGCGCGCGCGTTCGAGTTGATCGCTGGCAATCCGGCAAGGCTGCTCGGCGTCGATGCCGGACGACTGGCGGTGGGTGCAGAGGCGGACATCGCCGTGCTTGATCCCGAACGCCCGTGGATCGTCAATTCGGACAAGATGGCCGCTGCTGCGGGCAACACGCCGTTCGATCGTCAGCCGGTTCAGGGGCGTGTGCTGGCGCTGTTCAAGGGCGGCATCGCGGTGCGAACCAAGAAGGTCGGCGGCTAAGCTAAGAACGCGAGGGGTGCGGGATTGCCGCGTCTCCCCTCGTCCCCAAGACGCCCCGGGCTCCATCTGCCATCGCCGTCTCGCGCTGAGCACAGCGTAGTGGCGATGGCCGAAGTGACCTCATCTTGGCATCGCAACGGGGAGCAGGATAGGCCCCCCGGCAGTCGGGCCAAAGCCGATCAGCGGCTCGCCAGCACCGCCCGCCCCTCGCGCTTCGTCGCTGTGCCGGAGCCGGCGCGCGATCCTTCGTAAGCCAGGCATTCGCCGCCCCGACCCTTGACAGTCGAGCACATCGACTGCGCTGCACCGCGCGCAAAGCCTTCGGCGGCGACCCGGTAGTAGCGACGGCCGTTCACGTCCGCTTCGGTGATGCGCATGGTGTGCCCGCGCAGCGACGGGTCGCGCCGCTGGAAGATCGCCCAGGCGCGCCGGGCACCGTCCATCGAACTGAAGGAACCCAACTGCACCACATGGCCGCCCGCTGCCGGAGCAGCCTTTGCAGCGACGCTCGCCACCGGGGTTGCCGATTTGCGCACCGGAGCCTTCTGCGCCTTGGCGAGACTGCCATCGAACGCCCGCTCAATCGTGCTGCGCGGGGCGGTAGGCGCGCCAAGCGCGACGCGCGGAATCGGCGCACTCCGTGCAGGAACATCGGCAAAGGCCGGTGCGTCCGACATCTGTTCGGGTTCCTGCATCGCCGGCAGTTCACCCAAAGGTGCTGCGGGCGCAACCGGCTCCGCCGCTGCCATCAGGGCGCGGGGCGCGGTATCGGGAACGCCGTTCAGGGCCAGCGCCACCGGCTGCCCCGGATCAGCTCGCAGCGGCGTGCCCAGCAGTCCGGCCACCCGCTTGCGAGCAAGGCCGGGCCGCGCATTGCCGGCCCATTCCTGCAGGCGGGCATCCAGTTCCTCACCGGAAACGTCCTGCGACGCGACCACCCGTGCCTCTGCCCAACGCCCGTCCAGCGCATAGGCATAGGCCAGGTTCTGGCGCGTCTTGGGATTATTGGCACCGCTCTTGACCGCCTCGGACAGCACGGCAACGGCTTCGGCCGGATGCCCTGCCAGCGCCACGGCAAGGCCGTAGTCGCTCACGGGCAGTTGTTGCGCATGGCGCGCCAGCACCTCCAGCGCCTGCGCGTTGCGGCCCGAACCGATGTAGGACAGCGCCAGGCTCAGCCCGGTCCGCGCGGTCATGTCGCCCAAAACCACGGCATCCTCGAACGTCTGCGTCGCAGATTCGAAGCGGCCGGCAGCAAGGTAGCCCTGCGCCAGCGCCACGCGCGCCGCGGCATTGCGTGGAGATTTCGCTACGCGGCCCTCGATCTTCGCCAGTTCGGCATCGCCGGGAGTACCCGGCATCGCCTCACCGTGCGCCGCACTGGTGCTGGCCATGCCCGTGTGCCCGCCTGCACAGCCCGCAAGCAGCGCAGCGACCATGGCCGAGCACAAGGTGAAGCCGGCGGTGCGGGCACTGCTGGAGGGGCGGTTCTTCATCATGCTTCCTTGAAAAATCATGCCGGCACGCGGCGACCGAAGCCGCCCACCGGGCGCAGCGCACTTGGCCCCACGGGCCCCGGCGCTGAATGGCCGGCAGGGGGCGCAGCGAAGATCGTGCGGCGGAAATTCTTTTCGAGACGGTCGGCCACATAGGCCCACAGCGCTGCCATCTCAGCGGTGGAGCGCCCGTTCGGATCGATCTCCATCACGGTGCGGCCATCGATCATCGAGGCTGCGAAATCCGTGCGCTGGTGGACGGTGACGGGGGCCACGGTGCCATGCTGTGAAAGCGCGACGGCGGCCTCTGCGGTGATCCGAGCCTTGGGCGTGGCGCCGTTGACCACGAAGACCAGCGGTTTGCCGGACCGCTCGCACAGATCGACCGTAGCGCCCACCGCGCGCAGATCATGCGGACTGGGCCGGGTCGGGATGACGATCAGTTCGGCCACCGCGATGACGCTCTGGATCGCCAGGGTGATCGCAGGCGGGGTGTCGATGACGGCGAGCCTGAAGCCCTGCTGGCGCAGCGTCTGCAGGTCTGCGGCAAGTCGTGCCACGGTAGTGCGAGCAAAGGCGGGGGTGTCCGCCTCGCGCTCGTTCCACCAGTCGGAAAGGGAGCCCTGGGGATCGATGTCGATCAGCACGACCGGCCCGGCTCCGGCGCGTTCGGCCTCTACCGCCAGGTGTCCGGACAGCGTCGTCTTGCCCGAGCCGCCCTTCTGCGATGCCAATGCCAAAACGCGCAAAACCGTGAACCCCCATGAGCGGACACGCAGTGCCCGCAGAAGGGAGTGCCTGATCGTTCCTAATTTACGGTTAATTGCCTAAGTTGTCGGTCGCAATTGCGCCATGCATGAAGCACGCGTGCCACTGCCGTGCACTGCCCGTTAACTCTTCGATCCTAGGCATGATGCAAGATCCCGTTTGACCTTAGCGGCGCTTGGTGCTGGCATCCGGCTGCCTGTTAAGCTTACATGGGATATCGATGGGGCAATTCCGGACGCAAGGCAGGCAGTGAGCAAGAGTTTTACCCCCGCGACCACAGTTCTTGCCGCTGCGCTGGCGCTGGCTGCAGCGCCTGCCGGTGCGGACGTGAAGGCAGGCGTCGATGCGTGGTCCACCGGCGATTACGCCGCCGCCATCCGCGAATGGCAGCCGCTGGCCGACAGGGGTGATCCCGACGCGATGTTCAATCTGGCGCAGGCGTACAAGCTTGGCCGCGGAGAGCCGCTGGACCTTGGCAAGGCAGAAGCGCTTTACGGACAGGCCGCTGCCAAGGGGCATCCGCAGGCGGCAGACGCCTACGGCCTGCTGCTTTTCCAGCGCGGTGAACGCCTGCACGCCCTGCCTTACGTCGAAGCCGCCGCATCGCGCGGTGATCCGCGTGCGCAGTACATCCTGGGCGTGGGCCACTTCAACGGCGACATCGTCAAGCGGGACTGGGTCCGCGCTTATGCGCTGGCCAGTCTGGCACAGCAGGCGGGGTTGCCGCAGGCGACAAGCGCGCTGGCGCAGATGGACCAGCACATTCCGCTTGCCGACCGACAGAAAAGCGTGGCCCTGGCCTCGCAGCTGGCGACCGAAGCGCAGGCGAACCGCCAGCGCCTGAGCACGACGGTGGAACTCGACACACAAGGCAGCGGCCCAACCATGGCCGTCGCGACGCCATCCGCGGCGCCCCATGTGGCAAAAGCCACCTTGCCCCCTGCCCCGCCCCCCGCTTCTGTCGCGAAGCCGCAGGCCAAGCCTGCCTTACACAAGCCTGCGCCCGCCGCTGCGCCTCGCGCCGCCGGACCCTGGCGCGTGCAGCTTGGCGCATTTGGCGTCACCGGCAATGCCGAAGCGCTTTGGAACCGCATCAAGGGCCGCGCCGAACTTGCCGGGCATCCCCGCATGATGGTGCCGGCGGGTAAGCTGACCAAGCTGCAGGCCGCAGGCTTCGGCTCCAAGGCCGAAGCCGATGCCGCCTGCGCCCGCCTGACCGCCGGTGGCTTCGGGTGCATAGCGGCCCGGGACTGATCGTTCCGGAAGACGCCGCCGCCCCCCTGCCGGAGCGGATACATTCGCTTGACCTGATCCGGGGCGTTGCCGTTCTGGGCATTCTGGCGATCAACATCGCGGGCTTCGCCGGGCCGATGATCGGAGCGATCACACCGCGTTTCGCCCCCGCCCTTGCCGCTCCGAGCCAACTTGACGAAGCTGCCTGGGCCTTCGGGTTCCTCTTCTTCGAGGGCAAGATGCGGGCGCTGTTCACGCTGCTGTTCGGCGCCGGGCTGGTACTGTTCCACGAACGGTGCGAGGCCGCGGGCCGCGACGGCGACGCGTTGCAGCTGAGGCGGCTGGGCTGGCTGCTGCTCTTCGGACTGGCGCACTATCTGCTGCTGTGGTGGGGCGACATCCTGTTTCTTTATGCGACCTGCGGGATCGCGGCGCTGCTGATGCGCCCCCTGCCCGACCGGATACTGATATGGAGTGCGCTGGCGCTCTATTATGGTTGGCATATCTGGGGGATGCTGGACGCAGCTACCGCGATCGAAGCCGAGACCGCCCTTCGCCGCAATGTCGCCGACCCTACGCAGCTGCGGCTTCTGGCCTCCCGGATGGAGCCGGTCCACGCCTGGGCCGCACAGGAACTGCGCGAAGGAGCGCTGGGCTGGCTTGATCTGCTGCGCATCAAGCTGGTGGAGCGTCCATTCTGGCCGGTGCAGATGGTATCCGGCGCCTTTTCCGAGACGCTGCCGCTGATGCTGATCGGGATGGTCCTTTATCGCACCGGCTTCTTCGCACCCGGCACGCGCCGCCCCATGTCGCGCGGGCGGGTGAAGGAGCTGGCGCTGGCCTGCACTTTCGCCGGGCTCGTCCTGACGGCACTGTTCCTGGGCTGGGCGTGGCCGCGCGGCTTTCCGCCCGTGGCGATGCAAGCGGCGATCGCGTGGGGACTGGCGATGCCGCATGTACTGGGCGGGATCGGCTATGCCGGGTTGCTGGTGCTTGCCGCGCCCTGGCCGGGAGCGACATGGATCGGGCGGCGGATCGTGTCGGCGGGGCGGATGGCCTTCAGCAACTACGTGCTGACCAGTCTGGTCATGACGTTCATCTTCTATGGCTGGGGCCTTGGCCTGTTCGGCAGTGTGCGACCCGCCGGCCAATGGCTTTTCGTGTTTGGCGGCTGGGCCCTGATGCTGGGCTGGAGTGCTCCATGGCTAGGCCGTTTCCAGCGCGGGCCGCTGGAGTGGCTGTGGCGGTCGTTGGTCGAACACCGGGTCTTGCCGAACCTGCGCCCACGCCCAGACTAGCAAATATGCTATTGCGATCCACTCGCACTCGCATATATTGGAAGGCGAATAGAGGATTCGCTCATGTACGTGTGCATCTGCAATGCCATTCGAGAGACCGAGCTTCGCTGCGCGGCACGCCGTTGTCGCGGCAATGCCGAAGCGATCTACGGTGCCATCGGTCGGCCTCCGCAGTGCCGCCAGTGCCTGGACGAAGCCGAAGACATCATCGCCGACGAACATGCGTCGGCAGGAATGGGAATCTCTGCAGCCGCCTAATTCATGACCTGACTTGCCCGACTCGACATTGCCGATTATAGGCCGCGGCTCCAACATAGGAGTTTCCGCGCGATGAAGGGCGACCTCAAGGTTATCGAATTTCTGAACAAGGCGCTGTTCAACGAGCTGACCGCCATCAACCAGTACTGGCTGCATTACCGCATGCTGGACAACTGGGGCATCAAGAAGCTTGCTGAGTACGAGCGTCACGAATCCATCGATGAGATGAAGCACGCCGACGTTCTGGCTGACCGCATCCTCTATCTCGATGGCCTCCCCAACTTCCAGAACCTGGGCAAGCTGCGCGTCGGCGAGACGGTCGAGGAAATCCTCAAGGCCGACCTCGCGCTGGAATACGATGCGATCCCGATGCTCAAGGAAGCCATCGCACATTGCGAGACCGTGCGCGATTTCGTCAGCCGTGAAATCTTCGCTCGCATTCTCGAAAGCGAAGAAGAGCACGTCGACTTCCTGGAAAAGCAGTTCGACATGATCGCCCGCATGGGCATCCAGAACTACTGCCAACTGCAGAGCAAGCCCGCCGGCGAATCGGAATGATCCAGCCGTGAGCATGTCTGCCAGGACATGCTCACGCGGTGTTCGCCGCAACGCTTGCGCAAGGCAGATTTCCCCACGACGGGAACCGCCGCTTGTGCCGTCGTTTATCCGATGGCACGAGCGGTTTTGCGTTGTAAGGGGGCTGAATGGGATCTGACGAAAAGCGCGGACTACAGACGGAGGACATCGGCTTCGCCGTCCTCGTGGTGCTGATTTCTCTGGCTGCGGCCTACCTGCTCGCGCCTTATTTCGGCGCGGTTCTGTGGGGCGTGGTGGCGGCGATCATGTTCCAGCCGCTGACCGCCAAACTGGCCGACCGGATGAACGGCCGCAAGAATCTGGCGGCCTCGATCGTCCTGTTCGGACTGATCGCGCTGTTCGTGGTCCCCACGATCCTGCTGGGCATCAGCCTCGTCAACGAAGCGACCGTGCTTTACCAGAAGATCACCAGCGGCCAGATCGACTTCGGTCGCATCTTCCAGCAGGTGCAGAGCGCCATGCCGTCCAGCATGCGCCGCCTGATCTCCGAGTACGGCCTCAACGATTTCGAGACGATCCGCCGCCAGTTCGGCTCCAGCATCACCAGCGGCCTGCAGACGGTGGCGGGCCGTGTGCTTTCGGTCGGCCAGGGTGCGCTGAGCTTCGTCGCGGCGCTGGGCGTGATGCTTTACCTCAGCTACTTCCTGCTGCGCGACGGCGACCGCTATGGCGAGATGGTCCGCACCAGCCTGCCGCTGCATGCCGATACGCGCGATTCGCTGATCGACAACTTCCTGCTGGTGGTTCGCGCGACGATGCGCGGCACAGTTGTCGTCGCTGTCGTTCAGGGCTTCCTGGGCGGCCTGCTGTTCTCCGTGCTGGGCATCGAGGGTGCGCTGATCTGGGGCGTCATGATGGGCTTCTTCTCACTGCTGCCGGCGATCGGCACGGCGGCGATCTGGGTGCCCGTGGCCATCTATCTTTTCGCCACCGGCAGCACCGTCCACGCCGGGATCGTGGTGTTCTGCGGCGTGTTCATCATCGGTATGGTCGACAATGTGCTGCGCCCGATCCTCGTGGGCCGCGACACCCGCCTGCCCGACTTCGTCGTGCTGATCGCGACGCTGTCCGGGCTGGAACTGTTTGGTCTTAATGGCTTCATCATCGGCCCGGTGATCGCCGCGCTGTTCATCGCGGTATGGAACCAGCACCGCGACCGGCGCGAAGCCAAGGTGGCGGTGCGTGAAGGTTCCCCCGTCCCGGTCCAGACCGAAGCTGCCGCAGCCAAGGCAGCCGACGAAGCGGTGGCCCACCCGTCATAAGCATCGTTGTCCCGGATCAGGTCCGGGACAACAGCTCAATCCTTGGCGAAGGGGTTCTTCGCGCTGCGCAGGTTCAGACGGATCGGCACCGATTCAAAGCCCAGTTCGCGCCGCATGCCGTTGACCAGATAGCGCTTGTAGCTTTCCGGCAGCAGGTCAAGCCGCGTCCCAAACACGACGAAGCCCGGCGGACGGGTCTTTGCCTGAGTGATGTAGCGCAGCTTGATGCGCTTGCCGCCCGGCGCCGGGGGTGGGTTGGCCGAAAGGGCATCGTCGAACCAGCGGTTGAGCGCCGAGGTCGGCACGCGCTTGTTCCACGCCTCGCGGATGGAGAAGGCAGCGGCGATCAACTCGTCCAGCCCCTTGCCGGTCCGGGCTGAAACCGCCAGCAGCGGCAGCCCGCGGACTTGCGCAAGGCCATCGTCGAGGGCGGCGCGAATGCCGTTAAACAGGCCCGAGGCATCCTTTGCCACGTCCCACTTGTTGATCGCGATCATCAGCGCGCGGCCTTCCTCCAGCACCTTGGAGGCGATGGTCAGGTCCTGATGCTCCAGCCCGCGCGTGGCGTCGAGCAGCAGGACCACCACTTCGGCGAAGTCGATCGCATGGCGCGCATCGGCTACTGCCAGACGTTCCAGTTTCTCGGTCACGTTGGCGCGCTTGCGCATGCCGGCGGTGTCGATGAGGTGGACTTCGCGCACGTCATCGGTCTTGGGATCGGTCCATTGCCAGTGGATGGTGATCGAATCGCGGGTGATGCCGGCTTCCGGGCCGGTCAGCAGCCGGTCTTCACGCAGCAGCTTGTTGATGAGCGTGGACTTGCCCGCATTCGGACGCCCGACAATCGCCAGCTTGAGCGGCGCACGCAACAGCGCTTCGTCGTCCAGTTCCTCGGCGAACGGGTCTTCCTCAGGCTGAAGCGGGTCAAGGTGAGGCAGCAGCGCCTCAAAGAGGTCAGCCATGCCTTCGCCATGCTCGGCAGAGATGCCGACCGGATCGCCAAGGCCCAGCGAGTAGGCTTCCAGCAACCCGCCCTCGCCTGCACGGCCTTCGGCCTTGTTTGCCAACAGGATCACGGGAACTGGCGAGGAACGCAGCCAGTTGCCGATCTCGTCGTCGAGCGGCGTCAGGCCCGCGCGGGCATCGACGACGAACAGCGCGACGTCCGCCGTCTCCAGCGCCGCCTCGGTCTGCTTGCGCATGCGACCGGGCAAAGTCTCGGCCTCGTCGTCCTCCCATCCGGCAGTGTCGACTATCTGGAATTTGAGGCCCAGCAGCTCGGCATCGCCGAATCGACGGTCGCGCGTGACACCGGGCTGGTCGTCCACGAGCGCCAGCTTCTTGCCGACGAGTCGGTTGAACAGCGTGGACTTGCCGACGTTGGGCCGGCCGATAATGATGACTTGGGGAAGCATGATGCCACCCGCTTGGGCATTTCCGGCGGATTTGGCAAGCGTTGCGGTGATTCGCAGTCAGTCTGACGGCAATTCGCCACTGCATCCTGTTAAAACGACTGCAAACGATTTTCCGCAAGATTCGCGCGATTTCAAGGGAAAGGCCGGAACCTTTTCCTGCCTCGTCGTTAACCAAGCACCGAAGATGCATGTCAATCTTCAGGGGGCAGAACGGCGTTCATGAGGGTTTACCGCAGCATCACCGCCATGGCGCTTGCCGCCGCCTGCGCACTGCCGGGCGGGGCCATCGCCAGTACCGTCATCGCCGTGGACGCGGACGCCGGATCGGCGCAAAGCGTGCCCAAGGCACCCGGCCATCTGGAATGCGTGCCCTATGCGCGCACCACTTCGGGCATCCAGCTCTATGGCGATGCCTGGACATGGTGGCAGCAGGCCCGGGGCCGCTACGCCACCGGCAACGCCCCGCGCGTCGGCGCGGTGATGGCGATCAAACCGTTCAACAATTCCAGGCTGGGCCATGTCGCGACGGTCAGCCGCGTGATCGACGCGCGCACCGTGCTGCTGAGCCATGCGAACTGGTCCACCCCCGGCGAAATCGAACGGAATGTCTCGGCGCTGGACGTATCGCCGAACAACGACTGGAGCGAGGTGCGGATCTGGTACGGCCCGTCACGCAACCTGGGCACCACGCACTGGCCGGTTTCGGGCTTCATCTACAACGCCAGGCCCGGCGCCAGGCTGAAGGATGCCGTGCCCGACCGGGACAAGGCGCAATTCGGCCCAACGCCTGCCATGATCGCCGCCGCCAAACCCGGCACTCTCAAACCGGCCACGAAAAAGGGCCGCCGCAGCGACCCCATCGGCGCAATCATCGCCGGCAACTTCTGATCGCTTCGCCGCCCAGGGCCGGCCATGCGTGACCGGCCCTGGGCAGCAAGCCTCAGCCCTTCTTGGCAACCGGCGCGTCCTCGCCGAGATCTTCGTACCAGGCCTCTACCGGACCGACGAGCTTGATGGTTAGCGGATTGCCCTTGCGGTCCAGCGTCTTGCCGGCCTGCACGCGCACCCAGCCTTCGGAAATGCTGTATTCCTCGACATTGGTGCGCACGGTGCCCTTGAAGCGGATGCCGACGCCGCGCTGCAGCTTGTCCTGATCGAAGAACGGGCTGCGCGGGTTGATCGCCAGATGATCGGGCGGCACGTCCGGACCGGAGGTGACGGGAGCGGCCTGCGGCGCGGATTCGGGCGTGTTGGTGTCTTCAGTCATGCCGATGCGATTTATCTTGCAATCACCGCTTGTCAATTCGATCCGCCCTGTCTAAAGGCGCGCTTCCGCCAACGGAGCGGGCGCGTAGCTCAGCGGTAGAGCACACCCTTCACACGGGTGGGGTCACAGGTTCAATCCCTGTCGCGCCCACCATCCTTAGAAGAGGATGGTGATCCGGTTCAGCGGTGTTCCCGCCAGCTCTATCCTAACGGCTCATTCCGGGCCCAGCAGCCGCCATTGCTTGTGGCTTATGCGATAGACGCCGGCGCCGCACCCTTCGCATTTGCCCACATAGTGCAGCCCGTCCCACTCCACCTTGTGGCGATCGACCTTGTGCTTGTTCATAGAGCAGCGAATTGTTTGCGGTAAAATGGACATGCGCCCCCTGTCGCCACCGCAACGATGAACGCCCGGTTACAGGACGTGCACCCCGCGACGACCCGATGAATGCATGAGGCCGACGCGGTTTTTTGCCTCCACATCCGCGACATTCGCCGCGCTTCGTCTTGCGGGTGAAAGGCGCAGGCGGCATAGGCTCGGGCACTATGCACGACATCCGCCAGATCCGCGAAAACCCCGAAGCCTTCGACGTCGGCCTTGCCCGCCGCGGCGTGGCACCCGTATCCGCCGCGCTCGTCGCGCTTGACGAACAGCGCCGCGCCGTCGCCACAAGGCTGCAGGAAGGGCAGAACCGCCGCAACGACGCCTCCAGGGCGATCGGCAAGGCGATGGGTTCGGGCGATGCCGCAACGGCAGAAGCATTGAAGGCCGAAGTCGCCGCGCTCAAGGACACCCTGCCCGCGCTTGAGACTGAGGAAAAGGATCTTGCAGCCCGGCTGCAGGACGCGCTTGCGGGCCTGCCCAACATCCCCGTCGCCGAAGTCCCTGATGGCGAGGATGAGGCGCAGAACGTCGAGGTCGCGCGCTGGGGCACCCCGCGCACCTTCGACTTCACGCCCAGGGAACACGCCGACCTCGGCCCCGCGCTCGGCCTCGACTTCGAGACGGGGGCGAAGCTGTCTGGCGCGCGCTTCACGTTCCTCAAGGGGCAGATGGCGCGCCTGCATCGGGCCCTGGCGCAGTTCATGCTGGACACACAGACCGCGACCAATGGCTTCGTGGAATGCAACGTGCCGCTGCTGGTCCGGGACGAAGCCGTCTACGGCACCGGCCAGTTGCCCAAGTTCTCCGAAGACCTCTTCCGCACAACCGATGGTCGCTGGCTGATCCCCACTGCCGAAGTATCGCTGACCAACGCGGTGGCCGGCGACATCCTCGACCCCACGCAGCTGCCTCTGCGCATGACCGCGCTCACCCCCTGCTTCCGTTCGGAGGCAGGCGCAGCGGGCCGCGACACGCGCGGGTTCATCCGCCAGCACCAGTTCGAGAAGGTCGAGCTTGTCACCATCGCCAGCCCGGAGGAGAGCGAGGCCGAGCATGAACGCATGGTTGCCGCTGCCGAGGGCATACTGCGGGCGCTGGAACTGCCTTACCGCAAGGTGCTGCTCTGCGCCGGAGACATGGGCGCCACGGCGCGCAAGACGTTCGACCTTGAAGTCTGGCTGCCGGGCCAGGGCGCTTACCGTGAAATCAGCTCGATCTCGAACTGCGGCGACTATCAGGCGCGCCGGATGAACGCCCGCTACAAGCCGGAAGGTGCGAAGAAGACCGAGTTTGTGCACACGCTGAACGGGTCGGGCCTGGCAGTGGGACGCACGCTGGTGGCGGTTCTGGAGAACTACCAGCAGGCCGACGGTTCGGTGACGGTACCGGCAGCGCTCAGGCCATGGATGGGCGGCATCGAAACGCTGGACGTGCTGGCCTGACGTTCTGGAGCGTTTGAAACGTGGGAGGCCGGACGGGATGGAGCAGAGTCCCGCCCCCCGTCCGCCTGAACTTTGGCGTCTCGAAGCACCGCGCCAACATAGTTGGGCATGATTTCCGCGCGACGCCTGCCGCGCGATATGGTTAAAGGCATGAATATGCGCATTCTCCTCACCAACGACGACGGCATCAACGCCCCCGGCCTCTATGTGCTGGAGAAGATCGCCGCGCAGCTTTCGGACGATATCTGGATCTGCGCACCGAGCGAGGAACAGTCGGGCGCGGGGCATTCGCTGACACTCAACCGCCCGGTGCGGATGCGCCAGCATGCGGAAAAACGCTTCTCGGTCACCGGTACGCCGACCGATTCGGTGACGCTGGGCCTCAAGAAGGCACTGCCGGGGCCGCCGGACCTGATCCTGTCGGGCGTCAATCGCGGCGCCAATCTGGGCGATGACGTGACCTATTCGGGCACTGTCTCGGCAGCACTGGAAGGCGCGCTGGCGGGCATCCGCTCGATCGCGCTTAGCCAGGTGCCCTCTCGGGAGGATCTGGGCGACGGCGTCGACTTTTCCGCGGCCGAGGAATGGGGCGCCAAGGTGCTGCGCCCCCTGCTGGATCAGCCGTTTGCACCGCGCACCCTCGTCAACGTCAACTTCCCCCCGCTGCTCGGCCGCGACGTAAGAGGCATCCGCGTGGTGCGCCAGGGCTTCCATAACTACGCGCGCGGCTCGGTGGTCGAAGGGCGCGATCCGCGTGGCTTTCCCTATTACTGGTTTGGCCTTCACGGGATCGAACACACACCCGGTCACCAGACCGACCTGGAGGCGATCGCGGAAGGCTACGTTTCGGTGACCCCGCTGCATCTCGACCTGACGCACGAAGCCTCGCTGCAGGCGCTGGCCGGGCAGTTTGGCGCATGAAACCTGCGCTATTCCTGGCGGCGGCGCTTGTAAGCACACCCGCTCTGGCCGCGCCCGAGGGGAAGGACACGGTCCACGTCGTCCAGTCGGGCGAGACGCTGAACGGCATCGCCAATCGGGCGGGCGTGCCTGCCAGCGCCATCGTCAAGGCGAACGCGCTCAAGGAACCTTACGTCGTCCGGGTCGGGCAGAAGCTGGCTATTCCGCACATTGCGACGGCAAAGGCGGCGGCAACTGCAGCCAGGGACAAGCCGGCACAAACTGCGAAATCGACGCAGGGGGCCAAGGCTGCCGACGCAGCCGCCCCTGCCGCAAGACAGGTCGCCAGCGCCGCCCGCGTGATCGAGGCTCGCGCGCCAATCGCCGCCAGCGCTGCGGATTACGAAACCGAGCATCTCGTCGCGCCGGGTGAAACGCTAGGCGGCATCGCCGCGCGCGCCAAAGTCGCCCGCGTGCTGATCGCCGAGGCCAACGGTCTGCAGCCGCCCTATGACGTGCGCGTCGGCCAGAAGCTGAAGATTCCGCGCACGGGCCGCCACCGGGTCAAGGCGGGCGAGACGGGGTTCTCGATCTCGATGGACACGGCGGTTCCGTGGGAACAGATCGCGCTGGCCAACAACCTCGATCCGGATGCGCCGGTGAAGCCGGGCCAGAATCTGCTGATCCCCACCCTGCTCGACCCACCCGCGACCGGCGCCCGGACGTTGGCGGCCAGGCCCCCGGCATCCGCTGCTCCAGCCACGGCGTCAAAGTCCGCGCGGTTCGCCTGGCCGCTTACCGGCACGGTACGGCGCGGCTACGCCACCGGGTCCGACTATCACGATGGCATCGACATTCCCGCGCCCAAGGGCACCATGGTCAGTGCCGCCGCTGCCGGAACGGTCAGGTTCGCGGGAGAGGAAAAGGACCAGTTCGGCAACCTCGTGGTGCTCGACCATGGCGACGGCTGGTTCACCGCCTACGGCTTTCTTAGCCGCGTGACGGTGAAAGAAGGCGGGAAAGTCGCGGCGGGTGAACGCATCGGCCTGGTCGGCGATACGGGCCGCGCCAAGGGCGATGAACTTCATTTCGAAGTGCGGCAGGATGGCCGACCGGTCGATCCGCTGGGCCAACTGCCAAAGGCTCCGTGAGCAAGCCCAGCGCCCCCCGGCAGCTGGCTCGCCAGTTGACCAAGCCGCTCAAGCGGGCGGTGGATCTGCCGGTCTGGGCAGACCTTGGCCTTCGGCTTGGCGGAGCGTTTGCGCTGGTGATGTTCGTGGTGCTGATCCACTGGATCGACCGCGACGGGCTGAAGGACACGCACGACGGGACCGTCAGCTTCCTCGACGTATTCTATTTCACGATGATCTCGATCACCACGACGGGCTTCGGCGACATTGCCCCCGTCAGCGACAAGTCGCGCCTGATCGAGGCGGTCATCGTCACCCCCATCCGCTTTGCCGTGATCTTCATCTTCGTGGGCACGGCCTACAACTACTTCATCAAGCATAGCTGGGAGAGCTGGCGCATGAAGCGCATCCAGGAACGGCTGTCAGACCACGTGGTCGTGCTGGGCTTCGGCGTCAGCGGATCGCAGGCGGTGCAGGAACTGATCGCGCGCGGGACCGACCCGGCCTGCATCGTCGTCGTCGATCCTTCGTACGGCCGGCTGCGCCATGCCGAACAGCAGGGCTGCAACGTGCTGGAAGGCGACGCTACGCGCGACGAAACGCTCTCCGCCGTCCGGATCGAGGCCGCGCGCACGATCCTGGTATCGGCTGGGCGCGACGATACCTCGATCCTGATCGTGCTAACGGCGCGCCATCTGGCGCCCGGCGTGCCGATCACCGTGGTGGTCCGCGCCGACGACAACGAATTGCTGGCCCGGCAGGCCGGCGCCGACAACGTCATCAATCCGGTACGCTTCACCGGCCTGCTGCTGGCGGGATCCGCCGAAGGCCAGCACATCGCCGACTACATGTCCGACCTCGCCTCAGTGGATGGGCGGGTTCAACTGGTCGAACGGTCCGTACGTCCCGAAGAGATCGGCAAATCGCTCGATCAGTTGCAGACCGGCAAGGGCGTGCGAATCTATCGCGGCGAGCAGTGCATCGGCTTTTGGGAACCGGGCGCGCAGGCGCTGCAGGCGGGCGACGTCGTCGTCGAGATCGCCGTCACACCCTGAAGCACCGCGACCTTACCCCAGCAACCAGAATACCAGGCCCATCGCCAGATAGGCGACCAGCCAGAACGCGCAGTCGATCACCCGGCGCATCGGTTCGGTGCGGCTGCGGGCATGGGTCAGCCACACCGCGGGCATCACGAAGGCGATCGCCAGCCCGCCGCTCTGCATGAAGTAGAGCCACGGCTTCATTGCCAGCGTCTCGCTGCCGATCCGCGCCAGTGCATGGCCCAGCATCGCCGCACTGATGAGGAACACCACGGTCATGGTGACGTGCCCGCTGGCCCGCTCCGCATCGCCGCGCGCGATCTGCCGACGATCAGGGAACAGCACGGTGTTCCACACAATCCCCACGATCACCGCAAGCGCTGCGGCCAGCACTACGGCTAGCCAATTCACCGGACCCATCACCCAATCTCCTCAAGCGTGCCCCTGTCTTGCAGGCTACGTACACTTGTGCAAGTTTTGCGAATCACACGCAAAGTTCGTTTTTCGTGACTCGGCGCCCATTTGCGGGTATCGGGCGCGCCAATCCCATGGCTATCGAACTCCCCTCCCCGCCGAAAGTCGGCATGGTCAGCCTCGGCTGCCCCAAGGCGCTCGTCGATTCCGAGCGCATCCTCACCCGCCTGCGCGCGGACGGCTACGACATGAGCCCGGACTATTCCGGCGCTGACGTCGTGCTCGTCAACACCTGCGGCTTCCTGGACTCCGCCAAGGAGGAAAGCCTTGCCGCCATCGGCGAGGCTATCGCCGAGAACGGTCGCGTCATCGTGACCGGCTGCATGGGCAACGAGGCCGAGGCGATCCGCGCGAAATTCCCGCAGGTTCTCGCGGTGACAGGCGCGCATCAGTACGAGGCAGTGGTCGAAGCGGTGCACGAAGCGGCGCCGCCCGAACTCTCGCCCTACCTCGACCTGATCCCTCAGGCCTACGACGACGCCGGCGTCAAGCTGACCCCGCGCCACTACGGCTATCTTAAGATTTCGGAAGGCTGCAACCATGCGTGCAGCTTCTGCATCATCCCCAGCCTGCGCGGAAAGCTGGCCAGCCGCCGCATCGACGCGGTGCTGCGCGAGGCCGAGAAGCTGGTGCAGGCAGGCACGCGCGAACTGCTGGTGATCAGTCAGGACACGTCGGCGTACGGCGTCGACGTCCGCCATGAAGAGCGCATGTGGAAGGACCATGCAGTCCGCACCCACATGACCGATCTGGCCCGCGAACTGGGCGGCTTGCGCGATGCATCAGGCCGCAAGCCGTGGGTTCGCCTGCACTACGTCTACCCCTACCCGCACGTCGATAACGTCATCCCGCTGATGGCCGAAGGACTCATCACGCCGTACCTGGATATCCCCTTCCAGCACGCCGCACCGTCAGTGCTCAAGGCAATGAAGCGCCCGGCCAACGAGGCCAAGGTGCTCGACCGCATACACAAGTGGCGCGAAATCTGCCCGGATATCGCGATCCGCTCCAGCTTCGTCGTCGGCTTCCCCGGTGAAACCGAAGCCGATTTCCAGTACCTGCTGGACTGGCTGGACGAAGCGCAACTCGACCGCGTCGGCGCCTTCCGCTTCGAACCGGTCGAAGGGGCCGCCGCCAATCACCTGCCCGATGCAGTACCCGAAGCGGTCAAGGAAGAACGCTACCAGCGTATCATGGAAAAGACCGCCGCGATCAGCGCCGCCAAGCTGGCTGCAAAGGTCGGCCGGGTGCTGCCGGTGATCGTTGATGAGGTGGGCGAAGCGGACGAGGACGGTGACGTCGGCGCAACCGGACGCTCACAGGCAGACGCGCCGGAGATCGACGGCAACGTCTTTCTGCGCGATGCCGCAGGCTTGCAAGTAGGTGATATTGTTGAAGTTCTCGTCGAAGATGCGGACGAGCACGACCTTTACGGAGCCGTTCTGCAAAGTTGACACACAGCGCACGGCCCGCGATCGTTGCAAGCCATGCAACTGTGATAGCGCTTTGCGCGTTTGCGGGAATCGGCTCTGAACAGCATATGAGGGGTGCCTTTCAGGCATCCTCTCCCAAAACTTATACAGGGCTGGTCTTCGGACCGGCCCTTTCTTTTTGGCTGCGTCAAAGACCATCGATTGACGTGTTTGCATCCGATTCCTAAGCCGCCGATACATGTCCGGCGTCAGAGGGAATCCATCCATGAGTTTCTGCCAATCGGTCTGGGAGGATGTCGCTTCGCTACGTCGGGCAATTCTCGACCATCCGTTTCTGATCGAACTGGCGGATGGCACGCTGGCACCGGAGAGCTTCCGCCACTACATCGTGCAGGATAGCCTGTACCTGGCCGAATACGCCCGAGCCCTTGCGCTGGCCGCAGCGCGTGCGCCGACCGCTGCGGGAAGGCTGGAATTCTCCGACGGCGCCAAAGTGGCCGTGCAGGTGGAAGAAGCGCTTCATCAGGCCTTCTTCACGCAGTTCGGCGTCAGCGCCGAAACAGCCCACTGTGCAGAACCCAGCCCCGAATGTCTGGCCTACACCAGCTACCTGACGGCGCTTGCCGCGACCCGCAGCTACGAGGAACTGATCGCCGGGATCCTGCCCTGCTTCTGGGTCTACTGGGAAGTCGGTTGCCATGTGAAACCGCGAGCCGCCGCCCCGAACCCCTACGCTGCGTGGATAGACACTTATGCGGCGCCTGCTTTCGGGGAAGCTACCCACCGCGTGTGCCAGCTGGTCGATGAAGCCGCAGCCGAGGCGACACCATCCACGCTAGCGGCCATGGCCCGCGCGTTCCATCATGCAACGCGTTATGAATGGATGTTCTGGGATTCCGCGTACCGTCGCGCCACATGGCCAATCTGAAGCCTGTAGCGATCCGCGCAATGTTCGAGTTGCATTCCTTGCAACTTTGCTCAATCTTTTCGCATTTGCAGCAAAGGTCTGATTCGGACATAAGGATCGGGCCTTTCAGGCATCCTCTCCCAAAACTTCTACAGGGCTGGTCTTCGGACCGGCCCTTTCTTTTTGGCCGTATGGCAGGGATTTACCAGCCTGCGCAGGGTGGCGGTCGGCACACAATTGCCCTAGCGATACAAGCATGGCTTCTCCGCAGCGAATCTTCACCGCCGCCCTCGTCGTCATCGGCGACGAAATCCTGTCTGGCCGCACGCATGACAAGAACATCGCCCAGGTCGCATCCTGGCTTCAGGTGCAGGGCATCCGCCTCAGGGAAGTACGCGTGGTGGCCGACGAAACCGCCGCCATCGTCGAGGCTGTCAATACGCTGCGCGCGCGCAACGATTACTGCTTCACCACCGGGGGCATCGGCCCCACCCATGACGACATCACCGTAGACGCCATCGCTGAAGGACTAGACGTTCCGGTGATCGTCCATCCCGAGGCCCGCGCGATCCTTGAGGAATACTACACCACACGCGGCGGACTGACCGAGGCGCGCCTGCGCATGGCGCGTACGCCCGAGGGGGCCAGCCTGATCCCCAATCGCTACACCGGCGCCCCCGGCATCCGAATCGGCAACGTGTTCATCATGGCGGGCGTCCCCAGCATCACCGCAGGCATGCTCGATGCGCTGTCCGGCCAACTGGAGGGCGGCGCACCGCTGCTGGCCGAGACAGTCGGCTGCTGGGTCGGCGAAAGCGAAGTCGCTGGACTGCTGCGCGATACGGAAAAGGCTTTCGCAACCTGCCAGATCGGCTCCTACCCGTTCTGGGCGGAAGGCCGCACTGGCGCGAACTTCGTGGTCCGCTCGGTCAGCGCGGATGATCTTGCCGCCTGTGTGTGCGCCCTGATCGACGGTCTTGCCGCCATGGACCGGCCTGCGGTGCCCGGTGGGATTTGAGCTTGCAGCGCTTGCCGTGATGGCAACGACGATGCCCGCTCCTACGCTCGATCAGTTCGAGGCTACCCTCGCCCGCCATGACAGCGCTACGCTGGCGCTGGAGGAATGGTGCGGCCAGCGCGGCATCCCTGATCCAAAGATCACGGCGCGGATGCTCGCCGCCTCCAACAAGGACTGGCCCGCGGAATTGCCCGGTCGGCTGGGTCTTCACGATGACGAGGGCATCGCGCTGCGCCATGTGCAACTGAGCTGCGGTGGCACGGTGCTGTCCGTCGCGTGGAACTGGTACGTCCCCGGCCGCCTCACCCCCGCCATGAACGAAGCGCTGCGTTCCACCAACGTGCCGTTCGGCAAAGTGGTTGCGCCACTGCGTTTCCGGCGCAAGGCTCTGGCGACCGTCATGGGGCCGGCAGAGAACTGCCCGGCGGACACGATTTCGACCCACCGCGCCATGCTGGTGCTGCCAGACGAACGGCCCCTGGCCTATCTGGTGGAATGCTACGCAGCAGCTAACCTGGCTCTCTGACGCCATCCGGATCGGGTCCGAGGTGATCCCAGCCTCATAATCCTGCACCAAAGAAAAGGCCGGGAGGTTTCCCTCCCGGCCCTTCTGTGTCCGTGGACGTCGGCGCTGAAATCAGGCGCCGGCGATCTCGGTGGTGTCGATCTTCAGGCCCGGGCCCATTGAGGACGAGAGCGAGATCTTGCGGACGTACTTGCCCTTGGCGCCAGCCGGCTTCGCCTTGACGATCGCGTCGACGAAGGCCGAGAAGTTGGTCTTCAGGTCGGCGTCCGAGAACGACATCTTGCCGATACCGGCGTGGATGATACCCTGCTTTTCGACGCGGAACTCGATCTGGCCGCCCTTGGCGTCCTTCACAGCCTGCGTGACGTTCGGGGTGACGGTGCCCAGCTTCGGGTTCGGCATCAGGCCCTTGGGGCCCAGCAGCTTACCGAGACGGCCGACGACGCCCATCATGTCCGGGGTGGCGATGACGCGGTCGTAGTCGAGGTTTCCGGCCTGCATGTCTTCCATGAGGTCTTCGGCGCCAACCTTGTCGGCACCGGCGGCGAGAGCTTCGGCAGCCTTGTCGCCCTTGGCGAACACGGCGACGCGAACGGTCTTGCCGGTACCGGCAGGCAGCGAAACCATGCCGCGGACCATCTGGTCTGCGTGGCGCGGATCGACGCCCAGGTTCATCGCGACTTCGATGGTCTCGTCGAACTTGGTCGCCTTGACGTCGCGCAGAAGCTGCAGCGCATCATCGACGGCGTAGAACTTCAGGTTGTCACCGAGCTTGGCTGCGAGAGCCTTCTGGTTCTTGGTCTGCTTGGCCATGATCTCAGCCCTCCACCACTTCGAGGCCCATCGCGCGAGCGGAGCCTTCGATGATCTTCGTTGCGGCCTCAATGTCGTTGGCATTGAGGTCGGCCATCTTGACCTGGGCGATTTCGGACAGCTTCGAACGCTGGATCTTTCCGGCGGAAACCTTGCCCGGCTCCTTCGAACCCGACTTCAGGCCAGCGGCCTTCTTGATCAGGAAGGTGGCCGGCGGCGTCTTCGTGACGAAGGTGAAGCTGCGGTCAGCGTAGACGGTGATGATGGTCGGGATCGGCATGCCGTTCTCGAGTTCCTGCGTGGCGGCATTGAACGCCTTGCAGAATTCCATGATGTTCACGCCGCGCTGACCCAGAGCCGGACCGATCGGCGGCGACGGGTTGGCCTTGCCTGCAGGAACCTGCAGCTTGATGTAACCGGTAATCTTCTTGGCCATGGGGCCACTCCTTTTCACACTGTCGCGCCCGTTTGCCCCATTGGCGAACCGACGCTCATGTCTAGCGGTTTTGGCGGGGACCGTGTGAGCAGCGCCCCTCCCGCAGGGAATCGGTAACGGCAGGCCGCCTTCACCGAAGTGCGCGCCCCTATACGAAAACCGGGCGCATGGGAAGAGGCGGTTTCACAGCGTGACGATGCCGTTCTCCTGCCACGCTCCCGAACGCAAAACGCCCCGCACGAAGCGGGGCGCCTGTATCGTGTGCGACGGCGAAAAAGCCTTACTTGCTGAGTTCGACGTGCTCGAATTCCAGCTCCACCGGGGTGGCGCGGCCGAAGATCGACACCGCGACCTTGACGCGATTCTTGTCGAAATCGAGTTCCTCGACGATGCCGTTGAAGCTGGCGAACGGGCCGTCCAGCACCTTGACCGAATCGCCGATCTCGTAATCGATGTTGACGGTCTTGCGCGGGGTAGCGGCCGCAGCCTCGGCGGCGCCGAAGTAGCGCGATGCCTCAGTCTCGCTGATGGCCTGCGGCTTGTTGTTCGCGCCCAGGAAACCGGTGACCTTCGGGGTATTCTTGATCAGGTGGTAGACGTCGTCGTTCAGCGTCAGCTTGGCGAGGACGTAGCCCGGCATCGTCTTGCGCTCGGTTTGGATCTTCTTGCCGCGCTTCACTTCGGTAATGGTTTCCGAAGGAACCTGCACGTCCTCGACGAGCTGCGAAAGGCCGATGCGCTCGGCCTCGGTGATGATGGCTTCCTTCACCTTGTTCTCGAAGCCGGAATAGGCGTGGATGATGTACCAGCGGGCCATGTCTGTCTCTTTGTCCTGAATTCTGGCGATTAGAGGGCGTTCAGCAGCGCGCTGACGACCCAGCCGAACAGCGCGTCGATGCCGAGGAAGAAAACCGCCAGGAGCACCGTCATCAGGCCGACGAAGATCGCGGTGGTGACCGTCTCCTGGCGCGAGGGCCAGTGGATCTTGCGCGTTTCCGCCTGGACCTGGCGCATGAATTCGCCGGGGGTGATCTTGGCCATTCTTACGTCGCTCTCTAACTATGCCGCGTCCCAGCCACAGTGGGGAGCGCGGAAATCTGCGATTCTTCCGCCTAGGGGCCATCGCCGCCCCGGCCGGGGCCGGGAGGGGCTGATGATGTCCGCCTGTCGGGAGGAGACGGGGATTTAGCTCCCGTCGCCCGGATTTGCAAGGTCCACCGCATCCGGCAGGCGCGCAAGGAACGAGTTAGGCGTTGCATAGACGATCCGCGCCCCGTCCGGGATCGCCACCGGCGCCTTCGTGCCGATGTACCACAGGTAGTCGGCGTGGCGCGCGGGCTTGAACTTGCGCAGGTCGATCCGCTGGCTGTCGCTGTAGAGGATGCGCTGCGTCGGATCGTTGAAGCGGTAACGAGTCTCGCGCATCGCCAGCATGTGCACGTCGGGCAGCGCGAAGTTGGAATTCTCCATCGAACTGCGCCGCACCACTGCATAGCTGCCGAAATGCTCGAAAGGACCGAAGAACCACTGCCGGCGCGGAATCGCGATCGCAGTCGCCACGCGGGCGCCTTCGGGCACGTGGTCCATGGCGCCGATCAGATGCCGGGCGGTCTGCGCATCCTCGTACCAGACCACCGTGGTCACCGCGATGCGGGCGGAGAACAGCAGCCCCGCCAGCGCCAGCCCCCAGCGCGGCACCGGCCAGTCGATGGCAAGGCACGCCACCAGCAGGGCGGCGGTGCTCAGGCGATAGTCGGCATAGTCGCCGCCGAAGATCTGGCGCGGAACCACCAGGGTCAGGATCAGCAGGATCAGTGCCGCCCAGCCCACGCGCCCGTCGAACCGCCGGATCACCAGCGCCGCCGCGATCACCGCTACCACCACGCACAGGCTGGCGATGTCGAAGGTCATGTCATAGCTGCGCATCGCCCGGTACAGGATCTGCCACTTGTACTCGAGCACGCCCCAGCGTCCGTAGGACACCTTGGAATTGGCGCCCATGCCCAGCAGCATCGGCAGGATCGGGAAGATCAGCGGCCACGGCTTCACGAACGGGCGCCAATCGCGCCAGCCGCTGCGCTTCGACCATTCGTAGCCGAAGATCAGCACACCCATCACGCCCCAGCCCGAGACATGGCACAGCCATACAACGAAGCTGGCCGGGATCATCACCGCCCAGCGCCAGCGCCAGTTCTCCAGCCGCACCCAGGCGGCCAGCACGAACAGCGCAAAAGCGATGGACAGCGAGTAGTTGAGGAACCCCATCAGGAACGAGGGCGACCAGATCATCGCGAAGGCGAGGATCGCGCCAACCCCGATGCGCTTGCGAAGGCTCCATTCGACGGCCATGATCGCCATGCCGGTCAGGAACGGGATCGCCGCGACGATGAAACGGCCTGCCGCCTCAAGCCCCAGCAGCGGGGTCAGCGGCACCATCAGCAGTTCGGCGCCGAGGTTGCCCGTCCACTCCCACTTGAACAGGAAATAGCGGGTCAGGAACGGGTCATGGCCATGATCGAGCATGACCTTGAACCCTGCAAGGTGCGACGGATAATCGGTCATCTGCGGCGCCCAGGCGACGATGGCGGGCAGCATCGCCAGCAGCGACAGCACGATCCCCATCCACAGCGCTTCGTGGCGCGTGCGCAGATACCCTTCGCTTACAGACGTTTCGCTTACCCGGGCGGCTTCGCCCTCTACGGTGTCAGGATGCGCGCTGGCGTGCATGTGCGACTGGATCTTCCCGCTTGTGCCCGAATCGGCGAACGGGCTCTCGTTAAAGCAACTCGGCCCGCAATTGAACGGCATGACCTGCACCGACATGCAGGACTTGCCTCTCGATTCTCCCCGAAGGGGCGATTATCGCGATCTTGGGAAGATGCTGGCAGGAGTGGAGGGACTCGAACCCACGGCCCTCGGTTTTGGAGACCGATGCTCTACCAACTGAGCTACACTCCTGCGGGCTGGGCGGCCTCTAATCGGAGACTGGGTGGATGGCAAGCGGCGATTGTGGACAAATGACACATGCGCCTCGCGATGCGCAGCAATTGGCACTTTGCCGTGCGTTCTGCTAGGACGTGACGGTGCACGCTCCCCGGTCCAACCCGATCATCGAGCCGGAACTCCTGATGCTCGCCTACCGCAGCGGCATCTTCCCGATGTCCGACGCCCGTGACGATCCGGAAATCTTCTGGATCGAACCGCGCCTGCGCGCAATCCTGCCGCTTGACGGGCTGCATGTCTCGACTTCGCTGGCGCGCAGCCTCAAGCGCGGCCGGTTCGAGGTCACCTGCAACCGCGCTTTCTCGCAAGTGATGGACGCCTGCGCCGCGCCAAGGCGCGCGCGCGCGGATGAGGATGGCGGCAGCTGGATCAGCCACCGCATTCAGGAAAGCTACGAGAACCTGCACTTCCTGGGCCATGCCCATTCCATCGAAGTGTGGCGCGAAGGCGAGCTGGTGGGCGGCCTCTACGGCGTAGGGTTCGACCGGGTGTTCTGCGGCGAATCGATGTTTTCAAAGGCAAGCGATTCGTCAAAAGTGGCGCTATGCTGGCTGGTGGCGGCGCTGCGGCGGGGTGGGGTCACCTTGCTCGACTGCCAGTTCATGACCTCGCACCTCGCCTCGATGGGCGCGGTGGAAATGCCGCAGAAAGCGTATCTGGCCCTGCTTCAGAGGGCGCAGGCAGGGCAAACAGCCGCAGACCGCAGAACACCGGATCACTGCTCGACGGCAGGTTCCTCGATCGGTTCGGGATCGGCGGCGGCCGACGCGGATGCGGTTGCCGCAGGGGAGGCCGCAGGTGCCGGTGTGCTGGCACTGCCGGACGCATTGGACGCCCTGCTGGGCGACGCGTCGTCCTCGGGGCTGGCTTCCTCACCGGGGAAGCTCATCGCGCAACTCTTGACCCAGACGTCATAGACCGGGTGTTCCACCACGTTGGCGCCGGGGTTGTTCTTGAACAGCCAGCCCGAGAACACCTTGTTCCACGCCAGCTTTTCCGCAGTAGACCGGCGCTGCTCAACGAAGACCTGAACGAACGCGCCCTCTTCCTGCGGCTTTTCCCAGGGCAGCGTCTTTTCGCAAGTCGCCACCTTGACCACCAGATTGCCAATCCGGCGCGATTCGCCCGGCTTCATCACCAGGTCCTGCGTCAGGTTGTTGCGCTTGTTGAGGACGCCCAGCGTAACCACACGATCCTTGTTGGGCGTGCCGATCTGCTGCCCCTTGGCCGCCTGCGCCGGGCCTGCCTGCATGCCCGCAATGGCATCGGGAACGCTGGTGTCCTGCACATCGGGAGGAGGCTCGCCACCGCAGGCAGCCAGAGCCGGCAGCAAGGAAAGCGCGAGTCCCCGGGCCAGACCTTGGACGCGAATCACACCTAAAGCCTCAGGCTTCCGGCGACCAGGCTTCGTAGTCGCCGGTGGCGGCAGCACGACGGCCACCACGTTCCAGGGCGCCCTGCGGTCGATAGGCGGTTGCAGTGCCGGTGGCGTTGGGGGTGTAGTCCACTTCCCAGATGCGCGGCGCCGGCAGGTGGCTCTCGGGCACGCCGTCATAGGAATGATGCAGCCAGCCGTGCCATTCGGAGGGCACGTTGCTGGCATCGTTGGCGCCTGCGTAGATCACCCAGCGGCGCTCGTATCCCTCGGTGGTTTTCACCTTGGCGCTCTTGGAACGGAAGTACTTGTTCCCTTGCGCGTCGGTGCCGACATGCTCGCCATTGCGCGAGCTCCAGAGCGAGGTGCCGATGGTGGCGCCGTCCCACCAGGTGAAGATCTTGGACAGGATTCCCATGTGCCGCGCACTAGCCCCGATCGCCCCACGAAGGCAAGCGCCTTGCACGCATGGCCCGCCGGAAAATGACCACGAAAATGGATGTTGCGGACAGCCGTTATGGAGGCATCACGATATGGACAGTGCCGCGCGGCTAGGGCAGTCTCACTCGCACAAGAGCAAGTACGGCCGCACGAAAATACGGGGAAAATCGCATGCACCGCCTGCTCACTGCCGCTCTAGTTCTGCTAGCCGCGCTGGTGCGACCCGCCTTGGCCGCTGCACCGGCGGAAATCCCCGCGCTGCCGCATCTTGGGGCGGAGGTTCAGCGAACGTCGGTGTCCGGGCTGTCCTCCGGCGGGTTCATGGCGGTCCAGTACGCTGTCGCCTTTTCCGAAACGACCATCGGGGCCGGGATCGTCGCAGGCGGGCCCTATGGCTGCGCTGCTTACGGCGCTTCTCAGGCTGGTGGCCCCTCGGCCTTGCGGCGGGCGGGGGAATGCATGAAGGGGCAGAACGTGAGTGCTCCCGGCATTGCCGCGCTGCTGGACAAGTACCGCGAGATGGACCTCATCGACGCACCAACGGCGATCGCCCGGCAGCGGCTGTATCTTTTCCACGGCGCGAGTGACTCGGTCGTTTCCGGCGCGACGATGAATGCGCTGGATGCCTTCTATCGCACGCGCATCAAGGGCGAAGGCAACCTGCTCTATGTCCGTTCCATCAAGGCAGGACACGCTTTTCTGTCGGACGATCTGGGAGACGATTGCGCAGTGCCAACGGCTCCGCCTTACATCAGCCGCTGTCGCAACGGTACCAGAATTTACGACCAGCCCGAAGCGATCCTGCGGCACATCTTCCGCCGCCTGCGGCCAAAGGCGAAAGCTTTGTCCAGTACCCCGCAACCGTTCGATCAGCGCCCGTTTCGACGCGGGCAGTCCAGCCTGGACGACACCGGCTACCTTTACGTTCCCGCACCTTGCCATGCTGCCGGGTCGAAGTGCGTCGTCCATGTGGTGTTCCATGGCTGCCTGCAGGGTGCGCGCGGCGCAGGCGCAGTCGCGGGCGTGGGAGACGCGATATATGGGCGGCTCGGCTACAACGAATGGGCAGACAGCAACCGGATCATCGTTCTCTATCCCCAGGTAATCCCAAGTGCAGCGGCGCCGTTCAATCCAATGGGCTGCTGGGACTGGTGGGGTTATGACGGCGGCATGAAGGGCCTGTTCGCCACCTTCCCTACGCGCGAAGGCACCCAACTTTCAGCCGTCCACGCCATGGTCAAGGAACTCGCAAAGGAGGCGCGTTAAGGCGCGCATGCCCATTTGGAGCAAGCAGCAGCAGCCACACAAAACGGCAAGGCTGGCATCTAACCGCCCAACAGTGTGTCGACGTAGATAACGCCCGGAAGTTGCCGCCAATAGAGATGATGTCGCCCATGCAGCGTCGTCCGGATTTGAGATGCCCGGCACCCCTTCTTCAAGCGAAGCAATGGGGGTTTGGCAGCCGGAGCATTATTCAGCCTCAGCGAATGTTACAACGACAAGCGCGCCCTGCTCTCATATCCAGACACGCCCCGCACGCTGGATGGGGCAAAGGCTGCAGTCGCCGCTATTACCAGCTGACCTTGTCGCCCGGCTTGATGCCCAGTTGCGCGGCGCGGCCGCCGATGAGTTCCAGCACGCCGGAGGTGACGCCGTCGGAAGGCAAGGGGGTTTCATCATAAGGCACCGCATTGGCGGCGATGTTGAGAATACGGTGGTCAGTGCCGATGAAGATGATGTCGAGCGGGATCACCGTGTTGCGCATCCAGAAGGCCGCGCGGCGGGGCGGCTTGTTGGGGAAGATCATTCCTTCGTCCGCCCCCATGGCGGTGCGGAACATCAGCCCCTGCTCCTGCTGCTTGAAGGTCGAGGCGACTTCCACCTTGAAGGCGTGGGTACCGTTCGCGGACTTTACCTTGAGATCCTTCACCGGCAGTCCCGATACCGGATGGACTGCCTGCGTCGCGGAAGCCTTGGCAGTGGCCTCATGTCCGCCCTGCGAACAGGCGGCAAACGCCAGCAGCAGGGAAACGGCGATGGTGGAACGGGTTAGTCGCATTCAATAGTCTCCGAATTCCATCGCGCCTGAGTCATCGGGCGAATCACGCACCCATTCTTCCAGCGCATCGGCATCTTCGCTCTCCACGATCCGGCGTGCGATGTCGAGCGGGTGCCCGGCACGCAACATCGCTGCAAGCTGCTTGTCGCGCGTTTTTGGATCGACCGCCGTCCGCATCGCGAACGGGCCGAACCGCCGCCGCCGCGCCAGAACCAGCGCGGCCTGCCGCTGTTCGCCGATACCGGGCCGGGTCTCTGCCCCCAGCGCCTCTTCGACGCCCGCCTGCCCAAGAGCTTCGCCCACGCGGCGCGCGCCGTACCCGCGACGCAACAGGCTGCCCGCCTTCATCCGTGCCCAGGACGCATCGTCCACGTAGCCCTTGTCAGCATAACGAGCGACCAGTTCCTCCACCGGCGCCGACCCATCTTCGCTGCCCTCTTCGTCTCCGGCCCAGCCCCGTTCCCTCAGCTTGCGCTGCAGATAACCGCGCAACCTGGCTTGCGTCGTAGCGAAACGCGCGACATAGGCCAGCGCCAGTTCCTCCAGCCGGCTCGGGGTCAGGGGTTGCGGGCCACGCGAATCTGGCCCTCGTGACTGCTGATTACGACGATTGTCCGACATGTTGCCCTATTCGTGCCACACTCAGGCAGGATTGGGGAGCCTGCGCGAGACCGCTTCGGGACGCAACATAGCTAGGTCCGGTTCAGGATGGACCATTTAGAAGCCCCGATCTCGCCAGAGAAACGGTATAACTACAACGGGTTAGAACATATGGCCGACACCATCGAAGTGGTGCCGAATACGGGGCAGGCACTTACCCCCACCCCTAACGAAGACACGCTGCCGCGTATCTTCGCCGATTTCGCCACTTTCGGCGACGCCCTGGATTATGCCGCCAAGGGCAGGCGCGGGTTCAATTTCCATGACCCGCGCGGCACTCTGACGCGCGTATACCCCTTCTCGGAATTACGCACAGACGCGCAAAAGGTTGCCTATGCGCTGATCGCTCGCGGCGTGAAGAAGGACGATCGCATCGCCCTGATCGCCGAGACCGGCACCGATTTCGCGGCGCTGTTCTGCGGCGTGGTCTATGCTGGCGCCTGGCCGGTGCCGCTGCCGCTGCCCACCAGCTTCGGCGGCAAGGACAATTATATCGAACAGCTGGCCGTCCAGCTTTCCAGCTCGGACCCGGTGCTGCTGATCGGTCCGGACGAGATCGCGGCGATGACCGCCGCCGCCGCCGAACGTCAGGGCTGCGCTCATGCGACCTGGGCCGATTTTGCTGCGAAGGACGCTCCGGCTGTCGAGTTGCCCAAGGCCAGCCCGGACGACATCTGCTATCTGCAGTATTCCAGCGGCTCCACGCGCTTTCCGCATGGCGTTGCCGTTACGCACAGCCAGCTGCTCGCCAACCTTGCCGCGCATAGCCACGGCATGGACTTCCAGCCGACCGACCGCTGCGTGTCGTGGCTGCCGTGGTATCACGACATGGGCCTTGTCGGCTGCTTCCTGTCGCTGATCGCGAACCAGGTCTCGGCTGACTACCTCAAGACTGAAGATTTCGCTCGCCGTCCGTTGGCATGGCTGGACCTCATCACCCGCAATCAGGGCACCACCGCGTCCTATTCGCCCACCTTCGGCTATGACATCTGCGCACGCCGCATTTCCAGCCAGAGCCCGGTGAGCGACCGCTTCGACCTGTCGCGCTGGCGGATTGCCGGCAACGGCGCCGACATGATCCGCCCCGACGTGATGCAGAATTTCGTCAACGCCTTTGCCGATGCCGGTTTCAAGGCGAGCGCGTTCCTGCCCAGCTATGGCCTGGCCGAGGCGACGCTGGCGGTCACCATCATGCCGCCGGGCGAAGGCATCCGCGTCGAACTGGTCGAGGAAGAGCGTCTGTCCGGCGCCCCGCGCGACCTCAGCCGCCCTGCCCGCTACCGCGCCATCGTCAACTGCGGAAAGCCCGTGCGGGACATGGAAGTAGTAATCCGGGGCGAGGACGGCGGCCCGCTTGGCGATCACAAGATCGGCAAGGTCTGGTGCCGTGGCACTTCAGTGATGCATTCCTATTTCCGCGACCCGGAAGCGACGGCGGCGTGCATGGTCGATGGCTGGCTGGACACCGGCGACATGGGCTACATGACGGATGGCTACCTGTTCATCGTCGGTCGCGCCAAGGACATGATCATCATCAACGGCAAGAACCACTGGCCGCAGGACATCGAGTGGGCGGTGGAGCAGCTTCCCGGCTTCAACCACGGCGACATCGCGGCGTTCTCGGTCGAGACGGACAACGGCGAGGAAGCCCCCGCCGTGCTCGTCCACTGCCGCGTGTCCGATCCGGTCAAGCGTCTCGAACTGCGCGACCTGATCCGCGACAAGGTGCGCTCGATCACCGGCATGAACTGCGTGGTCGAACTGGTGCCGCCCAAGAGCCTGCCACGCACCAGTTCGGGCAAGCTCAGCCGTGCCAAGGCCAAGAAGCTGTACCTGTCGGGCGAGATCGAGCCGTTCAAGCTGGCGGCCTGATCCGAAGCTGACGAAAATAGAAACGGGGCGTCGAAAGGCGCCCCGCTTCTGCATCTGCGACCGAATGGGCCGCGGGAACATCGGCGGCATGCGCGAATTTCCTGTCCATGTCCGAACACGCGTCTTCGCAGGCTCCATACGGCATCGATCCGCTTCACTGCGAAGTGCCGCGTCTGGCGCGCTGGCGCTCCCCGATAGCCGTTATCGTGTTCACCCTGGTGCTGGGCACCGCGATGAGCGGCTGGCTGGGTGGGGGTCCGCCCCATGTCACCGAATATCGCGCCCCGGCGGCTACCGCGAAACTGGAGTACGAACCAATTCTGCGCAGCGGAAACTGGTTCGAAACCGTTCTCAATGTGACCCCGAACCGGACGGTGGCCGACCTCGTCGTGTCAGTGGACGAACCGCTGTGGCGCGGCATGAGCATCGACACCCTGGCACCCGACGCCGAAAGCGCCGAGGCGCTGGACGGGCGCTACACCTACCATTTCGGCAGAGTTGAGGCGGGCGAGAGCTTTCGTGTGAAGTTCGACGGCCAGATCCAGCCCCGTGCCCTGCGCACGCTGTCGGGTTTTATGCGGGTGGCGGATGGCGAACGTTCGCTGCTGGCGATCCCCGTCAAAGTCACGGTGCTGCCATGAACGATATCGGGGTGGCCTGATGGAGATCGTAATCCGCGCCTCTGTGATGTTCGTGGTGGTCTATGTGCTGCTGCGGCTGATGGGCAAGCGCGAGCTGGGACAGATGGCGCCGTTTGAACTGGTATCGCTGATCGTCACCGGGGATCTCATCCAGCAGGGCGTGACGCATCAGGACTTTTCGCTCACCGGGGCAATGCTGGCGATCTTCACCTTCGCGGCATGGAGCTTTGCCATGGGCCTGATTGCCCATCGCTTTCCCAAGGCCCGGCGGGTTCTGGAAAGCCGCCCCGTGGTTCTTGTGCGTGACGGTCGGCTCCTCAAGGGCAATCTGGACGAAGAGCGGATCGACGACGCAGAACTGGCCATAGAAATGCGCTTGGCCGGGATCTCCACCCTGCGGCAGGTCGCGTGGGCGATCCTGGAGCCGGAAGGCAAGATCAGCTTCATCCGCAAGGAAGAAGGCGGCTCTGGCGGGGATGTCGATCCGCGTTATGGGGATGACGACACGCAGACCGCCTGAGATCAGATTTCCCGGTGCAGTTCCAGATAGTCGCTGGGGATCTCCAGCGCAGCGGCGGCGACCTGCGTTTCGCGCAGGAACAGCACCAGCGCCACCAACAGCAGCACGATTGCCGCCAGGAACGTCATCGCAGCCGCAGCGTGCCAGTCCAGCCCGCCCAGCCCCGACAGGAACAGCACCGCCACGGTGACGCCGATGGCAAGGGCCGACAAGACCATGAACTTAATGGCCTTGGTGATCAGCGTCATGCGCTTGTGCACTAGGCGCAATTCGCTGACGATCATGTCATGCTCAGGACCCTGAGTACCTTCGTACCGCTCCTGCAGGGTGCGTGCACGATCGACCACCCGGCCAAGGCGTGTAGACAGGATGTTCAGGATATTGCCGATGGCCACCAGCACGAACACCGGCGTCAGGGCAAGTTGGATGGTCTGGACGATCATTGCATCGTTCATGCAACTTCACGCCCCGGTTTGACAGCCCCGCGCCAGCAGGCACACGCCGTTATCCGCAAAACGCACGTCCTGCAGGCTGGATGCCAGCCCGCAACCACCGGGCGCGATCGTTTCGCCGCCGATGGTGACGCTGCCTTCGCGCGGGATCACCAGCAATGCCCCCGGATACCGCGCGGCGACGGTGGGGGACGGTGTCCCCTCCACCTGGTCCAGCACGAACAGCGGCCCATCGACGAGCACGTGCGAGCCATGCGCCGGGACATTGCGGTGCCAGCGGTCCAGCGCGTAAGTCTCTCCGCGCGACACCGCCATGCCTTCATCCAGATGCAGTTCGCGCGGGCGGCCATAGTCGTACAGCCGATACGTGATATCGCTGTTCTGCTGCACTTCGATCAGGCTGACCCCCGCGCCGATCGCGTGGACGGTGTTGGCCGGAATGTAGAAGAAATCGCCCGGCGCAACCTTGTGCCAGGTCATCAACTGCTCGATCGAACCGTCCAGAGCTGCGGCGCGCATTGCCTCGGCGTCGATCTCGTGGTCGAACCCGATGCCCAGGACCGCATCCGGCTCTGCGTCGAGGATCAGCCAGCATTCTTCCTTGCCCTGCCGACCGATGCCTTTGGCAACGGTCTGCGCGTCGGATGGGTGGACCTGCACCGACAGCGCTTCGCTGGTGAAGATGTACTTCACCAGAAGTTCGGGCAGTGCGGCAGGCGGCTCGAACCAGATCTCGCCGATGCGCTCCCCCCGTGGAGCCGTGAACGGCGCAGGAAGATTGTCCACGCCCCAGGGCTTCTCCACTTGGCGGATCGGGAGCGATGCAGTCATGACGGTTGCCTTACTGGTTCTTCGCGCCGGACAGGTTGCCCACTTTCTGGACCCCGGCGACGGTGGTAATCATGATGTCATCGCCATCGACGACGACGATCACATCTTCAAGGCCGATGACCGAAACACGCGGGCCATCGCTGTCCACCAGGACATTGCGGCAGTCGACCAGTTCAACTGGCCCCTGCCCGCGCACGGAATTGCCGTCGTCGTCGCGATGAAGCGCTTCGTGCAGGGCTTGCCAGTTGCCGATATCCGACCAGTCCATATCGGCAGGCACCATCGCGGCGCGGGTGGTGTTCTCCATGACCGCGTAGTCGACCGAGACGCTGGGCACTTCGGCGAAAGTCGCTGCGTCCGGGTGGAAGCGCTGACCATCTGCGGAGCCCTTGGCGACGGCATCGGCCACGCCCTGCGCCACTTGCGGGCGGTGCGCGGTCAGTTCGGCAAGGAAGTCCTTGACGCGGAAGGCGAAGATACCGCCGTTCCACGCATAGATGCCTTCCGCCAGAAACGCCTTTGCGCGATCCAGATCGGGCTTTTCGACGAACTGCGCGGTGCGAAAACCGGTCTGCGAGATCGGTTCGCCACGCTTGAGATAGCCGAAGCCGGTTTCGGGCCGCGTCGCTTCGATCCCGAAGGAGACCAGCCAGCCGTCCTCCGCCAGCGCGGCTGCGGCATGGGCGGCGACGGCGAACGCCTCTACATTACCGATGTGGTGGTCGCTGGGGCAGACCAGCATGACCGCGTCTTCAGGCAGGCGCAGCGCGGCAAGCGCGATGGCGGCGGCGGTGTTGCGTGCCGAAGGCTCGACGATGACCTGCGCGCCGTCGATCGCACCAAGCTGCGCCTCGACATGGGCGAGGTGCTTGTGACCCGTCACCACGACGGGCGGCGCGAAACCGTCAGTACCCGGGCAGCGGGCCAGCGCCGCCTCGAACAGGGTGCTGTCCCCTACCAGCGGAAGAAACGGCTTGGGCATGCTTGCCCGGCTGCGCGGCCACAACCGCGTGCCGCTGCCGCCGCACAGAATGACAGGTACTATCGTGGGCATGAATGGCTTTCGCTCGTAAGAGAATGTTACTTGCAGTCGACCCTAATAAAGACGCTTTGCTGCATTGCAACGGCGCAGGATTCGGGTCTGTCTCAATAGAACCACCGTTGGCGCCAGCGATAGACGGCGGTTGTCGGATTTCCCATGGCATCGGTTGCGGGACGGAACCGAAACCGATCCATCGCCAGCCGGCAGGTGATGCGATCCGCCTCTGCATCGGGACTGGGCTGGGCAATCCGGCAGGCGGTGGGTCGGCCATCCGCGCCTACCGCAACCTCGACCGTTACGGACGCATCGATGCGCAGATCGCGAGTCCTGCGCGGATAATCCTTTGCCGAATTGATGTTGCCCGCGATCTTCACCGTGGGAGAACTGCCGCGGCCTGCGCCAGTTCCCGTTCCTCCTGCACCGCTTCCCATGCCGCTGCCCAATGCGCCGGTACCGGCACCCTGTGCCGAAGCCCCCGCTGCATTCTGGGTGCCCTGCCCGACAACCGGAGGAGCCTGCGTCGTGACGATCACGACCGGCGCTCGGGGAATGGCCGCGGGGCGCGGGGTGGCCTTTGCCGCCGGTGCTCCGTCGGCAGCCCGCGGTTGGGCCGCAGCGGGCGGGTCCGGCGCGGGCGGCGGGGGAGCAGGCGGCGGCGCGTCTATGGTGAAGGCTTGGGTTGCCGAACGGACAACGCGATCCGCGACGTCAGGGGTGAAAGCGCGGATCAACCCGGCGATAATCCCCAGATGGATCAGCAGGACCACCGCAGCCACGCTCCAGCGCGGCTTGGAGTGGCCGCTTCGGGAGCGCCACCATCTCATGTCTCGCTGAAGGTATAGGGCTGCGGTGCGCGGCGGTAGTCGTCGGCCAGCACGTCGCGTCCGATAGGAGGCACGGAGCGCGCCGTACATTCCGCGCGCTGGCACAATCGGCAGGTGACGCCGATCGGCGTGACCGGCGTGGCTGCCATGTTGCCGGAATAGACCAGCCGCTCCGCCTCGCTTGCCGCGCAGGCCAGGGCCACGGCGCGCAGCACGCGCGGGCCACCCGATCCGCGCGCGCCGGACACGGTACGGGCGATGGAGAAGAAGCGTTCTCCACCGGGCAGTTCCAGCCATTGCGAGGCGATTTCTCCGGGACGGCGGAACACCTGATGGACGTTCCACAGGGGACAGCCGCCGCCATGCGCGGCGAACGGGAAGCCCGCGCCGTCGAGCCGTTTGGACACGTTCCCCGCCTCGTCGACGCGGATGAAGAAGAAGCCGACGCACTCCTCTCCGGGCCGCTGCAGTGTGGTCAGCCGATGGGCCACCTGCTCGAAGCTGGTGCCGAACAGCGCGCACAGGACATCGATATCGTAGCGCCGCTGCTCTGCCGCGCGGGCAAAGCGGGTGTAGGGCATGACGATCGCCGCCGCCGCATAGCCCGCCAGCGCGCGCAGCAGCAGCGTTGCCGTGGTGCGGCTGGAAAATGCTTCGGCGCGGACCGCCTGCTTGATCTCGGAGCGCAGCGCAGTGTGGGCGATGTGAGTGGCTACTTGGAAAGCGCGGCTGGCGGCATCCAGAGTGTCGGCAATCAGCAACTGCTGGTTGTGCCGATCGAACCGGCGCAGCGAATCGATCAGTACGTCGGGCGGCAGGAAGCGCACACGCACGCCCTTGGCGGCCAGCCAGTCCACCGCGCCGCCCGCCTTGTCGATCTCTGCGGCAAGGTCTTCGGCGCGGGTGTCCAGCGCGTGGAAGTAGTTCCGGTTGGCGGCGAGGAAGCGCTGCGCTTCGCGCACGGGTTCGTTTTCCTGCGCCAACGGGCCTGCGGCGCGCTGTTCAGCCAGCGCCTGCGCGTCACGCACATAGGCCTGGTGCAGGCGCAGCAGCGCTTCGGAAATGCCGGGGAAGCTGGTGGCGAGGTCCGCCACTTCCAGCGCGGGCAGGTCGATATCGGCAAAGATCGGGTCGCGCAGCACGGCAGCGATGCGCTTTGCGTAATCCTCCCCGTCATCGCCCGCGATCTCCGCCATGTCGATGCGGTACGTCCGCGCCAGCCGCAGCAGCATATCGGCCGTGACCGGGCGCTGGTTGCGTTCCAGAAGGGCCACGTAGCTGGGTGAAATTTCCAGATCGTCCGCCATCGACTGCTGCGTCAGGCCCAGTTCACGGCGGAGCCGACGCAGGCGCGGGCCGAGGTAAAGGGGGCGGTTGTCTGCCATCTGAAGCCACTCTGTCATAACCAGACAACTTTACAAGGAACATCTGTAAAGTTCGACAATCGCACTTCGCAGCACGTTCCCGGCTCCGGGTCTGCAGATTACCTCATGTGCATCGCAAGCAGCATCGCTGCGCAAGAGGATCCCCCACCGTGACGTATCAGAGCAAGATCATCGAAGCCGGCGCGGCAATCGGCACCGAAGGCCACTGGAACGGCATCGAGGCGGAATCGGTCGCCCGCATGCGCCTGCAGAACCGGTTCCGCACCGGCCTCGACATAGCCCGCTACACCGCGCGCATCATGCGCGAGGACATGGCGGCCTATGATCTCGATCCCGCGCGCTACACGCAATCGCTCGGCTGCTGGCACGGCTTCATCGGCCAGCAGAAGATGATTGCCATCAAGAAGCACTTCGGCACGACCAAGGGCCGATACCTTTATCTCTCCGGCTGGATGGTCGCCGCGTTGCGCAGCGAGTTCGGCCCCCTGCCGGACCAGTCGATGCATGAGAAGACCAGTGTTCCGGCACTTATCGAGGAACTCTACACCTTCCTGCGCCAGGCCGATGCCCGCGAGTTGGGCGGCCTGTTCCGCGACCTCGACAAGGCGCGCGCCGCCGGCGACGAAGTGGAGGCCAGGCGCATCGAACACGCCATCGACGGGCATGAAACCCACATCGTGCCGATCATTGCCGATATCGACGCGGGCTTCGGCAACGCGGAGGCCACGTACCTCCTTGCCAGGAAGTTCATCGAGGCGGGCGCCTGCTGCATCCAGATCGAGAACCAGGTCTCCGACGAGAAGCAGTGCGGCCATCAGGACGGCAAGGTCACTGTCCCGCACGAAGACTTCATCGCGAAGATCCGTGCGGTGCGCTACGCCTTCATGGAACTGGGCGTCGATGAAGGGCTGATCGTGGCGCGCACCGACTCGCTGGGCGCAGGCCTGACGAAGCAGATCGCCTATAGCCGCGAAGCCGGCGATATCGGCGACCAGTACAACAGCTTCCTCGACGCGGACGAGGTGGACCCGGCGGCCATCGGCCACGGCGACGTCCTCATCACCCGCGACGGCAAGCTGATGAGGCCCCGGCGGCTGCCCAGCAACCTCTACCAGTTCCGCCCCGGCACCGGCGAGGACCGCTGTGTGCTGGACTGCATCCAGTCTTTGCAGAACGGAGCGGACCTGCTGTGGATCGAAACCGAAAAGCCGCACATCGGGCAGATCGGCGGGATGGTCAGCCGCATCCGCGAGGTGATACCCAATGCCAAGCTGGTCTACAACAACTCGCCCAGCTTCAATTGGACGCTCAACTTTCGACAGCAGGTGTTCGATGTGTGGGCGCAGGAAGGCCGAGACCTGTCCGCTTACGACCGGGCCAGGCTGATGAGCATCGACTACGACGCCACCGATCTGGCGGCGGAAGCCGACGAACGCATCCGCACCTTCCAGAAGGACGCGGCGCGCGAGGCGGGCATCTTCCACCACCTCATCACCCTGCCGACGTACCACACCGCGGCGCTGTCCACGGACAACCTCGCCCGTGAATACTTCGGCGAGGCCGGGATGCTCGGTTACGTGAAGGGCGTGCAGCGCGAGGAGATCCGTCAGGGGATCGCCTGCGTGAAGCACCAGAACATGGCCGGCTCCGACATCGGCGACGACCACAAGGAATACTTTGCCGGCGAAGCAGCCCTCAAGGCCGGCGGCACGCACAACACGATGAACCAGTTCGCCGCCTGAAGCGGCTAGGGCAACCAGTTCGCCACCTGAAGAACCAACCCGCACAGCAAGCAAGGAAAGGACATAGCATGACCACCATGACCGCAGAACCGACCCGCGCGCGCGCGGTGCTCTCCAACGAGGACTTCAAGCTCCTTCAGGAAGCCGTCGTCTTCTATCTCAAGGCCCATGAGGACGATCCGATCTCGTCCAAGTATTCCAATCTCTACCACCGCCTCGGCAGCGCCGTTCGCGGCTGAGGCAACTCACGCGTTTTCCTGGGGAGGAAAGCTTGGCCCGTCGCACCCGTGGTGCGGCGGGCCATTTGCAGTCGTGTCACCCGGTATGCCCGCGTATATACCCGCAGAAGCACGCTCAACGGGTATCAACGCTGCTGCGCTAGGACATCGGCATGGCTGAAACCGGTATTCGATCCCTGTCCGACCTGTTCGCTCACCTGACAGCGAACCACCTGCCGGAACTGATCCTCGTGGGGGTGGTGACGTTCTGCCTGACGGCGGCGCTGGTGACCGTGCTTGCGGCCCGACATCGCGCCCGAACCGCGCGGCTGCTGACCGAGAGGCAATATTCGCGCCTGCTGCGCGGCACGTCCGGCTATGCGATCTGCATGCTCGATCGCGAAGGCCGCGTGGCGCAGTGGAACGCCGGCGCCCACGCCTTGCTGGGCTATGCCGAGGACGAGGCGTTCGCCCTGTCGTTCGAGCATTTCTTCACCGTCCCGGATCGCGCCGCAGGCCGCCCGCGCAAGGCACTTGAAGAAGCTTCCGCGCAAGGCATCGCCACGGGCATATGGCAGTGCCCCCGCCGCGACGGCATAGAGTTCTGGGCAGCGGGCACCGTGGAAACGCTTGTCGAGCCCGATGGCACGCACATAGGCTTTTCGTTGATCACCCGTGACATCACGCAGCTAAAGAATGCGGAGGAAGCCCTGGCCCGCAAGAGCCAGCAGCTGGATACCGCGCTGGCGCACATGACGCAGGGGCTGTGCATGTTCGACGGGCAGGAGCGGCTGGTGCTCGCCAACCGGGCCTTCTACCGGATCTGGTCCATCCCCGAGGCAGACTGGGGCGCCGGCTGCACGCTGGAGGCCATGACTCTGGCAGGGTTCTTCTCTCGCGGCGACCAGTGCCGGGGGGAGACTTTGGCGATGATCCGCCAGTCAGTGCAGCGGGCGCACGAATGCGGCGGCACGCCGTCGTGGACGCTTGAGGCCGGGCCGGATCTGATCCTTGCCGTCACGGAGCAGCCCGTGCCCGATGGCGGCTGGATCGCCACGTTCGAGGACATCACCGCCCAGCGTCAGGGAGAGGCCAGGATCGCGCACATGGCCATGCATGACGCGCTCACCGGCCTGCCAAACCGCGCCAACTTCTACCAGGGTGTGGATGACATGATCGGCGAGGCCGGCACCGCCGGAGGTCGGCTGGCGGTCATCGCCATCGACCTCGACCGGTTCAAGGAAGTGAACGACACCTTCGGCCACGCTTCGGGCGACATCCTGCTGCGCACCATCGCCGAGCGCCTGACCGCGGCCCGCCGCCCCGGCGAGGCGATAGCACGGCTGGGTGGAGACGAGTTCGCCGCGGCGCTGCGCTATGACAGCCGGGCCGATCTGAACGACTTCATCGCCCGCATCCGCGCGGCGATCACCGCCACTGTGACCGAGGACGGGCAACCGCTGACCGTGGGCGTCAGCCTTGGCGTGGCGATCTACCCGCAGGACGGCACCATCCGGCAAACGCTGCTCAACAATGCCGATCTGGCGATGTACCGGGCCAAGGCGACGCTGGGCGAATCGGTCTGCTTCTTCGAGCCGGGCATGGACGAAACCGCACGGCAGCGCCGCCAGATCGCCAACGACCTGCGCCATGCCGTGGGGCGCGGCGAAATGAGCCTGCTCTACCAGCCGCAGCGATCGTTGCGAACGGGTGAACTGGCCGGATACGAGGCCCTGCTGCGCTGGCGGCATCCCACGCGCGGCTTCGTCTCGCCCGCCGACTTCATCCCGATAGCCGAGGAAACCGGGGAGATCATCGCCCTGGGCGAATGGGTGCTGCGGCAGGCCTGCCTGGAAGCGAGGACGTGGCCGGGCGACGAAAAGGTGGCGGTCAACCTTTCACCGGTCCAGTTCCTCCAGCCCGATCTGGTGGAGATGGTTCGCGCCATCCTCATCGAGACCGGCCTGCCCGCGCGGCGGCTGGAACTGGAGATCACCGAAACCGCCATCATCTCGGACAAGCTGCGTGCCCTACACTGCCTGCGCCAGATCAAGGCGATGGGCGTGGCGGTGGCGATCGACGATTTCGGCACCGGGTACTCCTCGCTCGATACGCTGCAGTCGTTCCCATTCGACCGGATCAAGATCGACAAGTCGTTCCTCATCCGGTCAGAGGAAAGCGCGCAGGCGCGGGCCATCATCCGGGCCGTGCTGGCACTGGGCAGGAGCCTGGAGATCCCGGTGCTGGCCGAAGGGGTCGAAACCGAAAACCAGTTGCGCGTGCTGGAAGCGGAAGGCTGCGACGAAGCGCAGGGATTCTACTTCGGCAGGCCCGAGGCGCCGCCCAGCCAGACCGAACGGGGGCAGGCGTCAGGCGGCTGACGTTCGGCCAGCCGTCAAAAATGCGCGGTCACAGAAAATTCATCCTGCAGACTGGCGGAGTTCGGCGCCTTCGATGTCGCAACTTCGTCACGATAGGGCAGAAAATTAACCTCCTTCGCCATAGCCTGCATGGGTTCAGATGGGGAATGTGCGTTGTATCTGGGGCTTGATCACGAAATGAACAGTGAGGACGCGCACCTCACGTCCATCGAAACGGCGCTGCGGGCCGCGTCGCTTGCCGAAACCCGCCTGCGCGAGGCGATGGAGGCCATCCCGCAGGGGGTGGTCTTCCTCGATGAGGATGGCCGCTACGTCCTGTGGAACGAAAAGTACGCCCAGATCTACGAAAAGTCCGCCGACCTTCTGCAGCGCGGCGCCAAGCTGGGTGATACCCTGCGCATCGGCATCGCCCGCGGCGACTATCCCGAAGCGCTGGGGCAAGAGGAAGAATGGCTCGCCAGCCGCCTCGAACACCTTGCCCAGCCTGGCACCCGGCACGAACAGTGGCTGTCCAACGGGCGCTGCATCATGATCGAGGAACGCCGCCTTGCCAGCGGCGGCACCATCGGCGTGCGCGTGGACATCACCGATCTCAAGCAGAAGGAAGAAGCCTTCCGCCTGCTGTTCGAGCGCAACCCCCTGGCGATGTTCGTCTACGATCGTGACAGCGGCCGCATCCGCACAGCCAACGACGCCGCCTGCTCGCTGTTCGGCTATGCTCCGGGGGCGATGTCCGATCTGCCCGCCGCCGACCTTTTCGCCGGATCGGGGCGCGCCCGCGCGGCGGAACTGCTCGGCACCGACCGTTCCGACACCAGCGAGTGCTGGCAGATGCTGCGGCGCGACGGCACGTGCATCGAAACCGTCATCGCCACGCGCATATCCGATCTGGCAGGGTTCGCAGGCGCCATCGTCTCGATCTTCGATGTTACCGAACGGCGCCGCATCGAACAGCGCATGGCCTACATGGCGCGGCACGACGAACTGACCGGGCTCGCCAACCGCGCGCATTGCCACGCCTACCTCAGCGAACTGCTGGAGCAGGCCGCCCCGCATGAGACGGTCACGCTGGCGATGGTCGATCTCGACCACTTCAAGCCGGTAAACGATACCTATGGCCATCATTTCGGCGACATCGTGCTGACCGAAGCCGCCCGCCGGATGCGCGAACTGATCCCGCCCGAAGCACTGCTGTGCCGCATCGGCGGCGACGAATTCGCCCTTATCTTCCGCCGCTCCAGCGTGACTCAGGCCGAACTGGTGGCCAAGTCGATCATCACCACCCTGTCCGAGCCGTTCCACGTCCAGGGCCACATCATCCACATCGGCGCCACCATCGGCTTTGCATCCTCTCCGTATGACAGCGACAATCCGGAGACGCTGCTGCGCTATGCGGATCTTGCGCTTTATGCCGCCAAGGGCGAGCGGCGTGGCACCTGCCGCAGCTTCGAGGCCGGCATGGACGCTGCCGCGCAGGAAAAGAACCGGCTGGAAATCGACCTGCGCGCCGCTGTACGCGAAGGCGGGCTGGAAGTGCACTACCAGCCGCTCGTCGATCTGCAGTCGGGCGAAGTCCAGTGCTACGAAGCGCTGCTGCGCTGGAACCACCCGGAACGCGGCGCGGTGCGGCCCGACATCTTCGTGCCGCTGGCCGAGGAGATCGGCCTGATCGACCAGATCGGCCGCTTCGTGCTGGCCAGCGCCTGCCAGGCGGCCATGGCGTGGCCCGATCACGTCAAGGTAGCGGTCAACGTCTCCCCCCTGCAGTTCCGCAACGGCAACCTGCTGAGCACGGTCATCAACGCGCTGTCGACCTCCGGCCTTGCCGCCGAGCGGCTGGAGCTGGAAATCACGGAAGCAGTTCTGATGGAAAAGGGACCGCGCCCTTCGGCGATCATCCGCAATCTGCGCGCCTTCGGCATCGGCATCTCGCTGGACGATTTCGGCACCGGCTACTCCTCGCTGAGCTATCTGCTCAACTACCCGTTCACCAAGATCAAGATCGACAAGTCGTTCATCCTGAACCTCGACCACGAGGCCAATTCACGCGCCGTGATCCGCGCCGTTATCGGGCTGGGCCGCAGCCTGGGACTGACCGTTGCCGCCGAGGGCATAGAGCGTTCGATCGAGCGCGATTACCTGCGCGACGAAGGGTGCACGCTGGGCCAGGGCTACCTCTTCGGCAAGGCCGCGCCTGCATCGACGCTGACCCATTGAGCGCGGCTTGTGGCGTCCCGGGAAACATTTCCCAGCATGATAGCGCCGGACATGAAACTTCGCGGAAATCAGCCAGAAATGCGCGTGGAAATTTTCGCGCGCTGCGCAGCATGAAACGCAATTCGGGCTTTGCCAAAGTCGAATACTTGTGCAATGTGACAGGCGAAAGGTCATTGCGACCTTACCGGTGTTGGGAGAGAGCGCGCCGGGGATGATCCAATCACTCCGGCGCGCCGATTTCCTCGCAATTGCAGCATACCGTTACGGCCTTCTGCAATAATCTCAATATCCCTTATTTCGGCGCTAATTACAAGCATTGTGCCTTGGACATTTTGTCCGGCACCGATGATTTTTGTCGCGGTGCAGCACGCGTGAGTTCCCTCGATCCCGGCTTCTTGCTTCGTTCCTGCGATTCGCTACACGCTCACCGTCACCCACCACAAACCGTCGAGACCGCGTGACCGTCCTTTCCCCTGACGCCCCGGCTGTGCCATCGATCAACCGGCAGCTATGGGCGATCGCGCTGCCTGCGATGCTGACCAACGTGGCCACCGCGCTGTTTGGTCTGGCCGACATGTGGGCCATCGGGCGCCTTGGCGACGCATCCGCGCAGGGCGCCGTGGAACTGGGCGCCAAGTTCATGCTCGGCCTGCTCAACGTCTTCAATTTCCTGCGCACCAGCACTGTCGCCCTGACCGCGCAAGGTTCAGGACGCGGCGACGGCAATTCGGGAGAGACGCTGGCGCGCGCCATGGCGGTGGGCCTGGCGATTGGCACGGCGCTGCTGCTGGCGATGCCTCTGTCGGTGCCGCTGGGGCTGGACCTGCTGGGCGCGCAGGGGCCGGTACGCGACGCGGCCCAAACCTACATCGCCGTGCGCTACTGGGCGGCTCCGCTGTGGCTGGCGAACTGCGTGCTGACAGGGTGGCTGATCGGGCAAAGGCGCGTGCGCAGTGTGCTGGTTGCAGAGGTTGCCGCCAACGTCTTCCACATCGGCCTTGATCTGCTGCTGGTGCTGGTGGTCGGCTGGGGCGTTGCCGGCGTTGCGGTGGCGACGGTCAGTTCAGAGGCGCTCAAGTTCGTGCTGCTCGGCGTGGTCGTCATTCGCGCCGGTGCCGCGCGGGACACCGTGCTTGCCCTGCGCCGCCGCTCCACCTGGGCGCGCGCGGAACTGGCGCGGCTATTCGCGCTCAACCGCGACCTGTTCATCCGCACGCTGCTGCTGACCGGATCGATCCTGCTGTTCGCCCGCATCGGCGCGCGGGCGGGACCGGTGACGCTGGCCGCCAATGGAGTGCTGTTCCAGCTGTTCATGCTGGCCACGCTGCTGCTCGACGGGTTCGAAAGCGGCGCGCAGGTGCTGTGCGGCGAAGCGCTGGGCGCCGGATCGCGTGCGCGCTTCACCGCTGCCATTCGGGCCACGCTCGTCAGTGGCGGGTCGACCGGACTGGCGCTCTCCGCGATTTACGCTGCGGCCGGTCCGTCGCTGGCCGCCGCGTTCAGCACAGACCCCGCCGTTATCGTCACCACGGCTCGCTACGCGCCATGGCTGGCGGTGCTGCCGGTGATCGGGGTGTCCTCATTCGTTTTCGACGGCGTGTTCGTCGGTGCGGGCTGGACGCGGGCGATGCTGATGACGATGGGCGTAGCGATGGTCGCCTACCTCGCCTTGCTGGCACTGCTGCAGCCGCTGGGCAATCATGGCCTGTGGACCGCGTTTGCCGTGCTGTTCGGCGGCCGGGCGGTGGGTCAGGCGCTGGTGCTGCCCCGGCTGGTCCGGCGCAGCTTCAGGCCTTCCTGAAGACGAGCATCAGGTTGTTGGCGGGCATTTCCACCAGCTTGTCGAAAGCCAGCCCCTGATCGAAGGCGCAGACCCTGACACTCTCCACCGTGCGCAGGCCCCAGCGCGGATCGCGCTGCCGCAGGTCCGCATCGAATGCGGCGTTGCTCGGCTCCAGCGGCAGGCCCTCGCGCCGGAACGGGCCGTAGAGGATGAGTGGCCGACCACTGTCGAGCACCCGCGCCGCGCCAGCCATCAGACCCTCAGTCGCCTCCCACGGGCTGATGTGGATCATGTTGATGCACACGACCGCCTCCGTGTCGCTAACCGGCCACTGCGGCGATGATGCATCCAGCGCGACAGGCGGCAACAGGTTGTTCAGCCCTGCCTCTTCGCGCCAAGCAGCGATGGAAGCACGGGCGTCCGGATCGGGATCGCTGGGCTGCCAGATGAGATCGGGGAACGCCGCCGCGAAATGGACGGCATGTTCGCCAGTGCCCGATGCCACCTCAAGAACGCGCCCGGACACAGGCAGCGCATCGCGCAGGACGTCGAGGATCGGCCCGCGATTACGGGCGACGGCGGGAGCCTGGCGGCGCGCCGACATCGTCATGGGTCAGCAGTGGGGTCGTGCCAGCCGACATGCAAGCCACTAACGTGCTGAAACGGTGCGAGGACCGGATGGAAAGCAGGACGACATTCGGGGGCTGGGGGGCCGTCTGAACCTTCCATCCGGTCCATCGCGCCGGCACCTTGAAAATGGGGGGCTTTCAAGGTGCCGGCAAGAGGATCAGTGCCCTGATGCGGGCTTGGCATTTTTGGGCGGGCGCGGAGCCAGCCAGATCGTGGTCGCGGCGATGAACAGCGCGATCGCGCAGATCACGAACAGTTCGCCGGTGGCGACCGCCGTGCCCTGGCTTTCGACCATCTGGGCGATGAGGCCCCTCGCCTGCTCTGCGCTGTAGCCCTGCTGCTGCAGCGATTGCGCGGTGGCGTCCGCGCCGTTGAGCACGCTTGCCAGTTCGGCGCTCTTCTCGCGCCCCATGTCGCTCCACATCGTGGTCACGATGGCCGTCGCCACGGCGCCGGCCAGCGTGCGCCCGAAGTTGGCAATGCCCGCTGCGGCCGCCGTCTGGTGCGGCTGGACCGAACTGAGGCTGATCGTGGTCAGCGGCACGATCATCAGCGACACGCCCACGCCCTGCAGAAGCTGCGGCATGGCGATGGTCCAGAACGTGATATCGTTGGACCACGTCATCCGCATCAACGCGCAGACGCCGATCCACGACACGCCCACGAAGACGAGCAGGCGCGGATCGAACTTCTGCATCAGCTTGGGCACGAAAGGCGATGCGAACACCGCCAGCACGCCGCTGAACGCCATCGCCTTGCCGGCTTCGGTGGCGGTGTACCCCATCGAGGTCTGCAGCCACTGCGGGATGATGACGATAGAGGCGAAATACGTGCCGAACGCGATCGTCAGCGACAATGTCGCCGCAGAAAAGCCGCGATAACGGAACACTGAGATGTCCACGATCGGATGCTCTTCCGTCAGTTCCCATATGAGAAATGCCACGAAGAACACCGCCGCTATGCACGCCAGCGCCACGATCCGTGTGGACGAGAACCAGTCCTCGTCGCGGCCAAGGTCGAGCATCATCTGGAACGCGCCCACGAAGACGACCAGCAGCGCCAGACCCACCTTGTCGATCGGCAGCTTCTGCGTGGGCGTTTCCTGATCGCGCAACAGCACCCAGACACCGAAGAAAATCAGCGCAACGATGGGCACGTTGATGAAGAAGATCCACTCCCACGACCAGTTGTCGGAGATGTAGCCCCCCAGGATCGGTCCGGCGATCGGCGCGGTGACGACGGTCATCGCCCACATCGCCATTGCGCGCGGCTGCATTTCCTTGGGGAATATCTTGAGCAGCAGCGTCTGCGTCAGCGGCATCAGCGGACCGCCGCAAAGCCCTTGGCCCAGACGGAACGCAACGAGCGCCGCCAGTGTGCCCGAAAGCCCGCACAGCGTGGAGAATACGCCGAAGCCGATCAGCGAGAACATGAACACGCGCAAGGCGCCGAACCGGCCAGACAGCCAACCCGTCAACGGCACGCAGATCGCCTCCGCCACCGCGTAGGACGTGATGACCCAGGTGCCGCTCGACACCGAGACAGCAAGGCCGCCGGCGATGTGCGGGACCGAGACGTTGGCGATGGTGGTGTCCAGCACCACGATGAAGTTGGCCATGGCCAGCACGAAGCCGGCCAGCGCCAGCTTGGCGCCGCTCAACGTCCTGGGGCCGCCTTGCGCACCGCCCTGCGCCGCTGCGGAAGCAGCGCCGGCCATCAGTTGGCGTCCGTCAGGTCGATCTCGGCTTCCATCGAGAGGCCGACGCGCAGCGGATGCTCCTTCAGTTCCCTGGGATCGAGCTGGATGCGCACCGGCAGACGCTGCACAACCTTGATCCAGTTCCCGGTCGCGTTTTGTGCCGGGATCAGCGAGAACGCCGCGCCCGTGCCGCCCGAGAAGCCCACGACCTTGCCGTGGTACTCGATCTTGCCGCCATAGAGGTCGGACTTGAGCACCGCCTTCTGGCCGGGCCGGACGCGAGCGAGCTGATCTTCCTTGAAGTTGGCATCGACGTAGAGTTCACCCACCGGCACCACGATCATCGCCGGAGAACCGGCCTGGATCCGCTGGCCGACCTGGATCGTCCGCTTCGAAACGACGCCGTCGATCGGCGCGCGCACGACGGTGCGCTGGAGGTCCAGCCTGGCCTGTGCCAGCTGGGCCTGCGCCTGCAGGATTTCCGGTGCAGTCTGGATGTTCGTGCCCTTGGTCAGGGCGACGGCGGCTTCTTCCTGGCGGCGGGCGCTACGGGCGTTTTCCCGCGCCTGCGCGACCCCTGCCTGCGCTTCCTGATAGGACGCGCGCGCCGAATCCAGCGCCTGGCGCGCGGTGGTCAGTTCGTCGCCCGAGACGGCGCCGGTATTGGCCAGCGCCGCGCGGCGCTTGTAGTCCGTCTCCGCCTTGGTCAGAGACGCCTGCGCGGATGCAAGGCCGGCACGCGCGGTGTTGATCTGCGCATCGCTGGCACCGGCGGCGGCACCCAGCGCGGCATTGTTGGCCAGCGACTGGCCGTACTTGCGCTGCATCATCGCCAGGTTGGCTTCGGCCTGCTGGACTGCGATCTGCTGGTCCGAATCCTCGATCCGGAACAGCAACTGGCCCTTGCGCACCGGCTGGGTGTCGGTGACGAGCACGTCGATCACGCGGCCCGAGGTCAGCGGCGTGACCTGTGCGTTCTCGCCCGCGACATAGGCGTTGTCGGTGGAGACCGAACCGCTGGCGATGAATTCCTCATAGAGGAACCACAGCCCGCCGATCACCACCACCGCACCGCCAAGGCCGAGCAGGAGGTTCTTGCGCTTGCTCTTGTCCACCACGCTGCTGCTGGTTTCGTCACTCATCGGTCGTGGCTTTCCTGGCTGAATCTTCTGCATAACCACCGCCAAGGGCGCGCTTGAGCGCGACTTCGCTGGCAAGGGTGGCGAAATGGGCGTCGACAGCCGCAAGGCGGGCGTCGAGCGCGGTGGTCTCGACGTTCAGAGCGTCGATGTAGGTGTTGAGCCCGCCCCTGTAACGCTGGAACGACAGGTCGTAGGCGGCGTTGGCTTCGCGGCGCGCGTCGATGGCGTGCTGTTCCTGCTCCGCTGCCGAAGCGCGGGTAGACAGGGCATCGGCGACTTCCTGCAGCGCCCCGATCACCGCCTTGTTGTAGCTGGCGACGTTGGTGTCATAACCCGCCCGCGCCATGCGGTACTGGCCCGACAGCTTACCGCCCTGGAAGATCGGCAGGCTGATCGCCCCGCCCGCGCTGCCATAGTCGGACCCGTCGTCGAACAGGTTCGAGATGCCGAGCGAGCTCAGGCCGATCAGGCCACGCAGCGAAATATCGGGCAGGAACGACTTCTTTGCGTATTCCACGCCCTTGTCCGATGCTTCAACCAGTCGGCGCGCCATGACGATGTCCGGGCGACGCCCTGCCAGTGCGATGCCTGCGTCGGCTGGGACCGGCGTCGGCGCGATCGTGGCAATCGCGGGTGGGGTCAGCGTCAGCGTACGATCCGGCCCGGCGCCCAGCAGGGCGGCCAGAGCATGGCGGCGCTTCTCGATCTGCTCGCGATTGGCGACCACGGCCCCGCGCGCCTGCGCGGCCAGTGCATTGGCCTGCCGCTGCGAGCTTTGATTCTCGATCCCCTGCTCCACCCGCTGGCCGATCAGCGTTGCGGTATTGTCCCGCGCAGCCTGCGTGCCTTCGAGCACCTTCTGGCGTTCAAGCAGGCGGCCGAGATCGAAGTACGAAGAGACGACTTCGGACGCCAGCACCAGTTCGGCCTGGCGTTCGTCGGCAATCGCCGCTTCCGTGGCCGAGGTGGCGGCGGCCAGCAGTGCCCGGTTCTTGCCCCAGATGTCGAGGTTGAGGTTCGCCGACAGCGCCAGCGTGCCGTAGTCCTTCCAACCCCTGGGCAGGGCTTCGGCGGGAGTGCCGTTGTTGTAGCTCTGCTTTTCGAACGCGGCAGAGCCCTGCCCGCCGATCTGCGGAAGCAGGTTCGCGCGCGACGACTGCAACGCGCCCTGCGCCTGCCGGATGCGGGCGATAGCCGTGGCGACGTCGGGCGAACCCTTGATCGCTTCGTCGATCAGGCCATCCAGCTGGGTATCGCCGTAAGCGGTCCACCAGCGTTCCTGTGGCCATTCGGCAGCAACGCCCTGAATGGAAGCGGCGCTGTCAAGCGAAGCAGGAGGACGCAGCTGCGCGCGCGGTCCCAGATTGGGCACGCCGCATGCTGCAAGCGAGCTGGAGGCGATCAGCAGGGCCACTGTCGCGACTCGAGGGGGGAATTTTGTACTCATCGGTACGGCCCCATTCGTTTGCCTGCTTGTTTCTGTCAACGAAAAACTGTACTGCGGAGTACACCATGACAGAAAATACGGAATTATCGAAGCGGGAGCTGAACAAGGTCCGCAAGCGCGCCGAAATCGTGAGCATCGCGTCGGGCATGTTCCTGGAGCAGGGCTACGCCGCCACCACCATGTCCGGGATCGCCGATGCAGTGGGCGGATCGAAGGCGACGCTCTGGGCGCATTTCGCCTCGAAGGAAGATCTCTTCACGGCCGTCATCGACCGGCATGTGGAGACATTCGCACGTGATGTGGACGAAGTTCTAACCGGACAGAGCTTCTCCATACCCGCGCTGCGCCGCGCCTGCCTGCGCTTCATCGATTGCCTGCTACGCACCAGTTCGGTGATGCTCTATCGCCTGGTCACCAGCGAGGGAGAACGGTTTCCCGAGATCAAGGAGGCGTTCTACACGCGCGGGCCGATCAAGCTGCGCGGCGCCATATCGACGTTCTTCGCCACCGCCTTCGACGCTGAGGAAGCGGCGAGGCTGACGCAGCTCATTTCCTCAGCGGTGACTGGCTATCGCAGTGACGTCCTGCTGCGCCCGACCCCTGCAGACCTTGCCGAGCATGTCGCCTTCGTCGAAAACCTCATCGGCCACATCGCCTGGCCCGCTCCGCCGGAACACGGGCCGGCGCCGGCATAAGTCAGGGCATGGAAAGCGCGCCGCCGGAAGAGACTGTCTCCACCCGGCCGGCCACCCACACCGCGCCCGTGGATTCTTCCCGCGAGCAATGGACAAGGCCATCGGCGCCGGTCTTTCGCCCCTGAGCGGCGACATAAGCGCCGTGCGCCTGCCCGCTGTCGAACAGATATTGCGCCACTGCTGCATTGAGGCTGCCGGTCACCGGATCCTCCACCACGCGCCCGGCAGGATCGGCGAAGAACGCACGCAGTTCGAACTGCGCGGCGGCACCCGGAGCGCACGGCCCCAGCAACGCCACGTCCGTTCCCGCCGGGGCGCGCGCCACCGGCTCCGCTGCCAGCACCGCTTGTGCCGAGGAAAGATGCAGCAGTTTCCAGCCCGGCCCGTTCGCCGCATGAACCGCGGCGACGACATCTTCTTCAGCCGCGCCGGTAAGCCGCAGAACTTCTGCCCGGTCATCCGCATCGAGGGGGCCGGAGCGGATCAGCGGCGGCGCGCGGAAGGCAAGGCGATCGTGCTCCTGCCGCACTTCAACAAGGCCGACGCCGCATTCCTGCACGACCTTTCCGGGCGTGCGCGGCGTGCCGCCCGCCGCCAGCCAGGCATGGGCACTGCCAAGCGTGGGATGACCGGCAAACGGCAGTTCGCCCGCAGGATAGAATATCCGCACGCGATAGTCCGCCGCAGGATCGGTGGGCGGCAGCAGGAACGTCGTTTCCGAAAAGCCCAGCCAGCGGGTCAGTCCCAGCATCGCCGCCGCATCCAGCCCTTCCCCGCCGCGCACCACGGCCAGCGGGTTGCCGCTCAACGGACCGGAACCGAAAACGTCGACGAGATCGAGAAACATGACTTGCCTTCCTGCACCGATTGCACTTGTGAACGTTTCACCGCAGGGACGGCGCTCGCCGTCTTCTTGCGGATCGCGAGACGCTCTTGTTAATCGCCCGTTGCCGCGCGGCGGTCCAGAGGCGTCTTCATGGATAATCGCTGATGCAGCGCAGGAGAAAGAAGATGAAGAAGTTCCTGCTGGCTCTGGCCGCGATGGCCGCCACCATTACCGCCCTGCCCGTCGCGCCGGTCTCCGCCGACCCGCCGCCGTGGGCGCCTGCCCATGGCCGCCGCGACCGTGACGATCGCGACTGGGACAGGCGCGATTGGGACAGGCGTGGAGATCGCCGCGACGACAGGCGCTCAAGCTGGCGCAACGATTACGACGATCGTGGCCGCTATCGCCAGCCGCGCCGCATCACCCGCGATTCGCACGTCTGGCGTGGCCGTGACGGTCGCTATTACTGCAAGCGCGATAACGGCACGACCGGCCTGATCATCGGCGCGGGCGTGGGTGCGCTGGCCGGAAACCAGATTGCCGGCAATGGCGACCGCACCATCGGTACGATCCTTGGCGGCGTCCTTGGCGGCGCTTTGGGCCGGGAGATCGACAAGGGCGACATCCAGTGCCGGTGATCGGCCACACGCCCCGCGGATAACCCGCAACGAAGACGCGCCGCCCTACAGGACGGCGCGTCTTTCGCAAGGAGGCCTGTGAAATGAGCATCATCCTCACCGTCTTCGCCAACTCACCCGACGGCGGACGCGGCCTAGCGCGTGACATGCCCGTGCGCTGGGCACTGGAAGAAGCGGGCCTGGCTTATGCGGTGCGCACGGTTTCCTTCACCGCCATGAAGCAGGCCGAGCACCGCCGCCGCAATCCCTTCGGCCAGATCCCCGCGTTCGAGGAGACCCGCCCGGAAGCTCCCCCGCTGGTGCTGTTCGAATCGGGGGCCATCGTGCTCCATCTGGCTCATAGCCATCCCGGGCTGCTGCCCGACGCCCCCGATCCCCGTGCCCGCGCCGTCATGTGGATCTTCGCGGCGCTGAGCACCGTGGAGCCGCCGGTCGTGGAGCGATCGATGGCGGCCTTGTTCGAGCAAGACCGCCCCTGGCACGCCGAAAGGCTGGCCACCCTGCACGAGCGGGTCCACATCCGCCTGAGCGAACTGGCCGCATGGCTGGGCGACGAAGACTGGCTGGAGGGAGCGTTCACCGCGGGCGACCTGATGATGGTCTCGGTCCTGCGCCGCCTGTCCGGCTCCGGCCTGCTGGAGGCGCATCCGTCCATCGCCGCCTATGTGGCGCGCGCAGAGGAACGACCGGCGTTCCGCCGCGCCTTCGATGCGCAGCTGGCACTGTTCACCGCCGCCAGGGATGCGCCCGGCTGAAGAGGGTTACAGCTTTTGGCCCGCCGTGGGGCCGGACCGGAGCGTGTAGATTTCCTCGATACGAACGAGCACTGCGAACTTGGGCGTCTTTATCCCCGCCGTTTCGGCAAAGGCACATGCATCGTCGAACGGCTTTCCTTCCGAGAAGACTTCCGGGCTGCCGACGAAGCGATAGCCGTCGAGCGCATCCCGGTCGATCACCGCGATGGCCATCTTCGACCCCTCGTTGATGTTGCGCAGGGTCTGGCCGCCGGTGTTCTCGTTGAAGATCAGCGTCGTATCGTCATAGACCCGCAGAGAGCGCTTCGGCCCGATATCGGGCAGCCCGTCCCTGCTCACCGTCGCCTGAATCGGCAGTTGCACGGACAGGAGGCGCTTCATTGCATCGTCTAGGACATTCATGGCTGCTCTTTCCAGAATAAGCCCCATCGCATGGGCACCCGCGATCGGAACGCATTGGGCACGGCACGGTCGACAGGGTAAAGAAAGCAAGATCGCGCGACGGGCGCCGCACGCTCGCGCCATTATCTATATTGATTATCATGTGCAATAAGATTCCGCATTGCCGCGGATCGCCTTGTACAGACCGCAGTTCCGCCCTGCCCGCCCCGGCAATGCCGGAGCGGGCCGGTCATCAAAGCGTCTTGTCGTAGATCACGTATTCGCGGTTGACCGTGCTCTGGATGGCATCAGCAATGGCGACCATTCCCTGATTGTCCTCCAGAACCCAGCCGATCTCGCCACGCCGCGCCCCGAACTTCGCCACGGCAGCACGGCGAATGTATTCGATCATCATGAAAGCCAGCTGGCTGGCAAGGCGTGAGGATTGCAGCTTCCTGCGCACGCCCATCAACGGCACGCGCATGTCCGCCGGCTTGGGCTTGCGCAGCCACAGCAGCAGCTTGAGCAGGCCCAGCACCGACGGCTTGCCAGTCCGCTTGTTGACCTTCATCTGGATGCCGTTGAGGTCCGGCAGGGTCATCATGAACGCGACCGGCTCGCCTTCGTATTCGGCGATGAGGATCAGTTCGGGATGGACCAGCGGCTTCAAAGCCTTGCCGGTATATTCGATTTCCTTGTCGGTAAACGGCACGAAACCCCAGTTGTCCGACCAGGCATCGTTGAGAATCTCGCAGATGATCGTGGCATCGCGGGCAAAGTGCTTCAGATCTACCTTGCGCACGACGATCTTGGCGTTCTTCTCGCCCGACGAAACGATCCGCTGGATCAGTGGCGGGAACTGCTTCGTCACGTCCAGTTCGTAAGTCTTCAGCGTCTTGACCGCCGCATAGCCCTGGCTTTCGATCCAGCCCTGGTACGCGGCGTTGTGGTGCGCCATCATGACCATCGGCGGATGATCGTGGCCCACTGTCTGGATGCCGGGCTCTTCCCAGACGGAAAGGTTCATCGGTGCCAGCACGCGGGTCATGCCCTGATCGCGCAGCCACTGTTCGGCAGCGGCGATCAGCGCATGGGCGGTCTCGGCATCCTCCGCTTCGATCGCGCCCCAGTTGCCGGTGCCCGGCCCCATGCCCTGCTCGATCGGCTGTTTCAGTGCCTGTTCATCGATGTGCGCCGATATGCGTCCCACCACGCGCGCGTTCCGCTTCGCCAGGAACAACTGGACGCGGGCATGTTCGAAGAACGGATTCTTGCCGGGGGTGAACTTGGAAATCTCTTCCGAGCGCAGATTGGCCACCCAGTTCTCATCTGACGCATTGAGTCGATAAGCTAGATCGACAAAAGCGGCGATGTCGGCCTTGCTGGAGATCGGAGTGATGACTAGTTCGGCCACGATGCTGCCTTTGTTCTGGCGTAGATGAATATGCGCGCGAGGTGCTGCCGATGGCGTCGCCTTGTCAAGCCCAGCGATTCGCGGTGAAGCCAATTCCGGGCGGGCTATGCCCGGAAACACTTTGGAAATCTTGTCCCATGAATGCCCAGAATGCGATCGACCTGCCCCAATCCAATGCACGAGACGCCGTGCAGGGATCGACGTGGCACTCGCAGATTCCCGATGACAAGGCGATGTTGCGCGCTGCCGTCGACCTGACGCGCGACATTGCGACGGCAAGGCCCGGCATCTACTGGTCCGACATGCTGATGAGCGCTCTGGTCGGCTATGCCGCACTGGCCGGCGCGATCCTTGTCGGCAATCCGGCGGTTGCGGTGCTGCTGGGGCTGGTGTCTTCGCTTGCGCTCTATCGCGCGCTGTTGTTCATCCATGAACTGACGCACATCCACAAGGATGCCCTGCCCGGCTTCCGCTTCGGGTGGAACCTTCTGGTGGGCATTCCGATGCTGATCCCCTCGCTGATGTACGAAGGCGTGCATACCCAGCACCATGCACGCACCCGCTATGGCACCGTAGACGATCCCGAATACCTGCCGTTGGCCCTGATGAAGCCGTGGAGCCTGCCGGTCTTCGCGCTGACCGCGATCCTGCTGCCGGTGGCGCTGTTGATCCGCTCCGCCGTGCTGGTGCCGCTGGGCGTGGTGTTCCCGCCCCTGCGCAAGCTGGTGTGGGAACGCGCATCGGCGCTGGCGATCAACCCGCAGTACCGCCGCCGCAAGGCCGAGGGCGAATTCGCCCGGCAGGTGTTCTGGCAGGAACTGGGCTGCTCTGCATGGGCCATCGCGGTGCTGGCCGCCAGCGCTACCTGGGGATGGAGGCCGCTGCTGATCGCGCTTTGCGTCGTTTCGTTCACCGCGCTGCTGAACCAGGTCCGGACCCTCGTCGCCCATTTGTGGGAGAACGACGGCGAGGCGATGACCGTGACCGCACAGTACCTTGATTCGGTGAACGTGCCGCCGCCCGGCTTCGTCGCGGCGATGTGGGCACCGGTAGGCCTGCGTTATCACGCGCTGCACCACCTGCTGCCGTCGATGCCCTATCACTCGCTGGCCGAAGCGCATCGCCGCCTGACCGCGCATCTGGATGCCGGGACGACCTACGGCAAGGCGAGCTATCCGGGCCTTGCGCCGCTGCTGGGCCGTCTGGCCCGCAGCACGATGAAGGTACGGTGAAGAAGCGGCCTTCGGATCGCTCCGGGGGCCGTATTCACGGGCCTTATTCCTCGGTCCGGATCAGCACCGTCTCACCGATCAGGGCGAAGAGCACGAACGGCGCCCACGCCGCGATCAACGGCGGATAGCCCCCGAAGTTGCCCATCGCCAGCGCCGCGTTGTCGAACACGAAGTAGGCAAAGCCGAGCGCCATCCCGGTTACCGCGCGGATCAGCAGCGCGCCCGAACGCGCAAGGCCGAACGCGGCCACGGCGCCCAGCAACGGCATCAGCGCCGAAGCCAGCGGCCCCGACAGCTTGTGCCACCACGCCGCGTCAAGATCGGTCGTGCGGCGGCCTGCCTCACGCACGGACTGGATCGACCCGGCCAGCGTAAAGATGTCCTCGGCGTCGGCATCTACCTTGGATACGAAGATTTTGATCGGAGTGATGCCTGGCGCGACCGTGGCCGAAGCCAGATTGGTGGTCGTCGTATCGGCCACCACGAACTTTACCGGCTTGTCCAGCTTCCAGCCGGGATTGGCGTAAGTCGCCGTCGGCGCGCGCATCATCTCCACGATCATGTCGTTGCCGTCGCGCCGATAGTACGTCACGCCGTGCAGGGTCATGCCGGCGCCCTCGCCCGACAGCGACTGGGCCAGCAGCAGGTCGCGCCCGTCTGCCAGATAAAGGTTCGCCTTGGGGCTGGCGTCCTTTGGCACCGGGCCGTAATCCACCGCCTGCCAGGCATCCAACGTGCGCGCGGCGCGGGTGACCACCCGTTCATTGAAGGCAAAGCTGATGCCGGAAATGACCAGCGCGGTCAGGATCAGCGGCGCCAGCACCTGATGCGCGGACAGGCCGGACGCCTTCATCGAGATCACTTCGCTGTTCTGGTTCAGCGTGGCCAACGTGATGATCGTGGCCAGCAGCACCGAATAAGGCAGGAACCGCGCAATCAGCTGCGGCACGCGCAGGCTGACGTAATAGAGCAGCTGCATCTGGCCGTTGCCCTTATAGGCCAGGATGTCGCCGCTCTCGCCCAGCAGATCGAGCACCTGCAGCACCAGCACCAGCATGATGAGCACCGCGACAATGCGGGTAACGAACAGCCGTGCCAGATAGATCGTCAGCGAGCGGGACGGGAAGAATTCGAGGTTCATGTCAGCTCTGGTCCGCAGGCGTCGGCAGGATCGGTCCGCGCCGGTTGCGGCGCAGCAGCGATTTCAGGCGTTTCACGATCTTGTCGGACGCGGTTTCCAGCCAGCCGATGGCCTGCCCACCCGGCACGTAGGCCACGCGCCAGTACATCCACAGGATGATTGCCGCGAAAATGAAGAACGGCCCCCACAAGCCAAGGATCGGACTCATCTTGCCGAGAGACGCCACGTCGTTCGCGTACTGGTTGACCTTGTGATAGGCCACCACCATCACGATCGACACGAACAGGCCGAGCGCAGACGTAGAGCGCTTGGGCGGAATGGCCAGAGCCACCGCCAGCAGCGGCAACAGCAGCATCATCACCACTTCGACGACGCGATAATTGAAGTTTGCCTGGCTGGAAACACGCTCGTCACTGGGCGCATCCTTGTTCCAGCCCAGTTTCAGCAGTTCGGGAAGCAGGTACTCGCGCTCCTGACCGCCGCGCTGGCGGAACTTCTCGATCGCGGGAAGTTCGATCGGCAGGTCATGCCGGGTGAATGCCAGCACGCGCGACGGTTTGCCAGGTTCGTCCTGAATGATCTGGCCCTGCTCCAGACGGAAAATGATGGTGTCCGGGCTGCCTTTTAGCGAAAGGAAACGCCCTTCGCGCGCGGAAATGGACAGCACCTGCCCCTTGTCGTTCGACAGGCGCGCGAATATCCCCATCAGCTTGCGTCCATCATCGCGGCTTTCGTCGATACGCAGCGCGATGCGATCCTTGAGCGTGGTGAACTCGCCCACCTTGATCGACGCGCCCAGCGCGCCGGATTTCAGCTCGTAGTTGAGTTCTTCGTAGTAGTAACGCGACAGTGGCTGAAGGTAGCCGACGATCGCGAAGTTCGCCACTACCAGCACCAGCGTGATGATATAGGGGACGCGCAACATGCGGGTGTAGCTGAGGCCGACGGCGCGCATGACGTCCAGTTCGCTGCTCGTCGCCAGCTTGCGGAAGGCCATCAGGATGCCAAGCATGAGCCCGAGCGGAATCGCCAGGCTCGCATATTCGGGCAGCATGTTCGCCAGCATCTTGAAGACGACGCCCACCGGCCCACCTTCCGTCGCGACGAAATCAAACAGGCGCAGCATCTTGTCGAGCACCAGCAGCGACGCGGCGAGCAGGAATATGCCCAGCATCGGCATCAGCACGAGGCGGAAGATGTAGCGGTCCAGGGCGTTGAAGAACTTCACTTAGATGTCGTCACTCACCGTTCACTCCTGCCCTTAACGGCTGGGGCCGGGAGGGCAAAGCGATTTGTCGCACCGGTCCGGCGAGATGCAGCGCCTCCGGATCACCTGTTGAACCCGGCGCGGCAAGCAAGGTTGCCATATCGCGTTTGTTTAGGGATGCTGCCTGAAGACGCGGGGGCGTTCAGGCCTTCTCCAGCGTACACTGCAAGGGATGCTGGTTCTGCCGGGCGAAATCCATCACTTGGTTCACCTTGGTTTCGGCGATTTCGTAAGGGAAGACCCCGCAGACGCCGACGCCCTTCTGGTGGACGTGCAGCATGACGCGAGTCGCCTGTTCCAGATCCATGTGGAAGAAACGTTTGAGGACCAGCACCACGAATTCCATCGGGGTGTAATCGTCGTTGAGCATCAGCACCTTGAACTGGCTGGGCTTCTTGGGCTTTGCGCGAGTCTTGGTGGCAATGCCGATCTGGTGATCGTCGCCCGTTCCGTTATCGGAATCGCCTTCGTCAGCCATCATGCCCGGAATGGACGCGAGCGAAGGAAGGAGCAGGTCGGAATCGGCGATCGGGGAAATCATGGTGCTCAGAATATCGTACCGGGGCACCTGATAACAAGTGCCCCGGCCCATATTCTCTTGTCAGTCGCGCGGCAAACCGGACGAAGTGCCCGACCAGCTGCGCCGTATCTTCAGAGCGGCGAAGCCGGCGACGAGACCGAAGCCGAACGTGCCTTCTCGACGGCGAGGCTCACGCGGCCGGAGATCGGCGCGAACGTGTCGCTGAACAGCTTGAGCATCGCTTCGCTGTTCTTCGAGCTGTAGGCCACGGCCGTGTCGAAGTTCTTGCGAACGAGGTCGCTCTGCAGCTTGAAGAAGTCGGTGGGCGACTTTGCAGCGGCCAGTTCCTTGAAGTCGCCGGTCAGCGTTTCGAACGCGGTGCGGCTTTCGGCTACCAGTTCCGAACCCAGAGCCTGGACGCCTTCGGCGTAGATCTTGCCCGATTCGACGGCAGCTTCGACGTTGCCCTTGGCAAAGTCGCTGACTTCGCCGAGCACCGACGTGCCCTTGTCGAAAGCAGCCTTGGCCTGGGCCTGAGCCTGGCTGACGGCGTTCTGGAAACCGGAGAAGTTAGCGCTTGCGTTCATTGTCGTTTCCTCAAGCATGAAATTGGAGAACAGTCCTGCGAAGGCGGGCTTGCCGGCATCGGGCTGCGATGCAGGCGTGGGTGCGATCTTGGGCGTCGCATTGGGGGCGGCCGCCTTCGGAACCGAAACAGTCGCAACTGCCTCACTGACGTCCTTGGCAACCTTCACTTCCGACTTGACCGGAGCGGTCTTCGCCGGATTGACCTTGGCCGCAGCGGCCACGGTCGAAACAACTGCAACGGGCTTCGCCTTGACCGGGGCCGTCTTGGCTGCTGGAGCCTTGGCAACAGGGGCCTTGATCGTCGGCGCCTTGGCTGCCGGGACCGCTTTGGGCTTGGCGATCTTTGCGGGTGTGGCGACCTCTGGGATCGTCACAGGCGCGATCGCTGCCGACTTCACGGGAGCGACCTTGACCTGCTCCGGAACCTTTGGCGAAACAATCGGCGCGCCAACCGGCGGCAGATCGGCCTTGGACGGCAGCGCCGGATTGGCGCCAGCAGTCAATTCAGGCTTAGGCGCAATTTTCGCCTCGACCAGCTTGGGCGTCGTTCCCGGAGCGACATTGATCTTCGGGTCTTCATTATCGGCCATCTGTAAATCCAGCCTCCCGTGAAAACTTCGATTTCGATCCGGACCTTCGTCCGGCGGTCTGCTTGCCAATACGAGTCGCACAGACCGTTGCTGCAGTGCAAAATAGGTTTTTGCAGAAGCGAAGTCAACTCCTGTATGCTGCGCTGCACAAATTGATGCTGCAGCGCGTCAAACCCTCAGATCCTACCGCTATAGGCTGCCGAGCGCAGATTACAAACATGTGTCAGCATCAACGGCCATGACGGATGAACCTGCAAGAGAAGCCGAAATGGATCTTGTTCATGGTTCTGCGGCCTTAACGAGCCGCCACGTAGCGGCCCGGCGCATCTTCGAGCACCTTGTCGCCACGGCCGCCGGGCTTGCGCTTGCCTTTTGCCGGAACTTCCGCGGGATCGAGCGCGCGTAGCCACTGGGCCCAGTGCGGCCACCACGACCCGGCATGTTCCTTTGCCCCGGCCACGAAGTCTTCCAGTGTCTCGGGCGAATCCGGGTTGGTCCAGTACTGGTACTTGCCCGAGGAGGGCGGGTTCACCACGCCCGCGATGTGCCCGGACCCTGCCAGCACGAACGTGGCAGGACCGGCAAGGTAGCGCTTCAGCTTCCAGACACTGCGTGGTGGGGCGATATGGTCTTCGCGTCCGGCCTGGATGTAAGTCGGCGTCGCGATCCGGTGCAGGTCGATCGGCACACCGCAGGCGGACAGCGAATCGGCGACGGCCAGCCGGTTGTCGCGGTAGAGGTCGCGCAGGTAATCGCGATGCCACCGCGCCGGCAGGTTGGTGACGTCGCCGTTCCAGTGAAGCAGATCAAAGGCGGGATAGTCCTCCCCCTTCAGGTAATTGCGCTCCACATAGTTCCAGATCAGGTCGTTGCCACGCAGCAGGTTGAAGCTGGCCGCGAGATAGCGCCCATCAAGGTAGCCCTCGGGCGAAAGATGGCCCAGCGTCTCTATCTGCTGGTCGTCGATGAAATTCTTGAGGTCGCCCGCTTCCTCGAAATCGACCTGCGCGGTGAAGAAGGTGGCACTCGCAACCTTGTCGCCCTCTCCTTTGCGCGCCAGAACCGCCAGCGTCGCCGCCAGCGTGGTGCCCGCCACGCAGTAGCCGATGGTATGGACCGAGGGGACGCCAAGCCGTTCGCGCGCGAAGTCCACTGCCTCTATCTGTGCGGCGACGTAGTCGTCCCACACCACGTCCGCCAGCGATGCGTCCGCCGATTTCCACGAGACCATGAACACCGTAATGCCCTGCTCCACAGCCCAGCGCACGAAGCTCTTCTTGGCGTTCAGGTCAAGGATGTAGAAACGGTTGATCCACGGCGGGAAGATGACCAGCGGCGTCGCCAGCACCTTGTCGGTGGTCGGGGTGTACTGGATCAGCTGGTAAAGCGGCGTCTCGAACACGACCTTGCCCGGCGTCACCGCGATGTTCTCTCCCAACACGAAGGCGCCGGGGCGGGTGTGCGTGAGCTGGCCCTTGCGCATGTCGTCGAGCATGTTCTCGAATCCGCGCACCAGGCTTTCGCCGCGCGTCTCTGTGGCACGGGCAAGCGCCACGGGGTTAGTCAGCGGGAAGTTCGCCGGGCTGAGCGCATCGACCATGGCGCGGGTGGCGAACAGCAGCTGCGCCTTGCGCGCAGGCTCCAGCCCCTCCACCGCCTCGGCAAGGCCGGTGACCTGCTCGCTCATCATCAGGTACAGCTGATGGAGCATCGCGAAGAACGGCTGGCGGCGCCATTCGGGATCCGCGAAGCGGCGATCGCTGCGGGGCAGTTCGGGCTGCGGCGCCGCATCGTCGGCGCGCGGTCCCAGGCCATATTGCCCGAAGACTGCATTCACCAGCGACAGCCCGTCGTTCCACAGCTTCTGCTGCACCTCGGGATTGGTGAAGGGCAGCTGGCGGAACACGCCTTCTGCGGTAGCAGCCCATCTGACGGGGTCGGCAAAGTGCGACGGCGCTTCGGCGCTGGTCCGCGTCAGCTGCTCCACCTGGAAGTCGGCCCACATCGATTGAAGCCGCCCGACGATCTCTGCCCACTGCACGGTCGGTTCGGCTTCGGCAGCACGCTCGACCGGGACCATCTGCCCGAACAGGGAGGTGAAGGCCTGCGTCTGGATCTTCATGACATCGCTGATGAGGTCGGCGCTGACAGGTTCGGCGTCGGTGGCCATCGGCAATCGCTCTCCAATGAGTTTGAGCTTTACGTTGGCCTGCTCGGCGAACCGTGTCGACCCCTCTTCGCATGTGCACCCATGACAAAACGTGCAATTATCTTTCGCGTTCGCACATTTTGGCGATGCGCATTTTCGCGAACCCCATTTGCGAGGCGACCGTTATCCCCTACAGGGGCGGTGCGGCGATCCTGCCGCCCAAGTTACTGGATACCTACAGGTCATGGAAGACGAGTTCTACCGCATCAAGCGACTGCCGCCCTATGTCATCGCCGAAGTGAACGCGATGAGGCACGCAGCCCGCACTGCCGGTAAGGACATCATCGACCTCGGCATGGGCAATCCCGACCTTCCCCCGCCCCAGCACGTCCTCGACAAGCTGTGCGAAGTGGCACAGAAGCCCGACGCGCATGGCTATTCGCAGTCCAAGGGCATTCCGGGCCTGCGTCGTGCTCAGGCGAACTACTACGCCAACCGCTTCGGCGTCGAACTGGACCCCGAACGCGAAGTCGTGGTGACGATGGGGTCGAAGGAAGGGCTCGGGAGCCTCGCCACCGCAATCACCGCGCCGGGCGACGTGGTGCTGGCGCCGAACCCCAGCTATCCGATCCACACGTTCGGCTTCATCATCGCCGGTGCGACGATCCGCTCGGTGCCGACCACCCCGGACGAGAACTACTGGCGTTCGCTGGACCGCGCGATGGCCTTCACGGTGCCGCGCCCCTCGATCCTGATCGTCAACTACCCGTCGAACCCCACGGCCGAGACGGTCGATCTGGCATTCTACGAGCGCCTCGTCGCCTGGGCGAAGGAGAACAAGGTCTGGATCCTGTCCGACCTCGCTTATTCGGAGCTTTACTACGACGGCAATCCGACCCGTTCGGTTCTGGAAGTGCCGGGGGCCAAGGACGTCGCGGTGGAATTCACTTCGATGAGCAAGACCTATTCGATGGCCGGCTGGCGCATCGGCTTTGCCGTGGGCAACCAGAAGCTGATCTCGGCGCTGACCCGCGTGAAGTCCTATCTCGACTACGGCGCATTCACGCCGATCCAGGCGGCTGCCTGCGCGGCGCTCAACGGACCGCAGGACATCGTCCAGCGCAACCGCGACCTCTACCAGAAGCGCCGCGACGTCATGGTCGAGGCGTTCGGTCGCGCCGGTTGGGACATTCCCGCGCCCAAGGCATCGATGTTCGCCTGGGCGCCGCTGCCCCCCGCGCTCAAGGACATGGGCAGCCTGGAATTCTCCAAGCAATTGCTGACCCATGCCGAAGTCGCCGTCGCACCCGGCGTCGGTTACGGCGAGGACGGTGAAGGCTTCGTCAGAATCGCCATGGTCGAGAACGAGCAGCGCCTGCGCCAGGCCGCGCGCAACGTGAAGCGGTTCTTGGCCTCCAAGGGGGTCAACACGCCTTCATCGTGAACTGGTACAGACTGTAAAAGCACGTAATTTAGCGGGTTTGGAGGGTTAATTTAGTCTTAGTCCTGTAAAATTATACGTGTTGTCCCAGAAGGTAAAAATCCGCCATCTCCTCGCGACTGCAGCATTCGTGCTGGATCGGGGGATTGATGGCGGATTTGCTTTTACAACGGGAGATGCCTTACCGTTTTCGCTGGATGGGTTCGGACCGGATTCCGGGCGAACTGGATTTGAGAACGCGGGGCTGGATTCTCGATCTTGGCGAAGGCGCGCTGATCGACGCCATCGGCATCATGCCGGTGGACCGGCAGGACCAGACCGGCTGGGACGCGATGATGGCGATGCCGCGCGACGTGCGCCGCTTCGTCATCGTGATCGGCAGCCTGACCGGGGACGAACGCACGGACCTGCTGAGGCAGGGTTTCGGCGATGCCTTCACCGGCAGCCTGATCGATGGCGGCGAATTCGAACTGCGTGCATCGCGTCTGGCCGAGATGGCCCGCTGGCTGCCGCGGCACCGTCGCCTGGGCGATCTGGAACTCGACCTCCTCACGCGGGAGGCATATGGCTGCGGCAAGCCGCTGAATCTCAACCCGCGCGAATTCGCATTGATCTGGCGGCTGGCCGACACACCTGGTGAGTCGGTCAGCAAGCAGGATCTGATTCAGGACGTATGGCGGATGGGTTTCGTGCCCGAAACCAACAGCATCGCCGTCCACATGTCGCGCCTGCGCCGCAAGCTGAGCTTCGTGAACCTTGCAGGCATGATAGCGACTGCACCTGCGGGTGGATACTGCCTGGTCACGGACATGGAGCGGGCCCGCCCCGCGCCAACCGGCTTCATCCAGGGTCGGGCGCCTTCGCTGAGCCTTCAGGTCACCGCCTGAAAGCTACCTGGCACGTATCGCCGCAAGATCGTGCGGGGTGTTGATATTGGCGATCGGGGCGGACAATTCGACGCCGCGCGCATCGATGGCTTCGGCGAACCGGCGCATCGAATGGCTCTGCGTGCCCTGCAGGATCGCTTCCAGCGCGGGCATCGCAGAGACCGGCCAGATGCCGATCACCGGCTGCTGCACCAGATAGGCGGGCGCCTGCCCCAGCACGGCCAGCAGGTCGTCCGGAAGCAGCCCGGCATCGACCCCGCAGGTCATCACCGCCTCGTACCCCTCGTCCAGCGCATGGTGCATCGCCGCAGCGACCCCACCCAGCGGCCCAAGCCCCGCTCTGGGCCAATCCGGCAGCGTAGGCGCAGGGGCTGTTTCGCGTCCCGTCACCACGACATGCTCGCACCATCCCGAGAGTGCATCGACCGCCAACGAGATGAGCGTGCGCCCGTCTATCTCCGCCAGCGCCTTGTCGCTGCCGAAGCGGCTGGACAATCCGCCGGCGAGTACGGCTCCAAGAATCATGACAGGCGCCTTTCTGCAGGACTGACGATGCCTACGCCGTGCGCAGGCGTCGTCGCGGAAGCAAGGAATAGCCCGGATCGCCCTGCGGTTCCCGGAAATTCTGCAGCGACGAACCGCAAATCGTGCCGATCACTCGCGAAACCCGTTGCGCTCCCCTCGATCGGTTGCTAGGCGCGCAGTCCACCATGAGGGGCCCGATGGCGGAGTGGTGACGCAGCGGACTGCAAATCCGTGCACGCCGGTTCGATTCCGGCTCGGGCCTCCACACATTCTCCTGACATTTGTAACAAGATCACCCTTCGGGGGCACCCGGCGCACAGTCGGGCTCAACGTCGTTTCCTGAGCACCACGTAAAGCGCCCCCTGCCCGCCATGGCGCCGATGCGCGCCGCGTACCGCCACGATGTCGGAAGCGTGCTCACTGGCGGCCAGCCAGTCGGCGATCTTGGCGCGGATCGCGCCGCGCGCGCTGCCCCGGTCGGCGGCGTCCACCGGGCGTGGTCTGCCGGTCACCACCAGCACCACGCGCGCGCCCATCACGCGCGCCTGTGAAAGGCCGTGCATCAGCCGCAGATAGGCCTGATCCAGATTGGAGCCATGCAGGTCAAGGCTGAAATCGGGCAGCAGGGTGCCCTTCGCGATCCGCTTTTCCCACGAACCGTCGAGATTGACGGGCAACACCGGCTGAGCCTGTGGCGCTGCGGGCCGAGGCGGCAGCGGCGGCGGTACGCGGCCCTTGCGCCGGGCAGGCACAGATGCAGGCGGCGGCGTCTCCACTGCGGCAGGTCCGACGAATGCGGCAGGCGTGCGCGGTTCAGGCGTCAGCGGCGTCACCGTCCGGGCCACCTGCGCCCAGATCGCCTTCTCCTCATCTGACAGTCGGCGTCCGGCGCGCCGGGTGGGGCCGGACCGGGGCGGCGTCGCTCTGGTCATTGCGGGCCTGTCACCGTGCGCCGAGACGCGTCAGCACACCGCGTGGCAGCAGCAGCAGGGCGGTTCCGCGCCCGCTCATGCCGCCAGCAGTCACGCGCGCGCGGGCACCTGCGCCCCAGAACGTGTCGAAACGGTTGGCGCCCTTGATCGCCCCGCCGGTGTCCTGCGCGATCCACAGCCCGTTGGCTTCCCGGCGGTCCAGATCGAGCCATACCGGCGCGCCCAGAGGGACGAAGCTGGGATCGGCCGCCACCGAATTGCCTGCCCGCACGGGTACGTTCAACGCCCCCAGCGGGCCGTCGCCAGTCAGCACCTTGAAGAACACCCAGGAGCGGTTACGCTCCATCAGGGCGCGGCCCTCCGCCGGATGATCGGCGATGTATCGCATGATTCCCTGCATCGAGCCGGAATACTGCCCCGGCCCGGAGCCGATCAGTCCCTGTTCGCGCATAACACCGCCGATGCCGGTGTAAGGCAGACCGTTCTGCCCGGCATAGCCGATGCGCGTTACCGTGCCATCGGGCGCGACCAGCCGCCCGGAACCCTGCACCTGCAGGAAGAAGACTTCCACCGGATCTGCCGCCCAAGCGATTTCCAGCCCTCTGCCCGCAAGCGCGCCGGCATCGATCTGGGCACGGTCGAAGTACGACGTGAACGCGCCGTCAGGCGCATAACGCCCCAGCGACATGCGACCATCGCGCAGCGGCGGCGCATCGCCGGGCCTGGCGCGTACAAGATCGGTGGGAAAACCATAGATGGGCACGTCATACCCCGGCAGCGGGTAGCGCGATCCGGCGATTTCCGGCTCATAGTAGCCCGTCGCATAAGCCTGCCCCGTGCCCACGCGCGCAGTCTCGAAGAACTCTGCAAAGAACGCGGCGGGTGAACCGTTGCCCCAGGCGGCAGCGGCGGTGCAGGCCTGCCGCCAGTCGCCGGGGACCGTCAGGCCGCTGGCATCCTTGCGGGCGATCAGGCGCGGGCACGATTCGCGAAACGATGCCAGCGCACCCGCCGCGTCCGCCGTACTCATGCCGAGGGCCGACACGGCAGGACCACGCTTTACACCGGCAAGAAGCGCCGTCTGCGATACCGGAGGGGTAACCTGCCCTGTCGGCGGAGGAGCGGGGCGAGGCCCGCCGGGAGACGGAACGACACCGCTACAGGCTGCCAGAAGCGCCGATAGGGCTAGGGCCACGGTGCCTTTGTGCCGGCAGGAGGCGATCGGCGTCGATGGCGCACTCACTGGCGGCAAGGCAATTTCTCACAAAGCAGAAGCCCCGCGCGGGCGGCGCGGGGCGGATCAGGATCGAACGGTTAGCAGTCGGCGCGATCCGGGATCAACCCCGCAGAGCCCGCAGGAACTTTCGGCGCGACGTGCCGAACGTCACCCTTCGTCGGTTTCTTCCAGCAGCCAGTCGGGATCGGGCGAGTTCACTGCACGGCCGAACGTCCAGACGTCGATCGCCTCGATCGCGTCGTTAAGCGAACCAGCAATCACCGAACCCTCGGCGTCGCGAGTGACGGCGGCGATGTCGGCGCGGAACCGCAGGGTGATGCGGGCATGACCACCTTCGACACCGGCTGCGGTGAACGCAGTTTCCTCGATGCGGATCAGGCGGTTGTCCAGGGTTTCCCCTGCCTCGACACGGGCGTCGATGGCGGCGGCGAAGCCCTCGTAGACTTCGGGGTCGCACAGTTGGCGCAACTCGGCCTTGTCGCCCTTCCAGAAGGCTTCGAGGATCATGCGATACGCACCGCGCGCACCATCAAGGAACGCGGCAGCGTCGAACCGGCGGTCGGCCTGTGCGATTTCGGCAAGACCACGCTCCACCGAAGGCGGCGCGATCGGCACGGCGCGCTGGCGCAGGTCCACACGATTGCGCTCTTCGGCGCGCTGGTCGGTACGCTGTTCCGGACGCGACGGAGCCACGCGCGGAGCGCCCGGCTTCTGACCCTGACGCCCTTCGAAGCGGCCCTGGATCGGCTCTTCCTCATGCTCGGCACGACGGCCCAGCACGGAATACAGCCGCAGGCCAAGGAAGGCTGCGATCATGGCCAGGATCACTATTTCCGGTGTCACGTCCCTAAATCCATCCTACTGCGCGCCACCTGCCGACCAGAGGAAAACCTGAGGCGGACCGGCCGAATGACGCATCGGGCTTTCGACTGCCCTGCAAAGCGGGCCGAAAGACTCAGAAGCGCCCTCGGCTCAGCGCTCGAACATAGACCCAGATAGGTACGCATTACAAATGAACAACGAATGAGTGCCGGTTCAGGGGATTTTTCCGCCGGATCGATACCTTTCGCCGCCTCCGCCTGCGCCCTTCGGGGCATAGGTCTACAATTTTCCGGCAAGGCAGGTGTTCCATGCCCACGCAAAATGTTTTAGCGCGCCCCTGAAGGTTTTTCAGATTCCACGTTTTCTAGATTTCATTTGCGGGACACAGATCAGATGGCCGACGAAGGCAACGTCATTTCCGACCTCAACCTGGACAACGACGAGGATTCCTCGCCCGCAGCAGGCATCATTTCGCAGTACGTCAAGGATCTCTCGGTAGAGAACCCCAACGCACCCGAGAGCTTCGCGTGGCAGGAACAGCCCCAGATCGACGTGCAGTTCAACATCGGCGCACGCGCGATCGAGGGTGAAGTCCACGAAGTCGAACTGAAGATCACCTGCTCCTCGCGCACCAGCGCGGGCATCGCCTGGGCGGTGGAACTGAGCTACTGCGCGCTGATCGGCATGCGCAACCTGGAAGAGAGCCAGGCTCATGCCTTCCTCTTCGCCGAAGCGCCGCGCATCCTGTTCCCCTACGCCCGCCGCGTGGTGTCGGACGCCGTGCGCGACGCCGGCTTCGCACCGCTGATGCTGGAGCCGATCGACTTCAACGGCCTTTACGTGCAGCAGTTGCAGACCCAGCAGCAGCAGGCGGAAGCCGGCATGGGCGAGCCCGTCGGCCACGCCTGATCTTGGGGGGGGCGGGTCGGTTCGCCGTCGTTCCGGGCGTGATCCGGGACTGTCGGGCAAGCCGTCCCGCCGCTTCCAAATGCACCCTGCCGACGGCGCTTGCCTAAAGACTGCCACCGGTTCCGGATCAGGTCCGGAACGACGTCCGGGCCTTCTGTCATGAACTGTGCGCCATGAACCTTGCCAAAGCCCTTGCCAGCGTCGGCGGACTGACGCTTGCCAGCCGCGTGCTGGGGCTGGTGCGCGACAGCCTGTTCGCGCGGTTCGTGGGCGCGGGATTCGCGTCCGACGCGTTCCTCATCGCGTTTCGCCTGCCCAACATGTTCCGCGCCCTGTTCGCCGAAGGGGCGTTTGCATCGGCGTTCATCCCGATGTTCAACAAGAAGGTGGGCGGCAGGGACGCAGCGGACGGCGGCGGCCTTCCCGCCGGGATCCTGTTCGCCGAACAGGCGCTGTCGGTGCTGCTGCCGGTGCTGATCGTTATGACCGTGCTGCTCGAGGCGCTCGCCTGGCCGGTGACGTTCCTGCTCTCGGGAAACTTCAACGGCGTCACGCATGACCAGTTCGCCTACGCAGTCATGCTCAGCCGGATCACCATCCCCTACCTCGCCCTCATCAGCCTCGTCTCGCTGCTGGGCGGCATCCTCAATTCGCTGAACAAGTTCTGGGTCAACGCCGCGGCGCCGATCCTGCTGAACCTGACGCTGATCGTGGCGCTGCTGGGCTTTCATTCGGAAGACCCGCTTATCACCGCGCGCAACCAGGCCATCGGCGTCTCCGTATCGGGCGCGCTGCAACTGGCGTGGCTGATCTGGGCCTGCCGCGCCAATGGCGTTTCGATGCGGCTGCGGATGCCGGTTTGGAATGCGGACGTGAAGCAGCTGCTCAAGCTGATCCTGCCCGCCGCTGCCGGCGCGGGCGCGGTGCAGATCAACCTCGTCATCTCGACCGCGCTGGCGGCGTCGCTGCTGGCCCACGGGTCGGTGACGTACATCTACATGGCCGACCGGCTGAACCAGTTACCGCTCGGCCTCATTGGCATCGGGCTTGGCACCGTGCTGCTGCCTACCATCTCGCGCCAACTGGGCGCAGGGCAGGATGCGGAGGCGATGGCGACGCAGAACCGGGGGCTTGAGCTTGCCCTGCTGCTCACCCTGCCCGCCGCCGTCGCGCTGATCGTGTGTGGGCAGCCGATCGCCGCCGCGCTGTTCGGCTATGGCAAGTTCGACGCCAACGACGTCGCCCGCACCGCAGAGGCTTTGGCGGCGTTCTCGATCGGCCTGCCCAGCTACATCCTCGTCAAGGTGCTGACGCCCGGCTATTACGCACGGCAGGACACCAGGACCCCGGTGCGCTACGCGACGATCTCCATGGTGGCGAACCTCGTCGGCAATCTGGCACTGATCGTGCCTCTGCAGCACATGGGTCCGCCGCTGGCAACGGCGCTGGCGTCCACGCTTAACGTGGCGATGCTCTACCGCACGCTGGTGAAGCGCGGGCACTTTACCGTCGATGCGCGTCTGAAACGCAGGGCGCCCCGGCTGGCGCTGGCCGCCGTGGCGATGGGCGTGGCCTTGTGGTTCGGACAGGGGTTGATGGTGCCTTACGTCCAAGGCACCTGGCTTGTTCGTGGGCTGGCGCTGGCCGTGCTGGTCGGCGCAGGCTGCGCGGTCTACGGCGCGGCGACGCTGCTGTCGGGTGCCTTCACCCGCGACGACCTTGCCATGCTGCGCCGTCGCAAGCGCGCCGCCTGAGGCCTTCCATCCGTGAGCGAACGTGCTATGAGCCTTGCCTATGCAGGATCGTTCGACCTTGATGAACTCTGCGCCCCACTGCTGGCGATGGCGTCCGGTCGCGCGCGTTTCGCGCTGACCCTTCCTGCATGCGCGCCGCGCCGGCGCGTGAAACTCCCATCCTTCGACAACTGAATTGAGGACGCGGCCATGCGTATCGTCTCGGGCATCCAGCCCACCGGAAACCTGCACCTCGGCAACTACCTGGGCGCGATCCGCAACTGGGTGAAGATGCAGGACGAAGTCGCTGCACAAGGGGGTCAGTGCCTTTACTTCCTGGCCGACCTGCACGCCATCTCGATGCCGCACGTGCCCGCCGACCTTGCCGCCAACACGCGCGAGATGGTGGCTGCGCTGGTCGCCTGCGGGATCGACCCGGACCGCTCGATCCTGTTCAATCAGGCGCAGGTGCCCCAGCACTCGGAAATGCAGTGGCTGCTGAACGGCACCGCGCGCATGGGCTGGCTCAACCGCATGACGCAGTGGAAGGACAAGGCAGGCAAGAACCGCGAAGGCGCCAGCGTCGCGCTGTTCACCTATCCGGTGCTGCAGGCCGCCGACGTCCTGCTCTATCAGGCAACCCACGTGCCCGTGGGTGAAGACCAGAAGCAGCACCTCGAACTCGCCCGCGACATCGCGCAGAAGTTCAACAACGATTTCGGCACCGAAGACGCGCCGCTGTTCACCCTGCCCGCGCCCTTCATCCCGCCCGAGGCCGCGCGCATCATGTCCCTACGCGACGGTTCGTCGAAGATGAGCAAGTCCGATCCGTCGGACATGAGCCGCATCAACATGACCGACAGCGCCGACACCATCATGCAGAAGGTGAAGAAGGCCAAGACCGACCCTGAACCCCTGCCCTCCGAAAAGGAAGGGCTGGAAGGCCGCGCCGAGGCCAAGAACCTGGTGTCGATCTATGCGGTCATGACCGGCACCACCGTCGATGCCGTGCTGGCAGAGTTCGGCGGCGAGGGCTTCGGCAAGTTCAAGCCTGCGCTGGGCGAACTGCTGGTGGAAAAGCTCGCCCCGATCAATGTGCGCTTCGTCGAACTGCGCGAGGACCGCGAGTCGCTTGACGCCATCCTGTGCAAGGGCGCGTCGAAGGCCCGCGAACTGGCCATTCCGACGCTGGAAAAGACTTACGAAGCGCTGGGCCTCGTCAGAGGCTGACGGTTCCGGGGCTTAAACCCCCAGCAGCTTCGCGCGTCGCCGGATCCACGGTTCGGCGAGCGCGGAGACTGCGCCCAGCGCCTCCAGCCCTTCGCGGTCGCGCTTGTGATCGCCGGCGATGAGCAGGCCGAACACCCGCCGCACGCTCCACTCCGGAAACGGACGATCGAGCAGTTCCAGCATGTCGCCCTCACCCACCTCGCCTTCCTCGATGACGCGATAGTACCAGCCCGCCCGGCGCGAGGTGACGCAACCCGCATTGACTTTCGCGCCGCCGAACCGGTGATCGAGCTTCCAGCACGGCTGCCGCCCCTGACTGACTTCGACAAGTGCGGTGCCCATCCGCCACCTGTCGCCGATGCAAATCTCTTCCTCGGTAAGGCCGAACGTCGAGACGTTTTCCCCGAACGCGCCGTAATCCTGCAGCAGCGCATGGTCGCCGATCGTTTCGCGCCACCATGCGTAATGATCGTGGGGGTAGTGATGGATCGCCTTGTCGGGCCCGCCATGCACCGTCAGATCCGCCTGCTGATCCCCTGCCAGCCCCAGTCGATGAACCCGCACCGGGCCTTCCATCCGGGTCTTGGCGATGGCGCTCGGCTCGTCATCGCCCCGGAATGGAGCGACCTTGCCGCAAAGAATGGAAAGAATGGGGAACGGACTCGTCATGGCGGCGCTTCTTTCCTACATGAAGCATGGACGATCAAGCCGTGACGAACGCCTTGGGCGCGTGGATGAAAGATTAACCGCCGGAACGGTCCGTCGCTTGTCCAAGTCCATTCAACCTCTATTAAGGGCGTTGATTACATTGCAGGATAGTCAAGGAATCGAAGGCCGCGCCGGAGTGGGGCGACAGGATCTCTTCGGGTTCGTGGAGCAAAGATAATGACACACCATTCCGGATTACATTTCGGCAGATTGCGGATGGCCGTAGCGGCTGTCCTGCTCATGGCACTTGCCGCCTGCGCGACGCCGTTCAAGGCCGACGTTTCCCGCTTCGCGACGCAGCTTCCGGCCCCACAGGGCCAGAGCTTCGCTGTCGTTGCAGACAACCCGAAGCTGGCGGGCGGGCTGGAATTCAGCCAGTATGCCTCGCTCGTCAGCCAGCGCCTTGCAAAGCTGGGCTACACCCCGGTCGAAGATCCTTCGAAGGCGACCCTTGTCGTGCGCTTTGACTACGGCGTCGATACCGGACGTGAGCGCGTCCGCAGCACCGGCGTCGGCCCAGTCGGCCCCTGGGGTCCGTGGGGCGGCTACGGCGGCTTCTACGGTCGCCGTTGGGGTGGCTGGGGCGGTGGCTTCGGCTGGGGCGGTCCGTGGCGCTACGGCTGGTACGATCCGTTCTTCGACAACTCCATCCAGTCCTACACCATCTACACCAGCGGCATCGACCTGAAGATCGACCGCGCCGCAGACGGCCAGCGCCTGTTCGAAGGCAAGGCGGAAGCCGTCTCCACCTCCAACCGCCTGCAGTATGTCGTGCCCAATCTCGTGGAAGCGATGTTCACGAATTTCCCGGGGAACTCCGGTGAGACCGTGCGCATTACTGTCGCGCCCGAGAAGAAGTAACGACGACTGACAGGCTCCCCCCTGCAAAGAGTGGGAGACACCGAGGGACGGGTCCGCTGAAATATTGCGGGCCCGTCCTTTTGCTATGGGGCGACAGGCGCTATCTGGCGCTCCATAGGATTATCGATGCACAATTTCATGGCCATCCTCTCGCAGCTTTTCTGGGGCGTCACCATCGGCGCGCTGAGTGCTGCGTTCGAAACGCTGGCCAAGGGCGCCATGATGATCGGCGGCCTGGGCAGTGCGGGATGGTACGGGCTGAAGTGGCGCAAGGCGCGCCGCCAGCGCGACGACCAGCACAAGTGACGTCGCCCCGGACCTGATCCGGGACCACGCGATTGTCAGCTTCCCAGCGCGACCACGCCGCCCGTGGAGCCGAATCCGCCCTCTCCGCGCGCCGTTTCGTCCAGTTCCTCCACCTCAATCCACGAGGCGCGCGTCACCGGCGCCAGCACCAGCTGCGCCACGCGGTCGCCACGGCGGATGTCGAAGGCCTCGGCGCCGTGGTTGATGAGGATCACCTTGACCTCGCCGCGATAGTCCGAATCGACCGTGCCGGGCGCGTTGGGCACCGAAATCCCGTGCTTGAGCGCAAGACCCGAACGCGGGCGCACCTGAATCTCGAAGCCGACCGGGATCGCCACCGACAGGCCGGTCGCCACGGCATGGCGACCTCCGGGGGCGATCGTCACGTCCTCGGCCGAAACCACGTCCATGCCCGCCGCGCCGTCGGTAGCGTAGACGGGCAGGTCCAGCCCCCGGCCATGCGGCAGGATCTTGACCATGACGGGGACTTCATTCGGCGAGTGCATTTGCGATCCTTTCGACGAGGACGCGCGCGACGTCCCCCTTGGACATTTCGGGAAGGGAAACCACCTCTTCGGCCAGGACGATGTGGACGGTATTGGCGTCGCCACCCATGACGTCGCCGGACACGTCATTGGCGACGATCCAGTCGGCACCCTTGCGGACCCGCTTGGCCTGGGCATAGCGGATGACATCCTGCGTTTCCGCCGCGAAGCCGACGACCAGTTTCGGACGGCGCAAGCCATGGGCAAGACCCGCGAGAATGTCCGGGTTTTCGGTCAGTTCAAGCGGTGCGACGATGCCGTCGCCCTGTTTCTTGAGCTTCTGCTCCGCCGAACGCGCCACCCGCCAGTCGGCGACGGCGGCGACCATCACCGCAACGTCGGCCGGCAAGGCGGCATCGACGGCAGCAGCCATTTCCAGCGCACTTTCCACATCGACGCGATCGACGCCGGGCGGCGTCGCCAGATGGACCGGGCCGGAGATCAGCGTCACCCGCGCGCCGGCCTGCGCGGCGGCGGCGGCGATGGCGAAGCCCTGCTTGCCCGACGAACGGTTGGCGATGTAGCGCACCGGGTCGATCGCCTCATGCGTCGGCCCGGCGGTGATGAGAACATGACGGCCCAGCAGCGGCAGCGGATCGTCTGTCAGCGGGACCAGTTCCAGCGCGCCCGGATCGGTGGAGGGGGCGGAACGGGCGCTGCCCTTCACAGCCAACGGCGAGGCCTCCGTCACAGCAGCCGGAACCGCGCGCGGTCCACGCGGCACCAGCGCGCCGGACAGGCCGCCCGGATCGTCAGCCACTATGCCTTCAGGTCCATGCCCGAGGCATCGGGCGATGCGCTGCCAGATCTGCGCCGGTTCGGGCAGGCGACCGGGGCCATATTCGCCGCAGGCCATCGGCCCTTCGTCCGGTTCCATCACCTCCACCCCGGAGTCGCGCAAGGTCTGGACGTTGCGCGCGGTCGCAGCGTGGAGCCACATCCGCACGTTCATCGCCGGGACGGCCAGCACCGGCTTGTCCGTCGCCAGCAGCAGCGTGGTTGCCAGATCGTCGGCCATGCCGGCAGCCATCTTGGCCAGAACGTCCGCTGTCGCCGGGCATACCACCACCAGATCCGCTTGCCGGCTGAGCTGGATATGGCCCATCTCGGCCTCGTTCTTGAGATCCCACAGCGTGGTATGGACGGGGTTCTCCGACAGCGCGGCCAGCGTCATTGGGGTGACGAACTTCGTGCCCCCTTCGGTGAGCACGCACATCACCGAACCACCTTCGCGGCGGATGATACGCACGAGTTCGCAGGCCTTGTAGGCAGCGATGCCGCCGCCGACGATCAGCAGGATGCGCGGTCCATTCATAGCTTGAGCTTCTGCAACAGCGCGCAGACGGGCGCAATCAGTTTGGCATCTTGGCCATGCCGGTACCTTTCGCCGCGGCAGCCAGTTCCCTCAGGAAGGCAGGCGCAAAAGCCAGCCCCGCGAATGCCGAAGGGGCGATAATCAAGCCCCAGTAGAAATTGTCCCACCGGCTGGCGAGCATGAAGGCCACACCATAACCGGCGCACAGCAAGCAGCCCAGCAGCCCCGCCGGGTTGCGCCAGCCAAGCCAGCCGAACGTCATCAGCACCACTGCCGGGCCGGCGATGTAGTGCGGCAGCCAGCGCAGGTTGCTTGACTGCGCCACGTTGCCCAGCCACCCGGACAGTCCGCGCATGACCAGCCAGGGCGGACCGTGTGGATCGCTCGGCAACACCTGCTGCGCGATGATGGACAAGTGCCAGGCAAGGCCCGTCATAAACACCAGAGTCAGCGCTATCCACGCAGCAGCCTCGCGCCGGTTTCTGCGGATCAGCGCGAAGGCGGCCATCAACAGCACGTAAGGCAGCACGAGTTCGCGGATCGCCAGCGCCAGTGCCGCGGCAGCGAACGCGGCCACCCAGCGCCCGCCCTGCCCGTCGCGACCGACGCGGTGCAACCCGAACGAGAGCGCGATAAGCCCTCCGGCCCAGAGTTCGTGCAGCGGGAAATAGTGCCGGTTCAACTGCAGCGATGCCGCCACCGCGACCAGCGCCGTGCCCATGCGCTGCACCCTTCCCCCATCATCCGCGCCCTCTCCCAGCTTGCGCCACCATGCCGCAATGATCGCCAGCATCAGCGCGATCGCCGCCGCCATCTGCCCCCATTCGCCAAGGGCGGCGTTGATGCAGGCCAGCGTCGGCAGCCGCACCGCGATGGCAGGGTTCACCGGATAGCGGGCCGCGCGATGCTCCGCGACGATGAAGTCGTAGTAGTTCTCGCCCCCGGCGATCCGCTCGATAGCGCGCTCGTAAAGGGCAATGTCGTCGTCATAATGTTCGCCCGGCCTGACGATCGCCTCGCCCGCGCTGTTCACCGGCCCCTCGACTGCGCCCTGCCACGGGGAGCGGGTGCCCGGCTTGGCGATCGGCACGATTGCAGAGGCGATCAGCAAAGCCGCCAGCACCAGCAGCGCCACGCGCGCAAGGCCGGGCGAAAGTCGCGCAAGACGGCTTTCACTCAGTGCAGGAGAGTCCAGTACGTCAGTGCCCAAGCCGCAGCGCCCCCAAGGATTGCCGCCGCAGCATATCCGCCCCAGCCGTTACTTTCGCGTTTACGGCGGGCCCAGATCAGTTCCACTTCGGGAAGCGGGGCCTGTTCGGGCGCACCGCCCTTGGGCGGGAAGCGTTCCTCTATCCGGCGCACCAGCGAAGGCAGGCGCAGCAGCGTATCGACGTCTTCCCGCACTCGGTCGACGATCACGGCCTCCGGCCCCAGCTCGTCGCGAATCCAGTCCTTCACGAACGGCGCGGCGACGTCCCACATGTTGATGTCGGGGTCGAGAGCGGTGGCAAGGCCTTCCACCATCACCATGGTCTTCTGCAGCAGCAGCAGGTGCGGCTGCACCGCCATGTCGAAGTCGCGGGTGATCGCGAACAGCCCATCGAGCATCTGCCCCACCGACAGTTCCGAAACCGGCTTGCCGCGCATCGGTTCGCCCACGGCACGCAGCGCGGTCGCGAATTCCTCGACCGTGTGATAGCTGGGGACGTACTGCGCTTCGAAATGGATTTCGGCGACGCGGCGGTAATTGCCGGTCGTCAGGCCATAGAGAATCTCGGCCAGCCACAGCCGCGCCTGCCGGTTGATCCGGCCCATGATGCCGAAATCGATGGCGACGATGGTGGTATGGTCCGGTCCGGTACCGCCGACGTTCCCCTGCACGAACAGGTTGCCCTGGTGCATGTCGGCGTGGAAGAAGCCGCAGGAAATCGCCTGGGTCAGGAACGTCAGCACAAGCCTGCGGGCCAGCGCGGGCATGTCGTGCCCCGCCGCGCGCAGGGCGGGCAGGTTGCTCATCTTGATGCCGTCGATCCACTCGACCGTCAGCACCGACCCGTTGGTGCGGTCCCAGTCAATGTCGGGGACGCGGTAGTCCTCGATCCCCTTCATCGCATCGGCGAGTTCGGAGGCCGATGCGGCTTCGCGGCGCAGGTCGAATTCGCGCTGGGTCCAGCGCTTGAGATTGGCGATGACCGCACGCGGGCGCAGGCGCGCGGCTTCCGTTCCCAGCGCTTCGAGATGGGCGGCGGCCCACTCATACGTCTCGACATCGCGGGCGAACTGCTCGCGAATACCGGGCCGCAGCACCTTGACCGCAACGGTGCGCCCGTCCGGCGTCACTGCGCGGTGGACCTGCGCGATCGATGCAGCGCCCACCGGCGCTTCTTCGATCGAGGCGAAGATCGTTTCCAGCGGGCGACCGAAGGTGCTTTCGATCTGCGCGCGGATCGCCTCGAACGGGACCGGCGGCAGGCTGTCCTGCAAGGTCAGCAGGTTGTGCGCGGGGCCTTCACCGACAAGATCCGGCCGGGTCGCCAGTGCCTGCCCGAGCTTGATAGCGGCAGGCCCGATCTCCTGAAACGCGCCGGCATAGTCCGGCTGCGCAGGCTGGCGCGCGCCGAAGCGGGCGATCCGGCACAGGCGCTTGACCTGCGCGGGCGCGTTGCGGTCATTCTCAATCCCGCGCAGCGCCCCATGGCGTGCCAGGACGCGGCCCCACTTGAGGAGGCGCGCGATGTGAACGGGCGTGGAGGTCACCGGGCGTTCAGACCTTCCAGCCCGAATGGATCGCCACAAGGCCGCCGAGGATCGGCTCGACCTTGGTGTGCCTGAACCCGGCGTTGCGGATCATGCCCTCGAATTCGGGCATCGGTGGGAAGCGGCGGATCGATTCGATCAGGTAACGGTACGAATCGGCGTCGCCCGCGATCATCGAGCCGATCCTGGGCACCAGCTTGTGCGAATAGGCGTCGTAGACTTCCTTGAAGCCCGGCCATTCGGTGGTCGAGAATTCAAGGCAGAAGAACCGCCCGCCGAACTTGAGCACGCGGTGCGCCTCTGCCAGCGCCTTGTCGATGTGGGTCACGTTGCGGATGCCGAACGCGATCGTGTAGGCATCGAAGAAGCGGTCGGGAAAACTCAGTTCCTCTGCGTTCTGACGCGACCAGACGAGCGAATCGATGCCCTGCTCCACCGCGCGTTCGACGCCGACGTCCAGCATGTCCTGGTTGATGTCGGACACGGTGACGACGGCGCCCTGCGCTTCCATGCGAAAGGCGATGTCGCCGGTGCCGCCCGCCATGTCGAGGATCTGCTCGCCCTCGCGCGGGCGGACGCGGCGCACGAACTTGTCCTTCCACAGGCGGTGCATGCCTGCCGACATGGCATCGTTCATCACGTCGTACTTGCGCGCCACGGAAGAGAAGACAGCGCCGACGCGGCCTTCCTTGTCTTCGGCGGCGACGTCTTCGTAGCCGAAGGAAACGGTTTCGCTGGTTTCGCTGCTCATAAGCCAGTCCTCTAACGGTCAGGGCGCGGGTGCGCCACCGGTTTTACCGCGAACGCCAACATGGATTTCTCAAGGGCCGCCCCGCTGCGCCAGCCACCATGCCAGCAGCAGCAATGCCCCAGCCTGGACCGTGGCTATGGCGTGGAGGCGCAGGACGAAGGGCTGCTTTCGCGTCTTGTGGTTGAACGCCCCGCGCCCGGCATAGGCGCCTGCCGTGCCGCCGATCGCCGCCAGCCACAGCAGCACACGTTCGGGCACGCGATCATGTAGCCCTTGTGAACGCAGCTTGTCGAAGCCGAACACGGCGAAGGTCACGAGGTTGAGGAAGGCGAACGCGACCAGCGCGATTTCGGGCGGGCTCACGCCGGGTATTTCAGACCCGCGCGAAGATCGACACGGCGATGTTGACCCACAGCGCCAGCGTGAAGGCCACGCTCAACATGAAGGCGCTCCCCCGGTGCAAAGGGTTGTTGTAGGTCATGTGGATCAGACTTTGCACGACCCGCGCGGCAACGAAGCCCCAGGCGAAGATCAGCGTCCACTTGCCGACGACAGCCAGCACGAAGGCGCTGATGCAGGCGACATAGAACAGCGTGGGGAACTGCAGCAGGTTATCCCAGTGCCGCACGGCTGCGCGGGCGCTTTCCGGCTCCGGATCTCCGATCTGAGCGCGGTAATAATCCAGGCCTTTCGCCTTCATCACCGGTGCGCGCGCCATGATCATCCGCACGAATGCTATGAACGTCAGCGCCACTGTGGCCAGCAGCGGCAGAAAGATCAGGGTCGGGTTGACGGACATCGGCTGTTCCCAGAAGTTCGGTGTGGTGCGCAGGTTCAGTGAACGCGCTTCATCTTCCGCTTGGGCGTGCGCGTGGCATAGCGGTCGGCGCCGTCCTTGCTGAAGGCGTAAAGCTGGGTGAACGGCACCCGGTATTCGGTCCTGCCGTCGGATACGATCACGTCGTTGCCCGCCAGCCGTTGCACGGTGCCGACGCTCCTGCCGTCATCGTCAAGCAGCGGCAGGCCGTTGACGATCTCGGCCCGGCTGACGTTGCGCACGGTCACCACATCCTCGTCGAGCAGGGCGCGCTTGCCGGCCTTGCTGTCGGCGGAGACGGGCTTCTGATCGGGCGCCTTTGCGAACGCAGGCGCATACACAGGCGTGGCGGCCAGCGCGAAGGTGGTAAGAGCGGCGAACATGCGATTCATGCGGGATCTCCGAGGAGGTACATGGGAGAAATGCGCATGTTGCCCGCCGGTTGCCAAGCCCTACCTGAACAAGGAAGGCAGGCGGGCATCTCGCTACCAGCCCGTCGCCTCGATCAGCCGCCGCGAATCCACCCTGCCGAAGCGGCAGGGACTTGGCGTTCCCTTACCGCCAGCAGCCCCGCCCTGCATGAGCAGGACGGGGCGCAGGCAGATCACTCCGCCGCGACTTCGCCGAACAGGCCCGGTTCGGAGCCGTCGTCGATCACGCCTTCGTCGTTGGCGCGCACTTTCTTGCGCGAGTCGAAGTTCGACCACACAGTGTTCCAGTCGCCGCGGGTGGCACCCTTGGAATATTCGGTGGAGCGCGTTTCGAAGAAGTTCGCGTGCTCGACCCCGTTGAGCAGCGGCTGCAGCCACGGCAGCGGGTGATCGTCGATCAGGTAGATCGGCTTCATGCCCAGCTGGCCAAGGCGCCAGTCGGCGATGTAGCGGATGTACTTCTTGATGTCCTTGGGCGTCATGCCGGGCACCGGACCCAGTTCGAACGCCAGGTCGATGAAGTTGTCCTCCAGCCGGATCGTGGTCTGGCACTGGTCGGCGATGTCGTCCTTCACCGCCTTGGTCAGGCAGCCGCGTTCCTGCACGAACGTGTGGAACAGCTTGATGATGCCTTCGCAGTGCAGCGATTCGTCACGGACCGACCAGCTGACGATCTGGCCCATGCCCTTCATCTTGTTGAAGCGCGGGAAGTTCATCAGCATCGCGAAGCTGGCGAACAGCTGCACGCCTTCGGTGAAGCCGCCGAACATCGCCAGGGTGCGGGCGATATCCTCGTCGTTGTCGACGCCGAACTTCTGAAGGTAGTCGTGCTTGTCCTTGAGTTCCGAATATTCGAGGAAAGCCCCGTATTCGCTTTCCGGCATGCCGATGGTGTCGAGCAGGTGCGAATAGGCGGCGATGTGCACCGTCTCCATGTTGGAGAAGGCGGTGAGCATCATCTTGATCTCGGTCGGCTTGAAGACCCGCGCGTACTTTTCGTGGTAGCAGTCCTGCACCTCGACGTCGGCCTGGGTGAAGAAGCGGAAGATCTGCGTCAGCAGGTTGCGCTCATGCTCCGAGATGTTCTGCACCCAGTCGCGGCAGTCTTCGCCGAGCGGCACTTCCTCGGGCAGCCAGTGGACCTGCTGCTGGATTTTCCAGTAGTCGTAAGCCCAGGGATATTCGAAGGGCTTGTAGGTCTTGCGGGCTTCGAGAAGGGACATGGGCGGCTCCGGTGGATCGGCTTGATGGGGGCGCCCGTGCGTTCGCACGCTCAGGCGGAGCGATCAGAGATACGCAAGATCGCTTGCAAATCGAGTCAGTGAATCATCTTCCCACAGATATATGGGGGCAAGAGAAAATTTCAGCCCCTAGGGGTTGTGGGTGCCCCTTCCCGCCTACGCATCCACTTCGGCGTAGTGGCTGGGCGGCTGGATCACTTCCATGCGTTCGGACAGCAGCGGCCGGAACGAGGGGCGCGATTTCATCACCAGATACCAGCCGCGCGCCTGCTCGTGACTCGACCAGTCGAGGCCGCCGAGATAATCCGCGACCGACAGCTGCGCCGCCGCCGCCAGATCCGCCAGCGTCATCGTCGCGCCCGACAGCCAGGGGCGATTGTCGATCAGGTAGTCGATGTAGTCGAGGTAATCGTGCGCCAGCTTCATCGATTCGCGCAGGGCCCTGGCATCGGGCGACTGGCGCAGGACAAGGCGCTTCTTCATGCGCTCCAGCAGCAGCGGGCCGGACACGTCGTTGTAGAAATTCTCGTCGAACATGGCGATCAGGCGGCGGATCTCGGCGCGCTGCTGGGCGGTGCCGCTGATGAGCGGGTTGCGATCCACCGTTTCCTCGAAATATTCGCAGATCGCGCGGCTGTCCGACAGGATGAGGCCCTTTTCCGTTTCGCGCACCACCGGCGTGCGTCCGGCAGGGTTCATCGCGAACAGCCGATCCTCGCCCTCCCACGGGCGCGCGGTCTGGAGTTCATACGCGATGCCCTTTTCGGCCATGAGCAGCCGGACCTTGCGGCTGAAGGGGCAGAGCGGGAACTGATAGATATGCCACATGACGATTCGGAATGCCGAAAGGGGCGGGCAACGTCCATTTCCAAAGCGCGCGAATCAGGTGGATAAGTCCGCGATCCGACCCGGACCTCCGATGCGGTTGCCCTGACGCTGCGCACGGCATAAGGCACCCCGGGCCGTTCGACGAAAGGACGCGAGTACGATGACGCTTCATACCTGGTGGCTGTTCGTGGCAGCGGTTTTTGTCGTGTCCGGTACGCCCGGACCCAACATGCTTCATGTCCTGTCACGCAGCGTGGAGATGGGTGCCCGGCGCAGCACCGTTGCGATGGCCGGATGTCTGTGCGCGATCTTCCTGCTGATGGGCTCTTCCGCCGCCGGCCTGACGACGCTTCTGCTGGCGCTGCCGGGCTCATTCGAAGTGCTGCGCTATGCCGGCGTCGCCTATCTGGTGTACCTGGGCGTCAAGTCCTGGCGCAGCCCGGCCGCCCCGCTTGACCCGACTTCTGCAGAGCTGCCCCCGGCCCCTTCGACCGGTGCCGTGTTCCGGGGCGGCTTCGCGATCGCGATCAGCAATCCCAAGGCCATCCTGTTCGCCGCCGCGTTCTTTCCCCAGTTCATCGACCCGACGCTGCCCAAGGCACCGCAGTTCGCCATCCTGTTCGCGACCTTCACCGTGATCGAAACCGGCTGGTACTGCGCCTATGCGCTGGGCGGGCGTTCGCTGGCCACATATCTTACGCGCCCCGCCATCAAGCAGGCGTTCAACCGCGTGACCGGGGTGTTCTTCATCGGCTTCGGGCTGGCGCTGCTGAAAGCCCGGCCGAACTGAGGGGTTGCGCGCCGCCGCACCGACCCATCGCGTTTGCTGCACGGCCCGGATGCACTGCGTTGAAGCTTGCGGGCGCTCATGGCTAGCTGTCGCTCGTGTCCTTCGCATTCGGAGACGCCGAGACGATGCGCAGACTGTTCTTCGTCAGTGCCCTTGCGCTGATTGCAGCCACCCCTGCCGCCGCGCAGCTGGACCCGCTGTCCTATGGTGAAGCCGCCGCAAGCATCGGCCGCACCCAGGTCATGAACGAAGCGATCACGCGGCAGAATGCCAGTCGGAACGCCGCTGCGACCAGGCAACGCGCCCGTGCGACCTGCGCCCGGAAGGATGCCTTGGCAGCCAAGCACGGTAATGACGATCCGCGCGTGAAGAAGCTGTTCAGTCTTTGCGCTCAGGCCGGGTACTGAAAGCCTACCCTGCGCGTGAAAGCAGGAACACTGCATGTTCGGCGCGGAAGTTCGCCGCCGCCGCACTGCACTGCGTATCGCCTGACAGGAACCAGCGCCCTTCCACGGTAATGCCCCGTACCTTCAGCAATGCGCGAAAGTCGTTGATGGTCAGGTGGTGGATGTTGGGCGTTTCGTACCAGGCGACCGGCAGCAGCCGCGTCACCGGCATCCGGCCGTTCCACAGCAGCGACGTGCGCACCCGCCAGTGCGCGAAATTGGGGAAGCTGACGAACGCCTTGCGACCGATGCGCAGCAGCTGGTCCAGCACCATGTCGGGGCGCATCGTCGTCTGCAGCGTCTGCGACAGGATGGCATAGTCCACCGACTTGTCGGGATAGAACGACAGGTCGGTATCGGCATCGCCCTGAATCACTGACAGCCCCTTCGCCACGCAGGCTCCGACGTTGAGCGCGTCGATCTCCATCCCGCGCGTGGCGCAGCCGGACCCGTCGCGCAGCGCCTGCATCAGCGTGCCGTCGCCGCAGCCGACATCGAGCACGCTGGCGCCGGGTGCTACGTTCTCCGCAATGATCGCAAGGTCGGGGCGCAGGCCGGTCTTCATTGCCGCGTTCATCCGATGAACCCTCCCACCACGCGGTCCAGCGCGGGCACGTCGAGCAGGAAGGAATCGTGCCCGAACGGCGCCGAAAGTTCCACGAAGCTGGCGGGCAGGCCCGCCGCGTTGAGCGCGTGGACCACGTTGCGCGAATCCGCCGTGGGGTAAAGCCAGTCGGTATCGAAGCTGACGAGGCAGAACCGCGCCTTCGATCCGGCAAAGGCATTGGCCAGCAGCCCGCCATGCTCCTCGGCAAGGTCGAAATAATCCATCGCGCGGGTGATGTAGAGGTACGAGTTCGCGTCGAAGCGGTCGGTGAACGACAGTCCCTGATAGCGCAGGTACGATTCGATCTGGAAATCCGCGTCGAAGCCGAACGTCTTCTCCTCCCGGTTCTGCAGGCGGCGCCCGAACTTCTCGGTCAGCCCGGCTTCAGACAGGTAGGTGATGTGCGCGGCCATGCGGGCAACGGACAGCCCCTTTTCCGGCCCCTTGCCGAAAGCGTAGTAATTGCCCTCGCGCCATTCGGGGTCGGCCATGATCGCCTGGCGCCCCACTTCGTGGAACGCGATGTTCTGCGCCGAATGCCGCGCCGTCGACGCCAGCACCAGCACGGCGCGCGCGCGCTCGGGGAAATTCGCGGCAAGGCTGAGTACCTGCATCCCGCCCATGGAGCCGCCGACCAGCGCATGCAGGCTGTCGATCCCCAGCGAATCCAGCACCGCAATGTGGCCCTTCACCATGTCGCGGATGGTGATGACCGGAAAGCGCATGCCCCACGGGTCGCCGTCCGGCGCCTTGCTGGCAGGCCCGGTGGACCCCATGCACGATCCGATCACGTTGGCGCAGATCACGAAGAAGCGGTCAGTGTCGATCGGCTTGCCCGGACCGACCATCCGCACCCACCAGCCGGGCTTTCCGGTCTTGGGATGGTTGGAGACGACGTGCTGGTCCCCCGTCAGCGCGTGACAGATGAGGATCGCGTTGTCCTTGGCCGCATTCAGCGTACCGCACGTCTCGTAGGCGATGCGCGCGCAGGGCAGCATCTGCCCGCTGTCGAGCATCAGGGGCATGTCGAGGTCGAGGTGTCGGTTCTCGATGGGAGGGACGGGCATCGTTTGAAGATCGGGTGCCATAGCCCGACGCGCAATAGAGCCTCCATCGCCCCCCCGCAATCGGCCTCGTGCCCATGCTGGCCTTGCGCGCCACGCTGGGTTATGGGCCGCGCGTCATGAGCGAAACCGAAACCCGCATCGCAGCCGCCCGGCCCGGCCCCGCACCCAAGCCCTGGATCGCGGCGATCCACGCCTATGTGCCCGGCCGGTCGAAAGGCAAGGACGGTCGCCCGCTCATCAAGCTTTCCGCGAACGAGAACCCGCTGGGCACCAGCGATGCGGCGCTGACGGCGAAGGCACAGGGCCCCGCGCTCTATCCCGATCCGGACAGCACCGCCCTGCGCGCCGCCATCGGCCAGCGCCACGGCATCGATCCGGCGCGCGTGGTGATGGGCACCGGCTCGGACGAACTGCTGAACCTCGCCGCGCAGGGCTATGCCGGCGTCGGTGACGAAGTGATCTACGTGCGCTATGGTTTTGCGGTCTACGACATCGCGGCGCGGCGCTGCGGAGCGACGCCGGTGGTGGCGCCCGATGCCGATTACGGCACCGACATCGACGCGCTGCTGGCGCTGGTGACGGACCGGACCCGCGTGGTCTTCGTCGCCAACCCCAACAACCCCACCGGCTCCTACCTGCCCAAGGGCGACATCGCGCGATTGCACGCCGCGCTGCCTTCGGACGTGCTGCTGGTGCTGGATCAGGCTTACGGCGAATATGTCGCGCCCGAGGACGAGGACGGCGCTCTTGCGCTGGCCGCACGGCACGACAATGTGCTGGTGACGCGCACCTTCTCCAAGATCTTCGGCCTTGCCGGGGAGCGGATCGGCTGGGCCACCGGTGCGCCAGGGATCATCGACACGCTCAACCGCATCCGTGGTCCGTTCAACGTCTCCGCCACCGGGCAGGCGATGGCGCTGGCGGCATTGGCGGACACGGCCTTCGTCGAGGCCAGCCGCGTCCACAATCGCGACGAACGCGCGCGCTTCGTTGCCAGCCTCGCAGCGCTGGGCAACGATGGCCTGCGCCCGCTGCCCAGCCAGGCGAATTTCGTGCTGGTCCTGTTCGAAGGCGCGCTGAGCGCCGAAGCCGCGCTGGAAGGCCTGGCCGACCGCGGCTATATCGTGCGCTGGCTGCCCGGACAGGGCCTGCCCCAGGCCCTGCGCATCACCATCGGCAAGAGCGAGGACATGGACGCCATCGCTGCCGTCCTTCGCGAAATGGCGGAAGCGGCAAGATGAGCTTCGCCAACATCGCCATCATCGGGCTGGGTCTTCAGGGCGGCTCGATCGGCCTTGCCGTGCGCGAATACCTGCCCGAAAGCCGCACGACCGGGTTCGACCTGTCGCCAGACCACCGCACCCGCGCCTCCGCGCGCGGGCTGGTGGACAAAGTCTGCGCCACGGCATCCGAAGCGGTGCGCGACGCCGATCTTGTGATCTTCTGCGTCCCGCCCGGCGCAATGGGCATCGCCGCCGAGCAGGTGCGTGAAGCCCTGCCCCCGACGGCGCTGGTCAGCGATGTCGGATCGTCCAAGCAGGCGATCGCCAAGGCGCTGAGCGAGGCGCTGCCGGACCACGTCATCATCCCCGCACACCCCGTCGCCGGGACCGAGAACTCCGGCCCAGACGCAGGATTTGCGCACCTGTTCCGCAACCGCTGGTGCATCGTCACCCCGCCCGCCAAGGTGGACATGGTGCGCTTGTCGGACCTTGTGGGCTTCTGGGAAGCGATCGGCGCCAATGTCGAGATCATGACGCCCGAGCACCATGACCTGGTGCTTGCGGTGACCAGCCACCTGCCGCACCTCATTGCCTACACCATCGTCGGCACCGCTTCCGATCTGGAGGACGTGACGCAGAGCGAGGTCATCAAGTATTCGGCAGGGGGCTTCCGCGACTTCACCCGCATCGCCGCATCGGACCCGACGATGTGGCGCGACGTGTTCCTGTCCAACAAGGACGCAGTGCTGACGATGCTGCAGCGCTTCACCGAAGATCTCACCGCGTTGCAGCGTGCGATCCGCGTCGGTGACGGCGACCAGTTGTTCGACCATTTTGCCCGCACCCGCGCCATCCGCCGCTCCATCATCGAGGAAGGACAGGACGACGCCCGCCCCGATTTCGGACGTGGCGATCATGGCGGGACCGTCGGTGAGCCTGCGGCTTAACATTTTTTAACGGGACATAATCGACGGCGGCGGCGTTCAACATCTACGAACACAACCCCCTGCATCAGGACGCCGCCGCATGCAGATTTCGATAACCACCCGCCTTGAATATGCGATCTCGCAGCCGGTCGACGTGCTGCTGCAGATCGAAGCGGCGATGATCCCCGAACAGCGCGTGATCGATGCCCGGATCGACCTGTCACCCACCGAGCACTTCGCCCGCGTTCCCGCACAGGCCTGCATCGGCGAACGCATCTGGCTGCGCACCTCGGCTCCGCTCAAGGTCCGATACAGGGCCCTAGTCGAAGTAAACCGCATGCTTGCGGACATCGCCACGCTGCCTGCCGTGCCGCCGCATCTGCTGCCGGGCGAGACGGTCGATTACCTTATGCCGTCGCGCTATTGCACGTCGGACACGTTCCACGATTTCGTCGAAAGCGAATTCGGCGCCCTGGAAGGCGGCGCCCGCGTAGCCGCCATCTGCCACCGCATCGCTGAGACGCTGACATATCAACCCGGATCGAGCGACGCCTTCACCACCGCTGCCGACACCTTCAAGAGCCGGCGAGGCGTTTGCCGGGACTACGCCCACCTGATGATCGCCTTCGTGCGCGCCAGCGGCATCCCCGCCCGCTTTGCCAGCGTCTACGGGCTTGGGGTGGAACCGCAGGATTTCCACGCCGTGGCCGAAGTGTTCCTCGACGGTGCCTGGCATCTGGTCGACGCAACGCGGATGGCGACGGCCGATCGCATGGCCAAGATCGGCGTCGGGCGCGACGCGGCGGACGTTTCCTTCCTGACCAGCTACGGGCAGGTGGAAATGGTGGCGCAGACCGTGGAGGTCAGCGAACTGGTCACCGCCTAGACGTTGAGCGCGTTGATCGCGGCATGTACCCGCGCCTCGACCTCGTCGCGCGGGAGCCCCGGTGCGATGCGTTCGCCGACGCGGATGGTGATCGTGCCCGGCTTCTTCCAGCGCCGGTGATAAAGCCGCCCGCTGTCCACCGCCACCGGCACCACCGGCAGCCCCAGCAGCTTGTAGAGGCCCGCAAAACCCGATTGCAGCGGCGGTCGCTGGCCCGTCTTCACGCGGGTGCCTTCGGGGAAGATCGCCAGCGAGCGGCCCTGCGCCGCGAAGCCGCGCGCGCTGGACACCATAGCGCGCAGGGCCTTGGCCCCCTCGCCCCGTTCGACCACGACAGCACCGTAGCGCCGTGCCGCCCAGCCCCAGCCCGGGATTTCGGCCAATTCCGCCTTGGGGAAAGGCGCCGGATAATCCATCTGCGCTGGCAGATCGATCGCCTCGAAGAAGCTCTCGTGCTTGATCGCCACCAGCACGCCTTCATTGGGCAGGTCGCCTTCCACGACCAGGCGAATCCCCAACAGCCAGCGCGCGCACCAGCGGTGCAGCAGGCTCCACCCGCGCACCGTGCGACGCAGCGCTTCGTCCCCGAAGAACGACGCGATGAAGCAGGCGGTCACCATCACCACCGTGCCGGGATAGAACGTCAGATAGAACAGCAGCGAACGGATCACGTCCAGCACGTTCGCCTTGTCGGATTTCATCGCAGCCATTCCCAAAGGTTCAGCCCGGCACGCGCCAGCAGCTTGTGATATTCAAGGAACAACGTGCCGAAGCTGGGGTGCGAGGGCACGCCGTCCAGTTCCAACCGCACGCTGTCGGGGAATTCGCGCGCGATCTCCAGCGCGGCGCGGCGCATGTGCCAGTCCGCCGTGACGAGGCGGACCGACTTCGCATCATGCTCCGCCACCCACTGCGCCGCTTCCACCGCGTTGGAGCGCGTGTCGTAAGCGCGATAGCCCAGCGTCACGCAGCAGCGCATTAGGCGGGCGGGCACCTTGAACTGGACAGCAAATTCGCGCGGACGCACTTCGCGGTCCACGCCGGAAACCAGCAGGTCCGGCGCCTTGCCTGCCGCCAGCACCGCCATTGCATGTTCGATCCGGCCTTGGCTGCCGGTCAGCACGATGATCGCGTCGGTCTTCACGTTTGCCGGCAGCGGCCCCGGCAGCGCCACGGCGAACCACAGGAACCCGAGCGACCAGATCAGCACGGCAAAGGCGGTGAGGCGACGAAACATAGGTGGACTGCTATATAGGGGTTTGCGGCAGTTACAGCATCTTTCGCAGCGCATGCAGCACGGTGAGCCGTGCCGTCAGCATTGCGAGGACCGTCGCCAGCACCGGAACGACCGCCAGGATCAGCCAGTCGCTCCACACCAGCGCGCCATTGTCGACGAGGCCGGCGCCCAGCCCGTCGAACCGCCGCCCCAGCGTCAGGATCACCACCAGCGCCAGCGCCAGCCCCACCGCGCCCCCGCCCGCCGCGTCGTACCCGATGGAGCGCTGGAACACGCGCGCCACTTGCGCGTCGGTGCCGCCCAGCAGGTGGACGATCTCGATCGTGTCGCGATTCGCGCCCAGCGCCGAACGGGCCGCCAGCAGCACCGCCGCCGCCAGCGCGCCCGCCAGCAGGGCCACGATCACCATTGCCAGCACCTGCAGCGATACCATCGCATCGAACACCGGCTTCAGCCAGTTGGACTGCGCGTCGATCCGGGCAGACGGTGCCACCGGCATGACCCGCCTGCCGATCGCGGAGAGCTGCGCCGGGCTTGCCGGGCCTTTCAGCCGCACGTCGATCAGCGCCGGAACCGGGATCGCCGCGCCCGTCGCCGCCGCGATGCCGGTGCCTAGCCACGGCTCTATCAGGGCGTCGAGTTCGGCCTGCGGCACCTGCCTGAGGCCAGCGACCTGCGGCATCCCCCGGATCGCCGCCAGCGCCCGCGCGGCCTGAACCTCGCGCACTTCGGCGCGCGGCTCCAGAATCTGCACGGTGACGCCGCCGTCGATCTCGGCCTTGGCGGCGGACACCGCGTTACCCAGCGCCAGCCCGGCAGCCAGCGCGATCGCGGTCATCGCTACCATGATCGCGATCACCCAAGGCATCGGCCCGGACATGCGCCCCTGCGGGATCAGTTCCACCGTGCGACCGGCGGCAAACCACCGGCCCATGACAGAAGCGCCCCTCATGTGATCTTCCTCGGCGGATAGCGCAGGGCGCCGGTAGGATCGGACAGGCGCCCCTTGTCCAGCCGCATGATAAGGCTTTCGGGCACGCGGCGCAGCAGGTCGAGGTCGTGGGTCGCCACCACCACGGTCGTGCCCTGCCGGTTGAGCATCTCGAAAAGGCGGATGAGTTTCGCCGCCATGTCGGGATCGACGTTGCCCGTGGGTTCGTCCGCCACCAGCATGGCCGGGCGCGCGATCACCGCGCGGGCGATGGCCACGCGCTGCTGTTCCCCGCCCGAAAGCGTCGCCGGGCTGGCCTCGATCCGGTCGGTCAGGCCCACCCATTCGAGGATGTCGCGCACAGGGCCGGCGATGTCGCGCTCGGCATGGCCCGCGACGCGCAGCGGGAGGGCCACGTTGTCGAACGCCGACAGGTGCTGCACCAGCCGGAAGTCCTGGAACACCACTCCGATCCGCCGCCGCATCACCGGCAGGCTGGCGCGCGGCAGGGTTATCGCGTCGGTCCCGAACATGCGGATCGCCCCGCGCGAAGGCCGCTGCGCCAGGTACAGCAGCCGCAGTAGCGACGTCTTCCCCGCGCCGCTGGCCCCGGTCAGGAAGTAGAACCGCCCGGCATGCAGCGTGAAGGTCAGGTCGCTGAGCACTTCGCGGTCGGCGCCATAGCGCAGGCCGACATTGTCGAAGTGAATGATTTCCCCGTCAGTGGCCATGCGCGCCCAGGATCGTCCTGAAGGATCGTGTTGAAGTCAGGCCCGGCGGGCGACACCCCAGCTATAGCCATCCGGACGTTCCGGTAAAAGGCATGTGGAAAAATGGTCGTCATGACGCGAACGCGTTGTCCGGGCGCTTGTCGCATGCGCGTAAGGCGTGCTTATGAATGCGATCATGATCATCGCCTGTCCTGCCTGCTCTACGCGCTATGCCGTCCCGGACAGCGCCATCGGCGTGGAAGGCAGAACGGTGCGCTGCGCAAAGTGCCGCCACAGCTGGTTCCAGGACGGCCCGGACCTTGCCGCAGAGCCCGCTTTTGAAGAGCAGAATGCGGTTGCGGCTGAGGTGGAGGCGCCCGTTGCCGCGCCGGCTCCCGTCCAGCAGGCGGAACCCTTGCGCCCGTCGCCGCGCCCGGCGGTCGTCGTCCCGCGCCCGGTAGAGCCTGCGGCCGCCGAGTCCCGTCGCTCCGACCCGATGCCCCCGCCCGCGCCGTCACGGCGGCCCGGCCCCGCATATTACGATGACACTTCGGTAAAGGGCTACGCCGACGAAGGCGTATCAAGCTTCGATTTCTCGCCGCCGTTCCGTCCACGCCGAAACTGGACGAAGCTGGGCACCTATGCCGCCGTCGCCTTTGCGCTGGCGATGCTGAGCCTGGCCGTCGCCGTCGCCATCGGTGGCCTGCCCGACTGGCTGCCGATCCCCCGCCCGGCGTTCCAGCAGGCCCAGCCGGACCTCAAGCTGGATTTCCCGCGCGGCAGGCAGGATCGCAAGCCCCTGCCCGACGGGACGGAGTTCTTCAGCGTCAGCGGCACGATCACCAACATTGGCGCGCAGACCCGCAAGGTGCCCTCGCTTCTGGTGATCCTGCGCGATCGGCGTGAAACCGTGGTCTACGCCAAGGAAATCGTTCCCGCAAAGTCCAGCCTGGCCCCCGGCGAAGCAATCACCGTGAACGAGGCGCTGACCGACATTCCCAAGTCCGCCGCCGCCGCCGAAATCGGATGGAAGCCGGACTGACAAGTCGGCCTTGGGAAAACCCCTTCCCCGATCAACAGTCGGCGCATGGCCGGAAGGTTCCGGCGCCAGAACACCGCTAGGGTAGCGCGGACGTTGACCGGGAACCCCGATGCTGCCTGTTTACATCAACGGAAAGTTCTACGCGGGCGGCCTCAACGGCGTGCACCGGGTCGCTGACAGGCTGGTCCGCGAGATCGACCGCCTGCTGGACCACCGCACGCATCCTGCGGTGACCCTGCTGCTGCCCGCGCGGCATTCCGCAGTTGCGCCGCCCGAACTGCGCAACATCATCGTGCGCAGTCTCGACGAGGCCCCCTCCCAGGGGTGGGAACAACGGCGGCTGCCCTCGCTGGCTGCGGATGGCGTACTGGTCAACCTCGCCAACCTCGCGCCGCTGCTGCACCGTCGCAAGATCACGCTGATCCACGATGCACAGTTCCTGTTTCCGGACAATTCCTATCCGCTTCGCCAGAGACTGGGCTATCGCCTGCTTACGCCGCGCATGGCCCGGTCCAGCGCGATGGTGCTGACCGTATCGGAATACTCGCGGCGCATGCTCGACGTGATGGGCGTGTCTCCCGCGTCCGCCACGCAAGTGCTCTACAACGGGGTCGACCACATCCTGAACGTCACGCCGGACGAGACGGTGCTGGCCCGTCACCGCCTGTCGCCACGCGGCTATGCGCTGATGTTCGGCAGTGCAAAGGCCTACAAGAACAACGCGGTGGTGTTCGCCGCCTATGCCCGCAAACCGGCGCCAGGTGTGCCGCTGGTGGTCGTCGGCGAACAGAGAGAGGCTTTTACGGGCCCCGGCATCGAACCGCCCGGTGACGCAATCTTCATGGGCAAGTGCGACGATTCTGCCCTGAGCGCGCTCTATTCCAACGCCCGCTGCGTGCTGTGCCCGTCCCGCACGGAGGGTTTCGGCCTGCCCCCGCTAGAGGCGATGCTATGCGGCACGCCCGCGGTGGTCGCACCCGCCGGCGCCCTGCCCGAAGTTTGTCGCGACGCAGCACTTTACGCCGACGTCGATGACCCTGATTCGTGGAACCGGGCCATAGCCGCACTGGACCCTCAAGGCGTTCTGTTTGCCCGCAAGGTGGAAGATGGGCTGGCGCGCGCGCGCCAGTTCACCTGGGCTGCGGCAGGGGAACGACTGCTGGATGCCGTGCTGACGCTCAGCGCGCCCGCCCTGCCCCGCGCCGCGTGAAAGGACAACCGCCCCGCTTTCGCACACGGTTCAGATCACCAGAAGCACGATCCCGGCCCACAGACCGAGGCTGATGACCGCCGCGACAAGCCACCAACGCCATAGGATCGGCTTGCTGCCAAGGGTCGCGGACGCCAAAGCAGGCTCTCCCTCATCACCTGCATGAATTTCCGGAGTACTGGACGTTCCACCCCGCCGATCAATGTCCGTCATCATCAGCCGTTTTCGTCATGCGACCTCGTGAAACCACAATATGGCCCGCCAATTGGCCGCTTTACTAGCATGAAGCCGCCCGCGGGTCGACCCGATCGGCGTTCCGCGAGTGAAATGAAACGATTAATAGCCTCTTGATATTGCAACTGGATCTCATTAGCGCGAGCGCTCGAGGGGAAAGCGAAAAAGCTCAAGGTCAACGGGCCCATGCTTTGGGACCGGGGTGCGCATGGGGTGTGCCTCGAACAAGGGGCGAGACCCAAGTGACGCGCAGAGTTCTATTTCAGGTTCACTGGTTCCTCGGGATTACTGCGGGGTTCGTGCTGGCGGTCATGGGCGTGACGGGTGCGACGCTGAGCTTCGAGGACGCGATCATGCGCGCGATCAGTCCCGGCATCGTCACGCTTCCCCCCCCCGGCGCCAGACCACTCTCGCCCGACGCCGTGATCGCCCGCGCCTCAGCCGCGCGGGATGGCGCGCAAGTGGTGCGCCTGACCATACAGGCCGATCCGACGCGCGCATGGCAGGTCCAGTTCAAGGCGCCCCCCGGCAAGCGACGGGGCGAAAGCAGCTATGTCGATCCGCGCGACGGGCGCTTGCTGGGCCAGGCCAACGGCGCGGGCTTTTTCCGAACCGTCGAGGATATCCACCGCTGGCTGGCACTGCCCGACGGCTCGAAAGGCTGGGGCCGTCAGATCACCGGCTTTTCCACACTCGCGCTGATCTTCTTCGCATTGACGGGGCTCTATCTGCGCTGGCCAAGGCGCGCCCTTGACTGGCGGGCGTGGCTGGTGCTCGACTGGCGCAAGAGCGGGCGCAATCTTTATCGTGAACTGCATGTCATCATCGGCAGCTGGATCGTCATCGCCTACCTGCTGAGCGCCTTCACCGGGCTATGGTGGTCCTATGAATGGTATCGGCAGGGCGCAATGGTGGTGCTGACCGGCTCTGCGCAGCGCGAAGGGGAAAGCTCGCAACGCAGCGATGAGGAGCCTCCCAAGGTGCCTCTCGCCAAAGCCTGGACCACGCTCCAGCGCGAGACGGGCGGCCGATACGAAAGCGTCTCCATCAGCCTCCCTGAACACGGCACAAAAGCCTCCTTCCGCGTACTGCTGCCCGATGCCCGGCACGATCGCATGACCGACAACATCGACATGGACGTAACCGACGGTCGCGTGCTCAAGATCGATCGCTATGCCGACCGCAGCGTGGGCAAAGTCATCGCGACCAGCATGCTGGAAGTCCATCGCGGCGCGATCTTCGGCATGGCGGGGCGCATCGCCATCCTGATCACCAGCCTGACGATGCCGCTGTTCACGATTACCGGCCTGCTGCTCTATCTGGCCCGGCGGCGGCGCAAGCGCGCGCTGGCCCGTGTGGAAGCTGGTCCTTCTGCGCCCGGCGGCCACGACAGCGGCATGATCGTCGCCTACGCCAGCCAGACGGGTGGTGCAGAGCGGCTCGCCCGCCAGACCGCGGCGGTGCTGGGCGGCGCGCAGGTGCTGCCGCTGTCTGCGGTAGACGGCGAAGTGCTGGCGGGAACCCGACGCGCGCTCTTCGTCGTCAGCACGTATGGCGAAGGTGAACCGCCTGACCGTGCACGCCGTTTCGCGCGCGAAACGATGGCTTCGGCCCCTTCTGCAGCCGAGCTCGATTACGCCGTGCTTGCCCTTGGCGACCGCGAGTATCCGCAGTTCTGCGCATTCGGGCACGAAGTGGACAAGTGGCTTCATTCGGGCGGCGGGCGGCGTCTGTTCGATACGATCGAGGTCGATGGCGAAGACGTCGATGCGGAACGGCAGTGGCAGCAGCAGTTGACCGCGCTGGGCGCCGATCCGATGGCCGCCGACTTCGCCCCGGCTCAATACGGGCGGTGGCGACTGCAGGAAAGACGACTGCTCAATCCCGGCAGCCTTGGCGGCCCGGCATTCCTGCTCGCCCTGTCTCCGCTGGATGGCGCCGTCACCGACTGGCAGGCGGGCGACATCGCCGAGATTCGCCCCGCCAACGACCCTGCGGCAGTGGCTGCGCTGCTGGACGGCACCGGACTGACTGGGAACGAGGTCGTCGACGGCCGCCCGCTTGCGGCGCACCTTGCGCGATCCGTGCTGCCCGAACGGCTGGATGGAGCGCCTGCGGAAATCGTCGCAGGGCTGCGCGCCCTGCCTCATCGCGAATATTCGATTGCCTCCATCCCCGCCGATGGCCGGATCGAACTCATCGTCCGGCAGGTCCGGCGCGATGACGGGACGCTGGGCCTGGGTTCGGGCTGGCTGACCGAGCATGCGCCGCTGGGCGTGGAGGTCGCGTTGCGGCTTCATGCCAATCCCGGCTTCCGGACGACGGAGGCGCATAACCGACTAATCCTGATCGGCAACGGCACCGGTCTGGCTGGCCTGCGCGGCCATCTGCGGCAGGCGGCGAAAGCAGGCAGCAGCGGGCACTGGCTTTTGCTGGGCGAACGCAGCCGCGCGCATGACGCCTTCCTCAACGCGGAACTGGAAAGCTGGCTGGCAGACGGGGTTCTGGCGCGGCTCGATCGGACATGGTCGCGCGATGCGGACTGCGGGCGCTATGTTCAGGACGTGATCCCGCAAGCTGCCGGGTTCCTGCGCGAGCAGGTGGATGCCGGAGCGACGATCCTGGTCTGCGGCAGCCTGCTGGGCATGGCGCCCGCCGTCGATGCGGCCCTGCGTGAAGTGCTGGGCGACGCACTGTTGGAAGAGATGGCCGAAACGGGGCGCTACCTTCGCGATATCTACTAGGCCGCCCATTAGTGAAAATCACGCGAACGGGGCAAAATCCGCACATTGCGGGGGTGCCCGCGCGTGGAATGGGCGGATGTGGGACGGTTCGGATCGTAGACCGGATGGCGCACCGCATCGCCGGGCAGCGGCTCCGGCTTCAGCACGGGCGCGCTGGACAGGCGTGAAAGCGCCTCGCTGGCATCGGTGACCTTGTCCACCATGAGGTGGACCACGTCTTCCTTGCTGCGCTGGATCACTCCGTCGATCAGCATCAGCCGCGCGGCCATCACCGCGCGGCGCTGCTTTTCGAAATCGCGCGCCCACAGCAGGGCGTTCACCACGCCGGTCTCGTCCTCGATGGTGATGAAGATGGCGTTGCCCTTCCCCGGCCTCTGGCGGATCAGGACCACACCTGCGACGCGGACTTTCGCCTCATCGCGCCCGGCATTGATTTCAGCGCAGGTCTGCGCCCCCTGCCCGGCGAAATGGCTGCGCAGGAACTGCATCGGATGCCCTTTTAGCGACAGCCGCTGCGTCTGGTAATCCGCGACGACTTCCTCCGACGGCGCCATGGCCGGAAGCGCGGCATCGGGTTCCCGCGCCAGTTCAGGGGCATCAAGGGCTGCGAACAGGGGAAGCTGCACCGCCGGCACCCGCCGCGCCTCCCACCCCGCCTGCCGCCGGTTCTGCCCGAGCGAACCCAGCGCGTCGGCATCGGCCAGCAGACGCAGCGCGCGCGAAGGCAGGTCGGCACGCCGCGCGGCGTCCTCCATGCCGGTGATCGGCGCCGACGCGCGCGCCTCTGCCAGCGCCACAGCCCATTCCTGCTTGAACCCGCCGATCTGGCGCAGCCCCAGCCGCAGCACACGCTCCGCTTCCAGCGTGTTGTCCCAGTCGCTGGCGACAATGTCGATGGGCCGCACCTCCACCCCGTGATCGCGCGCATCGGCAACCAGTTGCGCGGGCGCGTAGAACCCCATGGGCTGGCTGTTCAGCAGCGCGCAGGTGAAGACCGCCGGGTAATGGCACTTGAGCCACGACGACACATAGGCCAGCCACCCGAACGCCTGCGCATGGCTTTCGGGAAAGCCGTATTCGCCAAAGCCCTCGATCTGCTTGAAGCAGCCTTCGGCAAAGTCCTGCGGGTAGCCACGCCGGACCATGCCTTCGACGAATTTTTCCTGATGCTGGTGAATGGTGCCATTACGTCGAAACGTCGCCATCGAACGGCGCAGGAGATCGGCTTCGGGCGCGGTGAAGCCAGCCGCAGTGATTGCCAGCCTCATCGCCTGTTCCTGAAAAAGCGGTACGCCCAGCGTCTTGCTCAGAAGGTCATACATCTCGCCTTCCGGACCCGGGTAGACGACCTCTTCCTCCTTGGTCCGCCGTCGTAGGTAGGGATGCACCATCCCGCCCTGGATCGGCCCCGGTCGCACGATCGCGACCTGAATGACCAGATCGTACAGTTCCGCAGGCTTCATGCGCGGCAGCATGGCGATCTGGGCGCGGCTTTCGACCTGAAACGTGCCGATGCTATCGCCCCTGCAAAGCATCTTGTACGTATCCTCATCCTCCTTGGGCACCGTATCGAGGGTGAGGTCGGCCAATTGCTGTTCGCGCAGGAGATCGAAGCTCTTGCGGATCGCCGTCAGCATGCCGAGCGCCAGAATATCGACCTTCATCAGACTCAGGGTTTCAAGATCGTTCTTGTCCCATTCGATGAAAGTGCGTTCCTCCATTGCGCCGTTATGGATCGGGACCAGTTCGTCGAGCCGGCCTTCGCTCAGCACGAAGCCGCCGACATGCTGCGAAAGATGGCGGGGGTAGTTCAGCAACCTGCCGACCAGATCGCGCATCCGCTCGACCTCAGGGTTGGCGGGATCGAACCCCGCTTCGGCCAGCCGGGTTTCAGGCAGTTCATCTCCGCCCCAGCTACCCCATACCGTGCCTGACAGCCGCGCCGTCACGTCTTCGCTCAGGCCCAGCACCTTGCCGACTTCGCGAATGGCGCTGCGCTGCCGATAGGATATGACCGTGGCGGCGATCCCGGCACGGTCCCGGCCATAGCGCTGGTAGATATACTGCATCACCTCCTCGCGCCGCTCATGCTCGAAGTCTACGTCGATATCGGGCGGCTCGTTGCGACCGGGTGACAGGAAGCGAGAGAACAGCAGCTTCTGATCCACAGGGTCGATCGGGGTCACGCCAAGAAAGTAACAGACCAGCGAATTGGCTGCGCTGCCGCGTCCCTGACACAGGATCGGGGGGGTCAGGCTGCGGGCATGACGAACGATGTCATGCACGGTCAGGAAGTAATAGGCATACTCCTTCAACCGGATCAGGCCAAACTCCTGTTGGAGAACGGTCCGGTATTCCTGCGTCAAACCATCGGGAAACTTCTCGCGCGCGCCCTCCATGACTAGATGTTCCAGCCAGGCTTGCGGCTCCCAGCCTTCGGGAACGGGTTCGTGCGGGTATTCGTAGCGCAGGTCTTCCAGCGTGAAGGTCACGCAGTCCAGCAGGTCTGCGGTTGCGGAAATGGCATCGGGGCAGGCGCGGAACAGGCGGGCCATTTCCGCCGGGAACTTGAGGTGGCGCTCGGCATTGGCGGCGAGGCGGCGGCCTGCCGTCTGGATGGTCAGGCCTTCGCGGATGCAGGTGAGGACGTCCTGCATCGGGCGGTCCTCCGGCACGGCATAGAGCACGTCGTTGGTGGCCAGCAGGGGCACGCCCGTGCGCCGGGAAAGGACCATGCGCTGCGCCAGCCGCCGGGCGTCGCGGCCTGCGCGCGGCATCGTCGCGGCCAGCCAGAGTTTGGGCGTCAGCGTGCGCAGCGTGGCTAGCAGCGCATCGTCACCGTCCATCGCGATCAGCGCCAGATCCTGCGCATGATCGACCAGATCGGCCATGTGCAGCACGCAGTCGCCCTTCTGCGCGCGCCGGTTGCCCACCGTCAGCAGCCGGGTCAGGCGGCCCCATCCGTGGCGGGTCATGGGATAGGCGACGATGTCGGGGGTGCCGTCCGCGAAGACCAGCCGCGCGCCAACGATCAGACGCAGTCCGCTGGCTTCCCTGCCGATCTCCTTCCAGGCGCTGAAGGCGCGCACCACGCCCGCCACGGTGTTGCGGTCGGCGATGCCGATGCCGGTCATGCCCATCGTCTGCGCCCGCGCAACCATCTCTTCACCCGGCGACGCGCCGCGCAGGAAGCTGAAGTTGGTGGCGGTGACCAGTTCGGCAAAAGCGACCCCGCTCATGGGAACAGGCCGTGCAGGTACCAGCGCGGGTCGGGCTTCTCGCTGAACAGGCCGTGGCGGAAGATCCAGTAGCGGCGGCCGTCGGCATCCTCGATCCGGTAATAGTCGCGCGTTTCGCCGGCCTGCCCGGGAACATGGCCGCCGCGCCTGCGCCACCACTCCGCGCCGATCCGCTCCGGCCCTTCGGCCATGGCGACGTCGTGCAGGCGGCCCTTCCAGCGAAAGCGCTGCGGCGGACTGTCGGGCACGCCCGCGATTACTTCCACCGGCTGCGGCGGATCGAGCAGCAGCAGCGGGCGAGCGGGCCGGTCTTCGGGCGCGGGCCACGACGTAGACGGCAGTGCGGGTCGCAACCGCAGCGCCGGAACCAGCGCCTGCGCCTTTTCGGGCAAGTGCCGGTCACGCGGGGCCAGACGGCGCACGTTGTCCTCTCCCAGCCGCACGCTGAGCCGGTCCACCAGCGCGGACACATCGGCAGCGGCTTCATCCTTGCGGTCCAGCCCGATCTGGCGCGAAGGCAGGTGATCGGCCTGCAGTACGGCCAGCGTGATCGCATCGAAGCCGAAGCCTGGGTCCAGCGGGTCGGACAGGGTGTCGATCCGTTCGCGCAGCAGGCGCATCACCATGCCGGGTTCACGCACCGCCTGCCCGGTTTCCACCACCAGCCGCCGCCGCGCGTTGTCGCTGCGGTGGAGGGTGACGAGGAAGCGCCGCCCGCCGATCTGCCGCTGCTCCATGGTGCGCGATGCCTGCGCCAGCATGTCCTCCACCACGTCCAGCGCATCGTCGGTGCGCGCCAGCGGTTCGGGAAAGCGGGTCTCCAGCCGGACCGGATCGGCCAGGCGCAGCGGCATCACCGGGCTGCCCGTCTCCCCCAGGATCGCGCGCAAACGCGATACCGCAAGTTCGCCGAAGCGCGCCGCCAGCCCTGCCATCGGCCGCGCGGCCAGATCGCCCAGCGTCTCCAGCCCCGCACGGCGCAGCCCGGCCAGCGCGCTTTCATCTAGTTCCAGCGCGGCGACGGGCAAGGCGCGCACGTCCGCACCTCCACCAAACCGCGCCAGCGCACGCGCGGCGGCTGAATGCGCGGACAGCGCGTGGCGGGCGACCGGCCCCGCCCCGTCCACCACCCGCCGCACCAGCGCCTTTTCGCCGCCGAACAGGTGTGCGCATCCCGTTACGTCCAGCAGCAACCCGTCCGGCGCATCCAGTGCGACGAGCGGGGTGTAGGCGACCATCGCCTTCCCCAGTTGTTCCAGCGTGCGGGCATCCGCCACGGGATCGTGCGGGGCAGTCGTCAGATCGGGACAGCGGGCGCGGGCGTCGGCCAGCGTCATGCCTGCGGTCAACCCCTGCCGCATCGCTGTGGCATCCACCGCGGCAAGGCGCAGCGCCTGCCCGTCGCGCATGAACAGTGCCTGCGGCCCCGGCCCGTCAGGCAGTTCGCCTGAGCGGCGCGCGCGTTCGCACGGCAGGAAGGGAAACCACAGTGCCAGATACCGGCGCGGGCCTGCGGATGGAGCCGTCGAGGTCGGGGTCTTCGAAATCGAGGGGTCGTTCGCGGAAACCGCCATGTTCTTCATTCCATTCAAGCCGCCAGCGCTGCCCCGCCGGACCGCCCCGCCTGCGCACGAGTTCGACGATCAGCGTCGGCGCGCCCGGTGCCTGCATCTCCAGCGGGGCGGACGGAGCGCCCGCGACCGTCCAGCGGGTATGGGCGGCACTGGCGCGCGGTTCCGCATCGCCGCGCAGCATCACCACCGGGATGCGCGAGCTTTCCGCCGCCAGGATCAGGCGACGACTGGCGACAAGATCGTACTCCCGCAAAGGCCCCCAACTTTCCAGCAGCACCGCCGCCGGACCGCTGTTGCGCGCCGCATCCAGCCCGGCCCGCAACAGTGCGGCGCCGTCGCGGGCATCGACGATCACCAGCCGCGCCGGGTCGATGCCCAGCGCGCCCAGCCCCTCTCCGCAAGGCACCGTGATGCTGCCCCGCCTTCGGGTCCGCATCAGCAGGATAGGCTTGCCGGGCGGCGCCTCGATGCTTGCCAGCCCGAACAGCAGAGCAGAAGCCCAGTCCTTTGCGGCGGCATGGATTTCGTGCAGTTGCGCGCCGGCAAGCCGGGGCAACGTGCCGGGCGGCGGATCCTCTATGGCGATGGGAGCTGTATGGGCAGACATGGAACGGGCCTCGAATCAGGAACTATGTTCTTATTATGTTCTAATTCAAGCGTCAGGTCCACCTACCTGCATCGATTCCAGGGCGCGATGAGATTCATCTGAAATGTCAGCAAGATGCCGATGATACTGGATCGGCAAAAGGCACACGAACAGCTGATCCCCCCCTCTTGCGAGGGGAGCCCGAAGGCTAGGATCAGTTCTGTTCGGATACTGCCTGGTGCGGTCGAGAAGACTCGAACTTCCACGGGCTTTCGCCCACAACGACCTCAACGTTGCGCGTCTACCAATTCCGCCACGACCGCTAAATCCGGGAGCAGGATTTGCATCCGTCCCTGGGCAGGAGCGCGCCATTAGCAAAGGGATTCGGACCCGGCAACCCGGTGGTGAAGATTATTTTTGCCCTGCGCCATTTTTCGCCACCGCCCTGCGGAATCGGCTGGAGCAAAGTGGCTTAGTTGATGACATACATGCGGGAGGGCCTTGTCCTTGAAAGACACGGCGCGGCGGATTTCGACGATTTCAAAGACCCTGCGCGAAAGTAGCAGCGCTCCGGCGTGTAGGAAAGCGGCGGACGTTTTGCCCCGCCCTCCCCTCAGTCTACCGGGGCCACATCCACCGAGAACACCATGCCCTGGCTGCCCGATCCCCGGAACGTGCCGTCCAGCGGGGCGACGTCGGCATAGTCGCGGCCCATGCCGAGGAAGATGTGATCGGTGTCGGCCAGCTTGTCGTTCGTGGGGTCGAAGCCGACCCAGCCCAGTTCCTCGCCACACCACAGGTTGACCCAGGCGTGCATGGCGTCGGCGCCGACCAGCCGCGGCTTGCCCGGCGGCGGCAGGGTGCGCAGATAGCCGCTGACATAGGCCGCCGGGATACCGTGAGCGCGCGCCGCGACGATCATGATGTGGCTGAAGTCCTGGCACACGCCGTGGCGGCGGTTGAACGCCTCGATCGGCGGCGTGTCCGTCTCCGTCGCGTCGGCGTCGTAGGCGAATTCGGCGTGGATCGCGGACATCAGCGCCCTGCCCGCCTCCATCACCGGCATCGCTTCGTCCAGGAACGCGCCCGCCCATTCGGCGATGGCAGGCTCTGGCCGCGCCACCGGAGAGGCGAAGATGTAGGACGCGGGCGCAAGGTCCGACAGGTCGGGCCGGCGCATCGCCCGCTCGCGCAAGTCGGCAAGGCCGGGGCCGGCGCCGTCCTCCACGAAGAACGGCAGCGGCTCCACCTCTACGGTGAAGCGGCTTTCGATCTGCAACTGCGCGGTCGGTTCGCGCAGGGCAAAGCGCGCCTCGTTGACGTGATAGCCGCCCTCGCGCGTGACCACCTGCGCGGGCGCGGGGTCCAGCACAAGCCGGTAATCCGTCACCGTCTGCCCCGGCCACGCGGCGGGGCGCAGGCGCACGTTGAACTGCGCCATGCTGACGGGACGGGGATAGTTCAGCGTGGTGATGTGGCTGACCGAATAGCGCATCACAGCAGCCGCGTGCGCCGTTCGGCGTCCTCGTTGTCGAATTGCAGGAAGTACCGGTCGGAGATCGCATCGGACAGCGCCAGCAGCTGCGCCTCCACTTTTGCCACCCGTGCGGACGTCATCTCGGCGGCGAGCGCGGCCTGCAGTTCGCCCAGCAGCGCGCGGGCGGCGCGCAGCGGCGGTTCGGCGATGTTGTCGTCGCGCAGGGGCGGCAACTGCGCCAGATGCTGCGCGATCTGCGCCACCTGATAGACCAGCGCGCGCGGGTTGTCGGGATCCAGCAGGACAAGATCGCGCACCGGGTTCAGCGCGGGCCGCGTCAGGTAACGGCTGCGATAGATGATCTGGCTGTCGCACAAGTCCAGCAGCAGGCCCAGTTCGGCGTCCGGAGGCGTATCCGGCGCGCTCTGCGTCGTCAGGCGGCGGGCCATGCGGCAGATCGCCTGCGCGCGCTCCAGCCGCTGGCCTATCTCAAGGAAACGCCAGGCGGCGGAGCGCACCATGTTTTCCGAGATCAGCCCCGCCAGCGCGCTGAAATGCTCCGTCAGCCAGCGCGCGCTGGACAGCATCGACTGCGGGCGGTCGACGTTGATCGAAGGCATGGGGCGACTGACGATGCGCCAGAAATCGCGGGCGAAGCGTTCGCGCAGGGCCATGCCCGCCTGCTGGCGACGGCGCATCAGCGCGGCGACGCCGCCGGGCAGGCGTGTCTCGGTCAAGGCACGGGCGCAGATGCCCGCGACCGAGAGTTTCGCGGTTTCCGGCGCAATGGCGTCACCGTCCACCAGCAGCGCGACCAGATGCGCGAACGCGCCGCCCGCATCCGCCTGCGGGTCTAGCGCGCCGTCGCCGTCGGCGGGGTTGGCCAGGATCGCGCGGACCACGCGCACCATGGTTTCTGCACGTTCGTTGTAGCGGCCGAACCAGAACAGGTTGTCCGCCGCCTGACTGGCAAGGATGCCGCCCCCGCGTGAGATCGGCGGCTCTGCGGCGGTACGAACCGCCGCGTGCTGCTGGACCGGCCTGTCTTCCACCACCCACAAGTCGGCGGAAAGATCGCCGTCGCCCATCAGCGAAGTGGGCAGCGCGGTGCTGGACGAAAGCCGCGCGAAGCCGCCCGGCATCACCGTCCAGCCGCCATCCGCGGTTCTGGCCACGAAGGCGCGAACGGTGAAAGGGCGCGGCACGATCCGGCCGTCGATGATCGCGGGCGTGGTGGACAGGCGGACGATCTCCTGCCCGCAATAGTCCATCGGCCTGCGCCACAACGCATCGAGCAGCGCGGCGCGGCGGCGGGGATCGAGATCGGTTCCGGCCACCGGGCCCCGGCTCTCAAGCCCCGGAACCGCAGTCCCGAAGGCGGACAAGAGCGCCAGTTCGTCCAGCCGCGCGGCGACGGTGGAGCTTTCCGCCGCCTGCCCGCACCACCATGTCGCGATAGTAGGCAGGATCGGCGCCTCGCCCAGCAGGATACGGCACAGGCGGGGCATGAAGGCGGCGAAGGCGGGCGATTCCAGCACCTCCACCCCCGGCCAGTTGACCATCTCCACCCCGCCCCCGGCCCAGGCGTCGAACAGGTTGGCGACGCCCAGCTGCGATTTCGCATCGAACGACAGCGGGTCGAGCGCGGTGGTATCGATCCAGCGCCACACCGCGTCGACACGCTTGGGCCCGGCGATGGTGCCGACGTAGAGCTTTTCGTCCAGCACCGTCAGGTCGCGCCCTTCGACCAGCGGCAGGCCCAGGTAGCGGGCCAGATGCGCCTGTTCGGCATACGTCTGGTTGAAGCGGCCCGGCGTCATCAGGGCGATACGCGGGTTTTCGCGGCGGCAGGCGGCGGCCATCCCCTCTACCATGGTCGAGAAGAATTCCGCCAGACGGCGCGCATGGGCGTCGGCCAGCAGGTTGCCCATCGCCCGCGACATCGCCAGCCGGTTCTCCAGCGCATAGCCCATGCCGCCCGCCACCCGCACCCGGTCCTGAAGTACGCGCCATTGCCCGCGCGGCCCGCGCGCAAGATCGGCGGCATAGACATGGACGAAGCACCCGTTTTCAGGCGAGCGCCCCATCATCCGCCGCGCGAAGAACGGGCTTCCCGCAACCACGGCGGCGGGCAGATGGCCCTGTGCCACCAGCGTCTGCGGGCCGTAGATGTCGGCGGCGATGCTCTCCATCAGTTCGGCGCGCTGGATCAGCCCGCGTTCAACCTGCGCCCATTCCTGTGCGCCGACGATCAGCGGCATGGCATTGAGCGGCCACGCGCGTTCGTCCTCGTCTCCGGTCAGGCGAAACGCCAGACCAAGGTCGGCGGCATTCCGCGCGGTGGCGTCCTGTATGGCGGAAGGATCGCCGTCGGTCGCGGCGGCAAGTCCTGCGGCAACCCGGCGCCACACCTCGGCCACCGGGCGGCTGGCATCGGCGAACAGATCCCCGCGCGTGACTTCGGCGGCATAGCCGTCCAGCCAGTCCGCCGAAGGGGCAAGGTCGGGGCGGGTCACCATGCGCCGTCCCGTCGCACCGGACCTGATCTATGCGCGCTGCACCCCTGAACCATCCCGCTATGATAGCCGCGAGGGGCGCCTGAGGTCGAGGGTGTAGGGAAATTCGCCGGGCAGTTCCTCCACCGGCACCGGCAGCGGGCCGGGCGAATGGCCGTGGTTCTGGAACCGGGCTTTGCGCCGGGCCTCGGCCTCGTAGTCGTTGACCGGCACCGTATCGTAATTGCGCCCGCCGGGATGCGCCACGTGATAGATGCAGCCGCCCAGCGAACGCCCGTTCCACAAGTCGTAGATGTCGAACGTCAGCGGGGCCTGCGGGGCCAGCATCGGGTGCAGGCTTTCCGCCGGACCCCATGCCTTGTAGCGCACGCCGCCCACGGCCTCTCCTCTCGCGACCGCCGTCAGCGGCACGCGGCGGCCGTTGCAGGTGATGACGTGGCGCCCTTCGACAAGGCCCGTAGCCCGTACCTGCAGCCGTTCGGTGGAACTGTCGACATAGCGCACGGTGCCGCCGATGGCACCCGTCTCGCCCAGCACGTTCCAGGGTTCCAGCGCGTGGCTGATCTCCAGCGAAACGCCGCCGCCCGTGACTTCACCATGGACGGGGAAACGGAACATGCGCTGCGCCTCGAACCAGGTAGGGTCGAAATCGTAGCCTGCGCGACGAAGGTCATCCAGCACGTCCATGAAGTCCGCCCAGACGAAGTGGCCCAGCATGAACCGGTCGTGCAACTGCGTGCCCCAGCGCACCAGCGGCCCTTCCACCGGCTCGCGCCAGAACCACGCGGTCAGCGCGCGCAGCAGCAGTTGCTGGGCGCAGGACATGCGCGGTTCGGGCGGCATTTCGAAGCCGCGGAACTCCACCAGCCCCAGCCGCCCGGTCGGCCCGTCGGGGCTGAACAGCTTGTCGATGCAGATTTCGGTGCGGTGGGTATTGCCGGTGACGTCCACAAGCAGGTTGCGGAACAGGCGGTCCACCACCCACGGCGCAGGCTGCTGCATGTGCGGACCCCCCGTATTTGGATTGGGCACCTGCGCCAGCGCGATCTCCAGTTCGTAGAGCGCATCGTGCCGTGCCTCGTCGATGCGCGGGGCCTGGCTGGTCGGGCCGATGAAAAGGCCGGAGAACAGGTAGCTTAGCGAGGGATGCCGCTGCCAGTAGGTGACGAAGCTCTTGAGCAGGTCCGGGCGGCGGATGAACGGGCTGTCGAGCAGCGTCGGCCCGCCCAGCACGATGTGATTGCCCCCGCCGGTGCCGATGGAGCGGCCATCGACCATGAACTTGTCGGCGGTCAGCCCCACTTCGCGGGCGCAGTCGTACAGCGTCTCGGTGATCTCCACCGTCTCGCGCCAGCTGGCGGAAGGGTGGATGTTGACCTCTATAACGCCGGGATCGGGCGTCACTTTCAGAACGGTCAGGCGCGGGTCGGGCGGCGGCGGATAGCCTTCGATGCGCACCGGAAGCCGCTGCGCCTCGGCCACGGTCTCCACGGCGGCGACCAGTTCGAGGTAGTCGTCCAGCGATTCCACTGGCGGGATGAACACCGCGAGGTAATCGCCGCGCGGTTCCACCGTCATGGCGGTGCGCACCGCGCCCTCGATCAGATCCTGGTCGGCGGCGGACTCGCGCCATACCTGCGGTTCGGGCACGGTTTCATAGCGCTGGCCGGCTGCGATCTCGTGCGTCTGGACGCCGCGTTCGGTCAGCTGGCGGCGAAAATCGGCCAGTGGTTCCCGCGGCTCGGCGGTGTCGCGCGGGTGGATGTAGGGAAAGTCAGCGGGCGGCACATGCGGCAGCGCCCCCAGCGGCAGGCGATAGCCCAGCGCGGAATCGCCCGGCGCCGCCGTCAGCGTTCCCTTGCGCACGCGCCACTGTTCGCTTTTCCAACGCGGCGCGGCCTGATCCCGGCTATTCCAGCGCTGCACCGGCAGCACCACGCCCACCGGCCTGTCGATCCCGCGCCGATAGGTCCGGCGAAAGCGGCGGGCCAGTTCCTCGTCCTCGATCGCCGGATCGAGCGGCGTGGTGTTGACCGGCAGGTCGTCCTCACGCTGCTGCCAGACGCCGCGATCCTCGAACACCGGCTGGACGAAATCCGCCTCCAGCCCCAGCACGCGGGCGGCGCCGTGGAGCAGGTCCGCCGCCGCCGAAACGTCGAGCGTGGGCACCGGATCGGGATCGCCGCTCGGCTCCAGCGGCTTTTCGCCCGCGATCAGGCTGTCATCGCGCCAGATCGGCACGCCGTCCTTGCGCCAGTAGATCGAATAGCCCCAGCGCGGCAGCGTTTCCCCCGGATACCACTTGCCCTGCCCGTGATGCAGCAGCGATCCCGGCGCGAACTTCTGGCGCAGCAGGCGGATCAGCCGGTCGGCGTAGGCCGCCTTGGTGGGGCCGACGGCGGCGCTGTTCCATTCGGGCGCCTCGAAGTCGGTCGCGGCGATGAAGGTCGGTTCCCCGCCCATCGTCAGGTTGACGTTCCAGTCACGCAGATCGGTGTCCACCCGGTCGCCCAGCTGCAGCAGGCTGTCCCAGCGCGCGTCGGTGAACGGCTTGGTGATGCGCACCGCTTCGGCGATGCGGCTGACGTTCATGGCAAAGTCGAAATCGACTTCCGCCGGTTCGGCCATCCCCTCGATCGGCGTGGCGGAACGATAGTGCGGCGCGGCGCAGAGCGGGATGTGCCCTTCGCCCGCAAACATGCCCGATGTGGCATCCAGCGCGATCCACCCTGCGCCGGGAACATAGGCCTCGGCCCAGGCGTGCAGGTCGGTGACGTCCTGCAGCACGCCCACCGGCCCCTCTTTCGGCAGCACGTCTGCCACCAGTTGGATCGAATAGCCCGACACGAACCGCGCCGCAAACCCCAGCCGCCGCAGCAGCTGCACCAGCAGCCACGCCGAATCGCGGCACGATCCGATGCCCGCCGCCAGCGTTTCCTCGGGCGTCATCACGCCCTGCTCCATACGGATCACGTAATCGATGCGCTGTTGCAGGCGGCTGTTGATGTCTACCAGGAAATCGACCGTGCGCCCCTGATAGCCGGCATGCTGGGCCACCAGCCCCTCGAACAGCGAACCTTGCGGCTCCACCTCGAAATAGGCAGACAGGTCGGCCTTTAGCGTAGGCGCATAGGTAAACGGATAATCCTCCGCGTCCGGCTCCACGAAGAAGTCGAACGGGTTGATGACCGCCATTTCCGCCAGCAGGTCCACTTCGATGGAGAAGTGATCGACCGGATCGGGAAACACCACCCGCGCCAGCCAGTTGCCGTGCGGATCCTGCTGCCAGTTCAGGAAATGCTCTGGCGGGCTGATCTTCAGCGAATAGTTCGGCACCTCCGTCCGGCTGTGCGGGGCCGGGCGCAGCCGGATCACCTGCGGGCCAAGACGGATGCGCCGCGAATAGCGGTAGCGGGTGAGATGGTGCAGGGCTGCCTTGATCATCGGCGGCAAGTGTGCGCGAAACGATGTTGCACTGCAACGATTGTTCGTTTTTCCCGTGCCGGAGCTTCCCCCGACCGTCGCACTTGTGTCATCCTTGCATGCGAAAGGCGCCAAGTGACTACCATGGACATGCTGAGCCCCCCCGATCCCGCCATTGGCCCCGCCGACAGCGCAGAGGAAACCGAAGACCTCGCCACGCTGCCTTCGCGCTTCTTCAATCGCGAACTGAGCTGGCTTGCCTTCAACGAACGGGTGCTGGCCGAAGCCTGCAACCCGAACTACCCGTTGCTCGAACGGCTGCGGTTCCTGTCCATCTCGGGCAGCAACATCGACGAATTCCTGATGGTGCGCGTCGCCGGGTTCCATGCGCAGGTGCGCCGCCAGATCGAGGAAATCTCGATCGACGGCTTGACGCCTTCGCAGGCGATCGCGCTGACCCACGAAAAGGTGCTGGAACTGGAGCAGATCCAGCAGGACACCTGGGCCTCGCTCAAGACCGAACTGGCGGACGCGGGCATCACCGTCGTCGGCGAGGACGACAGGCTCGACCGTGAGCGTGAGAAGTGGCTGCGCGAATACTTCATCGAGCAGGTGATGCCGGTCATCACCCCGCAGGCGATCGACCCCGCGCACCCGTTCCCCTTCGTCGCCAACCAAGGCATCGGCGTGCTGTTCTCCCTCACCCGAGAGGCGGACGATGCGCCGGTGATGGAGATGGTGCTGATCCCCTCGCCGCTGCCGCGCTTCGTGCGCATCCCCGGCGATCAGGCGGCGTGGATCTCGATGGAAGACCTGATCTGCCGCAACACGGCGGAACTGTTCCCCGGCTTCCGCTTCAACGGCCACGGCGTATTCCGCATCCTGCGCGACAGCGACATCGAGATCGAGGAAGACGCCGAAGACCTCGTGCGCTACTTCCGCACAGCGATCCAGCGCCGCCGCCGCGGTCTGGTGATCGTGCTGCAGCTGCAGGGCCGGTTCGACCCGGCAGCGGAAGAAATCCTGCGCACCCAGCTGGGGCTGGACAAGGCGCTGATCATGAAGACCGATGGCATCATCGGTTTCTCCGGCCTGTCCGCCATCTGCGACGAGGATCGCCCCGAACTGAAGTTCGAGCCATACAGCCCGCGCTATCCCGAACGCATCCTCGAACATGACGGCGACATCTTCGCAGCGATCCGCGAAAAGGGCATCGTCGTCCAGCACCCTTACGAAAGCTTCGAAGTCGTCATCGACTTTCTGAAGCAGGCCGCGCTGGACCCCGACGTAGTGGCCATCAAGCAGACGCTGTATCGCGCGGGCAAGCAGTCGGCGATCATATCCGCGCTGATCCAGGCCGCGGAACAGGGCAAGTCCGTCACTGCCGTGGTCGAACTGAAAGCCCGCTTCGACGAGGAGCAGAACCTGCTCTGGGCCAGCCAGCTGGAACGCGCCGGCGTTCAGGTGATCTACGGCTTCGTCGACTGGAAGACCCACGCCAAGGTGTCCGCCGTGGTGCGCCGCGAAAACGGCGCCTACCGGACCTATTGCCACTTCGGCACCGGCAACTACCACCCGATCACCGCGCGCGTTTACACCGACCTTTCGTACTTCACGGCCGACCCCGCCGCGGGCCGCGACGTGGTGCGCCTGTTCAACTTCATCACCGGCTATGTCGAGCCGAAGGGCACCGAACTGCTCTCGATCTCGCCTATTTCTCTGCGCCCGACGCTGAACGAGTGCATCGATGCCGAAATCGCCAATGCCGAAGCGGGCAAGCCTGCAGGCATCTGGGCCAAGCTGAACTCGCTGACCGACCCCGACCTGATCGACCGCCTCTACGCCGCCAGCCGCGCCGGGGTGGACATCGACCTGGTCGTGCGCGGCATCTGCTGCCTGCGTCCGGGCGTGCCGGGCCTGTCGGAGAACATCGCGGTCAAGTCCGTGATCGGCCGCTTTCTGGAACATGCACGGATCTGGGCCTTCGCCAACGGCTCCTACCTGCCGAACCGCCGCGCCAAGGTGTTCATCACCTCCGCCGACGGGATGAGCCGCAACCTCGACCGCCGTGTCGAGGTGCTGCTGCCGATCCGCAACAAGACCGTGCACGATCAGGTGCTGGATCAGGTCATGCTGGCCAACCTGCTGGATTCCGAACAATCGTGGGACTGCGCGCCCGACGGCACCTACAGCCGGGTGGGCGAAGTGGAGAATCCGTTCAACCTGCACCGCTATTTCATGACCAACCCGTCGCTTTCCGGGCGCGGCGCTGCTCTCGACAGCGGGCGCAAGGTACCCAAGCTCTCGCTGCGCAGGGGCACGATCTGACCATTCCGTCGCCCCGGTCCGCGCCGGGGCGACGGAACTTGGGATGACGCATCGCGCCGCACTTCACCTTGCGCCAGCGCCGCTTTAAAGAGCGCGTCGCAACCTTCGCGCCTTGTGGTAAGTATTGACCAGAATGATCGGCATCAGCCAGTCCAGCGCCAAGCGCGCCATCATCGACATCGGTTCCAACACCGTGCGTCTCGTCGTCTACAACGGACCGCCGCGGGCGCCGGTCGTCGTGCTCAACGAAAAGGTCAATGCCCGGCTGGGCAAGGATCTGGGACGCACCGGGGCCATTGCCGAAAAGTCCATGCGCGCCGCCCTGGCCGCGCTGGAACGGTTCGCCACGTTGCTGCGGTTCCTGGATGTGAACGACGTCGAATGCGTCGCCACCGCCGCCGCGCGCGATGCGTCGAACGGGCCCGAGTTCCTCGATGCGGTGCGCAGCTTCGGTCTGTCGCCGCGCCTGCTTTCCGGCGAGGAGGAAGCCCGCGCCAGCGCCACCGGCGTGATCGCGGCCTTTCCCGGCGCCCGCGGCATCGCCGCCGACCTTGGCGGCGGCAGCCTGGAACTGGTGGAGATCGACGTCGCCCACCCCTGCGGCATAGCCCCCGGCGGCATCACCCTGCCCTTCGGCACCCTGCGCCTGCCGGACCTGCGCGCGCTGGGCCAGCAGAAATTCGCCGCTGCCGTGCGCGATGGCCTGGCCGCGCGTGGATGGGGCGTGGGCGGCCATCACGGGGGGCGCGGCATGCCCCTTTACATCGTGGGCGGATCATGGCGCGCGCTGGCGCTTCAGGCGATGCGCGTACTCGACTGGCCGGTGGACGATCCGCACGGCTTCGAACTGGCCCCGTCAGAGGCGATGCATCTGGCCCGCCTGTTCGCCAAGGGCAAGCTGGACAACCCGGACCCGCGCATCTCGTCCGCGCGCCTCGCCACCCTACCCGATGCGGCGGCGCTGATGGCGCAGGTCGTGGGTCAGCTGCACCCCTCGCGCCTGATCTTCTCGTCGTGGGGCCTGCGCGAAGGGCTGCTACACATGCAGCTTCCCGCTGACGTCCGGCAGGAAAGCCCGATGCTGGCCAGCGTCGCCGACTTCGCCCAGACCGCGCGCGTCAGCGCCGACGACGCGGTGCGCATCGCCAATTGGACCGCGCCTGCGTGTTCTCAGGCGTCCGCCGATGCCGACTTGCGCAAGGCCGGCAGCCTGCTGGCGCTGGCCGCCATGCGCACCGAGCCGAACATGCGCACCGAAGAAGCGCTGACATGGGCGCTGCGCAAGCGCTGGATCGGTCTCGACATGCGCGGACGCGGGATGATGGCGATGACGGTCTTCGCCAATTCCGGCGAGACGCAGATCCCCGAACAGTTCACGAAGCTGGCGGGCAAGGAAGACCTTCACCGCGCCATCGGCTGGGGCCTTGCCGTGCGCTTGTGCCGCCGCCTGACGGGCGGCGTTCCGGGCGGCCTTGCGGCAACGTCTCTGGCGGTTGACGGCGGCACGCTGGTGCTGACCGTGCAGGACGCCGCCCGTCCGCTCTACGGTGCAGGCAACGGCAAGGATCTGAAGGCCCTGGCCGACTGGCTGGGTCTTGCCTGCCGCGTGCAGGACGCTGCAGGAATGCCGATCGAGGCGTGACGTCGTCCCCGCCCTGATCCGGGACGACGCAGGCATACGCGCCTATATCCCCCGTCACCCTGAACTTGTTTCAGGGTCCATTTCGCCGCCAGCCCGGAGCGTGGCATCACCATGCCGCACGATCCGTTTGCTGGTCATAGCGCCGACAATGCGGCATGATGGACCCTGAAACGAGTTCAGGGTGACGGAGTAGGTGCCGCCCTTCCCCGGCCTTCAAACCAGCGTGATACTCTGCGCGATGGCGGCAATGCCGCGCTTGCCGCCGCTGCGGTCCAGTTGCACCACGATGTCGATCACCGACGCCGCGTATTCCAGCGTCTCGGCGCGGGTCAGGCCGATGCCGGTCTGCATGGACATCAGCGCGATCTGCTCCAGCGCGCCGCGCGGGGTATTGGCATGGACGGTGGAGAACGATCCGGGGTGGCCGGTGTTGATCGCGCGCAGAAAGCTGACCGTCTCGGTTCCGCGCAATTCGCCCAGCACGATGCGATCCGGGCGCAGACGCAGCGCCGCCTGCAGCAGGTCGTTGGCCGAAACCTTGGCTTCGCCCAATTCGCCCTTCACCGCGATCAGGCCCACCCCGTTGGCACCCGGCAGGCGCAGTTCGGCGGTATCCTCCACCAGCACGACGCGCTCGTGCTCGGGAATTTCGGACAGCATGGCGTTCAGGAACGTGGTCTTGCCGGTGGACGTGCCGCCCGAGATCAGGATCGTGCGCCGCCGCCGGATGGCATCGCGCAGGAAGGCGATCGGCTCTGCCATGGGATCGGGCGAAGGTTGCTCGACATGCGGCGGGATCGGGCCGCGATCGTAGGCGTCGAGCGGCAGTTCCAGCAGCCGATGCCGCCGGATCGCCAACGCCCAGTTGGCGCGCGTCGCCGGCGGGCCGACCAACTGGATGCGCGCGCCCGAATGCCCGCCATAGGCCGGCAGCGTGGCTGACAGCAGGGGATGCTCACGGTTGATGCCCTGATGACTGATCCGCGCCACCTGCTCGGCCAGCCGCTGCAGCAGGCGGTTGTCCATCTGCGGCAACGCGATGCACTGCATGCCCGAAAGCGCTGCGTCTTCCACCCAGATCTCACCGGGGCGATTGACGAGGATTTCGGTCACCGTCTCCTTGTCCAGCCACGGGCGCAGCGGCGCCAGATAGGCGTCGAGATAGACGCTGCGAGCTTCGGCTACCGGCACTTCAGGCGCGGCGGCGGCAGCAGGCGGTTGCAAAGAGAGTATATCGGCCATGATCGTTCACTGAACCGCGCTGAAATCCAGATCCTTGGCGGTGAACACGCGGATCGGCTCACCCATGCGGACGCGGATGGTCGGGCCGATCTGCGACCCGCCCTGCACCGCCTGCGCCGCTGCGGAGTTGCCGCCACCGATGACCACGTTGGACCCGCTGGACGCCAGCGTAGTCAGGCCGCCGACCACGGACAGCAGCATGGCCGATCCGAACCGTTCGAAGAAGTGGCTGTTGACCTTGCCGGGCAGGCCCGTCTCGCCACCGAATGCCACAGCGGGCGATCCCAGGTTCACCGAAACGCCGTCCGGCCGGATCAGGCGGCTCCAGATCACGTAAGCGCGCTTCTGGCCCGCCGTAAGCCCGCTCTTGTACTGGCCGACGAGGCGCGACGAGCGCGGGACCAGCACATGCCGACCGTCGAAGCTGCGCACGTCGGTGGAGACGATGGCGCGCACGTAGCCGGGCACGTCAGTGTCGATCGCGGTTTCCAGCACTGCCGGGATCAGCGTGCCCTGCGTCACTGTGGTGGCCGGATCGAAGGATCGCGCAGCAGCGGCGGTGGAGCCGGTGCCGCCCACGCGCGCGGCGAAATCGTCATTGGCATTGCCGCCCGCCTTGGCCGCTTCGCCCGCGATGCCCGACACGGGCACGGCGGTGCCGGCGCCGATGTCGAAAACCACGGTCGGGCTGGCAAGGCGGTTGCTCTGCGGGGCCACGGCGGCGCCCGGCGCGGCGGCCAGCACCGGCGCCGGAGCGGGCGCGGGCGGCGCGGCAGGCACGGCGGCGGGGGCGGGAACAGCGGCAGGAAGCACTGCGGCAGGGGCCGGCGCGGCGGGCTGCGGCGCAGGCGTCGTCGGCTTCAGATCGGCACTGCCGGTACGGGCCGAATCCATCGACCACAGCGTCAGCCCGCCCAGCGCCGCCACGATCAGCACCCCGGCGGCAAGACCCAGACCATCGGCCTTCTTGCGCTGCGTGACCTGCGGCAGGACGTTGCGCGTGGCAAGGTCGATGACCTGCGCGCCTTCGCCTTCACGCGGGTCGGTGGCGGCATGGGCGGCGAAACGCTCACGCAAGTTGGAATTGGGCGCCATGGATCAGTTCCCCTGCGAGGTGGGCGTGGTGGCCGATGCCGGTGCGGGTTCGGCGATTGCGGTCGGAGCCGAAGCGGGCGCTGTGGCAGCGACGCGCGGCGTGGGTGCAGCCGAAGCCGGAACCGTCGCGCTTGGCAGCGCGCGCGGCGGGCGAGAGGCCAGCGGATAGGTGTTGACCAGCTCCGCTCGCGCTTTGCCTGAACGCAGCACGATGGTGCCGGGCACATCGTCGATCACGATCGTCGCGCCGCGCACGGCATAGTTCACCGGCCCTTCGTCGCCCTTCTCGTTCGTGACGAGGATGGCGGGCACCGATGTCTGCGCCGGCCACAGCAGGTAGGTGGACTGGCCATCGTCGTAGATGCGCGCCGGGACCAGCTTTTCCACGCCGGTGGATTTCCACGCGAAGTTGAGCTGCGCGGGATCGACCGGGACCGCAGCAGGGTCGCCTGCCGCCAGCGCTTCCTCCGCCGCATCGAGCGCGGCGGGAACGGGCTTGGGCTCATCCTTGTACGTGAAGCGCAGCATGTAGAGCGGCCGCGCCTTGCCCGATGCGACGAGGTCGAAGAAATAGGTGTGGCGGTTGGTGACGACCGTCATGTTGGTGCGCGCGGTCGCTTCCAGCGGCTTCACGAACAGCAGGTCTGCGCGCTTGTTAGGGGTGATCTGCCAGGCCTGCGAATCGCCGACCGCGACGTTCTCGATCGCTTCGCCGTCACCGAAGGCGATGGTCGCCTGCACGCCTGCGCGGCCATCGATGCGAACCACTTCGTTGTCGCTGAAAGCGTGGGCGACGAGGCGCTCGTCCGCCAGAGCGGGCACCGCCGCTGCGATCGCCACGAGGCTGGCGGCGGCTGCACACATGCGCAAGGGTGCGCGGATCATCGTGTCTTCTCCCTGCCCGGCAGCCTGCCGGGGTTTGAGGCGGTGTCGTTCGAGGCGCTGCGAAAGCGCGAGCCGATGCCTTTGGCGCGCTGGGCGGTTTCGCCCTGACGCAGCGGTTCGATGCCGCCGCCGACCACTTGCGTGACCACGGTGCGCCGGTCCCCCCCGCGCGCGGCCTCTGCACCCGGTGCGGGGGCGGCTGCCGCAGCGGCGGCTGCAGCGGAAACAGTGGACGTGCGGCTCTGAAAAGCGGATACCGAAGGCACGGGCGCGGCAGCGGGCGCGGCGGCAACGGCCTGCCCCTGCGGCGCATCGCGGCCTTGCTCTGCCTGACCCAGTCCGAAGACCTGCCAGCCCGTGACCATCGTCGCCGCCACCTTCACGACCATCGCCATCAGCGCCACGTGGACGGAGGCGACAAGGAAAAGCGCCATCGCGCCCCGCCCGTCGATCTCGCCCATGTTGGTGTTCTCCACCAGGCCCGAGATGATCGGCACCAGCAGTTCCAGCGTGATCCCACCCCCCAGCACCACGAACAGCGGCGTCACGGCGGTCAGCACCACGCCGCGCAGCCAGCCGGCGGTCAGCCCGCGCGTGCCGCCGAACAGCGCCATGACCACGAAGATCGGCCCCAGTGCCAGCAGCACCGCCAGCGCGATGCGCGCCGTCAGCAGCACGCCCACGGTCCCCAGCAGCAGCAGCAGCGCGCCCATCCACATGACGCTTTCGGGGGTGAACAGCCCGCCCGCGCCCTTGGCGGCGATGGCGGCACCGGCGTTTGAAGCCGCTTCCTGACCGCCTTCACCGGCGGCCGCACCGGCCTGCGCGGTGGCTTCGGAAATCTGGTTGATCGCGGAAAAGACGATGTCGATCCGGTCGCCGAACATCTGCGTCGCCGACCCTTTCGCGCCCATCAAGAGGCCCGCGATCCAGTCCGGCCCGCCGATCGCCAAGTTCCAGACAACGCCCTGATAAGCGATCCAGCTGGTGGCGAAGGTCAGCACCACGCCAAGGCGCAACATGCGCGGGCTCAGCGCCGAGATGCCAAGGCTGGACCGGCCCGTGAGCAGCGAGAACGCGAAGAAGGCGATATACAGCGTCAGCAGGATCGTAAGCACCGGGGCCATCGCGCCCCCCGCCCCGAACAACCGCCCGAAGGCGCCCGCCGCCATTTCGTTCGCCACGCAGTCGACCGCGCGCAAGGCGGGTGCTACACCGGCGGAGGCGACTTCGGTAAGCTGTTCGCAAGCCTGGCTCATGGGATCACTCCGCCGCCGCCGTCCAGGGTGCGTCTTCGGACAGTTCGCCCGGCCACTGCATTCCGGTCAGCACCGGGTACCAGCTCTCGGGCGCATCGCCGTAGCGTTCGCGCAGGGCATCCAGCTTGCGCACAGTGCTTTCGCGGCCCGATAGGACGGTGAGCACTTCGGGCATCCCCGACAGGTCGAGGCGCACCACCACGGAGGCGTCCGACTGGCGGATCAGGAAGCAGCGCGAATGCGCAGGCAGCGTGCGGATGACGTCGAGTTCGTGCTGCGACAGGCCGAAACCTTCGCAGTAGTCCTCAGGGCGCGCCCGCGAATTGGGCATGAACACCATAGTTGCGGTCTGTTCGACCAGCGCGGTGGCGATCTTGCTGTCCAGCGCGTCGCGCGCAGACTGGGTGGCAAAGCCGACCAGCGCGTTGCGCTTGCGCAGCGTCTTGAGCCAGTCGCGGATGCGCGCGGCGAAGACCTCGTCGTCCAGCGCCTTCCAGCCTTCGTCGATGAGGATCATCGTCGGTTCGCCGTCCAGCCGCTCGTCGATGCGGTGGAACAGGTACATCATCACCGGCGTGCGCAGGCGCGGGCTTTCCAGCAGCGCCGTCATGTCGAAGCCGAGCACGCGCTGCGACAGGTCAAGCCGGTCGTGCTGGTTGTCGAACAGCCAGCCGTGTTCGCCGCCCTGCAGCCAAGCATCGAGGCGGCTGGCAAGGTCGCCCGGCTCGGGACGGCGTGCGCCTGCCAGCAATTCGCGGAAGTGCGACAGGCGGCGCAGCGACGGGTCGTTGTGATAGGCCGCATCCACCGCGCCGGCGATGGTGGATAGCTCCTCCGGCCCCTTCGCGGCCAGTAGCACGCCCAGCCAGTCGCGCAGGAAGGCGCGGTTGTGCGCGGTATCGGGCAGCGCCAGTGGGTTGAAGCCGGTCGGATGGCCCGCCGCGACGCGGCTGTAGGTGCCGCCGATACCGCGCAGGAACACTTCGGCACCGCGATCCTTGTCGAACAGGATGGTGCGGGGTGCAAACTTCTGCGCTTGTGCCGCCAGGAAGTTCATGACCACGGTCTTGCCGGAACCCGACGGACCGATGACGGTAAAGTTACCGAGGTCACCCTGATGGAAGTTGAAGAAGAACGGCGTCGCGCTGGTCGTGGCCAGCAGCGTGACCGCATCGCCCCAGTGATTGCCGCTTGCCTGCCCCATCGCAAAGCCGTGAAGCGATCCGAAACAGGCCATGTTGGCGCTGGAAATCAGCGCGCGGCGCACGATGAAGCTTTCATTGCCCGGAAGCTGGCCCCAGAACGCGGGTTCCAGGTTCACTTCCTCGCGCACGGCGACGGCACCGGCATCGGCAAGCGAAGCGGCGCACAGGGCGGTAACCTCATCCAGCGCATCGAGCGAATCGGCGCGCACCAGAACCGAGAGGTGATGATCGCCGAAACTGACGGAGCCGGTGCCCAGCGCATCGCGCGCGGCCGACATTTCGCGGCGCTCGGCCAGTGCTTCCTCGTCGGCGCTGCGCAGGCGGCGGATGGCAAGGTCAATGCGTTCGCGCGCGATCTGGCGGTCCGACGGGGCGTAGCTTTCGGTCAGCACCAGTTCGCACGGCAGGCGCAGCAGCGCGTCGGTAAGGCCCGGCGCGGTCGAATCGGGATAGTCCTTCAAGCTGACGATCGAGCCGAACGTGCCGCCCGTCGCCCCGCGCAGTTCCAGCGCGTCCATGCCGAAGCTGACGCGGCGATAAGGCAGCATCTGGCCCAGGTCGGCGTCGTCGGACGGGCGGCGCACGGGCCGCATCTCGCCATTGTAAAGGGCCGAGAGCAGTTCCAGAACTTCGGAACAGCGGCCCGCCGGGGCGTCGTAATCGCCCAGCAGGCGCGCGCCATATGCGCCGAGCGAAGCGACCATCGCCGACGCGGCGGCCTTGAGGGCGCGGACGTCGCCGGGATCGACTTCGGCGTTGTCGGCACCCTTGTTCTTCATGAAGCGCGAAAGCTTGTCCGCCCAGCCCGCCTTGCCGCGCGCCGGGCGGCGGACCAGCGTGATGAACTGGTCGTTGACGAACAGCGCGCCCGATCCGGTGCGTTCACGCCAGCGCGCGTCGATGTGCGCAGCCAGCGGATCGTCGAACTGCGCTGCCATCTCGATCTCCACCCGGCGGCGGATGACGTGATGATAGAGCACGAACCGCGCGTCGAGGGCGGAGCGCAGCAGCACTTCGCGCGTGGCGACGTGGGCGTTCAGTTCGTCGCTGTCGGCGGTCTCGAACGCAAGGCCGGGCACCATCAGCGCCAGCATGACCGCCCCGTCGCGCAGGCGCACGACGTTCTCGTCCACGAAGCCCGCGTAAGGCAGCCGATCGCCCGCCTGCACTTCCCGGCTGCGCAGTTTGGCCATCGGGCCCTTCAACGGCGATGTCATGCTCTTGCCCATAAAACTGTCGTCCCCCGCGCGCAGTATTCTAAGGCGCGTAGCTGTTGCAGCCCCAGCGCTGCCAGTTGGCGACGCGCGGGCATTTGCTGACCTTGGCGATCCACAAGTCGAACACGCGCGGCTCCCGCAGACATGCGAGATAGCCGACGCCGTGGATCGCCAGCATCGCAGGCAGCGCCCAGAAGCTCTTGGTGATGAGGAATATCTCGGTCACCAGTGCGAAGTTGATGATGAAGAAGCTGTAGGTCACGCCAGCGAACATCTGCGGGCGGGTCAGCGCGCGATGGACGGGGTAGCGAGCCAGGCTCATCGCCTTAGCCCACTGCCGCCGACTGGATGCCGGTGACGATCGCGCCCGCGCCGAACAGGATGAACACGCCGATGATGACGGTGGCACCGAAGCGCCAGTTCATCCGGCCGGTCAGCATCATGAAGCCGACGGCGGCGACAGCCATCACCGCGACGGCGGTGGCGACGTTGCCCAGCAGCGTGCCCTGCAACCAGCCGAGCGCGGCGACGATCGGACCGGAACCCGCCGGATCCTGCGCCACGGCCTGCGCCTGTGCTATTGCCGGCGTCAGAAGTGCAGCGGTTGCGCCAAGGACCGAAAGCATACCGCGCGAGACGCGGCTGCGAAGATGTGCGTATCGAATCACCATACCCTCCGTATGAGGGCGCAGTGCTCCATCTCGATGACAGGTGTGTGACGACGATGCTGCGAAGTGGTCGTAATTCACGCGGACGATGAGAGTCGCGTTACGGTTTCATTGCAGGTCGGCAGCCACGCAGCACCTTGTTGGATGAAGCGCCGTCATGGCTGCCGCGACCCGAAGGAAGGAAGTCTCCTTAAAGCCCCTTCGATGCCGTTCGCGAGAGACGTGCGGTCAGCGGGCGGCAACCGTCCGCGCAGCCATCATGCCACTTAGCGCGCGGCGAGCGGCATATCGCGAATCCACCCAGCTGCCGTCCGCCAGTTGCAGATCATAGCGCACCGGACTGTTGATCGCGGATCGATAAGCGGAGATCGCCTTCGCCGATTGTCCCGCACGCGCATAAGCGTAGCCCAGGTTGATGAGCGTCGCAGGGTCGTCCGATTTCGAGGCGCCGCTCGCCTCCAGCTTGCTCAGCGCAGCCTGGGCCTGACCGGACGCGAGTTCGGTGTAGGCGACGTCGATCGTATCGGCGGACGGACCCGCAGGCGCGAAAGACAGCGCCGACTGACCAAGCAGCATGGCGGCGGTGAGTGCGGTAAGCGACATGGCGAGTTCTCCCGATTATGTATTCTGATGCCCCATCGTCTGCCGAAAATGCCGCTTCATCAAGAAAATGACGCGACTGTCATAAAGCTGCAATTGAAGTGTGAATGCGATCCATCTGAGTCGCCGTTGGCGCTGCCACACGCACAAGAAGCGCTGGCATCAGGCGGTGTTGGTTCGTCATTTTGCAGTCGCATAAATGAAGATAACTGTCATCATATTGCCAACAAACCTTCACTTGCACCGCATAAATGGCCTTCACGACGCGGCGGTGAGTGACCGCCCGATCGATCCGTTCGACCTGAACACGGGGGATTCATCGTGAAGAAGATTTCTGGTCTGCTGCTCATGGGCTGCAGCGCTCTCGCTCTCGCCGGCTGCGGCGCCGACGACATTTCCTCGCCAGGCGCCGGCTCGGTCGGTCCGATCAACATCGACAACGGCAGCGGTACGCCTGCCCCCACGCCTACCCCGGGCACTGGCCTCGTCGTTGCCGCTTCGGAATGCCCTGGCGCAGCAGCGACCGGCGGCCTCGCCCTCACCAACGACGGTACGATCTCCGGCCCCGAAGGTAGCTGGCGCGTCTGCACCCTTCCCGCGCTGGTAAACGTCAGCGCAACGCTGCCCAAGGTGGCCGGCGTTCTCTATCGCCTCAACGGCCGCGTTGACGTAGGCTGCGACGGCGGCTTCTCGGCGCCGACCACCGCGGCACCGCGCACCACCACGACCGCCGCTTGCAGCAACCGTTCGCTGACTGCCGACACCAACGTCACGCTGACCATCGAACCGGGCGTGATCGTCTATGGCGACAGCACGAACGCGGCTTCCTGGCTGGCCGTCAACCGCGGCAACAAGCTGATCGCCGAAGGCACCGCTACCCGCCCGATCATCTTCACCAGCCTGCAGAACGTGCGCGGCTCCAACAACAACGACTCGATGGGCCAGTGGGGCGGCGTCGTGTTGCTCGGCCGTGGTCGCACCACCGACTGCTCGACCGGTCTCGGCTCGGTCGCTGCCGACAACTGCGAGCGCGTGACGGAAGGCGCCGCCGATCCGGCCAACTTCGGCGGTCGTGACAATACCTACAACGCTGGCAGCCTGAAGTACGTCCAGATCCGCTATTCGGGCTACTCGCTGGCTCCGGGCAACGAACTGCAGTCGCTGACCGGCGGCGGCATCGGCACCGGTACGCAGCTCGACTACATCCAGTCGATCAACAGCTCGGACGACGGTTCGGAATTCTTCGGCGGTGCGCTCAACATGAAGCACTACGTCGCGATCAATGCCGACGATGACAGCCTCGACCTCGACACCGGCGTACAGGCCAACGTGCAGTACGCGCTCATCGTCCAGAAGCCGAACGCCGGCGACTCGTTCTTCGAGTTCGACAGCAACGGCAATGAGGCCGACACCCCGCGCACCACGATCACGATCGGCAACTTCACCGCCGTCCAGACCGCAGTTGGTACCGGCAACAGCGGCAACCAGGCTTCGGCCCTGTTCCGCGGCAACGCCGACGTCACCCTCGTCAATGGCGTCATCAACACCCCGACCAACGAGTGTCTGCGTCTCAACGGTTCGGGTCCTGCCGGCAGCACCCCCGCTTCGCTGCGCGCGCGCTCGGTCGTGATGACCTGCGGCGGCACCAAGCCCGTCCTGGGTACCGGCACCTACACCGACGACACGGCTGCAGCGGCCTTCGGCACCAGTGCGAACAACAACAACTCGTCCTTCACCTCGACGCTGACGAACACGTTCGTCAACGGCGCGGGCGAAACCGCAGTTGCCGCGTTCACCAACTACGCCAGCCTGAACGCCAGCGGCCAGACCAACGTCTCCAGCTTCTTCACCAGCACCAGCTACATTGGTGCCGTGAGCAATGCGGCCACCGACGTGTGGTATCGCGGCTGGACCTGCGACACCACCAACGCGAGCCTCGGATCGAACAGCGCCTGCACCGCGCTGCCCACCACCTGATCCGGCCGCCCGCAAGTAACGAGAGGGGGGCGGTCCAAGCTGGCCGCCCCCCTATTCGCATCCGATACGTGTTCCAGGGGGACATATCATGAATAAGCCGCGGCTCGTCTCGCTGCTGCTCTCCACCGCCATGCTTGCGCCGACTGCGGCGTGGGCGCAGGACAGCACTTCCGCTCCCGCCTCCGGCAACGTGGGCGCCGTACCTTCCCAAACCGTCGAACAGGCCGACGCCGCGGCCGAGGAAGAGGCGCCCGACGTCTCGATCCCCGGCGGCGCGATCATCGTGACCGGCCAGCGCAACCGCAACATCGAACGCGTTGCGCCGCAGGTGGTTTCGGTCCTGTCGACCGAACAGATTGCCCGTACCGGCGAAGGCGACATTGCCGGCGCGCTCGGTCGCGTCACCGGCCTTTCGGTCGTCGGCAACGGCTATGTCTACGTTCGGGGCCTGGGCGATCGCTATTCGCTGGCACTGCTCAACGGTTCGCCGCTGCCCAGCCCAGAGCCGCTCAAGCGCGTGGTTCCGCTGGACCTGTTCCCCACCAGCATCATCGCCTCGTCGCTGGTGCAGAAGAGCTATTCGGTGAATTTCCCCGGCGAGTTCGGCGGCGGCGTCATCAACCTGACCACCAAGTCGATCCCCGAAGAAAGCTTCCTCACCATTGGCGGCGGCGGCGGCTGGGACACCGAGACCACCAACAAGCTCGGCTACACCTATTACGGCGGCAAGCACGACTGGACCGGCTACGACAACGGCAACCGCTCGCTGCCGCCAGTCCTGAAGGACTACCTCAACAGCAACAAGGTCATGGGTTCGACCAGCGACCAAGCGCTCGAGATCGGCAGCACGCTGTTCCGCGGCCGTAACGCGGTGGTCCAGCGCACTGACAGGACGCAGGCGAACTTCTCCGCCGACATTTCGGCCGGTACGCGCTTCGAGATGGGTGAAGTCACGCTCGGCGTCATCGCCGCAGCCGGCTACTCCAACAAGACCCAGACGCGCGACGCGATCCAGCAGCTTACCCAGGGCCTGAGCGCGAACCCCGACACGCTTTGGGAAGACTACCGTACCGTCAGCACCGACAACCGCATTGTCGTCAACGGCATGCTGGGCCTCGGTCTCGAGTGGGGCGAGAACGCGATCCGCTGGACCAATGTCTACATCCACGACACCAGCAAGTTCACGCGCCTGCGCAACGGCCATCAGGAAAGCAATCCAAACGTCGACTTCATCACCCAGAAGACGGCATGGTATGAACGCGCTCTGCTGGACTCGCAGCTGACCGGTGAGTTCAAGCCGGACGACAAGACCAGCATCGACGTGCGAGCCGGCTTCGCGAACTCCAAGCGCCTTGCGCCGTTCGAGATCGACTCCGAATATATCCGCACCAACGAGGACACCCTTTACGGGCGTAACTTCGTCAACACGATGGGCACCGGCCAGGTCGATCCGACCACGATCAGCTTCTCGCGCCTCAGTGAGGACGTCTGGTCAGCGGGCGTCGATGTCTCGCACCAGTTCTTCGACGGCTGGCGTGGCACGGTGGGTTACGCCTACCAGCTCAACCGCCGCTCGAACTCGAACCGCCAGTTCGGCGTCTATGCCAGCGGCGACGCCAATCTGATCCAGGCGTTCGGCTTGCTGCGCCCCGACGTGCTGCTGCAGCCGGGCATGTGGTATCTGAATCAGGCGTCGGGAGTGAACTACAACCTCGAACTGCGCGATCTGACCGCCAACGTCGGCCTGTTCGACGCTCGCCTCATAAACCACGCCTACTACGGCAAGGTCGACGGACAGGTCACCGACAGCCTCTCGATCGATGCAGGCGTGCGTTGGGAATACGCCAACCAGACCACGGTGCTGCGCCCCGTGGGCGCCGATGCAACCCCGACCACCGGCCTCAAGAACGAATACGTCCTGCCTGCCCTCACGCTCACCTACGAGCTGGAACCCGGCATGCAGGTTCGCGTCAACGGCTCGAAGACGATCGCCCGCCCGCAGTTCCGCGAACTGGTCTACCAGAACTTCTTCGACCCCGACAGCAACCGCACCTACCGCGGCAACCCGTTCCTCAAGGACAGCCAGCTCACCAACGCCGAGGCCCGGTTCGAGTGGTACTTCGCGCGTGACGAGCGGGTGTCACTGGGCGGCTTCTACAAGCACATCAAGAACCCGATCGAATCGATCCTGGCAGGTTCGGAAAGCTTCATCACTACTTATGCCAATGCTCCTGCGGCCGATCTTTATGGCGCAGAACTGGAGCTACAGAAATACTTCTACCTTGATAAGCTGGGCGGTTCATTCTTCGAAAACCGTCGGGTCGTGCTGATCGGCAACTATACCTACACGAAGTCGAAACTGAAGGTCAGCGCAGACGATACAACGGACATCTACGGTGCCAGCACGACGCAGCTTGCTGCGGACTACTTCCGCAATGGTGCCCCGCTTACCGGGCAATCCGAGCACATCGCCAACCTGCAGCTTGGTCTGGAAGATACCACCAAACTGTCGCAGCAGACGCTCCTGCTGACTTACGCCAGCAAGCGTTCGGTCAGCCGTGGTCTGGTTGGCACCGTGCGCCAGCCTGACATCATCGAATATCCGGGCCTGCGCGTAGACGTGGTGCTGCGCCAGGGGATCGAGCTCGGCGGCAAGCAGATCGAACTGAAGGCCGAAGGTCGCAACCTTACCGGCCGGAAGCATCTGGAATACCAGACCTTCGACGATGGCCGGGTGGATTTCAACACTTACGCGCTGGGCCGCGTGTTCTCGCTCTCGGCTTCGATAACGTTCTGATCACTCTCTGGGGAGGCGCTCCTGCCCTCTCTATAGGAACCTGCGGGGCCCGGTGTGACCACCGGGCCCCTTTTTTGTTTTCACGAGGCAAAGGTTGTCGTAAGCGGCGGCCGTCATCTGGGGAGTAGCCGCCCGCGTCGCAACAATGCGGGACCTGCCGTCAACACACTTGGCCGAGAGGCCATGGCGCGCAGGAGGACGTTCACGAACGTCCGGGCGAGACCAATGACGCATCGCGGTGTCGCTCTGCCGGGCGGATCATCGTGTGCGTCGTTGCGTTTTGCGTCCGCCCGGCCCCGGAGTACCCTGCGTTGGAAGCCCTGCTAACCTCGACCGCCGTGGTCGCCCTCGCCGAGATCGGCGACAAGACCCAGCTGCTGGCCATCGTCCTTGCCACCCGCTTCAAGCGGCCCTGGCCGATCGTGGCGGGCATCTTCGTCGCCACGATCGCCAACCACTTCCTGGCCGCCCTCGTCGGCGAGCAGGCGGCGGCATTCCTGGATGGGCGCTGGTTCCGTTATCTGGTCGCCGCCAGCTTCATCCTGATGGCTGGCTGGACCCTTATCCCCGACACGTTCGACGAGGACGAGGAGGCGAAACCCAGCCGGTTTGGGCCGTTCCTGGCGACGGCCATCGCGTTCTTCATCGTCGAGATGGGCGACAAGACCCAGATCGCCACTGTGGCGCTGGGCGCCCGGTTCCAGAGCGTGGTACCGGTGATGATGGGCACCACCATCGGCATGATGATCGCCAACGTCCCGGCGGTGTTCTTGGGCAATGCACTGATAAAGCGCGTACCGCTGAACGTCGTGCGCACCGTGGCGGCACTGCTGTTCCTGGGTATCGGCCTGTGGCTGCTGGCCCAGACTGCGGGCTTGCTGGGATAAAACGCCGAAGGGGCCGCTGGATGGCGGCCCCTTCTTGTTGATCGGGTTTGCACCGACGAGGTAAATCTCAGGCCACGTCCATCGCGTAGCCTGCCGCCCGGACGGTGCGGATGGGATCCGTCTCGCCGTCGCGGTTGATCGCCTTGCGCAGGCGGCGGATGTGGACGTCAACGGTGCGTTCGTCGATGTCCGAATCCATGCCCCACACGCCGTCCAGGATCTGCTGGCGCGAAACCACGCGGTTCGGGCGTTCCATGAAGTAGCGCAGCAGGCGGAACTCGGTAGGACCAAGGTGCAGCGCCTCGCCGCCACGGCGGACGCGGTGGCTGGTGGCATCCAGTTCGATGTCGCCCCACGACAACACGCTGCCCGCCAGCGACGGGCGCGCACGGCGAAGCAGCGCCTCGATCCGAGCCATCAGCTCCTTGGGAGAGAACGGCTTGGTGACATAATCGTCCGCGCCGGTCTTGAGGCCGCGGATCATGTCCTCTTCCTCACCGCGCGCGGTCAGCATGATGATCGGAACCTGCGCGGTTTCCTTGTCCTTGCGCAGCTGGCGACAGACCTCGATGCCGGGCACCTGCTCGATCATCCAGTCCAGCACGATGGCGTCGGGCGTCTGTTCGCGCACCATGACCAGCGCTTCCTCGCCATCGGGCGTGGAGCGCACGTCGTACCCTTCGGCCGACAGATTCCAGGTCAGCAGTTCGCTCAGCGCAGCGTCGTCCTCAACGACGAGGATGGAGGCCGCGCTCATGACAGCATCCCTGCAGCTGTATCGTCGGTCAGCGAATCGCGTTCGGTGCAGTATTCGCCGGTCGCCGCGTAGTAGACCATCTCGGCCACGTTGGTGGCGTGGTCGCCGATGCGTTCCAAATTGCGGGCGATGAACAGCAACTGCGCGGCGCTGGTGATCGTGGCCGGATTTTCCATCATGTGCGTCAGCAGCGAACGGAACAGCGTGTTGTAGAACTGGTCCAGCTTCTGGTCGCGGCGGATCACCTCGACGCTGAGCGCGGCATCGCGCGAACCGTAGGCGTTCAGAACGTCACGCACCATGCTCTCGGCGATCTCGGCCATGGCGGGCACCAGCGTGACCGGATCGATCTTGGTGCGCCCTTCCAGCGCGTTGACGCGCTTGGCGATGTTCTTGGCATAATCGCCGATGCGCTCGATCACGCCGGAGATCTTGAGCGCGGCGATGACGTCGCGCAGATCGTCGGCCATCGGCGCGCGCAGGGCGATGGTGCGCACGGCGAGGCGGTCCACCTCGGCCTCCAGCGCATCTAGGCGAGCGTCGGCAGCGACGACCTGTGCGGCCAGTTCCTCGTCATGCTGGACGAGCGCAGTGATTGCGTCGCGGATGGCGACTTCGGCGAGGCCGCCCATTTCGGCGACGAGGCCGCGAAGCTGGCCGATCTCGGAATCGAAAGCCTTTACGGTATGGTCTACCATGGCGTTTTCCCTGTCATTTCACCGATCAGCCGTAGCGGCCGGTGATGTAGTCCTTGGTGCGCGTTTCGCGCGGATTGGTGAAGATCTGGTCCGTCTCGCCGTATTCCACCAGGCTGCCGAGGTGGAAGAACGCCGTGCGCTGCGACACGCGGGCCGCCTGCTGCATGGAATGGGTGACGATGACGATGGCAAAGCTGTCCTTCAGCTCGTCGATCAGTTCCTCGATGCGCGCGGTGGCGATCGGGTCGAGCGCGGAGCACGGCTCGTCCATGAGGATGACTTCGGGGCTGACGGCGATGGCGCGGGCGATGCACAGGCGCTGCTGCTGGCCGCCCGAAAGCGCGGTGCCGGCGTCCGTCAGGCGATCCTTAACCTCGTCCCACAGGCCCGCCTTGGTCAGCGCGTGTTCGACGATGCCGTCCATCTCCGACTTCGCGCTGGCAAGGCCGTGGATGCGCGGGCCGTAGGCGATGTTCTCGTAGATGGACTTGGGGAACGGATTGGGCTTCTGGAACACCATGCCGACACGGGCGCGCAGGGCGACCGAGTCCATGCTGGTGGCGTAAATGTCCTCTCCGTCCAGCAGGATTTGGCCGTCGACGCGGGCGCCGGCGATCGTGTCGTTCATGCGGTTGAGGGTGCGCAGGAACGTCGACTTACCGCAGCCCGACGGGCCGATAAAGGCCGTGACGATGCCGTTGTCGATGTCGATCGAGACGTCGTTGATTGCCTTCTTCTGTCCGTAGAAGACGTCGACGTTGCGAGCCGCGATTTTGGCGGAGTTGATTTTTGCTTCGGTCATGACCCTACCAGCGGACTTCGAATTTGTTGCGAAGATAGATCGCGATACCGTTCATGGCGAGCAGGAAGACCAGCAGCACGATGATGGCGGCGGATGTGTTCTGGACGAAAGCCTTGTCGATTTCGTCGGACCACAGGAAGATCTGCATCGGCAACACGCTGGACGGGGCCGTCAGGCTGTCCGGCGGAGTGACGACGAACGCGCGCATGCCGATCATCAGCAGCGGCGCGGTTTCACCCAGCGCGCGGGCCATGCCGATGATCGTGCCGGTCAGGATGCCCGGCAGCGCCAGCGGCAGGACGTGGTGGAAGGTCGTCTGCACCTTGCTCGCGCCAATACCGTAAGCGGCCTCGCGGATGGAGGGCGGCACCGCCTTGATCGCGTTTCGGCCCGAGATGACGATGACCGGCATCGTCATCAGCGCCAGTGTCAGGCCACCGACCAGCGGCGAGGAACGCGGCATCTGGAAGGTGTTGATGAGCACAGCGAGGCCCAGCAGGCCGAAGATGATCGAGGGCACGGCGGCAAGGTTGTTGATCGACACCTCGACCCATTCGATCCACTTCCGACGGGGCGCGAACTCCTCAAGGTAGATCGCGGCGAGCACGCCCATCGGGAAGCTGAGCAGCAGCGTCACCAGCATGGTCAGCAGCGAACCCTTGGCCGCGCCCCACACGCCCGCGGCGCTGGCATCGGTGGAGTCCGAACCGGACAGGAAATCCCAGTCCAGACCGCCCAGCCCGTTGCGCAGCATGATCACGAGCAGCAGCGCCAGGAACGACAGGCTGAGCACGATGGCGCCCAGACCGATGAACTTGAACCGCTTTTCGGCAGCGTGACGCTTCGCGAGGCGGCGGACCGCCTCGGGCGAATTCCAGTCGGACTTACTCATAGGCTTCGCGGAACCGCTTCACGACGCGCAGGGCGACGATGTTGAGAATGAGGGTGACGATGAACAGCACCAGCCCCAGCGCAAAGGCCGACAGCGTCTTGGGGCTGTTGAACTCCTGGTCGCCGGTCAGCATCTGGACGATCTGGTAAGTCACCGTGGTCATCGAGGCGAAGGGGTTCGCAGACAGGTTGGCGGCGGCGCCGGCAGCCATGACGACGATCATCGTCTCGCCGATGGCGCGGCTGATCGCCAGCATGACGCCCGCGACGATGCCGGGCAGAGCGGCGGGCAGCAGCACCTTCTTGATCGTCTCCGAGCGGGTGGCGCCCAGCGCCAGCGAACCGTCGCTCATCGCGCGCGGCACGGCAGCCAGTGCGTCGTCCGCCATCGAGGACACGAACGGGATTATCATCACGCCCATCACCAGACCGGCGGCAAGCGCGCTTTCGGTCGAGGGGTTCTGCATGCCCATGGAGGCAGCGAAATCGCGGATGAAGGGGGCCACGGTCAGCGCGGCGAAGTAGCCGTAGACGACCGTGGGAATGCCTGCCAGGATTTCCAGCAGCGGCTTCACCCACTTGCGCACGTCACGCGTGGCGTACTGCGTCAGGTAGATCGCGCTCATCAGGCCCAGCGGGATTGCGACCACCATGGCGATGATCGCGCCGATGTAGATCGTGCCCCAGAACAGCGGCACTGCGCCGAAGTTGTCGGAGATGTTGTCGCCCATGGTGCTGGCGGGCGACCAGTGGGTGCCGGTCAGGAAGGCGATCGGCGACACGTCCTTGAAGAACATGCCCGCCTCGAACACCAGCGAGGCGACGATGCCGAACGTGGTCAGGATCGCCAGCAGCGAGGCGGCCAGCAGGACGCCCAGCACCAGCCGCTCTACATGGGTGCGGGCCTTGAAGTCGGGGCGGATACGGGTAAAGCCGAAGGCCCCGCCCGCGAAGGCCACGATCAGCACGATCACCGCGCCGATCAGCCCGAACTTGACCTGCCCCTGCCGGAACGGCTCGACCAGCGCCTGCGCTTCGGGATTGAAGGCAGAGGCGTTGGGATCGGACGCGATCGTCTGGGCTTCGGCGACGATGGCGCCCAGCTGGAACGGATCGGTCGGCAGGCCCTGTGCCGCGGGGCTGGCGAAGACCGAGCCTTCGACCAGACCCGGCATCACCGCCTGCCACACCAGCCAGGCGGCCAGCGCCGGAACGACGATCCACAGGGCCAGATGCCAGCCGTGATAGCCGGGCATCGAATGCATCGACCCGCGGCCCTTGTAGAGCAGCCGCGCCCGGCCGCGCGCGGCGAACCAGCCGACAAGGCCGAGGCCGAGCACGGCCAGGAGAACTGCGGTAAGTATCATGACTGGCCTACCGGCCCTTTCCTGCGGGTGCTTACTTCAGTTCGGAAGGATCGAGCGGGGTCATCTTGGCGACGATGTCCGCGTTCTTCTTGCGGATGTCCTCGGGCGCGATGACCATGCCCTTCTTCTGGGCCAGACCATCGGTGCCCCACGACTTCACCCATTCCGCCACGTAGCCCTGCAGGCTCTTGATCGGGCCAAGGTGCTGCTTCTTGACGTAGATGTAGAGCGGCCGCGCGCCGGGATACGAATAGTCCGAGATCGTCGCGTAGGTGGGCGTCACGCCCGACATCGGAATGCCCTTCAGGCTTTCGGGGTTCTCTTCGAGGAACGAATAGCCGAACACGCCGATGGCCTTGGGGTTCTGCGAGATTTTCTGGACGATCAGGTTGTCGTTCTCGCCGGCATCGACATAAGGACCGTCTTCACGAATGTCGTGGCAGGTCGCCTCGTACTTGTTCTTGTCGCTGTCCTTGAGCTTGGCGGTGGCGGCGTCGGTCTTGCAGCCGGCCTCCAGGATCAGTTCCTTGAGCGCGTCGCGCGTGCCCGAGGTGGACGGCGGGCCGTAGACCAGGATCGGTTCCGCAGGAAGCGACGGGTTCACGTCCTTCCAGGTCTTCGCGGTGTTGGGCTTGCCGAACGGGTTGGCGGCCAGCGCCTTGTAGACGTCCAGCGGGGTCAGCTTGAAGCCGGGGCCGCTCTTCGATTCGGCAAAGGCGATGCCGTCGATGCCGACCTGAACCTCGACGATCTCCTTGACGCCGTTCTTCTGGCATTCCTCGAACTCGGCCTTCTTGATCCGGCGCGAGGCGTCTTCGATGTCGGGGTGCTGGGCGCCGACGCCGGCGCAGAACAGCTTCATGCCCGCGCCGGTACCGGTCGATTCGATGACCGGCGACTTTGCGCCCGACGCCTTGGCATAGGCTTCGGCCACGGCGGTGGCGAACGGGTAGACGGTGGAAGAGCCCACGGCCCGCACGAAATCGCGCGATCCTGCAGAGGAACCGCCCGAGCCGCCACAGGCGGAAAGTGCAAGTACCGAAGCCGCGGCGAAGATGATGGTCTTGGTAGAACGCATGGAAACCCCCTTTGGCTCTATCTTAGGTTTGCCCCTATTGGCCTTCGATGACACTTTTGCGTCAAAAACGTGACAGAATGCGGGAAGTGGCGAAATTCCTGTCTCGCGCACTTAGTAATTCCATTGGAGCTGAGCGCGCAGGACATCGCCTTCGGCCTGTCCGCTACGCCGTTCGTCCGCCTCGGCGCGCTTCATCCGGGCGTAGGCAAGCGTGAGTTCAAGCGGCTTGATCGGCGCCCATTCCACGCCCAGTTCTATGTCGTTGGTGTCGAGCCGGGGGGCGTTGACGGCAGCCTTCCAGCCACCCTTGTAGCGTTCCCAGCGGGCATAGGGGATCAGCGTGCCGCCGCCGAAGTGCGCGATGCGGTACATCGCCATGACATAGCCGCCCGACGCCTTCTTGAGCTGGATCGCCTGCGATGCGGTGTCGAACTCGGGCGCCTTGCCGAAATTCCATTCCGCCTGAATGCCGAAGGGTTTGGGGTAGAGGATCGCGTGCAGCCCGACGCGGTGCTCCTCGAAATTGGCCTCGGTGACACCGCCGGCGCGCACTTCGGGCCGGACCTTGTTGTGCAGGACCGCGCCGCCCACTTCCAGCACCTGCCCGTCAAGGCCAATGCCGTCGAGCCGGAACGGCCACGTCGCCATCGCCACGCTCATGACGCTTTCGTTGCGCTCCGGCCGGTTGACGCCTTGCCCGTTGAACACGCCCGCGCCGAACGCGCCGTAGTTGCCGAAAAGCTTCTGGCCCTGATGCTCCAAATCGTCCCAGATCTGCTGCACATGGGTAGGCGTGTAGTAGGCCACGACGCCCAGATCGCGTTCGCTGGGTACGGCGCTGTTCATCGCATCGGACCGATCCAATGGCACGCGGTTACCCGAAGACTGCAGGTTTTCCCACCCGAACGGGATTTTGGACTGGCCAACGCGCAGCTTCAGACGGTGCGCCTTGTCCAGCGCCACGTCGACATAGGCGTCGCGCAGTTGCAGGTAATTGTCGCGCCGTTCACCCACGGACTGGCTGTTCACCGCCGCCGCGAAGTCGGGCTGGAGATAGAACGAGACGCCGTGACCAAGATCGCCCTGGAACACCAGCCGCAGGCGGCGGATGAAGAAATTGCTGTCCGGCCCGATGCTGCCGTCATGCACTGAGCGCAGGCGCGAGCGGCCTGCCGGGGCGTCCTTGTCGCCCGATACGATCTCGTTGAAGCGGACTTGCGTGTAGCCGCGAATGCGGATGCCGCTGGCGGCCTTGGCGACTTGCGCGGGAAGTGATTGGCCGGACGAAGCGCCGGCGGCCGGTGCAGCCTGTGGAGCGGCAGGCCCGGAAGGCGCAACTGCCACCTGCGCAGGCGCGGCGGACTGGGCCGGGGCGGCCATGGCAGGTGCGCTGGCTGCCAGTTGCGGAGAGCCGGGCACCTGCTTCGCAGCAGCCAGTTGCGCTTCCAGCGAAGTGATGCGCTGCGCCATGGCCGTCATCTGCGCGCGCATCGCAGCCAGGTCTTCCTGGGTCACCGCGCTGCCGCCAGCCGTCTGGGCGAATGCTGGCGTTGCCCAGCACGTCGCTCCGCCAAGCGCCACGGCAAGAGCCACTGCCGAGATCTGCTGCCTGCCCATCGATACCGTCCCTCACACGTCCGCACCGGACGATTCGTGTCGTTCCGGTGACGCCAGTATGACTTCTCAATGACGTTTCGATGACAGATGGAGATAGCGGTAGGGTCAGACCTCCACGCGCAAAGGCAGCATCAGCGAGGCAGTGGTGCCCACGCCCTGTCGGCTTTCAATGTCGAAGCGGCCACGATGGCGCTCGACGATGTGCTTGACGATCGACAGGCCCAGCCCGGTGCCCCCCGCCGCCCGGCTGCGACTGGTGTCGGCACGATAGAACCGCTCGGTCACGCGCGGCAGGTGTTCGGGCGCAATGCCCTCCCCCTCGTCGCGCACGGTGACGAGCACCCAGCCGGTGCTGGCCGCCTCCACCGAGACTTCCACCGGGCCGTCGGGCTTCGCATACTTGCGGGCATTGTCGATGAGGTTGCGCAGCACCTGCGACAGCTGGCCGCGATCGCCCGCAACCACGGCCTCGGGGCCGTTGCTGCGGACGTGCACCTCCATGGTGCCCTTGAATTCGCCCGCGACTTCGTTGGCCATGGCCAGCAGGTCCACATTGTCGGACGGGGCCTCATGCTTCACTGCCTCGATCCGCGACAGCGACATGAGGTCGGAAATCAGAGCCTGCATCCGTTGCGCCTCGTGCCGGATGGTGCCGAGGAAGCGGTTGCGCAGCGCTTCGTCCCCGCCCGCCTTGGGGTTCATCAGCGTCTCGCAATAGCCGATGACATTGGCCAGCGGGGTGCGCAGTTCGTGACTGGCGTTGGCGACGAAGTCCGCGTGAGACTTTGCCACGCTGACCCGCTCCGACAGGTCATAGAGGCTGACCAGCCGTTCGTAGAGCCCCACGACCTTGCAATCGACTTCCCAGACCGACCCGCCGGTGGACAGCCCCTTGACCCGCGCAGAGCCGCCCTCGTCGCTGAGGATGGCGGCAACGGCGCGCGGTTCGCGGATGGCGATGCGCACGTCCTGCCCGACGATATGCGCGCCCAGCAGTGCCTTGGCCGCGCTGTTGGCGAAGCGCACCTGCCCCCGCACGATCATCATCGCGGGGGTCTGGAGATGTTCGAGGAGGTGTACGCCCTCGATGCTCATGCCTGTTCTGCTCCTGCAATGGTGACCGGTGCGGTCCTCGCCCACTTGGCGCGTGACATGCTTCCAAGACACTATTGTTGCAACATTCGTATTCACTAACACCCGAAATGACATTTCCGTGTCCGTCCGGCGCGAAGATCGTTTGCAAAATCGTGCCGAGGGGCGTTCCCGCCCTAGCGTTCGGCGGCGGCCTTTGTTATGGCGCCCCCGCATGGCGGCCTGCGGACAAGCGGATGCAGCCATGCGGCCTTGATAACAAGCATCGATGGCCGCGAGGAGGAGCGCGTCCGTCCGGTGGAAAGGGTACCGTGACGCAATTCACTTCCGATCGCCTGCTCCTCTTCGGCGCCACGGGCGATCTTTCACGCAGGATGCTTCTTCCCTCGCTTTGCGCGCTCGACGCGGAAGGCCTGCTGGCTCCTGACATCGAGATCATCGGCACGGCCCGGTCCGACATGGACGATCAGGGCTTCCGCAACTTCGCGCGCGAATCGCTGGAGCAGTTCCTGCCCGCGCAGCGCCGGGGCGGCATGGCCCAGTTCCTCAACCGGCTGACCTACCAGCCGCTCGACGCGAACGAGATCGACCACTTCACCGCGCTGGCCGAAAAGGTGGGCACCCCGAAACAGGGCCTGTCGATCTTCCTGTCCACCGCGCCCAGCCTGTTCGAACCGACCATCCACGGTCTGGAAAAAAGCGGCCTGGCGGGTGAGAACGTGCGGATCGGCCTGGAAAAGCCGCTCGGCATCGACCTGGCGTCCAGCAAGGTCATCAACGATGCCGTCGCCCACGCCTTCCCCGAGGACCGGATCTTCCGGATCGACCATTATCTGGGCAAGGAGACGGTGCAGAACATCCTGGCGCTGCGTTTTGCCAACCTGATGTTCGAACCGCTGTGGAACGCCGCACATATCGATCACGTCCAGATCACCGTGGCGGAAACTGTCGGCCTCGAATCGCGCGTCGCCTACTACGACGACAGCGGCGCCCTTCGCGACATGGTGCAGAACCACATGCTGCAGTTGCTGGCGCTGGTGGCGATGGAGCCGCCGGTGTCCTACAACGCCACGTCCATCCGCAACGAGAAGGTCAAGGTTCTCCATTCCCTGCGCAAGGTGAAGCCGGAAGAGACCGTGACCGGCCAGTACCGCGCCGGTGCCATCGGCGGCAAGGCCGTCCCCGGCTACGACGAGGAACTGGGCAAGGATTCGGACACCGAAACCTTCGTCGCGATCAAGGGCTATGTCGACAACTGGCGGTGGCAGGGTGTGCCCTTCTACATGCGCACCGGCAAGCGCCTGCCCAAGCGCTGCACGGAAATCATCGTGCAGTTCCGCGACGTGCCGCACTCCATCTTCCACGGGCGCGGTGCGAAGACGGTGCCCAACCGGCTCGTCATCGGCATCCAGCCGGAAGAGAACATTACCCTGTCGCTCATGGCCAAGGTGCCGGGGCTGGACCGCGACGGCTACGGCCTGCGCTCCGTCCCGCTGGCGATCCTGACGCCCGACGCCTTCGCCGACCACCAGCGCCGCATCGCCTACGAACGCCTGCTGCTCGACCTGATCGAGGGCGACCAGACGCTGTTCGTGCGCCGCGACGAAGTGGAAGCCCAGTGGGAATGGATCGACGCAATCCGTGCCGGCTGGATGGAACAGGCGCAGACGCCCAAGACTTACACTGCCGGAAGCTGGGGCCCGTCAGCGGCGATCGCCCTTGCCGAACGTGATGGAGTGACTTGGCACGAGTGATCCTCGTGCGGGCCAGAACATAGCGATTGACACCGGTTACCGCCTCCATGCAAAAGCGCGGCGGGCCGGATGTCGCGAAAGACCAGGAGAACACCCATGACCAACCTCCACCCGGTGGTCGCGCGCGTCACCGACCGTATCATCGAACGGTCGAAGGACAGCCGCACGCGCTATCTCGACATGATCGCGCGCGAGACGGAACGGCATTCCGACCGCAGCTTCCTGTCGTGCTCCAACCTCGCGCACGGTTTCGCCGCCTCCGGAGAGGACAAGGCGACGATCGCGGGCAACAAGGCGGTCAACCTCGGCATCGTCACCGCCTACAACGATATGCTGTCGGCGCATCAGCCTTATGGCCGTTACCCCGAACAGATGAAGCTGTTCGCCCGTGAAGTCGGCGCTACTGCGCAAGTCGCGGGCGGCGTGCCCGCCATGTGTGACGGCGTGACGCAGGGCTTCGATGGCATGGAACTGTCGCTGTTCAGCCGCGACGTCATCGCCCTGTCCACCGGCGTAGCGCTGTCCCACGCGATGTTCGACGGCATGGCGCTGCTGGGCATCTGCGACAAGATCGTCCCCGGTCTGGTCATCGGCGCGCTGCGCTTCGGCCACCTGCCCGCGATCTTCGTGCCGGGCGGCCCGATGCCCACCGGTATTTCCAACAAGGAAAAGCAGAAAGTCCGCCAGCTTTATGCAGAGGGCAAGGTGGGGCGTGAGGAACTGCTCGCCAGCGAAAGCGCCAGCTACCACTCGCCGGGCACCTGCACCTTCTACGGCACCGCCAACTCCAACCAGATGATGATGGAGATGATGGGCCTGCACGTCCCCAATGCAGCCTTCGTGCCCCCCAACACGCCGCTGCGCACCGCGCTGACCCGCGCCGCCACGCACCGCCTTGCCGCAATGACGCGCAAGGGCGACGATTATCGCCCGATGGCGAAGGTCGTGGACGAAAAAGCGATCGTCAACGCCATCGCCGGCCTGCTGGCAACGGGTGGCTCCACCAACCATGCGATCCACCTTCCCGCCATGGCGCGCGCGGGCGGCATCCTGATCGACTGGCAGGATTTCGACGAGCTTTCCGCCGTCGTCCCGCTCATCACCCGCGCCTATCCCAACGGTTCGGGCGACGTGAACCACTTCCACGCAGCGGGCGGCATGGCCTGGGTGGCTCGGGAACTGCTCGACGCCGGGCTGGCGCATGAGGACGTGCTGACCGTGGCCGAAGGCGGCATGCGCGCCTACACGCAGGAACCGGTGCTGGAGGGCGATACCCTTTCCTGGACGCCCGCCCCTGCGGTCAGCGGCGACGATACGATGCTTCGCCCGGTCGCCAACCCGTTCCTGCCGGACGGCGGCATGCGCCTGGTGGACGGCAACCTGGGCCGCGGCACCTTCAAGACCAGCGCGGTCGATGCCGAACGCTGGACGATCGAGGCGCCATGCCGTGTGTTCGACGATCAGGAAGGCGTGGCAAAGGCGTTCAAGGCGGGCGAACTGGACCGCGACGTGATCGTCGTCGTCCGCTTCCAGGGGCCGCGCGCCAACGGCATGCCCGAACTGCACAAGCTGACCCCGCCGCTGGGCGTGCTGCAGGATCGCGGCCACAAGGTCGCGCTCGTCACCGACGGGCGCATGTCGGGCGCTTCGGGCAAGGTGCCCGCCGCGATCCATGTCACCCCCGAAGCCTTTGCCGGCGGGCCGCTGGCCTACTTGCGCGATGGCGACATCGTGCGGCTTTCGGCAGAGGACGGCACCATCTCCACCACCGCCGACCTTTCCGCCCGCGAACCCGCGCCAACGCCCCCGCCCGCCATGGGCACGGGCCGCGAGCTGTTCGCCATGTTCCGCATCAATGCGTCGAGCGCCGAGCACGGCGGGTCGTCGATGCTGGAAGTCGCGGGCCTGTGAGCGTACAGCCTGTGAGCACGCAGATCGTCGCCGTCGACATCGGCGGCACGCACGCCCGCTTCGCCATCGCCACCATCGGCGATGACGGCAGGATCACGCTGGGCGAACCGGCCACCCTGCACACCAAGGACCACGGCAGCTTCCAACTGGCGTGGGAGGCGTTCCGCGCGATGAACGGGGGCACCCTGCCCGATGCGGTAGCCATGTCGGTGGCGGGGCCGGTCGGCAACGAGGTCATCAAGTTCACCAACAACCCCTGGATCCTGCGCCCCGCGCGCATCCAGGAAATGCTGGGGCCGACGCGCCAGACGATCATCAACGACTTCGCCGCCGTCGGCTACGCCGTGGCCTGCGCCGGGGACGAAGACTTCCTGCACCTGACCGGCCCCGACACGCCGCTGCCGCGTTCGGGCACGCTCAGCGTGCTGGGACCGGGCACCGGGCTTGGCGTCGCGCACCTCTACCGCGACGGCAAGGGGGGCTACCATGTTCAGGCGACCGAGGGCGGCCATACCGACTATGCCCCGCTCGACCAGATCGAGGATGCGATCCTTGCCCGCCTCAGAAAGCGCCACAACCGTGTTTCTGTGGAGCGCGTCGTCTCCGGCCCGGCCATCGTCGATATCTATGCGACACTGGCCGCGATGGAGCACAAGGCGATCCACGAACTGACCGACGTCGAGATCTGGACCGCCGCAGCCGAGGGTTCGGACAGCATCGCCGTTGCCGCCGTGGACCGCTTCTGTCTGGCACTGGGCGCGGCGGCGGGCGACTGCGCGCTGGCGCAGGGTGCCAGCGGCGTCGTCATCGCGGGTGGCCTTGGCTATCGCATTCGTGAAACCATCAAGACTTCGGGCTTTGCCGAGCGGTTCCGCGCCAAGGGCCGCTTCGCCGGCCTGATGGCCACCCTGCCCGTCAAGCTCATCACTCATCCGCAGCCCGGCCTGTTCGGCGCGGCGGCCGCATTCGCAAGGGAGCACCTCCAGTCATGACCACTGTATCCGAAGCCGTCGAACGCGTGATGCGCCTTGCCCCGGTGATCCCGGTTCTGGTCATCGAGGACATCGAACACGCCCTGCCGATCGCCGAGGCGCTGGTGGCCGGTGGCCTGCCCGCGCTGGAAGTGACGCTGCGCACCGAATGCGCGATCGAGGCGATCCGGGTGATGAAGCAGGTTCCCGGCGCCGTCGTCGGTGCGGGCACGGTGCTGACGCCGGACGACCTCAAGCGTTCGATCGATGCGGGGGCCGAGTTCATCGTCTCGCCCGGCCTGACGCCGAACCTGGCCGAGGCCGCCTACAAGTCGAAAATCCCGTTTCTTCCCGGCACCGCCAACGCCAGCGACGTGATGTTCGCGCTGGAATGCGGGTTCGACCGGCTGAAGTTCTTCCCCGCCATGGCCGCCGGTGGCCCGCCTGCGCTGAAGGCGATCTCCGCCCCGCTTGCGAAGGCGAAGTTCTGCCCGACCGGCGGCGTCACCCCGCAGAACGCGCCCGAATGGCTGGGCCTCGATGCGGTGATCTGCGTCGGCGGCAGCTGGATGGTGCCCAAGGGCAAGCCGGACGTCGTGAAGATAGAGGCGGAAGCACGCCTCGCTGCGGGGCTGGCGCGCTGATGGGCGCCGGGGGGGCGGGCGCCGGAGCGCTGACCACGGTCGAGGCGCTCGACGCCCGGCTGAAGGAACTGCACAAGTTCACGGCGGTGTCGCCGATCTTCAACCCCGTGTTCCAGCTGGGTCTGGAACTGTCGCGGGCGCTGGAGAACGGCGAAATGGCACTCGACGACATCGAGGCGCTCGTCGCCGAGATGGAGTGCGAGGGCCTGCGCGCCCGCGCCGCCCGGCTCGACCGCATCCTGGGCACCCTGCCTATCGCGGACAACGACAAGGCACTTGACGCCCTTGCCGAAAAGAGCGCGCAGGAAGACGATTTCAGCGCCTTCGCGCTGCGCTGGCAGCGCCCGGCGGCGCATGTCGTCTTCACTGCGCACCCGACCTTCCTGCTGAGCGCCGCCCAGACCGAGGCGGTGACCGTCTCTGCCTCCAACGGCGATTTCAGCGAGGCTTCGGTCTGCGCCGCATCGCCCGCGCGCGATACGATCACCCTCGATTCCGAGCATGACGCCGCGATGGCCGCGATGGCACGCGGCCAGAAGGCGCGCGACCGGATCAACGCGCGCCTGTTCGACCTTGCCGCCGCTCGCTGGCCCAAGCGGTGGAAGGGGCTGAACCCGATGCCGGTGCGCTTCGCCCACTGGGTCGGCTACGACATGGACGGGCGCACCGACATTTCGTGGTCTACTTCGATCCGCTACCGGCTTGAAGAGAAGGCCCAGCGGCTGGCCGGCTACGCTGCCGCGCTGGAAAAGGTCGCGCCGGAAATTGCCGCCCAGCTGTCGCGCGCCCATGCCCACACCGCCGAAGCCGTCAGCGCCTTCAGGCAGGATCTTACCGACCCGGACGCGCTCACCGCCGCCGCCAACGGGCTGAGCGCCGAACACCCCGACAAGATCGTCAGCCTCGACGCCGTCATCACCCGGCTTGAGGAAGACGCTCGCCACGCCGATCAGGAACAGGCCCGCGATCTGCTGGTCGTGGCCGCCGCGATGCGCGCCGACGGCCTCGGCATGGGCGGCATCCACTTCCGCGTGAACGCATCGCAGTTGCAGAACGCGATACGCCGCCGCATCGATCCGGACGGCAAGCTCAGCCTCGCCAGCCAGGCGGCGCTGGTGCGGATGCGCGAACTGCTGGCCGAAGTGAAGCCGCTGCGCTCCAACTTCGCCGCCCTTGCGATCGAGAACAGCACCGCCGTGCGCCAGTTCCTGGCGATGGCGCAGATCCTGAGCCACATCGACGCCGACGCCCCGATCCGCATGCTCGTGGCAGAGTGCGAAGAGCCGACCACCGTGCTCGCCGCGCTATACTTCGCGCGCATGTTCGGGATCGACGACAAGGTGGACGTGTCCCCCCTGTTCGAGACCGAAACCGCGCTGGAACACGGCGGGCGCTTTCTCGACGCGGTGCTGGCCGAACCCGCCTACCGCGACTACGCACGGCGGCGCGGGCGCGTGTCGATCCAGACCGGGTTCTCGGACGCGGGCCGCTTCGTGGGGCAGGTGCCCGCAGCGCTCGCCATCGAACGCCTGCAGGGCCGCCTGTCCGAAGCCATGGCCGCCAACGGCCTGTCGGACGTCTGCGCCCTGATCTTCAACACCGGCGGCGAATCGATGGGCCGCGGCTGCCACCCGTCCAGCATCGACGACCGGTTCGACTGGCAGCTATCCCCCTGGGCCCGCCGCCGGTTCCTGCGTGCAGGCATCCGGCTGGAGCCGGAGGTCAGCTTCCAGGGTGGCGACGGTTATCTGTGGTTCGGGTCCGACGAACTGGCGCTGGCTACGCTCACCCGCATGGCGGAGCGTCCGCTGTGGGACGCCGACGTCAACGTGCCGACCGACCTGTTCTATCGCCGCACCGACTTGTCCCTCGACTTCTACCGCGCCATCCGCGCCGTGCAGCACGGCCATCTGGAAAGCTCGACCTACAGCCGCGCGATCACCGCGTTCGGCCTCGGCCTGCTGAACGACACCGGCAGCCGCAAGGCGCGCCGCCAGTCGGACCTCGCTTCCGACCGGACGATGAACCTGCGCCAGATCCGCGCGATCCCGCACAACGCGATCCTGCAGCAGCTGGGCTATCCGGTGAACGTGATCGCGGGCATCGGCACGGCGGCGGACGGCAACCGCGAGGAGATCGCCGGGCTGCTGCGCGAATCGGCACGCGGGCGGCAGATCATCCGGCTGGCCCGCGCCGCCAATGCACTGGCCTCGATCAAGACGGTGTCGGCTTATGGCGAATTGTTCAACTCGGCCTACTGGGCCAGCCGTCCCTATCGCGGCGGCGAGGAGAACATCTCGGACGCCTGCCTCAAGCTGGCCGAATACCTGACCCGCGACGACCGCGTCGGCGTGTACCGCCGCCTTGCGTCGCGCCTGCGGGTCGACGCGCTCAAGCTGCACCGGCTGTTGGATCTTATACCCGACGAAGCCCCGCAGCAGGACCGCGAACATACGCGCCGGTCGCTGGGCGTTCTGCATGCGCTGCGCATCGCACTGTTCCAACACATGTTCCTGCGATCGGTCATGACCCCGCAGTTCAGCCGCGCCAACGACATCAGCCGCGATGACGTGCTTGAGATGTTCTTCACCCTGCGCGTGGAAGACGGTCTGGCCCAGCTGCGCCGCGCCTTCCCGGTGCATTTCCCGTCCATCGGCGACTTCGCGGTGGACGCCCCCAGCGACTACCCGGATTCCAGCGCGACCGGCTATGCGCAGATCCACAAGGACTTCATCGACCCGATCGCGCGGTCTTATGGATTGTCATTGCGGATCACCACCGCACTGGCGAACGAGTTCGGCGCCCACGGGTGATGCGGGTGCGAGGGGCGGGGTTACGAACCGCGCCCCCTTGCCGCGCGCATTTCCGCGGCCAGCGTAGCGACCAGCTCCGCCGCCGGCATCGCCCGCGCCAGCGGGGCGCCCTGCCCGGCCCACTGCGCGCCGAAGCCGTGCTCTCCGCGCGCCTTGGCGGCAGCGTTGAGCGCCTTTCCGGCATGATAGGCGATGGGATAATCCGGCATCCGACGGTCCCCCACCTCGGAGGACAGTGCGGTGAAGCGGTTCGCCAGCGCCCGCGCCGGTCGGCCCGATACCAGCGGCGTCAGCGTGGTCCGCCACGCGCCCGGCCCCGTCAGCGCGGCGCGATAGGCTTCGTCCGCCGCCGATTCCGGGCACAGCACGAAGGCCGTGCCCAGCTGCGCCGCCGCCGCGCCCAGATCCAGCGCCGCCGCGATCCCTGCGCCATCCATGATGCCGCCCGCCGCGATCACCGGCAGTCGGGTTTCGCGCACCAACAGCCGGGTCAGCGCCATTGTGCCCAGCTGCGCGTCGAATGCGCCGGGGTCGAACATGCCGCGATGACCGCCCGCCTCGATGCCCTGCGCCACGATGCCGTCGATCCCGGCGGCTTCTATCGCCCGCGCCTCTTCGATGCTGGTCGCGGTGGCGAGCAGCAGCACGCCCTGTTCGCGCAGGGCGGCGATCGCCTCGGCGCCGGGAAGGCCGAAGTGAAAGCTCACCACCGGCGGCGCCAGTTCCACCAGCAGCGCCAGCATCTCGGCATCGTCGGCAAAGCTGGTGTAGGGCGATTGCAGCGCCTGCGGCGGCTCCGCGCCGAATTCGACGAACAGCGAACGCATCCAGTCCAGCCATCCCGTCTCGCGCTCGGGGTCCGCCACCGGAGTGCGATGGACGAACAGGTTCACGTTGAAGGGCCGCAAGGTGCGCGCCCGCGTCTCCGCGATCATCGCCCGCGCGCCCGCCGCGTCGGTGGCGCCCACCGCGATCGAGCCGAGCGCCCCGGCGTTCGATACGGCTGCGGCCATGTCCGGCGTGCTGGTGCCCGCCATGGGCGCCTGCACCAGCGGAATGTCCGTGCCGATACGCTGCATCAAGGTCATCGTCATGCCTGCTCCTGATCGCTTCGCCGGGGGCGGGGCATGCCGATGGACTTCCCCGCGCCGTGTTCCTATGTCTTGGCTCATAGCCTAAAACAACCGGGCGGCATCCGGCTCCCACGCCATTCACACAGATCGCCGCCATCGACCGCAAGAGGAACCCGAAATGACCGTGCTTCATTCCATCGATCCGGCCAGCGGTGCGCAGGTCTGGAGCGGCGAAGCCACCGGTCCCGAAGCGGTCGCTGCCGCCCTGATGCGCGCGCGACAGGCGTTTCCGGCATGGGCCGCACTGCCGGTGGAAGCCCGCGTTGCCGTGGTGGAGCGCTACCGCGCCGCGCTTGAAACCCGCAAGGACGCCATCGCCGAAATCATCGCCCGCGAAACCGGCAAGCCCTTGTGGGAGACGCGCGCCGAACTCGCATCGATGATCGGCAAGGTCGGCATCTCCATCGCCGCGCAGGCCGAGCGCGCCGGGGAACGGCAGAGCGCCATGCCGTTCGGTCAGGCCGTGCTGCGTCACCGTCCGCACGGCGTCATGGCGGTGCTCGGCCCGTTCAACTTCCCCGGTCACCTGCCCAACGGCCACATCGTTCCGGCGCTGCTGGCGGGCAATACGGTGGTCTTCAAGCCTTCCGAAATGACCCCCGCGACCGGCGCGGCGATGGCCGAATGCTGGGCCGAAGCGTTGATCGACCACCCCCATGTCTTCCAGTGCATCCAGGGCGCGCGCGAGAGCGGTGAAGCGCTGGTCGACGGGCACATCGACGGGCTGCTATTCACCGGCTCGGCAGCGGCAGGCGCGCATTTCCGCCGCATCTTCGCCGACCGGCCCGACGTGATCCTTGCGCTCGAACTGGGCGGCAATAACCCGCTGGTCGCGTGGGACGCCGCCGACGTCGAGGAAGCCGCATCGGTCGTGGTGCAATCCGCCTTCATCACCAGCGGCCAGCGCTGCTCCTGCGCGCGGCGGCTTATCGTGCCGGACGACGCGTTCGGCACCGCACTGGTCGATGCCGTCGCCGCGATGGCCGCGCGCGTGACCATCGGCGCCTGGGACGAGACACCCGAGCCGTGGATCGGCCCGCTCATCTCCGATGCCGCCGCTGCCGCCGCCCGCGCGCGCTTCGACGATCTGGTGGCGCGCGGGGCAAAGGTGATCGCGCCCTTCTCCGGCGTGGAGGGCCGCTCCGCCGCATTCGTCACTCCGGCGATGCTCGACGTCACGGGCGTCTTCGTGCCGGACGAGGAGATCTTCGCCCCCGTGCTGCAGGTCAGCCGCGTGCCCGATTTCGACGCCGCGATGGAGGCAGCGAACAACACCCGCTTTGGCCTGTCTGCGGGCCTTGTCAGCGCGGACGATGCGCTGTGGGAGCGGTTCGCGCGCGAAATCCGTGCGGGCGTGGTCAATCGCAACCGCCCGACAACCGGCGCGGCGGGATCGATGCCCTTTGGCGGGCTTGGCGACAGCGGCAACCACCGCCCCAGCGCCTACTATGCCGCCGATTACTGCGCCTACCCGGTCGCCAGCTTCGAGGCGGCGGACGCGCAGGGCAACCTTGGCGCGCTGGCCGGCAAGCTTACCGCATGAGCGCGCTTGCCGTCGAGGAACTGGACCTTCTGGCCCCGATAGAGCGTGCGCCCATTTTGGCGCATACGCTGGACTGGGCGGCGATCAACAGCGGCACCGGCAACCTCGACGGGCTGGCTGTAGTGGCAACCCGCCTTGCCGATGCCTTCGCCGCGCTGCCCGGCGAAGTGCGGCTGGTCGATGCCGCTCCGGTCGAGAAAGTGGACGCCAAGGGCACCTTGCGCGAAGTGGGCCATGGCCGGCACCTCGTACTCTCGGTCAGGCCGCAGGCGGAGCGCCGGGTGATCCTGACCGGCCACATGGATACCGTCTACGCCGCCGATCACCCGTTCCAGACGATGACGTGGCTGGATGCGGATACTGTGAGCGGCCCCGGTACGGCCGACATGAAGGGCGGCCTTGCGCTGATGCTGGCCGGGCTGGCGGCCTACGAACGGGGCAATCCGACTCTGGGCTACGACGTCCTCATCAACAGCGACGAGGAGACCGGCTCTCTGTCCTCCGCCGCGCTGATCGCGCAGCTGGCCCAGGGCAAGCTGGCGGCGCTTACCTACGAGCCCGGCCTGCCCGACGGTTCGATGGCGCGCGCCCGCCCCGGTTCGGGCAATTACGCCGCGGTGGTGACGGGCCGCTCCGCCCACGCCGGGCGCAACCCGCAGGACGGTCGCAACGCGCTTGTCGCCGCAAGCGACCTTGCCATGCGCCTTGCTAAGGGCGTGCGTGATGGGCTGACCATCAACCCCGCAAGGATCGAAGGCGGCGCGCCCAACAACACCGTGCCCGATCTGGCGATCCTGCATTTCAACCTGCGCCCCCGCTCTCCGGATCTGGCCGAAGCGGCCCGCGCGCTGGTGGACGAAGCAGTGGCCGAAGTCAGCGCCGCGCACGATGTGCATATCCACCTCCACGGCCATGTTTCTCGCCCGCCCAAGCCCATCACGCCGCAGACCGAAGCGCTGTTCGGCCTCGTCAGCAAAGCCACCGCAGATCTTGGCCAGTCCATGCGCTGGCAGGACACCGGCGGCGTATGCGACGGCAACAACATCGCCGCCTGCGGTGTCCCCGTGCTCGACACGATGGGCGCGCTGGGCGGCTCGATCCATTCACCGCAGGAGTTCATGATCGCCAGTTCGCTAGACGCCCGCGCCCGCCTTACGGCGCTTGTCCTCCATCGCCTCGATCGTGAAGGACTCGCTGCATGACCTTCCTGCTGCGTACCGCAAAAGAGGGCGACCTTGAGGCGCTCTATCGCATGGCGAAGGGCACCGGCGGCGGCTTCACCAACCTGCCGCCAGACCGCCCGACACTGAAGGGCAAGCTGGAACGCGCGGCAAAGTGCTTTGCCCGCGACGATGGCGAAATCGCCAACGACCTGTTCGCCTTCATCCTTGAGGATACGCAGACGGGCAAAGTGCGCGGCACCTGTCAGGCGTTCTCGCAGGTGGGCACCGAACTGCCGTTCTATTCGTACCGCATCGGGCGCATCACCCAGCATTCCAAGGAACTGGACCGCACCTTCCGCGCAGAGATGCTGACCCTGTCCACCGACCTTGACGGTGCCAGCGAAGTGGGGGGCCTCTACCTTGACGCCACGGAACGGTCGGCGGGCGTGGGCAAGCTGCTGGCGCGCAGCCGCTACCTGTTCATCGCCATGCACCGCGAACGCTTCGGCGAGACGACGCTGGCGGAACTGCGCGGCGCCATCGACGATGCAGGCAATTCGCCGTTCTGGGATGGCCTTGCGGGCCGCTTCTTCGACATGAGCTTTCGCGATGCCGACGAATTCAACGCCAAGCACGGCAACCAGTTCATCGCCGACCTGATGCCCAAGCACCCCATCTACACCGCCCTCCTCTCCGAAGGCGCGCGGCAGGTGATGGGCCAGCCGCACTATTCGGGCCGCCCGGCCATGCGGATGCTGGAGAGCGAGGGCTTCGCGTTTCAGAACTACATCGACATCTTCGACGGCGGCCCGACCATGATCGCCCGCACCGACCAGATCCGCACCGTGCAGGATGCGCGCACGGCGACGATCAGCGCCATAGGCCTCGCGCGGGACACCGAACCGACGCACCTGATCGCCACCGGACGGCTGGCCGATTTCCGCGCATGCCTTGGCAGCGTCGGCGAAGACGGCACGCTGGACGAGGCGGCGGCGGCTCTGCTGGGGATCGGCGTGGGGGATGCGGTCACGTTCGCTCCGGCATAATCCCATCGTCCCGGATTCGATCCGGGACGATGAATTGCCCTCATCCCGTCCGAAAGCTAGGCTCAACCCATGCGCACAGAGATCAACTTCGACGGCATCGTCGGCCCCAGCCACAACTACGCCGGGCTTAGCCTGGGCAATCTCGCCTCGACAAAGAACTTCGGCAAGACGTCCGCCCCGCGCGCGGCGGCGTTGCAGGGGCTGGCCAAGATGCGCGCCAATCTGGAGCGGGGGCTGCCGCAGGGCTTCTTCCTGCCGCTGCGCCGCCCTGACGCGGCATGGCTGGCGCAGTTGGGCACCACGGTGGAGGACGCCGCCCCCACATTGCGCGCCAATGCGCTGTCGGCATCGTCGATGTGGGCGGCCAACGCCGCCACCGTATCGCCCGCCGCCGACACCGCCGATGGGCGCTGCCACCTGACGGTCGCCAACCTTGTCACCATGCCGCACCGCAGCCACGAATGGGCCGGCACGCTGGAGCAGCTGCGCATCGCCTTTGCGAACCCTGCGCACTTCGCCGTCCACGCCCCGGTACCTGCGCCCTTCGGCGACGAGGGCGCGGCCAACCACATGCGCCTGTGCGCCGGCCACGATGCGCCGGGGATCGAGGTCTTCGTCTATGGCGCGGCAGGCGGCCCGTATCCCGCCCGCCAGCACCGCGAGGCCAGCGAAGCCGTCGCCCGCATCCACGGCCTGTCGCCCGAACGCACCGTCTTCGCCCGCCAGTCGGACGAGGCGATCGCGGCAGGAGCGTTCCACAACGACGTCGTCGCCGTCGCCAACGAACGGGTGCTGTTCACGCATGAACAGGCCTTCGCCGAACGCGACGCGCTGTACGCCACCTTGCACGCGAAACTGCCAGAGATCGAGATCGTCGAGGTTCCCGCCGCCGAGGTCAGCCTGGCCGATGCCATTTCATCGTACCTGTTCAACGCTCAGCTGGTGACACTGCCGTCGGGCGAAGCGGCGCTGGTCCTGCCCGGCGAAGCGCGGGAAACGCCCTCCGTCTGGCGCTGGCTGCAGGCGCATGTGGCCGGGAATGGGCCGATCCGCCACCTCTTCGTCCATGACCTGCGCGAAAGCATGGCAAACGGCGGCGGCCCTGCCTGCCTGCGCCTGCGCGTGGTGGCCGACCCCGCAACCATAGACCCGCGCTTCATCGCCACGCCCGAAAAGCTGGACCGGATCGAGGCGCTGGTGGCACGGCTATGGCCCGAGCATATCGCCGTGGAAAATCTGTCCGACCCGGCGCTATGGACCACCTGCATCGAAGCCCGCGTGGCGCTGTGCAGCGAACTGGGGCTGGACGAACTCGCCTAACCTGGACCGCACTTGCACCGATCTTTTCGCGGATCGTGCTTTTTGCAATGGCCCCATCGCCAAGCCGCTCCATATTGAGAACCATGGCCACTCCCATCCCCGATCCGATCCGCGCCGCCATCTTCGACATGGACGGCACCCTCATCTCGACGGAGGCGGTGCATCATCGCAGCTATGCGCAGACGGCGCAGGCGATCGGCTGGCCGCTGCCGGACGGCCTGCTGGACGCGATGGTGGGCGTCAGCCGCGACCTGAATGAGAAGATGCTGGCAGAGCGGCTCGGCCCCGAGTTTCCGCTCGCACGGTTCTATGCAGAGGCGGATGCGCTGTTCGACGCCACGCTGGAGGCCGGCGTGGAACTGCGCCCCGGCGCGCTGGTCATCCTGGACCATTTCCGCGCGGCGGGCATTCCGCTGGCGCTGGCGACATCGACGGCAAACGGGCTGGCGCAGTGGCGGCTGGAGAAGGCGGGGCTGATCGACTATTTCGACGTCATCGTCACACGTGACGATGTGGCGCAGGCCAAGCCGAACCCGGAACCCTACCTCCTCGCTGCCAGCCGGCTGGGCATCGCGCCTGCGGACTGCGTGGCGGTGGAGGACAGCTATGCCGGCGTGATCGCGGCCACATCGGCAGGCATCGCCACCTTCATGGTGCCCGACCTGCTCCCCGCGACGGAGGAAATGACGTTGGCCGGCGCCACCGTACTTCCCAGCCTGTCCGCCCTGCGCGACCTGCTGCTGGCGCCGACCGAAGCGGGCTGATTCATACGGCGTCCGGCTGCCGGTCGGGGTGAGAGAGGGCGAATTCCGGCAATTCGGCGCAGGCCGCATCGATCCGGGTCAACTGCGGGTAGGCGGACAGGTCGAAGCCATTGCGCCGCGCGTTGTAAAGCTGCGGCACCGCCACGCATTCGAAGTAGCCCGGCGCGCCGAACAGGAAATCGCCCGACCCGCGCTGTTCCAGCCGCGCCTCCACCCCGCCCAGCGTGCGCTCCAGCCAGTGCCAGTACCACAAGTCCACTTCGGCCTGCGTATGCCCCAGATCTAGCTTCAGATACTGTAGCACCGGCAGGTTGAGCGGCGCGTGCAGTTCGGTGGCCAGCGCCATGGCCAGTTCGCGCGCGGCAAAGCGGTCTTCGATGCCGGCCGGCAGCAACCGGCGTTCGGGAAACCGTTCGTCCAGCCACTCCAGGATGGCCATCGACTGCGCATGAACCACGCCGTCGGCCTCCAGCACCGGCACCGTGGCGAAGGGGTTGCACGCGCGAAAGGCATCCGCGCGATGCTCTCCCGCCAGCAGGTTCACCGGGATGATTTCGTGATCCAGCCGCTTCAGCGCCAGCGCGATCCGCACGCGATATGTTGTGGAACTGCGCCAGTATCCGTGAAGGCGCAGCACCACGGTCAGCTTTCCGCCGCGATCTTTTCGTGCAGCCATGCGGCATGGCGCGGCGCCTTTCGCGTGCGGGCCCATTCGTCCAGCATGTCGTCCGCAACGGCGCGCAGCGATGCCATCTGGTCGACGGTGCCGAACTGCCAGGCCAGCTCCAGCCGGTGGCCGTTGGGATCGAAGAAGTAGATCGACTTGAACACGCCGTGGTGCGTCGGGCCGATCACCTCCAGCCCCGCCGCCTGCGCGCGCGCTTTGGCCGCCAGAAGATCGGCCTCGCTCTCAACCTTGAAGGCGATGTGTTGGACCCAGGCGGGGGTGGCCTCGTCCCGGCCCATCTCGGGCGCGTTGGGCAGTTCGAAGAAGGCCAGCACGTTGCCCCCGCCGCAGTCGAGGAAGACGTGCATGTAAGGATCGGGCGCGCCGGTGGACGGCACCGTATCCTCCGCGATGGCCAGCATGAAGTCCATGCCCAGCACGTCGCGATAGAACGCGACGGTCTGCTTCGCGTCCCTGCAGCGATAGGCCACATGATGGATGCCACCAAGGGCGGGGGCAGCGGACGCAGGTGCCGTTTCAGTCATCTCATTCTCCCGGAGTTTGCGGGCGAGGCTGCATGGCCCCGCCCGTCTCTCCCAAAACCGTTCGACCCGCGCGCAACTACTCCGCCGGTTCGTCAACCTTCAATACGCCGCGCCGGATCTGGTCGCGTTCCATGCTTTCGAACAGGGCCTTGAAGTTGCCGTTGCCGAAGCCGTCGTCGCCGCGCCGTTCGATGAATTCGAAGAACACCGGCCCCACCCGCGCCTCGGCGAAGATCTGCAGTAGCAGGCGCGGGGTGCCGCCGTCCGTCGTCCCGTCCAGAAGGATGCCGCGCGCCTTCAGTGCTTCGGTCGGCTGGCCGTGGCCGGGCAGGCGCTCTTCCAGCATCTCGTAATAGGTTTCCGGCGGCGCGGTCATGAACGGTACGCCCAGCGCCTTCAGCTTGTCCCACGCGGCCAGAAGATCGTCGCAGATCAGCGCGATGTGCTGGATGCCTTCGCCGTTGAAGGCGCGCAGGAACTCGTCGATCTGACCTTTTCCGCCCTCCGCTTCCTCGTTCAGGGGGATGCGGATCTTGCCATCAGGCGCGGTCAGCGCGCGGCTGGTCAGGCCGGTATATTCGCCCTTGATGTCGAAATAGCGGATTTCGCGGAAGTTGAAGAGCTTCTCGTAGAAGTCCGCCCAGTAGGCCATGCGCCCGCCGTAGACGTTGTGCGTCAGGTGGTCGATTTCATCGAACCCCGCGCCCAACGGGTGGCGATCGACGCCGGGCAGGTAATCGAAGTCGATGTCGTAGATCGACAGCGCCTTGTCACCGTCCTTTTCGTAGCGGTCGATCAGGTAGATGATCGAATTGCCGATGCCGCGAATGCCCGGAAGGTGCAGTTCCATCGGCCCCGTCGCCACCGAGACCGGTTCTGCCGACCGCGCCAGCAGTTCGGCATAGGCGGCGCGGGCATCGCGCACGCGAAAGCCCATGCCGCACGCCGATGGGCCATGCTCGCGGCTGAAGAACCATGCAGGGCTGTGCGGTTCGTAATTGGTGATGAAGTTGATCGCGCCCTGCCGCCACAGTTCGACGTCCTTGGAGCGGTGGCGGGCGATCTTGGTGAAGCCCATCGCCGTGAACACCGGCTCCAGCACGCCCTTTTCGGGGGCCGAGAACTCGACGAACTCGAACCCGTCAAGGCCGATGGGATTGTCGAACAGGTCGGTCATGCGAAGGCTCCGATAGGAAATTCACCCGGCAGCATTTCGCCGGCGGGAAGCGGCGGGTCGTTCCGCCAGGTCTGGTAGACGGGACCGAAATCGAGGCTGACGAGCGCCTCGATCAGGTGCGGCAGGCTGTCGAGGACGAAGTAGGTCTTCTGGAAACTGTCGATCATGTACCCGGTGCGCATCACCCGCACCGGATCGAACGGCAGGCGCAGTACCTGCCTGTCCTCTATGGCGAAGCGGGTTTCGCCCGAGGACGAGATGATGCCCGCGCCGAACACCTTGAGCGCGCCGTCCTCGTGCACCAGCCCGAACTCGACGGTGTACCAGTAGAGGCGCGCCAGCATGTCCAGCGCGCCCATCGCCATCGCCCGCACCCCGGCCTTGCCGTAGAGTTCGAGGAAGCGGGCGATCGCCGGGTCCAGCAGCATCGGCACGTGACCGAAGAAGTCGTGGAAGACGTCCGGCTCTGCCAGATATTCCAGTTCATGCTCCTCGCGCAGCCAGCGGGTGACGGGGAAGCGGCGGTGGGCCAGATGGTCGAAGAACACGTCGTCCGGGATGAAGCCCGGCACCGCCACCAGCCGCCAGCCTGTGGCCGCGCCCAGCACGGTGTTGGCGTCCTCGAAGCGGGGGATGCCGTCGGCGCAGTCCAGCCGGGCCAGTCCGTCACGGAACGACGCGCAGGCATGGGTCCGCACAAGATCCGACTGACGCGCGAACAGGCGGCGCCAGCGCTCGTGCATCTCCGGGGTATAGGCATGCCAGTCCTGCCCGACGGTATAATCGTCGGCAGCGTGGTCATACTCTCCCCGAAGGCCGCTGTTGGACGTGATCGTCGACGGCTTCTTCATGGAAATAGAATGCCATAGGTCCGCCTTCAGTTCCGTGCGTTTGATAGGCTGCAAAGATGTGGTATTGGTGGAATCCACTATCAGATCGCATATCGGCAGGTGATCCATGCAGCTTGATGAATTCGATCTCGGCATTATCGCCGCCCTGCAGGAAGATGCGCGCATGCCCGTGGCGCAAGTGGCCGAGCGGGTTTCGCTATCCGCCACACCGGTCAGCCGCCGCATCAAGCGGCTGGAGGACGAAGGCGTGATCCGCGGTTATGCGCCGGTGCTCGACCCCCGCGTGCTGGGTTTCGAGCTTGAGGCTTATGTGCTCATCAACCTCGTCGCGCATGTGGACGAGAATATCGCCCGGTTCGAGCAGGCCATTGCCGACAACCCGCACGTCATCGCCTGCCACGCGGTCACCGGGGACATGGACTATCTGGTGCGGGTCATGGCCCGCAACGTGGAGCACCTGTCGCAGATCACCCTGCGCACGCTGCTGCGCATTCCCGGCGTGCGGGACGTGAAGTCGATCATCGTGCTGGAAACGATCAAGGAAGATCGCGCAGTGCCGGTGGGATAAGGCGGTAGGCCCTGTACGGATCAAGGCACTCCGGCGCTGCCGAAGTGCCCTGTCCGTTCACCGCCCCAGCAGGTTGCGGGCCTGGCTGGCGATCTGTGCCAGCATCGCCGGGGTGATCGTGACCGCCTTTTCCGCGCGGTGGACGATGCCGCGGAAGGCGTCGATGGCGCTCTTGTGCTGGCGTCCCCACTCCTCGGTGGCGGCAAGCGGGTCGCTCTTACCGGCCTTGGTGCGGGCGATGCCGCGCAGGAAATCCAGCCGCATCTGCTGGAAATCGCGCGCAAGGCCCGCGACCAGCAGGCGCTCCCACGGGTCGGACGGGCTCATGGTCGCCGCCGTCGCCTGCGCCCAGTCGAGGCCGAGTCCCGCACCCACGCGCGAGAATGCGCCGACAAGCCTGCGCGGTGCGATGCCCGTCTCGGCAGAGAGCGAGGCGATGCCCACCGCGCCGTCGAGGTCGTAAAGGTGCGCCACTTGCGCCGCCACGTCCTCAGGCGCGCCAATGCCGGTCAGCCCGTCGCGCAGCTTGCGGGAATGAGCGGCAATGCGTTCGCCCAGCAGTTCGGCGGTATCGGTGGAAAGTGCGGCAATGCCCTTGCCCAGCCGCGCGACCAGTTCGGACGGCGCCATCTGTCCGGCACCGGCACGCAGCAGGTCGGCCATGTGGCCGCGTACCGCGTTGGCGACAGTGTCGAACAGCGCGACGCGGGCGGTTTCGGCCATCGGCGCAGACTCGATCCGCTCCCACAGCACTTCCAGCCCCAGCAGCCGATCCGCCAGAGCGAAGGCGGCGGCAACCTGCGACAGGTGCGCGCCTTCTTCTTCCGCCAGCTCGAACGGGGTCACGATGCCCAGCCGGTTGACGATGCGGTTCGCCAGCTTGGTGGCGATGATTTCCTTCGCCAGCCGGTGCGACTTGATGAACTTGCCGAACTTGTCCTGCATCGGCTGCGGGAAGGCGGCCAGCAGCAGGTCCGTCAGACCGGGATCGGCACCAAGGTCGCTGTCCTCGATCGCGCCCTGCAGCAACAGCTTGCCGCTGGACAGCAGCACCGCCAGTTCCGGCCGGGTCAGCCCGCGCCCGTCCTGCGCACGGCGGGTGAGCACGTCGTTGTCGGCCAGCCCCTCCGTCCGGCGATCCAGATGGCCGCTTTCCTCCATCGTCTCGATCAGGCGGATGTGCGAGGGGATGGCCTGCGCCCCGCCACGCTCGGCGATGGACAGGGCCAGCGCCTGAAGGCGGTTGTCCTCCAGCACCAGCGCGGCGACTTCGTCCGTCATCGAACGCAGCAGTTCGACGCGCTTCTTTTCGGGCAGCTTTCCGGCGCGCTTGGCGGCGGCCAGTGCGATCTTGATGTTGACCTCATTATCCGAACAATCGACGCCCGCCGAATTGTCGATGAAGTCGGCATTGATGCGCCCGCCCCTGGCCGCGAACTCGATGCGACCGGCCTGCGTCACGCCCAGGTTCGCGCCTTCGCCGATCACCTTCACGCGCAGTTCGTTGCCGCTGACGCGCAGGGCATCGTTTGTGGGATCGCCCACCTGCACGTTGTTCTCTGCAGAGGACTTCACGTAAGTGCCGATGCCGCCGAACCACAGCAGATCCACAGGTGCGGACAGAATCGCGGTGATGAGCGAATCCGGGTCGATCTCGGTCGCCGAGACGTCCAGCGCGGCGCGCACTTCCTCGCTCAGCGGGATCGATTTCAGGCTGCGCGGGAACACGCCGCCGCCCTTGGAGATCAGCGCCTTGTCATAGTCGTTCCAGTTCGACACGGGCAGGTCGAACAGACGCTGGCGCTCTGCCCACGCCTTGCCCGCGTCGGGATCGGGGTCGAGGAAGATGTGGCGATGGTCGAACGCGGCGACCAGCTTCAGCGACTTCGACAGCAGCATGCCGTTGCCGAACACGTCGCCCGACATGTCGCCGCAGCCGACAACACGGACCGGATCGACCTGCACGTCCACGCCCATTTCCAGGAAGTGGCGCTGCACGGACAGCCACGCGCCCTTGGCGGTAATGCCCATCGCCTTGTGGTCGTAGCCGTTGGAGCCGCCGCTGGCGAAGGCATCGTCCAGCCAGAAGTCGCGCCGTTCGGCAATGCCGTTGGCGACGTCGGAGAACTTGGCCGTGCCCTTGTCCGCCGCGACCACGAAGTAAGGGTCTTCCCCGTCGCGGATGACGACGCCTTCGGGATGGACGACGCGGTCACCCTCGATGTTGTCGGTGATGGACAGCAGGGTGTCGATGAAGACTTCGTAGCTGCCCTGCCCTTCGGCGGCCCATGCGGCGCGGTCGCGCGCGGGATCAGGCAGTTGCTTGGGGTAGAAGCCGCCCTTCGCGCCGGTCGGCACGATCACCGCGTTCTTGACGCGCTGTGCCTTCATCAGGCCCAGGATCTCCACGCGGAAGTCGTCGCGGCGGTCGGACCAGCGCAGGCCGCCGCGCGCGACGGGGCCGGCGCGCAGGTGGATGCCCTCCACCCGCTGCGAATAGACGAAGATCTCGCGCCATGGCACCGGCTTGGGCAGGCCGGGCACCAGCGCGGAATCGAACTTGAACGCCAGCGCGGTCTCTCCGGCAGGTGCGAAGGCGTTGGTGCGCAGCATCGCCAGCACGATGTCGCGATAGGCGCGCAGCAGGCGGTCGTCGTTGATCGCGTTGACTGCGGCCAGCCCGGTGCGGATCGCATCTTCGGCATGGGCGCGCGCTTCTTCGCGGTCGCCGTCGAACGAGGGGTCGTGCAGGGCGCGGAACAGGGCGATGATGGCGGTGGTAACGCCGGGCGCACCCTGCAGCGCATCGACCACGGTGGGAATGCCAAAGTGCGTGCCGGCCTGCCGCAGATACCTGTACCATGCGCGCAGCCAGTTCGCTTCTCCGCTATCCAGCCCAAGGCCGGGGACGAGGCGGTTGAAGGCGTCGTTCTCACCGGTGCCGTTGAGCACGGCGCGCAGGGCATCCTCGATCGGGGCGGCCTGGTCCAGCACCTCCTGCGGTGCGCGGCCATCCACCGGTTCGAGCAGGAAGTCGTGGATGACGCCCAGCTTGCCCTTCTCCAGCGCGGTGGGCACTTCGGCCATGACGCGGAAGCCGAAGTTTTCCAGTGCGGGCACCGCGTCGGACAGCGGCAGGCCGCCTTCCGACTGGTAGATCTTCAGATGGACCCAGGTTTCGGGGTCGCCTTCGCGCTTGTGGAAGCGCACGTCGCGGTGCGCGGCGGCTTCCCCTTCGCTGCCTTCGCCCACGGCGATGCGGCGCAGCGCGGCGATGTCGGTCGCAGCCTCATGCGCGCCGAAGTCGGTGCGATAGCCGATCGGGAAAGCTTCGGCATAGCGGCCCGCGACGGCGGCGGCGCGGCCCGGCTCCAGCATCGTCGCCAGCGCTGCCTCCACCGCTTCGGTCCAGCCGCGCAGCAGGGTCTGCAGCTGGCTGTCCAGATCGGACTCCGACGGCTGGTGCACGCCTTCGCGAATGTCGAGCGTGTAGCGCAGCATGGCGAGGTTGCCCGCCTCCACCTGCAGGCTCCAGTCCAGCGTCGGCGCGTCGGCGGCTTCCTCCACCATGGTCTGGATGCGGCGCTGCATCTGGGTGGAAAGCAGATCGCGCGGCAGCCACACGAAGGCGAACAGGTGGCGCATCAGCGGCGAACTGGTGAGCAGCAGGCGCGGGCGCGGACGGTCGACCAGCGCTGTCATCGTCATCGCCAGCCGCTCCACCTCGTCCTCGCCAAGGCTGAGCACCAGATCGTGCGGCAGGCTGGTAAGGGCATGAGCCAGCGCCTTGCCGGTGTGACCGCGCGGGTCCAGTTCCAGCCGCCGGGCGAAGGTCGACAGGTGCTGGCGCAGGCGCGGCACGCGGTCGGGCGCGGTGGCCAGCGCGGCGCTGGTCCAAAGCCCTGCATGGACCGAAATCGCCGCGACGTTCCCGCCTTCGATCACCGGGACCAGGAACAGGTCCACCGGAATGCGGCGGTGGACGGTGGCGATGCGGTTGGCCTTGACCGCCAGCGGCGCGGCAACCGATCCTGCAGCCAGCGCCGCGTCGAACGCTTCGAATGCACGGGCATAGCTGACGTCGGACAGCACGTCCTCTTCCCAGCGACGGGCAATGCCCAGCTGCTGCTGGCGAGTGCCGTCGCGAAAGCGCGTGACGTGGCCGATCTGCGTGAGCATGCCGCCCGCGAACCAGCGCAGCAGTTCGGCGCCTTCGCCGTCGTCGATCCTGTCAGCATCGGCGCGCATCGCCTCCACCATCAGCGGCCAGTCGGTGACGGCGGCGCGCACATCGCCCAGCGCGCCTTCCAGCGCGCGCAGCAGTTCGCGGCGCTGGCGGGCATCGCCGCGCGGCGTCTCGATGTAGATCATCGACTCGCGCCCGGTGGCCTCTGCCGGGTCTTCAGGAATGTCGATCAGCCGGCCATCCTCGTCGCGGCGGACGAGAACCACCGGGTGGACAAGCCTGTCGATCACCAGCCCCGCCTCTGCCAGCACGGCGGCGGCAGAGTCGACCAGGAACGGCATGTCGTCGTTGATCAGCGCGATGCGCAGGATGCGGCGTTCCTCGCTGGCGGAGGCGAGGTCGATGGCGGATTCGCCTGCTTCCCGCGTCGCTCCCGTTGCCAGGATGAAGCGCACCGCCTCGTCCACCCATGGCCCTTCGTCGTCACCGGGCAAGAGCGCGCCGCGCAGTTCGTCTGCGAGTTTGGGGGCCAGTCTGGAAGCGAGCGCTTCGTCGAGAGCGGCGGGCGTCGTGCCCCCGCGCTTCTTCTTCGAAGCCTTCTTGGGGACGGTCGGTTCGCCTGCGCTCATTGGTTTCTCCGCGATCTGCTTCCTTGGCCACGTCCCGCTTCTGAAGCGTCGGAACTGCAGCTTTGTGACCATATAGGCCGATGGGGTCGATCCTGCACCCGATGGCGGACAGGTTTTTTCGACCGGGCAGCGATGTAACACGATTTCATCGGCGCGCAATATTCGTTCGCGGCAATCAGGCCGGGACCGGCTGCCCCTCGAACGCCTTGGCCGCCAGCACCAGCGAACCCATTGGCCCCGCATCGTCGCCCAGCAGCGGAGGCACGACCATGCCCGCCAACCGCTCGCGCGTGCAGTCACGCAAGTAGCCGCCCAGCAGTGCGGGCAGGCGCGCCACTGCCATCGGCAGCAGGTGCGGCTGCCGGTTGGCGACACCGCCGCCAACGACGATGCGCTGCGGCGATACGGTGAAGATCAGGGTGGCCAGCAGTTCCGCCAGATCGTGAGCCACCGGTTCCCACAACGGGTTCTCAGGGTCCACGCGCGACGGGTGCGTGCCCAGCCGCGCGGCCAGCGCCGGGCCGCTGACAAGGCCCTCGATGCAGTCGCCATGGAACGCGCAGGCCCCTTCGAAGCGGTCTGCGGGCGCGCGGCGCAGGCGCACATGACCGATCTCGGGGTGCATCAGCCCATGGGCCGGCACGCCGCCGATCAGAACGCCGCCGCCAAGGCCGGTGCCAATGGTCAGATAGACCATGCTTTCGCACCCCTGTCCCGCGCCGAAGCGGTGCTCCGCCAGCGCGGCGCCGTTGACGTCGGTGTCGATCGCCACCGGGCAGCCCAGCGCCCCGGCGATGCGGTCGCGCACTTCCGCACCGGCCCAACCCAGCTTGGGGGTATCCAGCATCGTTCCATAATCCGCCGCTTCCCTAGAAACGCGGATCGGGCCGAAGCTGGCAATGCCGACAGCGTCCACCGGCTTGTCGTCGCGCCAGCCCTCGATCGCCTCAATCGCGCGGCCCAGCGTGTCTTCGGGATCGGTGGTGGGAAACTCCAGCCGTTCGTCGATTCGGCCCGGCGCCCCCAGCACCACCACGGTCTTGGTACCGCCCAGTTCGATGCCTGCAAGCTTGTGCATGGGTTCTATCCGTCCGTCAGAGTGGCGCGATCCCCTTCCAGACGCAAGTGCAGGAAGGGAGCGAAGGTTCCGCCGAAATGCGCCCTGCCGACAGGTTTGGAAACCGGTAGGGCAACGGCCTGGGCATCGCTCAACCCCCAGTAATCGACGAAGCTGGTCACCGACAAGTCGGGCAGCACCCACCAGCTGTAGGCCTGAAACGGTTCGCTTTGCGGGTTGGCGAAGATCAACCCGTGCCCGTTCAGCAATCGCCACGGTCCGGCGATGTCGTCTGCAACGGCGCCGTAGAGGCCCGTAGGCGCGTCGATGCCGGGCGCGAAGACTTTCGCCTGCGTCGACCAGAACAGGTAGAGCCGCCTGTCATGCGCCACGATGTGCGGGCGTTCCAGTTCGTTGTTGACGCTCGATGCATCGACCAGCGGCAACAGCTTTTCGAACACGCCGCCTTCGGGATCGGAATCGCCGCGAACCGCGCAGCCAATGACGCCGTTGTAAAGGTCGAGGTGCCGCGCCGACGATGCAGTGAACAGCATGTATTCGCCGTTCCCGCCACCCTCGCGCCACGGCGCGGGGTCGCGGAAGGCCTTGATCGCGCCCGGCTTTCCGGCGCCGTCATGCTCGCTCATGTAGACGATGTTGGCGGGGATGACCTGCTCCACCGGATTGGACCATGGTCCGAACACATCCTCCCCGCCGGTCAGCCGCGCAGTACAGCCGAAGATGCGCTGCTGGAAAGTGAGCGGATCCTCCCCGCGCTCCCCTGCCGCTGTGAAGTAGAGAGTCACGGCGCCATCCTCGAATAGCGCCGAACCGGACCATTCGCGACTGCCCGGCGTGAAGCCTTCGGGAAAGGTCCGGCCCAGATGCACGAAGCGCCCGTTAAGGCGATGGAAATGGTGGATGCGCGCTGCACCGTGGCGCTCCTCCGGATCGTCGAAGGCGGGAGCAGCCAGCGCAAACCACAGCTCACCCCCGCGCCAGACGACCGGGCGCCCCCGCGCATCGGCCAGCGGCCATGCATCCCACACGTCGAGATAGGGCGCGATCCGCACCACGTCGCGCGGTGCCATGACCGGCGCGCGCGGGATCGGCGCGTCGGCCAGTTGGGCAAGGTCCGCCGCCGTCCATTGCAGGGTGGTGATCGTCCGGAACGGCGTGGGGCGGGTCAGCATGGTGCGGAAATTTACAATCGTTTGCAAATACTGCAAATCAATTCTGCCTATTTTTGGCGCCGTTTTCGAATGATCGATGCAATCGAAATTACCTGCGTTTCAGGTTCCATCTTACGGTTCCCACCGGGTTTCCCCTCCTAAGATCACCGTATAGACTGCCACGCGTCGCACTCGGAGACGTGGATGCCTTACGGCCTCAAGCCGCATCTTTCGCTGCCCCGCATCGTCGAGATGAACCTGGGTTTCTTCGGCCTGCAGTTCAGTTTCGGGCTGCAGCAAGCGAACATGGGGCCGATCTACAGCTATCTCGGCGCGAGCGAGGCGCGGATGCCGCTGCTGTGGCTGGCCGGGCCGGTGACGGGCCTTGTCATCCAGCCTCTGATCGGCGCGATGAGCGACCGCACCCGGTCCCGGCTGGGGCGGCGCACACCCTATTTCCTGATCGGCGCGGTGCTTTGCACGCTCAGCCTGCTGGCGATGCCGTATTCCTCCACGCTGTGGATGGCGGCGGGGCTGCTGTGGATTCTGGACGCGGGCAACAACGTGACGATGGAGCCATACCGCGCCTATGTCGCCGACCGGCTGGCGCCGCACCAGCGTGCCGCCGGGTTCATGATCCAGAGCGCTTTCACCGGGCTCGCCCATACCCTGTCCTACCTGGCACCATCGGTCATGGCGATGTCCGTCGATCGCGACCTGCTGGGGCCGAACGGCATCCCGGTGATCGTGCGGATGGCCTTTGCGATCGGCGCGGTGCTGTCGATCTCGACCATCGTATGGTCGATCACCCGCGTCCCCGAACTGCCGCTGACCCCGGACGAGCGCGAGGCACTGGCCGCGGCGCCGCTGAACCCCCGCGCCACCTTGCGCGAAGTGCGCGACGCCATCGCCCAGATGCCGCGCGCGATGCGCCAGTTGTCGCTGGCCATGCTGTGCCAATGGTACGCGATGATGGTCTACTGGCAGTACATCGCCTTCGCCATCTCGCGCTCGCTGTTCGGGACCGCAGACGTGCATTCCGCCCGCTTCCGCGACGCCGTGCTGACCGAGCAGCAACTGGGCGCGCTCTACAATGCGGTGGCGTTCGTCGCGGCGCTGGGACTGATCCCGGTGGTGGGGCGGTTCGGAGCGCGCGGGGTCCATGTGGTGTGCCTTGCCGCATCGGGGCTGGCGATGCTGGCCATACCGTCCACCAGCCAGCTGCCGTTGCTGGGCGTGCTGATGGTGGGGATCGGCCTGGGCTGGGCGGGCATGATGGGCAACACGTATGTCATCCTTGCCGATTCGATCCCGCCGCAGCGCAATGGCATCTACATGGGGGTTTTCAACTTGTTCATCGTCATTCCCATGTTGGTGGAAAGCGTGACAATGCCCCTGATCTACGGACCTGTACTGAGTAATGACCCGCGCAACGCGCTGATACTCGCGGGATTGCTTATGGTGGCGGGCGCCATTGCCACGCTTTTCGTGGAAGCCGGGGGCAAACCCGAACCAAAACCGGCAGCAAACTGAACAAGTTGCTATCGGCGCGCCGATCCGGGTGCTAAGGCTGCTGCAATATGGCGGCAGGGATGGACGATAGCTCGAAAGACACCACCGGCACCGATGCGACCGGGCCGGACGTGGAAGTGCGCACGCTTGCCGATCTGGCGCGCGTGGCAGGCGTTTCCGCAGGCACCGTGTCGCGCGCGCTGGCGGGCAAGTCGCTCGTCAATGCCGAGACTCGCGAGCGGATTCAGGCACTGGCCCGGCAGTACGGCTTCCGCCCCAATCAGATGGCCAGCAAGCTGCGTTCACGCCGCACCGGGGTGATCGGCGTGGTCATCCCGCTGGGCCATGAAAAGCGCCAGACCATATCCGACCCCTTCTTCCTGACGCTGCTGGGCCATCTGGCCGATCAGCTGACCGAGGCCGGCTACGACCTCATGCTCAGCCGCGCCCTGCCCGACGGCACGACCGACTGGCTGGAGCGGATCACCGGGTCGGGCATGGTGGACGGCGTGCTGCTGATCGGCCAGTCCGACCAGTCCGAGATCATCGACAAGGTTGCCGCGCATTACAGGCCGCTGGTGGCCTGGGGCAATCATCGCGAAGGCCAGAAGCACATCGTGGTCGGCACCGACAACGAACTGGGCGGTCGCCTTGCCGCCGAACACCTGATCTCCTGCGGAGCGCGCAATCTGGCGTTCTTCGGCGATACGGCGGGCATCGAGATCGCCATGCGCCTGCGGGGTGCGCGTGCCGCCGCAGAAGCCGCCGGTGTGCCGCTGACCCATGTGCCGATCAAGCTGGCCGACGCGGAAATGGGGCCGCAGATAGAGGCCGCCTTCGCCGCCACCAGCGCCAATTACGACGGCATCGTCACCGCTTCGGACCTCATCGCCATGTCGGCGCTGCACATCCTGCACGAACGCGGGCGTCGCATTCCCGGCGACATACAGATCGTCGGCTTCGACGACCTGCCGCTGGCCCGCCTGACATCCCCGCCGCTTACCACCGTGCGGCAGGAAATCGCGCAGGGCGCCAGGGTCATGGTCGACAAGATCCGCGCCCTGATCGAAGGCGAAACGCGCCACAGCAAGGTCATGCCACCCACGCTCATCGCGCGCGAGACGACGCGGTCGTAAATCGCGCCGCGTCGGCCATAGCCTCTTTACCCCCCGCCCGCGATCCCGCTACCAACTGGCGGGACTTGTTGAATCTTCGGGGAATGGCGTGCTTCTCAACATGACGGGCGGATCGCGATGCTGATCGGGATCGACCTTGGCACCACCAACAGCGCGGTCGCGATCTGGCGCGACGGTACGGCGCAGCTGGTGCCCAATGCGCTGGGCGGCCTCCTCACCCCCTCCGCCGTCAGCATCGGCGCGGACGGGCAGCTGTGGGTCGGCACCCCGGCTCTGGACCGCATGGCCGCGCATCCGGCGGACACCGCCACCAGCTTCAAGCGCCTGATGGGCACCCAGCGCAATGCCCGGCTGGCAGGCAGGGACTATACCGCCGAAGACCTTTCCGCCCTGATCCTCTCGGCCCTTGTGCGCGACGTGGAGGCGCTGACCGGGGAGAAACCGGCAGAGGCCGTCATCACCGTCCCCGCCTACTTCAACGACCGCCAGCGCAAGGCCACGCGCCGCGCAGGTGAACTGGCGGGCCTGACCGTGCGCCGCCTCATCAACGAGCCCACCGCCGCCGCCCTCGCCTTCGGCCTGCAGGACAAGGGCGACCGTGAACCCTTCCTGGTCTTCGATCTTGGCGGCGGCACTTTCGACGTTTCCATCGTCGAGATGTTCGACGGCATCGTCGAAGTCCGCGCCTCTGCGGGCGACAACCGGCTGGGCGGCGACGATTTCGACCACGCGCTCAGCACGTTCGCGCGCGGGCGGCTGGACCCGGACGGACTGCTGGACCCCCTGCCCGCCGAACGCCGCGACGCCTTGCTGAAGCGCGCCGCCGAAACCTGCCGCCGCGCCCTGAGCACCGCGAGCGAGGCCGAATTCGCGCTTACCGTGAACGAAACGCGCCTGTCCGCAACGATTACCGAAGCCGAGTTCGAAAGCGCCTGCGAAAGCCTGGTGCGCCGCCTGCGCGATCCGGTGGTGCGGGCCCTGCGCGATTCCTCCATCGAAGCGGCAGAACTTTCCGACATCGTGCTGGTCGGCGGCGCTACCCGCATGCCGGTGGTGCGCAAGGCGATCACGCGCCTGTTCGGTCGCTTTCCCAATTCCTCCGTCCATCCCGACCATGCGGTGGCGCTGGGCGCATCGATGCAGGCGGGCCTGGTGGGGCGCGATGCGGCACTGGAAGAAATCCGCATCACCGACGTATGCCCCTTCACGCTGGGCGTCGAAGTGGCCGAGCATGACCGTTACGGCGGCCTGCAGCGCGGGCTGTTCTCCCCCATCATCGAACGCAACACGCCCGTGCCGGTCAGCCGCGTAAGCACGTATCATACGATGGGAGACGGCCAGAAACAGATCGAGTTCGGCATCTATCAGGGCGAGGCGCGCGAAGTGTCCGGCAATGTCAGGCTGGGCACGCTGCAGGTTCCCGTCCCCGCCCGCCCGGCCGGAGAAGTCAGCGCGGAAGTGCGCTTTTCCTATGACAGTTCGGGCCTGCTGGAGATCGACGTTCACGTCCCGGAAAGCGGCACCACCCGCAACCTCGTCATCGTCGACGAGGAAGACCGCCCCGATCCGAAAGACATCGACCGTCGCCGTGCCGCGCTGGCGAAGCTGAAGTTCCACCCGCGCGAAGAAGCCGCCAACGTCGCCCTCATCGCTCGCGCCGAGCGCTGCTACGAAGACCATATCGGCGCCTTGCGACAGACCATCGGACAGTGGATCACCGAATTCGTCGGCGCGCTCGACACACAGGATCCGCGCCGCATCGCCGAGGCACGCGACTTCCTTGTCGAGCGGCTGGACGAACTCGACCGTGCCAGTCCGTTATGATGGGCCCGCTGTGATGCGCCTGCGGTGACCGAAGACAGCTTCCCGTGGTCCGTCCTGGGCATCGCGCCGACGGGCGATGCCCGCGCCATCCGCAGCGCCTATGCCGCCCGGATCAAGGCGATGGACCTTGACGCCGACGTCGCGGGCTATGCAGACTTGCGCGAAGCCCGCGACACCGCCCTGCGGCTGGCGAAGATGCGCCCGGAACCTGAACGCCGGCCCGAACCGGAAGACGAGCCCGAGCCCGAACACGGTCCCACGCCCGCCGGCCCTACCCCCTTCGTCCTTGCCGGGGAAGGGGGGCCGGAACCGGCACTCACCACGCCCGCGCCCGATGCTGCGGCGGTTATGGCAGCCCCGCTGACGCCCGGCTTCACGCAGGCAGATACGGACCGCCCTGCGGCCCCACTGCTGCCCGAACTGAACGATGCGCTGGAACCGCCGCTGCTCACCGGACACGATGCCGCCCCGGCCATCGGTGCAGAGGCGCTGCAATCTCCCTTCGCCCGCCTTGCCGCGCTGCTCGAAGCCGGACACGAGCTCGACGAGGCATCGGCGCACACAGTGCTGGACGGCGTCCTCGACGCGATCCAATGGGCGCCGATAGATCGGCAGGCGGAACTGGAACAGTGGCTAGCGGACCGTCTCGTGCAGGCGTGGCCACGCAGCGCGCCGCTGCTCGAACCGGCCACCGCCGCGCTGGGGTGGGAGCGCGAATGGGGGCGTATCGATGCGCGGCCTGCCGTCGATTACCTTGGCGCACGCCTGCGCGGGCAGAGGTTCTCGGCCAAAGTGCAGGACCGCGATCACCGCTACCACCGCGCCTGGACCGAACTGTCGCGCCCCGGCAAAACCGGCCTCTCGCGGCATCTGCGCGCTGCGGGCGGCGACGTGCACGGCCTGCTGGCGGGCATCCGCAGGAACTTCCCCGAACTGGAGGATCGCTTCGATCCGCAGCGCGTCGCTTCGTGGGAGACAGTGCGCGGCTGGCCGACCGGGCTGCTCATTTTCGGCGGGCTGCTCCTGCTCGGCTTCCTCATCAGCCTGACCGATCCCAAGCCCGAGGCCCGGCGCAGCGCCCTGCAAGCCACGGCGGAGGAAGTGTTCGGCGCGGGCAACGACATGAAGTGGCTCAGCCGCAACCAGCCCGATCTGGCGGTGACGCTGTCGAAGCACGTCGTCTTCTCCGCCGATGGCGACGTGGACCGGCAGGGCACCATCGATACCGGCCTCGCCCTCGTGCGTGAGCGGATCTACCTGAACGGGCGGCGGCTGACCGGCGCGGACTTCGAGACGACGATGCGCCTTCGCCTTGCCCTGCTGGAAGCGGCTCGTGCGAACGGCCCTGCCGCCTGCCGGGCGATGATGGAACGCCACGCCCCGCTGCCGACGACGCTGGTTCCGCCGCCCATGCGGGCGCAGGAACGCCGCTTCGCCGCCGAACTGGCGCAGCGCACCGCCCTTGGCCCGCCGGCGAAGGCGATGGCCTCAAGCGCGACGGTGCCGGCGGAACTGGTGCGGCAGGTGGTCAGGCAGACCGGACTGACGGGGGATCAGGTGCAGACCGCCATGCGCGAAGACGGCGACGCTAATCGCTGTGCCACCACCATCGCGCTGCTCAAAGCCACGCTGGACTGGAACGGGGCGGAGCGGCACGCCATCCTGATGACGCTTTGACCGGGTTCAGACCGCCAGCCCCGTGGCGCGGGCGCTGGCCCATGCCCACTGAAAGTTGTAGCCGCCCAGCCAGCCGGTGACGTCCACCGCTTCGCCGATGGCGTAGAGGCCGGGCGCGCGTTTCGATTCCATCGTCTTGGATGAAAGCTCGGCGGTGTCGATGCCGCCTGCGGTTACTTCGGCCTTGGCGAACCCTTCGGAGCCATCGGGCACGAAAGGCCAGCGCGCCAGCCGGTTTTCGGCGGCGGCCAGCGCCTTGTCGGTCAGCGCACCCAGTTCCCCGTCCAGTCCCAGCCGTTCGCGCAGGGCATCGGCCAGTCGTTCGGGCAGCCCCTCGCCCAGCGTCTTGCGCAGCGACTGGCGCGGGCGATCGCGCTTCAGTTCGCGCAGCCAGCCGTCGCGCCGGTCGGGCAGGAATTGCGCGGTCAGAGTGTCGCCGCGCTTCCAGTAGCTGGAGATCTGCAGGATCGCCGGGCCGGACAGCCCGCGATGGGTGAACAGCGCCGCCTCCCGGAACGCAGCCTTGCTGCCGCCGACGCGCATGATGACCTCTGTAGAGACACCCGACAGTTCGCGGAACAGCGCCTCGTCGCCGGGCAGCGTCAGCGGCACCAGCGCGGGGCGCGGCTGCACCACCTTCAGCCCGAACTTGCGGGCAAGGTCATAGGCGAACCCGGTCGCGCCCATCTTGGGGATGGAGGGGCCGCCCGTGGCGATCACCAGCGCCGGGGCCGTCGCCTGCTGAGCGCCATGTGAGATGCGGTAGAGGCCGTCGGCATGATCGACCGCTCCCACCGGCTGGCCGCACCGCAGATCGACGCCGCCCTTCGCGCATTCGTCCAGCAGCATGGCGACGATCTGCTTGGCCGACCCGTCGCAGAACAGTTGGCCCAGCGTCTTTTCGTGCCAGGCGATGCCGTGGCTTTCCACCAGCGCCAGGAAATCCGCCGCCGTGTAGCGGCTGAGCGCCGACTTGGCGAAGTGCGGATTGTTCGACAGGTAGCGATCCGGCGCGGTGTGGATATTGGTGAAGTTACACCGCCCGCCGCCGGAAATCACGATCTTGCGCCCCGGTTCGGGCGCATGGTCGATCAGCAGCACGCGGCGTCCGCGCTGCCCGGCGGTGGCAGCGCAGAACAGCCCGGCGGCCCCGGCGCCCAGGACGATGACGTCGTATGCTGCGGGGGAGTGCCCGCTTGCGCCCACCGTCACGCTCCGACCAGCTCCAGCGCCAGCGCTTCCGCCACGCGGATGCCGTCGACGGCGGCGGAGAGGATGCCGCCGGCATAGCCCGCCCCCTCGCCCGCCGGATAGAGACCGCGCGTGTTCAGGCTCTGGCAGTCCCTGCCCCGGCCGATCCGTACCGGCGAGGACGTGCGCGTTTCCACGCCGGTCATGACGACATCGGGGTGGTCGTAGCCGGGAACCTGCCGCCCGAACACCGGCAGCGCCTCGCGGATGGCCTCGATCACGAAGTCGGGCAGGCATTGCGCCAGATCGGTCAGGTGGACGCCCGGCTGGTAGCTGGGCGTGACTTCGCCGAACTCGGTGGAGGGACGCCCGGCCATGAAGTCCGACACCTTCTGCCCCGGTGCCTGATAGTTCGATCCGCCCGCGACATAGGCCAGTTCCTCGAACCGGCGCTGCAGTTCGATGCCGGCGAGCGGATGGCCGGGGAAGTCGCGCTCCGGGCTGATGTCGACGACCAGGCCGGAATTGGCGTTGAATTCTGCACGCGAATACTGGCTCATGCCGTTGGTGACGACGCGCCCTTCCTCGCTGGTGGCGGCCACCACGCGCCCGCCGGGACACATGCAGAACGAGTAGACGGTGCGCCCGTTCTTCGCCTTGTATGACAGTGCATAGGCCGCCGCGCCCAGGATCGGGTTGCCCGCGCAGGGGCCGTAGCGCGCCTTGTCCACCCAGCTCTGCGGGTGTTCGATGCGCACGCCGATGGCGAAGGGCTTGGCCTCTATGTGGACGCCGCGATTGTGCAGAACCTCGAAGGTGTCGCGCGCGGAATGGCCCACGGCCATGATGACGTGTTCGGCCTCCAGGAATTCGCCGGTGGAGAGGTGCAGGCCCTTCAGGCGACGCTCTCCGTCCTCCTGCGCGATCTCGAAGTCTTCCACGCGGGTGCCGAAGCGGTATTCACCGCCCAGCTGCTCGATCGTCTCGCGCATGGACATCACCATGGTGACGAGGCGGAAGGTGCCGATGTGCGGGTGCGCTTCGGTGAGGATATCCTCCGGCGCGCCCGCTTTCACGAACTCCGTCAACACCTTGCGGCCCAGATGGCGCGGATCCTTGATGCGGCTGTAGAGCTTGCCGTCGGAGAACGTGCCTGCCCCGCCCTCTCCGAACTGGACGTTGCTCTCCGGGTTCAGTTCGGACCGGCGCCACAGGCCCCAGGTATCCTTGGTGCGTTCGCGCACGGCCTTGCCGCGTTCGATGATGATCGGCTTTAGACCCATCTGCGCCAGGATCAGCGCCGCCAGCAGCCCGCATGGCCCCGCCCCGATCACCACCGGGCGCGGCCCTGCCCAGCCTTCGGGCGCGCGGACGGGGAACCTGTAGGAGATGTCGGGCGTGGGCCGGACGTGCGGATCGTCGGCAAGGCGGGCCAGCACCCCGGCCTCGTCCTTCACCACGACGTCGAGCGCGTAGACCAGCTTGATCGCGTTCTTGCGCCGCGCGTCGTTGCCCCGGCGGAACACGCTGACGCGCTCCAGATCGGCGGGAGCGATGGCAAGCCGCTGCGCCACCGCCGCGTCGAGATCGGCGGGGGTATGGTCGAGCGGCAGGGTAATGTCGGTAAGGCGAAGCATCCGCGCGCCTTTATACCGTCCCGAGGGCAAGCGCCACAGGCACGGCATGTGCCGCGTCGAAGTCCAGATCGGGGGTTTCAGATCGGCATCGGCCCCGTCAGCGCGATTTCCGCGAAGTAGCGGGACATCGCCTGCACGCCCCGCTCAGACAGGTCGATGAAGGCGCGGCGCCGGTCTGTGCCGTCGTTCAGGCGCCTGAACAGGCCCGCCTCCACCATCTGGCCGATCCAGCGCAAAGCGGTGGTGGGGGGCACGCCTGCCGCGATGCACAGCGACGTGACCGATACCCGCTTCCCCTCCAGCCGCGATGCCGCGAGGTCCAGCAGCATGTCCCAGGCGGGGTCGGCGAACAGGTCGGCATTCATGAACCGCGCGCGCAACTGGCGCTGGCGGATGATCCGGCGCACCAGCCGCGCATCGGGCAACTGCCCCGGCGCCAGCGATGCCGGCTGCGGCGGGGCGGGCGGCGGCGGCGTGGCGGAGAGACCGGGGCCGCGTGGGTCCAGCCGGTCCATGCGTCCCGCGATCTGGCCCACCTGCTCAGTCAGGCGCAGCAGCATCAGGCGGTCGTCTTCGGACAGTTCACGCACGGCGCCCGACGGCATCGTCGCCAGCACCCGGCCCAGCGCCAGAACCCGCTCCGCCCGGTTGGGATCGACCAGCAGGACCGGCGTGGACTGGTCCATGCAGGCGAACACATCGTCCAGCGCATCGACGCTGGTGGAGACGATCAGCCGTGTTGTCCCGGTGGCAGCGCGCAGGTCCAGCCGGGCCAGCGCGGCCAGCACGCCCGCGTCCACCTGCGGGCAGTCCACCAGCACAACGTCCGCCAGCCGCGCCTGCGCCAGCCCATCGCCCAGGGTGACGAGATCGGCCAGCGGCGCGGCGGCGGAAATGCGCAAGCCCGCCGCATCGGCATCTTCGCGCAGGCTGGCCCGCAGGTGCGCGCGGTTGGCGTAGATCGCCAGTTGCACGCCGCCGCCGCCGGCAGGCGCCGAGGAAGCCGGGCCGCCGTAGGCAAAATCCGGCTGCAGGTAGTCCGCATCGCGCATCGTTACAGAATCGCCCCTAAGTATAGGTGCGGGGGTGAAACGGATGCGCGCGGCAGGACAGTTAAATTGCTGCAACCCAGCCCGAAAGCTCGCGCCGCACCAGCGTTTCCAGCATCGCCATGCCGGGCGCGCGGTCGTTGAGGCAGGGCAGCACCGCCAGTTCTTCCCCGCCCGCCGCGACGAACACCTCGCGGCCCCGGATCGCCAGTTCCTCCAGCGTTTCCACGCAGTCTGCGGAAAAGCCCGGCGCCAGCACCGCGATGCGACGGGTGCCTGCCTTCGCCTCGGCCTGAAGCACCGTCTCGGTCGCGGGTTCCAGCCATTTTGCCCGGCCGAAGCGGGACTGGAAACTGGTCTCAATGCGCAGGCCCGGCGCGCTTTTCGCCAGCCGCTCGGTCAGCAGGCGCGATGTCTTGCGGCAGTGGCAGTGATAGGGATCGCCAAGATGCAGCGTGCGCTCGGGCATGCCGTGGTAGGACAGCAGCAGCAGGTCCGGCGTGAAACCCAGCGCGGCCAGATGCGCCGTAACGTCCTGCTCCAACGCGGAAATGTAGGCGTCGTCATCGTGATAGGGCGGCAGGGTGCGCAGCGCCGGCTGCCAGCGCATCGACGCCAGCGACTCCCCCACCCGGTCCATCACGGATGCAGTCGTCGCGCCCGAATATTGCGGATAGAGCGGCGCCACCAGGATGCGATCGCACCCGGCGTCCTTCAGCGCCTGCAGCCGCGCCGGGATGGACGGATTGCCATAGCGCATCCCCCAATCGACCTGCACCCCTGCGCCCAGCCGCTCCTGAAGGGCCTGCGCCTGCGCGGCGGTGATCGCGGCCAGCGGCGAGCCCTGCGGCGTCCAGACCTGCCGGTAAGCATGGGCGGATTTCGCCGGGCGGGTGCGCAGGATCACGCCGTGAAGGATCGGCTTCCACGCGATCGGCGGGATTTCCACCACACGCCGGTCGGACAGGAATTCCGCCAGATAGCGGCGCACCGCATCGGGCGTCGGCGCATCGGGCGTGCCGAGGTTGACGATGAGAACTCCGACCTTTCCGGTGGCGACGGCGGGATGGCCCTGAGGGAACTGGGGGGTTGGCGTCATATGTCCTCGGCGAAGAAGGGGATGCGGCGCAGGCGCAGGCCCGTCGCCGAAAAGAGGGCGTTGGCAACAGCAGGCGCGACCGCTGCGGTGCCGAGGTCGCCGGGATCGGCGGGGTCTTCGGCGCTTTCGATGAAATCGACGTCGATGGCGGGGCAGTCCGCCAGCGTCGGCAGGGCCATCGTCGCCAGCCGTTCGCCATCGGGGCGCCCCCCTGTATAGCGAACCGAGCAGCCGAGCGCGAGGCCAAGGCCGAAGACGAGGCCGCCCTCCACCTGCTGGCGCGCGATGTCGAGGTTGACGATGCGACCCACGTCGGCAACCGCGCTGAGCCGGTCCACCCGCACGCCGTCGGCTTCGCGCCGGGCGCTGGCGACGACGGCTATGCGGCCGGTCCCGATCACATGGCAGGCCAGCCCCTGCCCGCTGGCGTCGCTGCCGCCACCCCATTGCGCCAGCGCCGCCACGCGCTGGAGGCAGGCGGCAAGGCGCGGGTCGTGGCCCAGCATCGCCATGCGGTAGGACAGTGGCTCGCGCCCCGCCTTGTGCGCCAGTTCATCGACGAAGCTCTCGTTGAAGAAGGCGGTCCAGCCGTGGGCGTTGCCGCGCATCCGGGCGGTGGGCAGGCCGACGCGGACGGGCACATGGTCGATCGCAACGTTGGGAATGGCGTAAGGCGGGATCGCGCCGTCCAGCGCCATCGGATCGGCATCGCCCGCCACCGCCTCCAGCGCGTCGAAGGGTGCTTCGTGGTGGAACAGGCGCCGCCCGAACTCCCGCGCGGTTGCGGGCACGGTGATGCGCGCCCGCCATCCGGCGATCTGGCCAGCGGTATCGGGGCGCGCGGCCATGACCGCCATCACCGGCGCGCGGGGAAGGCCGGCGCGGAACTCCTCGCGCCGGGACCATGTCAGCTGGACCGGCTTGCCCACTTCGCGGGCGATCAGCGCGGCTTCCACCGCGTGGCCGTATTCCAGCCGCCGGTCGAAGCTGCCGCCGATGGCGACGGGATAGAGCACGACGTCGCGCACGTTCATGCCCAGCGCGCGGGCGACGGCCTGCCGCGTCGCTTCCGGGGCCTGCGTGCCCACCCACACCTCCAGCCTGCCGTCGTGCAGCCACGCGGTGGCAGCGGCGGTTTCGATGGTGACGTGGATCGCGGGCGCGACTTCATAACCCAGCTGCAGCGGCAGGCGCCCGGTTACCAGCGATGCGTCACCCGCCGCGTGAATGCGATGCGCGTCGGCGTTGTGCAGCGCCTCGTCCATGACCGCGTCGACCGCATCGGACTCCACGCCCGCCGCGACGCGAAAGCCTGGCTCCATGCGGGCGAGCGCCTGTTCTGCGGTCCAGCCGCTGGTGGCGACGGCGGCGACCCACGCGGCTTCGCCTTCGGGGCTGCGCACGGTGCGCAGGTAGCCGAGCATATCCTTTGCCGTGCCCTCGTCGAGGTCGGACAGGAAGGTGCGGCGCCCGATCGGGCCGTGGCGGATCGCGGCGAAGACCATGTCCGGCAGGCGCACGTCGCCCGCGAACGTCCACGTCCCGTCCACCTTGGAAGGCAGGTCCAGCCGGGGATAACGCAGCGGCGCGCCGGGGGGAAATTCGCCCGGCCTTTCGGCCATCGGCTGCGGCCGCAGAGGCGGCGTTGCGGGGGGAGAGTAGCGCGCGGCCTCCCCTACCAACGGGCCAAAGGGCAGCCGCTTGCCTTCGTGCGTGACGAAGCCGTCGGCGACCTCGCACTCTTCCCAGGCAACGCTCCAGCGGGCGGCGGCGGCCTGCGCCAGCATCGCGCGGGCAGAAGCGGCGGCGGCGCGCGCGGCCCCTTCGTAGGCGGCCAGCTCGGTGCCGTCGGCGGTGACGGTGAAGACCTGCCCTTCGGCCCAGCGCCGCGTGATGAGGTCGTCCGCATCGTCGGCCAGCGACGGCACGAGCGGCAACCACAGGGGCGCCCACTTCGCCGCCAGCGCAAGGTTGGCATAGGCAGGGCTGACGGGCGCGGGCTCTGCCCCCACCTGTCGCCAGTCCGCGCCCAGTTCGTGCGCGACGACCTGCGGGATTAGCGTCGTGACGCCCTGCCCCATCTCCACTTGCGGGACCGAGACGGTGACCACGCCTTCGCGGCTGATCCTGATCCACGCGTCGAAGGCGAACTCACCCTCGCGCGCGGGCAGGGGCAGCGGATAGCTGCGGGGGCGCAGCATGTAGCCCAGCGCCAGACCGCCGCCCGCCAGTGCCCCGATCAGCACGCCGCGTCGGCTGAGGGGCATCAGGGATGCGCGTCCAGCCACGCCGCCACTTGCGCGGCAACAGCGGTGAAGGCTTCTGCCTGCGGCCCGGTGCCGGCTGCGGTGGGGGTTCCGGCGTCACCTTCGCGGCGGATGGCGATGTCCAGCGGGATGCGGCCCAGGAACGGCACGTCCATTTCACGCGCCGAACTTTCCGCGCCGCCGCAGCCGAAGGGGTCGCTCACCTCGCCGCAGTGCGGGCAGGCGTAACCGGCCATGTTCTCCACCAGCCCGACGATGGGGACGCCGCCCTTGGTGAACAGCTCCACCGCGCGGGTGGCGTCGATCAGGGCCAGATCCTGCGGGGTGGAGACGATCACCGCGCCCGCCGGCTTGCAGCGCTGGAGCATCGTCAGTTGCACGTCGCCGGTGCCGGGCGGCAGATCGACGACCAGCACCTCGGCCCCGTCCCAGTGCCCTTCGACCAGCTGCAGCAGCGCGCCCGAGATCTTCGGCCCGCGCCACGCGATCGCCTGACCCGAAGCGGACAAGTGCGCCATCGACAGCGCGGGCACGCCCCATTGGCTTTCGACAGGGACAAGCCTGCCTTCGTGCGCCGTGGCGCGCTGGCCTTCGGTGCCCAGCAGCCGCGCCTGCGACGGACCGTAGATGTCGGCATCGACAAGCCCCACACGCCGCCCCATCCGCGCCAGCGCGACGGCAAGGTTGGCGGACAGCGTGGACTTGCCCACGCCCCCCTTGCCCGACCCCACCGCAAGGATGCGCGGGCCCTTGCGCTTTTCCGGCTCTGCCTTGTCGGCCATCATGGCGACGCGCACTTCGGAGACGCTGGCACCCAGCGCGCTGCGAACCTGCGCTTCCAGAGCGGCGCGGGCCGCGGCGTCCAGTGCGCTGGCGTCGAGGACCAGCGTGGCGGTGCCGTCTGCGCTGCGCAACGACTGCAGGCGGGCAGCAGCCGCGGGCGGCAGCAGGGCTTTCAGGTCTTCGCCGTCGCTTGCCGTACCGCTGCTCACTTGACTGCCTCCTTGATGCAAAAACCCTGTCATTCCCGCACAGGCGGAAACCCGTCTCCTGACCAGTGCCGCGTGCGAGACCTCCGGATGGATGCCCGCCCGCGCAGGGATGACGGAGAAAGAGGGGTAACTCGCGTAACCCCGTCGCCGCTCAGGTGGCGCACGCAGGGAAAAAGGGCAAGAGAGGGCCTATTAATTGGCGGACGGGTACTTATAGATAGGCTCATGAAAGCTATCGGTGGTACAGACATGCCCTCGGGCGTGCCGGGGGACGAAACGGGAATTTCCCGGATGGCAGGCCGCAAGAGCCCTTGGGGCGGCGGCGGCAGTGATGGCGGGGACGGCTCGGACGGCGGCGATGGTTCCGACGGCGAGACGCCCGACGCCCGGCCCGACGAACCCGCGTCCGAAACGCCCGAACGCAAGGGCCCGCGCAATCCCTGGCTTCCCAGCGGAGACGGCACGCCGCCGCGCCGCTCCGCCAGCATCGAGGACATCTTCAAGCGCGGCGAACAGCGGCGCCCCGGCGGCGGTGGCGGTGGACCGCGCGTGCCCGGCGGCTTCCCGCAGTTCCCGCAGCGCCCGGACGGCAAATCTTGGCTGCCGCTGGGGATCGCCGCTGCCGTGGTGGTGGTGCTCGGCTTTTCCAGCGTCCACATGCTCGGCCCCAAGGAACAGGGCGTCGTCACCACGCTGGGCAAGTATTCGCGCACGATCGATTCCGGCGTCAGCCTGACCCTGCCCTGGCCGATCGAGCAGGTGAACGTGATCGACACCAGCTCGTTTCAGGTGGTGATGATCCCCGACAACGAGAACGAGAAGCTGATGCTCACCAGCGACAAGTCGCTGGTCGATCTCAGCTATCTGGTGCGCTGGAACATCAAGGGGTTGAAGGACTACACCTTCCGCCTCGCCGACCCGGACGAAACCGTGCAGGAAGTGGCGGAGGCCGCGATGCGCGCATCCATCGCGCAGGTTACGCTGGGGCAGGCGCTTTCGGGCGCGGGCCGTGCGCAGGTAGAACAGGACGTGTCGGAGCGGATGCAGCGCATCCTCGACTTCTACCGTTCGGGCATCGCCATCCAGGGCGTCGAGATCAAGAAGGCCGATCCGCCCGCCAAGACCAAGGACGCGTTCGACAACGTCAACGTCGCCCAGCAGAACGCCGAGCGCGACCGGTCGCAGGCGCGCGCCGCCGCGCAGCAGGTCATCGCCCGCGCTCAGGGCGAGGCAACCGCGTTCGACAAGGTCTATGAGGAATACAGGCTCGCCCCCGAGGTGACCAAGCGCCGGATGTACTACGAGACGATGGAACGCGTGCTGTCCGACAATGATACCGTGGTCGGCGAAAAGGGCGCCAATGCCGTCCTCCCGCTGCCGCCGATGCAGCGCCGCGTGCCCGTAGCGCCCGGTGACATATCGGTTGCCGCCCCCACCTCCACAAACCCTGCAGGAGGCCAGTGATGAGCCTGTGGCAGGATTACAAGGCCGCGTGGATCGCGGCGGGCGTCGTCGTCGTGGGCGTTCTGATGAGCGCCATCGTGGTGCCCGAGGACGAACAGGCCGTGATTGTCCAGACCGGTCGCCCGGTGCGCGTCTACAACCCCTACGTCGCCAATGCCGATTACGGCCAGACCGGCGCGGGCGTGCACTGGCGCATCCCGCTGGTGGAACAGGTAATCCGCATCGACAAGCGGCTGCTGTCGGTCGACATGCAGCAGCAGCAGGTACTCTCCACCGACCAGCAGCGGCTGAACGTGGACGCCTATGCGCGCTATCGCATCGTCAATCCGGTGAAGATGGTGCGCTCTGCCGGCAATACCGAACGGGTGACGCAGCAGCTTGAGCCGATCCTGTCCTCGGTCGTGCGCCAGGAACTGGGCAAGCGCACGTTCCAGTCGCTGCTGACCGCTGAACGCGGCGCGGCGATGGAGAACATCCGCAAGCTGCTCGACCGCGAAGCCGCCGAATACGGCGCGCAGGTGGTGGACGTGCGGATCAAGCGCGCCGACCTGCCCGAAGGCGCGCTGGCCGCCGCCTTCGTGCGCATGGAGGCGGGCCGTCAGGAAGAAGCCAAGACGATCACAGCGCAGGGACAGCGCGATGCGCAGATCATCCGCGCCGATGCCGATGCCCGTGCCGCCAAGATCTATGCCGACAGCTTCGGCAAGGATGCGCAGTTCTACGACTTCTACCGCAGCATGCAGAGCTATGCGGTGGCATTCGGCAAGGGGACGCCCGAAAATCCCAACGGCGCGAAGACGATCCTGCTTTCGCCCGACAATGCCTATCTGAACCGTTTCAGGGAGCCGTAAGCGATTTCAGCCGTTGCGCATCGCGAGCAACAGCCGAAAATTGCGTAGAAGTGGCGGATTTCCGCATCATTCAAATCCGGTTAAGCTGGCGGAGCGTGAAACCGCTCCGGAACCATGGTCGGATTTAGGCGCCAGTCGCCAAACGGAGGAATCAAAGGACGTGAAGCCCGTGCGATATGCTTATGGACTGACCACAGCGCTCCTGATCGGAGGCGCAACCGCATCGCTCGTCACCGGCTACCCCGCAGGTGCGCAGGTGGCCCAGAACGACGCCAGCGAGATTTCAAGGGTGGTGCCGCGCGCCGGCGCGCCTTCGGGCTTCGCGGACCTGACCGCGCAGCTCCAGCCCGCCGTCGTCAACATCTCCACCCGCCAGAAGGTCCAGGTCGCCGGCAACAGCGGCAACCCCTTCGCGGGCACCCCGTTCGAGGGGCTGTTCGGCGGACAGGGTGGCGGCGGCACGCCCCAGACGCGCGAGGCGCAGTCGCTGGGTTCGGGCTTCATCGTCTCTGCCGACGGCTATGTGGTGACCAACAACCACGTCATCACCGCCGAGGGCAAGGGACAGGTCGAATCGATCACCGTCACCATGCCCGACGGCACCGAATACCCCGCCAAGCTGATCGGCAAGGATGCCGCATCGGACCTCGCGGTTCTCAAGATCGAAGCGAAGAAGCCGCTGCCCTTCGTCAAGTTCGGTGACAGCCGCAAGGCGCGCGTGGGCGACTGGATCGTCGCCATCGGCAACCCGTTCGGGCTTGGCGGCACGGTCACGGCGGGCATCGTCTCGGCGGTCTACCGCAGCACCGGCTCCAGCGGCGCCTACGACCGTTACCTTCAGACTGACGCGGCGATCAACCGGGGCAACTCGGGCGGCCCGATGTTCGACATGAGCGGGCAGGTCATCGGCATCAACAACGCGATCTTCTCGCCCACCGGCGGCAGCGTCGGCATCGGCTTCGCGATCCCCGCCGAAACCGCCGCCCCGCTCGTCCAGAAGCTGATCAAGGGCGAAGCGATCGAGCGCGGCTACCTGGGTGTCCGCATCCAGCCCGTGACCGAGGACATCGCTGATTCACTGGGGATCGAGCACAACAAGGGCGAGTTCATCCAGCTGGTCGAGCCTGATGGCCCGGCGGCCAAGGCAGGCATTCAGGCCGGCGACGTCGTGATGAAGGTCGACGGCAAGGAAGTGACCAAGGATCAGTCGCTGTCCTACATCGTCGCCAACACGGCGCCGGGCTCGCGCATTCCGATCGAGGTGATCCGCAGCGGCAAGCGCCAGACGCTGACCGCCACCGTCACCAAGCGACCCAGCGAGGACGAACTGTCGCAGTCGTTCGACCCCAGCCAGCAAGGGGACGACGACGCCTTCAACAACCCTGCGCCGCAGCAGCAGAAGGGCGTCATCGAGAACTCGCTGGGCCTGACGGTCACCCCGCTGACCTCGACCATCGCCCGCCAGCTGGGCGCGGCGGACGGTACGAAGGGCCTCGTCATCGTCGCCGTCGATCCGAATTCCGACGCCGGCCAGAAGGGCTTCCAGCGCGGGTTCATCATCCTGCAGGCGAACGGTCGCCCGGTTCTCACCGCCGCAGACCTCACCGCCGCGATCAACGCCGCCAAGGCGGAAGGCCGCTCGGCTCTCCTCCTGCGCGTCCAGCCGCGCGGCCAGCAGGCGACGTTCGTGCCGGTGCGCCTGCGCTGACACGGGACTTTCGGTTGCAATGCGAAGCGCCCGTCGGAGCGATCCGGCGGGCGTTTTCGTTGTGGGACGGTCGGCCGAAGGCCGCAGTATAAGATCAGGCTGACTTTCGGCTTGACTTGATGAACCATTTAGGTTATATGCCGCAGCATCCGCCGAACCGAAGGCCTTCGGTTTTAGCGGTGTATCGGGTCGGTGTCGTGGGCGGTGTACGAGCGTCAAGCCGTGGACCACGCCACGAGCGTCCTCCCGGAAACGGTTCACCGGCCATGCGATCCCGTTCCCCGGCTCTTTCCGTGGAACCTCGCCTGCCCACCCAATCTGCCGCGCCTGAGCCTGTACCTTGCGAGGTCCAGTACGGCACGGCAGGCAGGATCGTCGCCGTCCGCGAGCCCGCGCCGACGATCCGGACCGCTTTCCGCCAAGGGTCGAGACGGGGTGTTGGTGGCCACTACCCGTCCGGTCGCATCATGCAGTGCCATGCTCCCTCGCACACCCGCAGGGACGCCCCGACGCCGACCCGATGTTACCCTTCGGTCGAGATCTACCCGGCGTAAGGTCCGCATTCGCCAGCGGACGTTTTCGCGTGTCCGTCGTCCCGGACCTGATCCGGGACGACGCCAGATCGCACCGCATAGCCCTGCCCATTCCCCCCCGTTCCTCCCCGTGGGGGAAGGAAACCGTCAGGGCTGCGTCGTGCCGGGAATGCGGGTGGCGGTGGGCCGGGGCATGGGGATCACGCGCGGAGCGGGCGTCGGGCGCGGGCCGGGATAAGGCCCCGCTCCTTGGCCGGGACGCAAGCCCGGATCCTCACGCTCGCGCCCGGTTGCGCGGTCGAGGAAATCGCTGCCGGCAGCGGGCGGCGTGCCGTTGAGAGGCTGCGGACCCTGCGGTCCGTAGTCCGGCGGCACTGCGCCGCCGTTGTAGCCGGGGCCCTCCGGCACCTGACCTTGGCCGTAAGGCTGCTGGTCCGGCCCGCCGTCCGGGTGGACAAGATTGCCGTTCTCGTCGGTGTAGTAATAGTCCTCGGGGTTGCCCTGCATGGCTTCGTCGTCCGGCTCCAGCTGCCATTCGGGCAGCTTCAGCTCGGTGTCGAACGGCTCCACCGGGCGCTTGGCGACGGCGACCTTCATGTAGTCCGAGAACGCGCGGGCCGGAGCGTGGCCACCCGAGAGGCCGGCCACCCGCTTCGCATCGTCGCGGCCCATCCACACGCCGGTGGTGATGCCGCTGGAAAAGCCCAGGAACCAGCCGTCCTTGTTGGAGCTGGTGGTGCCGGTCTTGCCCGCCACCGGACGCCCGATCTGCGCGGCGCGGCCCGTGCCGATGGCAACGGCGGTCTGCAACAGATCGGTGATGCCCGCCGCGACGTAATGCGGCACCAGCACCTGCCCCTGCACCGACTTGTGCTCATAGAGCAGTTCGCCGGACGTCGTGGTGACCTTGGTGATGCCGTAAGGCTCCACCGAAGTGCCGCCCGCCGACACCGCCGCGAAAGCGCGGGTCATGTCGATCACGCGCACTTCCGACGTGCCCAGCACCATGGCGGGCTTGGTGTTGATCTGGGTGGTGATGCCAAAGCGCTTGGCCATGCTGGCGACGGTGCCGAAGCCGACCTCGTTGCCCAGCTGCGCCGCCACCGTGTTCTTGGAATAGGCAAAGGCGGTGCGCACGTCGATCTGGCCGGCGAAGTTGCGCCCGTCATTCTGCGGGCTCCAGCCCTGAATCGTCACCGGCTCGTCCACCACGCGGTCACCCGGGGTGTAGCCCGCCTCCAGCGCGGCGAGGTAGACGAACAGCTTCCACGACGAACCCGGCTGGCGCAGTGCGCTGGTGGCGCGGTTGTAGTTGGAATTCACGTAGTCGGTGCCGCCGACCATCGCCAGCACCGCGCCGTCGCGGTCCATGCTCACCAGGGCCCCCTGCGCGCCCTTGGGCACGTTGGCGTCGATGGATTTCGTGGCCGCGTCCTGCATCGCCGGGTCCAGCGTGGTCCACACCTCGATCGGCTCGTTGTTCTCGGGCAGCAGCATGTCCAGCTGCGGCAGCGCCCAGTCGGTGAAGTAGCGGACCGAGTTCTGGCCCTTTTCCTTGGCGACGGTGACCTGCGAGAAGTCTACGCCGTCCGCCTCGCTGCGCGAAATCACGCCTTCGCGCGCCATCAGGCCCAGCACGACCCGGCCCCGGCCCTTGGCGGCCTCGACATCGGCAGTGGGGGAATAGTTCGACGGCGCCTTCACCAGACCCGCGATGATCGCGGCTTCGGCGGTGGACAGCTCGGTCGCGGGGTGGCCGAAGAACTTGCGGCTGGCGGCATCGATGCCATAGGCGCCGCCGCCGAAATAGACCTTGTTGAGGTAGAGTTCGAGGATCTGGTCCTTGCTGAACTTGCGCTCCAGCGCCAGCGCCAGCACCATTTCGCGCGCCTTGCGGTTCCACGATCGGGTGTTGGTGAGGAAGATGTTGCGCGCCAGCTGCTGTGTCAGCGTGGACGTCGCCTTGGCGCGGTGGTCCGTCGTCAACGAAACGTAGACGGCGCGCGCCAGGCCGATCGGATCGATGCCGGGATGCTCGCGGAAGCGGCGGTCCTCCACCGAAACGATGGCGTCGCGCATGATGGCGGGGATCTGGTCGTAAGGCAGCCACTTGCCATAGCTTGGCCCCAGCGAGACGAGTTCACGCCCGTCCCGTGCGCGCACAACGATCATCTGGCCGTTCTGGCTGCTCTTGAGCGCGGAATAATCGGGCAGCTCGCGCATCGTGAAGAACACGGCGGTGCCCAAAAAGATCGCGCCGAGCAGTGCCAGCGCACTGCCCCAGATCAGGGTGCCGCGCAGGATGCGGCGCCAAAGGGGCTTCTTCTGTACCGGGGAAGGTGCGCTGCGGCGGGCCCCGGAACTCTTGGGGCCGGAATTGTTGGCCATGGGTAGGATGCAAACCCCAATAACGACGGATGTGTCGGGTCGCTCCTACACCTTGCATGACGATTTGTAACCCGACGTGAACATATCCTCCCCGAGGCAGGCCCGGGGAGGGACCGGTTCACTTCGGTTCGAAGTCCAGCGAGGCGCTGTTGATGCAGTACCGAAGGCCGGTGGGTGCCGGACCGTCCGGGAAGACGTGGCCCAGATGCCCGTCGCATTTGGAGCAGCGCACTTCGGTGCGGATCATTCCGTGCGAAATGTCGCGGTGTTCGTCGATGGCGGCCTCGTCCACCGGGGCGGTGTAGCTGGGCCAGCCGCAGCCCGAGGCGAACTTGTCATCGGATTCGAACAGCGGCGCGCCGCAGCCCGCGCAGGTATAGAGACCTTCCTGCTTGTTCTGGTCGTACTTGCCGGTGAAGGCGCGCTCGGTGCCGGCTTCGCGCAGGACATGATACTGCTCCGGGCTCAGGCGTTCGCGCCACTCGGCGTCGGTAAGGTGGATCTTCTCGGTCATCTGGGGAGGCTCTCCTTTGGCGCCGATATGGGGAAAAGGCGGGCACAATTCCAGATGCACTGACCTATGGTCATGGTGCGCGTGTTGTGCGATGGCGCTGGCCTTATGTCCCAGACCGACCCTATCGCCGCAAGTGCCGCCGACCTCGCCGAAGCGCTGATCGCCTGCCCCAGCGTCACCCCGGCCACCGGCATGGTGTTCGACTGCCTCGAAGGACAGCTGGCGCCGCTCGGCTTCGAGGTGACCCGATTTCTGGCGGGAGAAGCGCCGGACGGCCCGGTGGAGAACCTGTTCGCCATCCGCCGCGGCCCCGCAGGATCGCGCCACTTCGCCTTCGCAGGCCACCTCGATGTGGTGCCGCCGGGCGAAGGCTGGACCAGCGCACCGTTCCTTCCCGAACGCCGCGGCCCCGAAGGGCAGGAACTGCTTTACGGACGCGGCGCGGTGGACATGAAGGGTTCGATCGCGTCGATGGTCGCCGCCGTCGCCGGCATTCCCGCAGAAGCCGGGACGATCAGCTTCGTCATCACCGGCGACGAGGAAGGACCGGCCCGCTTCGGCACTCTCGCCCTCATCGACCTGATGCGCGAAAAGGGCGAAATCCCCGACTTGTGCCTGGTGGGCGAGCCGACCTCGGTGAACCGGCTGGGCGACATGATGAAGGTGGGCCGGCGCGGTTCGGTCAACATCTGGATTGAGGTGGACGGCGTGCAGGGCCACGTCGCCTACCCGCATCTGGCCGACAACCCGATCACCAGGCTGGTCGCGATCCTGGCCGAACTGGACGCCATCGTGCTGGACGAAGGGACCGACTGGTTCCAGGCCAGCAATCTCGAAATCACCGACCTGTCCTGCGGCAACCCCGCCACAAATGTCATTCCGGCGCGGGCATCGGCGCGCATTTCGATCCGCTTCAACGACCTGCACACCGGTGAAGGGCTGGCTGCCCGCGTAGCCGAAATTGCGAAGCGCCACGGCGGCACTGCCCGCGCAGTGATTTCGGGCGAAGCGTTCCTGACGCAGCCCGGCGCCTTTTCCGCCCTGCTGGCAGAGGCGATCCGGGCCGAGACCGGCGTGGAACCGGAAATGTCGACCAGCGGCGGCACGTCGGACGCGCGTTTCCTGAAAGACCTGTCGCCGGTGATCGAGTTCGGCCTGTGTAACGCCACCATGCACAAGCGCGACGAGGCTGTCGCCGTGGCCGACCTCGAAGCGCTCGCCCGGATCTACCGCCGCGTCACGCTGGCGGCGCTGGCCGGCTGAGCGGCGGACTGCCTTTCACATCACCTATTCTTTTGTCCCCTCGTCACCCTGAACTTGTTTCAGGGTGACGGGGTGTTTCAGGTCCGTCGCTCGCGTTCTTCACAAACCACCCGTCATTGAGCGCCCATGATTGACCGGGCCGGCCACGCTGTTAGGGTCCACGCCATGACGCCACCATTATCAAGGGGTTCGCAATGGGCAGGCGCCTGACGCTCTACATTCTCGTCGGCATGTTTCTCGGGATCGCGGTGGGCTACGTGCTCCACGCCAGCATTCCGGCGGGCGATCCGCTGCTCAAGGAATGGGCCGGGTACTTCCGCCTGCTGCCCGACGTTTTCCTGCGGCTGATCAAGATGATCCTTGCGCCGCTGGTCTTCGCCACCATCGTCACCGGAATCGCGGGCATGGGTGACAGCGCGGCGCTGGGCCGCATCGGCGGCAAGGCGCTGGCGTGGTTCATCACCGCCAGCCTGTGCTCGCTGGGCCTTGGCCTGATCCTGGTCAACCTGTTCAAGCCGGGCGTCGGCGTCGGCCTCGACACCGCCGAGGGCGTGGGCGACCTGCAGACCGGCGAACTGACGCTGCACCACTTCATTCTGGAGATCTTCCCCGCCAGCCCGCTGGCGGCGATGGCAGAGAACAACATCCTGCAGATCCTGGTGTTCTCCGTTTTCGTCGGCGTTGGCCTGACCGCCATCGGCGAACGGGGTGCGCCGCTGGTGCGCGGGGCAGAGGCACTTTCGGAGCTGATGCTGCAGGTCACCGGCTACGTCATGCGCTTTGCCCCCTTTGCGGTGTTCGGCGCGATCGCGGCAGTGATCGGGACGCAGGGTCTTGGCATAATCGTGACCTACGGCGTGCTGGTCAGCGAGTTCTACCTGGCGATGGCGCTGCTGTGGGTGCTGCTGTTCTGCGCGGGCGGGCTGTTCCTGGGCAAGCGGGTGGTCACGCTGTTCCGCTATATCCGCGAACCGCTGCTGCTCTCGTTCTCCACCGCCTCTTCCGAAGCCAGCCTGCCCAAACTGTTCGAGCAGTTGGACCGTTTCGGTGTGCCGCGCCGCATTTCCGGCTTCATCCTGCCGCTGGGTTACAGCTTCAACCTCGACGGCTCGATGATCTACATGACTTTCGCGTCGATGTTCATCGCGCAGGCCTATGGCATCCACGTGCCGCTGTTGACCCAGATCCTGATGCTGCTGACGCTGATGGTCAGTTCCAAGGGCATCGCCGGCGTGCCGCGCGCCAGCCTTGTGGTGATCGCTGCCACCCTGACGCAGTTCGGCCTGCCGGTGGAAGGCATCGCCCTGCTGCTGGGCGTGGACACCTTCCTCGACATGGGCCGTTCGGCCACCAACGTCGTCGGCAACGCGGTGGCAACGGCGGTCATCACCCGCTCCGAAGGGATGCTCCAGCCGTTGACCGACCCCGATGCCGACGTCCCGCACGCCCCCAGCCACACCGTGGCGGACGGTCGGCGCGGGCTGAACATCGATCCGGAGCAGTACGATAACTAAGTTGTGGTCCCGGCGAAGGCCGGGGCCACGTTTGCGCTACTTCGCCAGCGTGACCGGCACGAACGGCCCCATCCCGCAGCCGCCCATGCGTTGCCACGAACCGCCGATCTGCTGCAGCGGATAGATGATGTCCTGGCTGCACAACTGTGACAGCGACGTCTCGTAAGTGAACGTCCCCGCCGCCTTCAGTCCGCTGCACCGGTTGGGCAGCGTCACCCGCCAGACCTGACTGCCTGCACCGCCGACGAAGTCGATGGTGCGGTCGTCGCGGATGCGGGTGGTGTTGAAGCGGGTCAGCCCCAGGCAGTTCACCGCCGGGCCGGTCGCCTCGGCAGCCGGAGCTACGGGGAGCGTTTCGCCCGGCCCCTGCGGCGAGCAGGCGGCAGTGGCGGCAGCGATCAGCAGGGCAGCGGCGGTTCTCATGATTTCCATACCTCTTGTCCGGCGAACGCCCGGCAGGCCCGATCGGCTCCCGGAATGTCGCCTCCATCAAGAGGACGTAGAGCCTAGGCCGCGACCTTCCTGCCGCCCTTCGCCAGCACCTTGTCCTTGAAGGCGCACAAGTCCACCACCGGGCAGCGCCAGCATTCGGGCGTGCGCGCCTTGCAGATGTAGCGGCCGTGGAGGATCAGCCAGTGGTGTGCGCCGACCCGGAAGGGTTGGGGTACTTTCTTTTCCAGCTGCTTTTCCACCGCCAGCGGGGTCTTGCCTTTGGCCAGCCCGGTGCGGTTGCCGACGCGGAAGATGTGCGTATCGACGGCAAAGGTTTCCGCCCCGAACGCGCAGTTCATCACCACGTTGGCGGTCTTGCGCCCGACGCCGGGCAATTCCACCATCGCGTCACGATCCGCCGGAACTTCGCCGCCGTAGCGGTCGACCAGAATCTGCGACAGGGCGATGACGTTCTTCGCCTTGGTGTTGAACAGGCCGATGGTCTTGATGTGCTGCTTCAGGCCTTCCTCGCCCAGCGCCACCATCTGGGCGGGGGTCTTCACCTCAGCGAACAGGGCCCGGGTGGCCTTGTTGACGCCGACGTCGGTCGCCTGCGCTGAAAGCGTGACGGCGACCAGCAACTGATAGGTATTGCCGAATTCCAGCTCCGTCTCGGGCGAGGGATTTTCCTCTGCCAGACGGCGAAAGAACTCGAAGATGTCGGCCTTCTTCATCAAAGACCGAGCACCTCGGGCATCGTGTAGCGGCCCGGCTCCTTGCCCAGCAGCCACTGTGCGGCGCGGACGGCACCCTTGGCAAAGATGCCGCGGTTCTCGGCAAGGTGCGAGAGCGACAGGCGTTCATTGTCGGCCAGGAAATGCACAGTGTGGTCGCCCGCGACGGTACCGCCGCGCAGCGCCGCGAAGCCGATCGTGCCCGCCTCGCGCCGACCGGTTATGCCGTCGCGCCCGCGCACGGCGCTGTCCGCCAGATCGACCGCCCGACCCTTCGCCGCCGCTTCGCCCAGCAGCAGCGCGGTGCCCGACGGCGCGTCAACCTTCATGCGGTGATGCGTCTCGACGATCTCGATGTCCCAGTCCTCGCCCAGACGCGCAGCGGCTTCGCGCACCAGATGCGCCAGCAGTGTGACGCCCAACGAGGTATTGCCGGTCTGCAGCACCGGAATGTGCTCCGCCGCCGAATCGATCAGCCAGTGATGGCGTTCCTCAAGCCCCGTGGTGCCGATGACGATCGGCAGTTTCGCGGCGATGGCGGCGTCCAGATTACCCTCCAGTGCGGCGGGGCTGGAAAAATCGATCAGGATGTCTGCGCCCCCGGCTACCGAGGCAACGTCGCCGCCCTTGTCGACGCCCCCCGCCAGATCCTCGCCCGCGTCCGCGATGGCCGCCGCGATCGCCTGACCCATGCGCCCCTGGCTGCCGATGATTCCGATTCGTGCCACGCTGCTGTCTCCGTCCGGGCCTCAAAGTCCTGTCGGCGTCGCATGGCGCAAAGCCGGGGCTTAGACAAGCGGTGCCCACCGGCTATGGTGGCGGCATGACCGGCATCCGCAACATCGTCATCCTCACCGGCGCGGGCATCTCCGCCGAAAGCGGCATCGACACCTTCCGCGCGGAAGGCGGCCTTTGGGAAGATCACCGGGTGGAGGACGTCGCCACGCCCGAAGCCTTCGCCCGCGACCCGGACCTTGTCCTGCGCTTCTACGACATGCGGCGCGCGGCCATCCAGACCAAGGCGCCGAACGCCGCGCATCTGGCGTTGGCCCGGCTGGACCGCGAATGGGACGGCGACCTGCTGATCGTTACGCAGAACGTTGACGACCTGCACGAACGCGCCGGGGCCACTCGCGTGCTCCACATGCACGGCGAACACCTCAACGCCTGGTGCACCGCCTGCGATGCCCGCCCGCGCTGGACCGGCCCGCTGATCGACCGCCCCGCCTGCCCCGAATGCGGCGCGGCAGCCCTGCGCCCGGACATCGTCTGGTTCGGGGAAATGCCATACCGCATGGACGAGATCTTCGCGGCGCTGGAGGAGGCGGACCTGTTCGTCTCCATCGGCACATCGGGCGCGGTCTACCCGGCGGCGGGGTTCGTGCGCAACGCCCGCGAACTTGGCATCCCGACGCTGGAGCTGAATCTGGAACCCTCTCAGGGGACGTACTGGTTCGACGAAGCGCGCCACGGCCCCGCGACCGGGTTGGTGCCGGCGTGGGTGGAGGAGATGCTGTCGCCGCCCCGAACCTGATTCGGAACGACGCGTAAGCTTAGCCGCCGCACCCCTTGCAGGCTGGATCCCTGGCGATCCGCAAAGGCCGCATCGAAGGCGCCAGTCCGTCGATCAGGTGCAGCGTGCCGAACTGCGGCTCGCCCAAAGCCGACCGGCCCGCCAGCAGCACCCGCATCGCGTGCATCGCCGCAAACGTGCCCACCATGCCTACCATCGCACCCAGAACGCCGTCGGCGGCGCAGGTATCGCAGTCCACCGCATCGAAGGCATCGCCCACGAAGCAGCGGTAGCACGCCTGCCCGTCCAGATGCCCGGCGAAGTTCGCCACCTGCCCCTGAAACCGCCCGATCGCCGCCGTGGTCAGCGGGATGCCCAGTTTCACGCAGGAATCCGACACCGTCAGCCGAGTCGCGAAGTTGTCACACCCGTCGAGTACCAGATCGGCGCCGGATAGGACGTCACGCGTGTTGTCATCCCCCAGCCTCGCGACGACGGGATCGACCTTGAGGCCAAGATCAAAACGCCGCACCCATTCGGCTGCCGCTTCCGCCTTGGGCCTGCCGACATCAGACGGCGTGTAAATCGTCTGACGCTGAAGGTTGCTGACGTCGACCACGTCATCGTCCACCAGAGTGAGACGGCCTATGCCGGCTGCGGCGAGATACTGCAGGGCAGGACTGCCGATCCCGCCGCAGCCGACCAGCACCACATGCGCCTCGCCAAGGGCCACCTGCCCGACGCCGCCCACTTCGGGCAGGACGATATGCCGCGCGAAACGCGCCAGCCTGTCAGGCGAAAGCGTCATCCCGCGCGGTTGTCCTCGGCGGGAACTTCGGGCAGGCGCTCCTTCACGAAGCCGTGCATGCCGAACCACCACTGCGTCGCGATCACGCCGCCCTTGGCCGGTTGCAACATGCCGATCATCATCGCGATCGCCAGCGGCACCACGATCGCCAGCATCCCCACCGGCCCCATCGCATAGTCCACCGACAGTGCGATGATCAACGGCGCCATCAGGTGGCCGGTGACGATCATGGCGATGTAACCGGGAAAGTCGTCGGCGCGCTGCGGCGTCAGGTCCATGGTGCAGACGGGGCAGCGTTCGCGCGGCTTCAGCCACTTGCGAAACAGCGAACCTTCGCCGCACCGCGGGCAGCGGCTGCGAACGCCGCGAAGCAGGGCAGCCGAGAACGTGGCGGGTATCATGCCGAACTGCCTAGCGCATGGGGCCGCCTGGGTGAAGAGGCCAGCATGCAACCTGGGTTCGGTCGCTCCTTACAGGCCCAACACATGCACCTGGTTGCGCCCGGCGTTCTTGGCCGCATAAAGCGCCGCGTCGGCCTGCTTCGTCGCTTCGCCAAGATGCGTGAAACCGCGCACCGAAGCCAGCCCGCAGGAGAACGTCACCGGTCGATCCTCGATGCCCAGCCGCGTGTCCAGCGCCACGGTCGCGCGCAGGCGCTCCATGACCAGCCGCGCTTCGTCGAGGTTGGTGTCGGGCAGCAGCACGGCGAACTCCTCTCCGCCCCAACGCGCGGCGATGTCGCTGCGGCGCAGATGGTCCTCGATCCGGGTCGCCAGCGACTTGAGGACGGTGTCCCCCACGGCATGGCCGAACTCGTCGTTGATGCGCTTGAAATGGTCGATGTCGATCAGCGCCAGAACCGCGTTGGTCCGGGCTCGCAGCGCCTGCTCCGCAGAATCGAGGAAACCCCGGCGATTGCGAATGCCGGTCAGCGGATCGCGCTCGGCGGCATCGGTCAGAGTCTCGATGCGGGCGGCGGTCTCGTTCGCGGCCTTGGTCACGCTGTCCAGCAGCCGTCCGACAAGGTCGGAGCCGCCTTGTGGGACGGCGTCGATGCGCTCGCCCAGTTGAATCGCCTGCAGCATCGTCGTCGCCTCGCGCACCGGCGTCAGCAGGGCGTGAATGGCGGCCATGCCCATGATCGTGCCGGCCAGCGTCGCCAGCAGCAGCGTCAGCAGGGTGCTGAATGCCCAGTGGCCCGTCGCGGCCTGAAGCACCACGCAGGCGATCAGGGGAACATGGACGGCGCCGAAGCAGAAAAACAGGATGCGTCGTTCGTAACTATGCGGAAACAGGAAAGTCGTGGCCCGGTAGAAGCGCATGGGGGGAAATGCCTCTTCTGCTAGAGTGTCAGGGATGACGCGGACGCGCCGCCTTTCCGCTTATCGGGCAGCGCCTTATCAAAAGTTAATTTCTTAATTCCCCTGTGCCTGCACTCCATCTTGCGTCCAGAAGACAAGGGGCCGGAAAGCAAATGCTTCCCGACCCCTTGTGGATAACCTTGCGAACAACGCGTGGATCGTCCGGCACGATGCCGGCAAAACCTCAGCTTTCCAGCTGGCGCAGCAGCGACCGTACGTCGCCGTCCATGTCGGCATCGCGGGTGCGCAGTTCTTCGATCAGGCGCACGGCGTGGATCACCGTCGAGTGATCGCGGCCACCGAACTTGCGACCGATTTCAGGGTAGGAGCGCGGCGTCAGCACTTTGGCAAGGTACATCGCCACCTGACGCGGGCGCACGACGGCACGGGCGCGGCGCTTGCTGCTCATTTCCGTGCGGTCGATGCGGTAGAACTGGCAGACGGTGCGCTGAATCTCGTCGATGGTGATGCGGCGGCGGTTGGCCGAAAGAATGTCGGTAAGCTGTTCTTCGGCCAGCTGCAGCGACACGGCCTGCCCGGTCAGCTGCGCATAGGCGATCAGCTTGTTAAGGCCGCCAACGAGTTCGCGCACGTTGCGGTTGATGGTCCGCGCCAGGAATTCGATGACATCGGCAGGCACTTCGATCGAGGCGAAGCGCTGCAGGCGGTTTTCCAGGATCGAACGGCGCAGTTCGATGTCGGCGGGCTGGATATCGGCGACAAGGCCCATCGACAAGCGCGACAGGAGGCGCGGCTCAACCCCGTCCAGCGCCTGAGGGGCACGGTCGGCGGCGAACACCAGCCGTTTGCCTTCCTGAAGCAGCGCATCGATCGTGTAGAGCAGTTCTTCCTGCGCGGAAGCCTTGCCGATGATGAACTGGATGTCGTCCACCAGAAGGAGGTCGAAGCCGCGCAGGCGCGCCTTGAACTCGATCATCTGGTTCTGGCGCAGCGCCTGCACGAACTCGACCATGAACCGCTCGGCAGAGCAGTAGAATATCCGGGCATGCGGGTGCGCCGCAAGGTAGGCATGGCCAATCGCGTGAAGCAGGTGCGTCTTGCCCTGCCCGGTCGCGGCCTTGAGGTACAGCGGCGAGAACTGCGGCGATTCCGTCGCAGCCATGCGCTGGGCGGCGTTGCAGGCCAGCACGTTGGACGTGCCGGTCACGAAGCTGGTGAAGGTCTGCGACGCGTCGATGCCTGCCGGACCCTGGCCGAGCGAGGCGAACGATTCGCCTGCAAGCGCGACCGAAAGCGGATCGGGTGCACCGACCGCCGAATCATTCGCAGGTGCGCTGGCGGGACGACCGTTGCCGCCGCCCAGACGCAGTTCGGGCAGCTGGCGACGACCGGGGTGCACCAGGATGCGGACGTGACGCACGTCGGGACGCGCGATCTTCCAGGCGAGCGAGAGACGATCGGCGAATCGATCGTTCACCCAGTTCGCCGAAAACTCGGTCGGCAAGTACAGGTCGAGAGTGCCGGTTTCCTTGCACCAGTTGCCGGGCTGGATCGGCTTGATCCACTGGCTGTGCGCCTGATGGCCGAGGTCCTTGCGCAGGCCCTGACTGATGTCAGCCCAGTCCGCCGCCAGATTCACGGCTTCCTGATCTTCTTCCATCGCCACTCGCACCGCCTTCGACTTCCTATTCAAGTTTGCACCTTCGACCACTGCGGTCACCGCTGCAGGATGCGCCGAGGGCTGTCCAGAAGACGTATTCGACATCGTTTCGAACCCCCTAGCCGCTATGATCCCACCGGTGCGCGGAACGGGTCGCCAGCGAGGCGCAGAGTAAAACTTCCCCCAACCGCGAACGCATGTTCCCGGCTGTTGCTTCACACTGAATCGCTGTTTCCCCGGCCAGTTCCGCAACGGCCGAGACCCCTTTTAGGAACCGGTTTGCGCCGCAGGCAAGACGGCGGTCCCCAAATAAAAAAAATTATGAAGGTTGACTCAACCGGAGTGCCCAAAATCCGTAGTCAAAGTGTAATTTGATTTAAATTCAAGGACTTGCGCAATGCAGCACTCCGAATCGCAGCTTTTACGCGAGTTTAACCCAGAGCATGCTGCAATGCGGCACAAACAAGAACGGAGCCGGGATCTGGCGACCCCGGCTCCGTTCTTGTTTCGTCCTGATCCAGCCGATCCGGTGCTATCCCGGAACGCGAATCAACCCTCGAATCAGAGGGCGGAGACGCGCTTGGTCAGACGCGACATCTTGCGCGCTGCAGTGTTCTTGTGGAGCACGCCACGCGCAACACCACGGGCCAGCTCGGGCTGTGCAGCCTTGAGCGCCTCGGCAGCGGCATCCTTGTCGCCACCGGCCAGGGCGGTCTCGACCTTCTTCAGGAAGGTGCGAATGCGGCTGACGCGGTTGGTGTTGATCTCTGCACGGCGCTCGTTGCGACGGATGCGCTTGCGGGCTTGCGGCGTATTGGCCATCGATATTCCTCTGTCTGGGCGGCCAACACGGTGAGCGGCCCCAATTGCCTAACGAATCTATTCGGCGAACGGACTCGCCGGAAAGCGCGCCCCTTACAGTTCGAGCCGCCTTGCGTCAACCCGATGGAACCGTGCGAAAGCGCCTATTTCTGGCACTTGCGGCACCAGAACGTGCTCCTGCCGCCCTGCACGAAGCGTTGCACCAGCGCACCGCAGGAACAGGCGCCGCCCTCGCGCCCATAGACCCGCCACGATGCCGCGAAGTAACCCAGTTCGCCGTTGGGCTGGGCATAGTCCTTGATGGTGGAGCCGCCCGCCGCGATCGATTCGCCCAGCACCTCCTTGATCGCCGGCACCAGCCGGGTCAGCGCGGGCAGGCTGACCCGGCCCGCTTCCTTGTCCGGCCGGATGCCCGACCGGAACAGCGCCTCGCACACGTAGATGTTGCCCAGCCCCGCCACGATCGTCTGATCCAGCAGCATCTGCTTGACCGGTGCGATCCGCCCGGCGAACGCCTTGCGCAGGTGCGCAGGGGTGAGATCGTTGCCCAGCGGCTCCGGCCCCAGCGCGGCGAAAGCCCCCCATTCGTCGAGGCCTGCCGTAGGCACCAGATCGACCGAACCGAACCGCCGCGCGTCGTTGAGCGCCAGAACATGGCCGGACCCGGTTTCCAGCACCAGATGATCGTGCTTGTCCGGCGTCTCCGGCTCGATCCGCCAACGCCCGGACATACCGAGGTGAAACACCATGGTCTGGTCACGGTCGGTATGGATCAGCCCGTACTTGGCGCGACGGCCAAGCCCGGTCACCCGCGCGCCCGTCAGCACCTGCACCAGATCGGGCGGGAACGGACGGCGCAAGTCGGCACGGTTCAGCGTCACCCGCGCGATCCGCTCTCCATCGAGAAAGCGTTCCAAGCCGCGCACGGTGGTTTCGACTTCAGGAAGTTCAGGCATGGGGCGATAGATAGGCGCTCAGGCCCCACCATCCAAGCGTCAGAGGATGTGCCCCGTCCGGTCGCGCTTTGTTTCGAGGTAGCGGGCGTTGTGCGGGTTGGGCGGCAGCTTGTGCGGCACCCGTTCCACCACTTCTACGCCGACATGCTGCAGGGCGGCGACCTTGGCGGGATTGTTGGTCATCAGCCGAATCGCCCGTACGCCCAGCAGTTCGAGCATCCGCGCCGCCACCGGAAAGTCGCGCGCTTCGGTGGGCAGGCCCAGGCGGTTGTTGGCGTCGACGGTATCGAAGCCCGCATCCTGCAGGCTATAGGCGCGCAGCTTGTTGACGAGACCGATGCCTCGCCCTTCCTGCCGCAGGTAGAGCAGCACGCCCCAGCCGCCCTGCGCGGCTTCTTCCGCCATGGCCCGCAGGGCGGCGTTCAGTTGCGGCCCGCAGTCGCATTTCAGGCTGCCGAGGATGTCGCCGGTCAGGCATTCGGAATGGAGGCGCACCAGCGGCGGACGCGCGCCGTCCTGCGTGCCGATGACCAGCGCCACATGTTCGCGCAAGTCGTCGAGCGCACGGAACGCGACGATCTCGGCATTCTCCGCCGCTTCCACCGGAAGCCGGGCGCGGGACGCCACGCGCAAGTGGCGGGTGTCTTTCCACTCGGCAAGGTCGGCGGCGGAAACCTCCTGAAGCTCTTCATCGATCCCCGGCAGGACGAGGAAAGCAGGCAGGATACCTGCCAGCCGCGCCAGTTCCATCGCCGTGCGCGCCGATTCGCCGTCCGTGATCGGCTCTGCGGCAAACGGACCCTTCATCGGATAGGCAAGGTCCAGCGCCGGGTCGGCCACGGCGCGGGCGGTGTCGAGGTCGAAGGGTTCGGCCGCGCGAATCAGGACCGGCGCCTCGGGCACCGCTGCTTCGCGCTGGTTGGCCAGCTTCAGCGTCACCGCGCGGGCCGCGGAGATCAGCATGCGCGGCGCGGCGACGCCGTCGGCAAAGGCGGTCTCCGCAGGGAGCAGGATCTGCCCGGCGATCCCGACCGGCCAGCCATGGCGCAGCGCATCGAGCGCCAGCGCCACGCGGCGCGTGGAAGCGCGCGGCTGGCTCAGAGTTCGAACTCTGTCACGAGCGGGATGTGATCGCTGGGCTGCTCCCAGCGGCGCGTTTCCTCGACGAAGTGATGGCCGCGTGCCTGCGGCGCAAGGTCCGGCGAGGCCCACATGTGGTCGAGACGGCGGCCCTGGTCCTTCTGGCGCCAGTAGCTGCGGTAGGACCACCAGGAATAGTTGCGCTCCGGCGCCGGGATGAACCGTCGCCCCAGATCGTCGAAGCCCGCGGCGTCCTGCAGGCGCTTCAGCGTCTCCACTTCGATCGGGGTGTGGCTGACGACCTTGAGCAGCGCCTTGTGATCGTAGACGTCCGATTCGAGCGGGGCGATATTGAAGTCGCCAACGATCAGGGTGGGACGCTCGATCCGGTCGGCCCAGCGGGTCATGCGTTCGAGGAAGTCCAGCTTCTGTCCGAACTTGGGGTTCACGTCCCGGTCCGCGACGTCGCCGCCCGCCGGGATATAGACGTTCTCCAGGATCATGCCCTGCCCCGGCCCCAGCAGTTCGACACCGATGTGCCGCGCCTCGCCGTTATCCTGCCAGTCATGCTTCGAGAAATCGCGGAACGGCACTTTGGATACAGTGGCGACGCCGTGATAGCCCTTCTGCCCGTGGATCGCGCGGTGGGTATAGCCCAGTCGCTCGAACATCTCGTGCGGGAAGAGCGGCTCGGCGACCTTGATCTCCTGCAGGCACAGGACGTCCGGAGCCTGCTCGGTCAGGAACCGCTCGACCTGGTCGATGCGCAGGCGGACGGAGTTGATGTTCCAGGTGGCGATCTTCATGGCGCAGGCTTTAGGCATCGCGCCCACGAATTGCCAGAGGGCGCCGGACCGGCTCCCTATCCGAGCAACAGAAAACCCTCGAGCCGGGGGCAGAGGCTCGAGGGTTCCTGTAAGCGTTCGTCACGCTAGTATCAGAGCGGTCACTCAGGAGGCGCGGGCAACAGGGGGGAAACCCGCCTCAAACCGTTCTGACACTCCCTATGTAGGTATCCGCGCCTGACTGCCAAGTGAACGAAGTTCAAAAAACTGTCGCAGTCTGTCGCTGTAGCTACACGCTCCGCGCCGAAGCGCCCTTCGTCATCGACGGTTGCGTGGGCGGGGATCGACCCAGCGAAAATCGTTGTCGGTGACGGGCACGCCATAGCGCTGGTTAGACAGGCTGATGGTGGTGCGCTTGTTCTGCGAATCGAGCGAGACCCAGTACGTCAACTCAAGCCCGCCGGGCGCCGATGCCTTGCGGGTGAAGATCAGGGTAATGACGCCGTATTCCGGGTGCGAACGGTCGCGCACTTCGATGCTGACGACGTTGGGGTTGCCGGTCTGAAGCAGCTTGCCGAACTTCGCGACATCGCGCGTGGGATCGAGCAGCGCGCCAAGCGGGCTGTTCTTGATGGGCCAGCGTTGCACCTGCCGCACTTCGTAATCGACGAAGTTCAACGCCTTGCCATCTCCGACGATCAGCATCTTGGCGCTCGGCTGGTACTGGAAGCGAATCTTGCCGGGATTCTTCATCGTCAGGACGCCGCTGACAGTCTGGCCCGAGCGGTCGGTCTGGACGAAGTCCGCCTTCAACGTGTCGATGCCACGAAGCGCCGCCACTGCCTGGTCCAGCAGCTTGGCCTCTTCGCCCGCGGCGGCGACGGCATGCGTCGGCGCGAGCACGGCAGGAACGGAAAGCGCGGCCAAAGCGGCCGCGCTGACACAGGATCGAAAGGTCTTTTTCACGTGGTTCATGGCTTTCCCGTTGGGTCCACAGCCTTGAACCGACCGTGAACCTTACTTGATCTTGGCTTCCTTGAACTCGACGTGCTTGCGCACGACGGGATCGTACTTCTTGAAGACGAACTTCTCGGTCGTGTTCCGGGGATTCTTCTTCGTGACGTAGAAAAAGCCGGTGTCGGCGGTCGAGACAAGACGGATCTTGACGGTTGCGGGCTTCGCCATGGCGGTATCCTGTACTTTCTAAGTTGCAGCCGCCCTGGCAGGCCGGCGTTACGACATATCATAAAGGGGCGAAGCCGAGGCGCCGCCCTTCAAGGTTGCGCCCCTTGCTGGATTGCCCCCGCAAAGTCAAGGGGAGGCCGCCGATTCGCTTGGCCGTCAGGCCAGCGGAAACGACCGGATGGGCTCCAGAACGCCGAATTTTTCGCGCTTCGGTTCGCCTTCCAGCGGCGGCAGGTCCAGTTCAGGGGCATCGACCATGGTATCGGGCAAGCGGTCGAGCAGGTCGCGAATCAGGGTCAGCCTTCCCCGCCGCTGGTCGTTGAAATCCACCAGCGTCCATGGCGCGTGGGCGGTATGCGTGACCTCCAGCATGGCCTCGCGGGCCAGCGTGTAGTCGGCATACTTCTCGCGCGCGGCGACATCGACGGGCGACAGCTTCCAGCGCTTGAGCGGGTCTTCCAGCCGTTCGTGCAGGCGCTCCTCCTGCTTGTCCTGATCGCACGTCAGCCAGTACTTGAAGAGCAGGATGCCATCGTCGACCAGCATCTTCTCGAACGTCGGGGTCTGCCGCAGGAAGGCTTCGACTTCGGCCTGCGTGGCATAGCCCATCACCCGCTCCACGCCCGCGCGGTTGTACCAGGATCGGTCGAACAGCACGATCTCGCCGCGGGCGGGCAGCTGATCGACGTAGCGCTGGAAGTACCACTCGCCCTTTTCGCGGTCGCTGGGTGCGGCAAGCGCCACGGTGCGGCACTGGCGCGGGTTGAGCTGGCCTGAAACGGCCTTGATGGCGCCGCCCTTCCCCGCCGTGTCGCGCCCTTCGAACAGGACCACGATGCGCGCGCCGGTCTTCTGCGCCCAGCGCGCCATCCCGACAAGATCCTGCTCCATCGGTTCGAGGAGCCTCTCGTAATCCTTGCGGCCGAGTTTCTCCTCTTTGCTCATGCTTGAAATCCCTGTTTCAGACCTGCGACAGCAGGAACAGCGCCAGCGCACCGGCGACGATGCGATACCACGCGAAAGGTGCGAAGCCGGACTTGCTGACGAAAGCCATGAAGGCCTTGATCACGACCAGCGCCACGACGAACGACACAACGAAGCCGACGGCGATCTCGTTCCAGCCGACCGGCCCGGCGCCCGCCATCAGTTCCTCGTGATGCTTGAGCAGTTCCAGCGTGGTCGCACCGATCATCGTCGGCACGGCCAGAAAAAAGCTGAACTCCGCCGCCGTGCAGCGCTCAACGCCCATCGACAGCGCGCCCATGATCGTCGCGCCCGAGCGGCTGACACCCGGTATCATTGCCAGGCACTGGGCAAAGCCCACGCCAATGCACTTGGACGCCGGCAGTTCGGCGACGCCGGTAAGCGGACCGGGCTTGGCCACCTTCTCGATCCCCAGGATGGCAATGCCGCCGATGATCAGCGCCCAGGCGACTACGGCGGGTTCGCCCAGCAGCCCTTCGATCCAGTTGTTGAACAGCAGCCCCAGCACCGCCGAAGGGATGAAGGCGAGCAGCACGTTGCGCACGAAGCGGATCGAAGTGGGGTTGAGCTTGAGCAGCCCCATGCCCACCGCCCAGAACGTGCGCCAGAACTGCACGATGACCGCCAGGATCGCGCCCAGCTGGATGACGATGTTAAAGGTCGCCCACTGGCTCGAATCGTAGCCGAACAACCGGGTGGCAAGAATGAGATGGCCGGTCGAGGAGACGGGCAGGAACTCGGTGAGGCCCTCGACAATGCCGAGGAGGATCGCGGTTAGGGTAAGGTCCATGGGCACGAGGTCATGCCGCACGGGGCTGGCAAGTCAACCGGGGACGTGCCGCGCTGCGGAATTTACGGGTGGGCAGAGGACCAGCATCCTCCCCGAGACAGGCCCGGGGAGGAATTGGCGGCCTTACCAGATCCGCACGCGGTCCTTCGGCGCAAGGTACAGCTTCTCGCCGGGCTTCACGTTGAACGCCTTGTACCACTCGTCGAAGTTACGGACGATGCCGTTGATGCGGTATTGCGGCGGCGAGTGCGGATCGGTGACGAGGAACTGGCGCGCCTGCTCCTCACGCACCTTGGAGCGCCACACCTGCGCCCAGCCCATGAAGAAACGCTGGTCGCCGGTGAATCCGTCGATCACCGGCGCAGGCTTGCCGTTCAGCGACAGCTTGTAGGCGCGGTAGGCAAGGCTGAGGCCGCCGAGATCGCCGATGTTCTCACCCATCGTCAGCTTGCCGTTCACGCAGGTCTTGCCGTCGTCGAACGGGCACAGGGCATCGTACTGCGCGGCCAGCTTGGCCTGCAGCTTCTGGAACGCAGCCTGATCGGCGGGTGTCCACCAGTCACGCAGGTTGCCGGCACCGTCGTACTTGGCGCCCTGATCGTCGAAGCCGTGGCTCATTTCATGGCCAATAACCGCGCCGATGCCGCCATAGTTCACTGCCGGATCGGCAGAGAGGTTGAAGAACGGCGGCTGCAGGATCGCGGCGGGGAAGACGATCTCGTTCATGCCGGGGTTGTAGTAGGCGTTCACCGTCTCGGGCAGCATGCCCCATTCGGTGCGGTCCACCGGGCCGCCGATACGGTTCATGTCGAACGCGGTCTGCCACTTGCCCGCAGCGATGCCGTTGGCCAGCGGATCGGTGGCCGAGAAGGTCAGGCCCTGATAGGTCTTGAAGACATCGGGCTGGCCGATCTTGGGCGTGAATGCGTCGAGCTTTTCCTCCGCCTTTTCGCGGGTGACCGGGCTCATCCACGACAGATCCTTGAGGTTGGCGGCCATCGCCTTGCGCAGGTTGGCGACCAGTTCGGTCATCGCCGCCTTCTGCGCAGGGGGGAAGTACTTCGCCGCATAGAGCTTGCCGACCAGTTCGCCGGCCATGCCCTCCACTGCGTCGATTCCACGCTTCCAGCGGGGGCGCTGCTCGGGCTGGCCGCTGAGCGTCTTTCCGTAGAAATCGAAGGTGGCGGCGTCGATGTCGCTCGGCAGCACCGAGGCATTGTCACGCAGGAAATGCGCGGCAAGGTAGGCCTGCCAGGTCGCGACCGGAGTGCTTTGGATCAGCTTGACCACGGCGGGCATGCCCGGGCCGAACTGCGTGCCGGCCTTGGCGGGATCGATCCCGGCGGCCTTGAACTCCTCAGCCGTGGGCGGCATTTCGCCGATCAGCACGTAGCTGGCCTTGTCCGCGCCGACGGCGGAGAGGAACGCCTTGACGACGCCCGGTGATCCCATCGCCGCGAACTCGGCAACCGGCACCTTGTTGTAGGTGAGGTCGGGGTTGCGCGCGGCGGCGCGGTCCCAGTCTGCCTTGGCAAGCTCGGTTTCAAGCGCGAGCACCGCTGCGGCGGACGCAGCCGGATCGGCGTACCCGGCCTTGCCGAGCACGAACGTCAGATAGGCCTTGTACTTGTCGCGCAGGGCCACCGAGCGCGCATCGGTCTTCAGATAATAATCGCGATCCGGCAGGCCCATGCCGGTGATGTTGGCGTTGAGCGCATAGATGTCGCTCTGCTTGTCATCCGCGCCGACATAGAGGCCGATCGGCGAGGCATAGCCCGGCTTGCCGAACAGTGTCGCGAGATCGGCAGGCGTCTTCGCCGCCTTGATCGCGTCAAGGTACGGGCGCGCCGGAGCAAGTCCCGCCTTGTTGATCGCATCGACGTCCATGAACGCCTTGTAGGCCGCGGCGATGCGCGCGCCGTCCGAGCCGGGGGCCGGGTTCGCGGCGACCAGTTCGTCGAGGATGCCGTGGACGCGGTTTTCCGAAAGGTCGCTCAGTTCGATGAACGAGCCCCAGCGGGTCCGGTCGGCGGGGAGGACAGCGGTCTTGTTCCACTCACCGTTGACGTAGGCGTCGAAATCGTCGCCCGGCTTGACCGACCTGTCGATCCACTGGGTCTGGACGCCGAACTTGCCCCAGTCTGCAGACGGCGCGAGGGCGGGCTTTGTTGCAGCGTCCTGCGAAATGGCGGGGACGGCGATGGCGAGAACGGAAAGTGCCGCGCTCGCAAGGAGCGCTTTACCGGCAAAGCGAAGCATGTCGTGACCTTTTCGGACGGGGGCGACAGATGTTTGGATCGGGCCGGAACAGCCCGCGATGCCGGGTAACTTAGTTACACGCGCGCGCAACGCCAGCGAAAAAACATCCACGAACGGAGCGGAACCTGAGCCGTTCCGAACTTGACTTGCCAACCGCGGGCGCTGGCTAGCCGAGCGGCATGATCGAAGGGTGGTCGAACTGCAGCGCGGCCAGCCGCGCGTAAAGGCCGCCTGCGCGGCTGAGCGCGTCATGCGTGCCCTGCTCCACGATGCGCCCGCCGTCCATCACGATGATGCGGTCGGCCTTGCGCACGGTGGCGAGGCGGTGGGCGATGACCAGCGTGGTGCGCCGGGCCATCAGCGTTTCGACCGCGTCCTGCACCAGCCGCTCGCTTTCGGCGTCCAGCGCGCTGGTGGCTTCGTCCAGCAGCAGGATCGGGGCATCGCGCAGCAGCGCGCGCGCGATGGCTATGCGCTGGCGCTGGCCGCCCGAAAGGCGCGCGCCGTCTTCACCCAGGAAGGTGTCCAGCCCCTGTGGCAATGCGCGCAGGAAGCCTTCGGCATTGGCGGCGCGCGCCGCCTGCCAGATCGCGTCGTCGCTGGCATCCCAGTTGCCGTAGCGCAGGTTGTCGCGCGCCGAGGCGGCGAACAGCACGCCTTCCTGCGGGACCAGCGCGATGCGGGCGCGGATCTCGGCAGGGTCGGCGGAAACGAGAGGCACGCCGTCAATCTTGATGGCGCCGCCCTGCGGATCGTAAAACCGCTCCGCCAGCTGGAAAAGGGTGGATTTGCCGGCACCTGATGGGCCGACGATGGCCACCGTCTCGCCCGGTTCCACGGTCAGGCTGAAGTCGTGCAGCGCGGGCAGCTCCGGACGTGAAGGATAGCGGAAGGTGACCCGTTCGAACGCCAGCTTGCCCCGCGCCGGGCTGGGCAGCACCAGCGGCCGTGCCGGGGGAGCGATGGCGGGATGTTCGTTCAGCAGTTCGGCAAGACGGCTGGCGGCGCCTGCACCGCGCACAAGGTCGCCGTAGACTTCGGTCAGCGAACTGAACGCGCCTGCGACGATGCCCGCCGTCACCACGAAGGCGGCAATGGTGCCGCCGGTGATGGTGCCTTCCGCCACGCCGATCGCGCCGCGCCACATGATCGTGACGACCGCGCCCAGCACCAGGAACATGATCACCGCCGTCATCACTGCCCGGATGAGGATGCGGTGCCTTCCGGTATCGAACGTGCGCTCCACCGCGGCGGAAAAGCGGCTTTGTTCGCGCCCTTCCTGATTGAACGCCTGCACGACCTTGAGCGCGCCCAGAACTTCGGCGGTCAGCGCGCCGATGTCGGCCACGCGGTCCTGGCTGGAGCGCGAAACGGCCCGCAGCTTGCGCCCGAAAGCGGCGATCGGCAGGACCACTACGGGAATAGCGACGATCAGCCACGCCGTCAGCCCCGGCTCCAGCGCGAAGAGATAAAGCACGCCGCCCAGCGCCATGATGATGTTGCGCAAGGCCACGGAGACGGTCGTGCCGACGATCTGCTCGATGATGGCGGTGTCGGCCGTCATGCGCGAGGAGATTTCCTTGGGGCTATTCTCCTCGAAGAAGCTCGGCGCAAGGGTCAGCAAATGGCGCTGCACCCGTAGCCGCACGTCGCCGACGACGCGCTCTCCCAGCCATGACACCGAATAGAACCGGATGGCGGTCGCGATCGCCAGCACCACCACCACGCCCAGCAGCATCAGGAACCACGACCGGATCGCAGCCGGGTCTGCCCCTTGCGCAAAACCCTGGTCCACGATCTGCCGGAATCCGTAGGGGATCGCCAGCGTCGAGGTCGCCGTGGTAACCAGCGCCAGCCCCGCCGTGGCCATGCGGCCTGGATACTTGAGCATTTCGCGCCAGACCATGCGCAACGGGCCCAGACTGCGGCGCTGCCGCTTCGGCCCATCGGCCACCGCACCGTCAGTCACGGTATCCGCTGCGGGAGGATTGCCTTGCGTCCCTTGATCCATGCCGCGCGCCTTACAGGCTTGCGGAGCGTAGGAAAAGGCTTCCTTGGTGCCATGGACACACTGTCCATTTCGCGACGAACGGAGCCTGTGGTGCGAAGATCGCATGCCTGAAATCGGAAATGCCGCGTTGCAACAGTAACACCGGGTTTTCATAATCCTGTTATAAGGACCGCCGTTAAAGGCCCCGGCGACCAGTCCGGTCAGGTCAGGAGAAACGACTTGCTCTACAATGCCTACGAATTGCAGCGCGCCATGCTCAGCAGCGCCGCCGCATGGGCTTCGGTCGGTGCGGAACTGCTGACCAACCCCTCGCTACCGTTCGGTTATTCGGGCGTCGGGCCGATCATGGCCTCGGCGCTGGATGTCTTCGCACATGCGGCAAGCCCGCGCGGCAAACCCGCTTTCGACATCGAGACTACGACCGTGGGCGGCAAGATTCACCCGGTCACCGAATCGATCGTGCTGCACAAGCCCTTTGGCAACCTCCTGCGCTTCACGCATCCGGGCCTTGCCGCCGACGCGCCAAAGCTGCTGATCGTCGCGCCGATGAGCGGGCACTATGCCACCCTGCTACGCGGTACCGTGGCGCGCATGCTGGAAAGCGCAGAGGTCTACATCACCGACTGGGCCGACGCGAAGATGGTGCCCAAGAGCGCGGGCCACTTCGACCTCGACGATTACATCGACTACGTGATCGCCTTCCTCGAACACATCGGCCCCGGCACCCATGTGCTGGCGGTGTGTCAGCCTTCGGTCCCGGCCTATGCGGCAACGGCGATCATGGGCGCGAAGGAGCACCCCTGCCGCCCCGCCACGCTCACCATGATGGGCGGCCCGATCGACACGCGCGAAGCGCCCACCAGCGTCAACGACGTGGCGATCCAGCAGCCGCTGGCCTGGTTCGAGCAGAACGTCATCGCCACCGTACCGATGACCTATCCGGGCGGCGGGCGGCGGGTCTATCCCGGCTTCCTGCAGCTTACCGGCTTCATGGCGATGAATCTGAACGCGCACATGATGAGCCACTATGCCATGTTCAAGCACATGGTTTCCGGCGATGGCGACAGCGCCGACGCGACCAAGCGCTTCTACGACGAATACCGGGCGGTCTGCGACATGACCGCCGACTTCTACCTCCAGACGGTGGAACACGTGTTCCAGAAGCACTCCCTGCCCAAGGGCGAATTCGTCCATCGCGGCGAGCGCATCGACCTTGCCGGCATCCGCGACACTGCGCTGCTTGCCGTCGAGGGTGAGAACGACGATATTTCCGGCATCGGCCAGACCCGCGCGGCATTGCATCTGGCAAGCCACTTGCCGGAAGACCGCAAGAAGTATTACCTCGCCGAAAGCGTCGGCCACTACGGCATCTTCAACGGAAGCAAGTGGCGCACGCGAATCGCGCCGGTTCTTGAGGACTGGATCGCGCAGCACCGGCGCAAGCCGCTGAAAGTCGTAGCCTGACAGGGCACACACGGCGCTGCGGGTCCGGCATTCCATCGAGGGATCGGTGATTGCTTAAGGCCCGCACGTCGTCGTGCGCGGCGGTCAGGAGTTTACAGGAACAATGCTCAGTCCGGATCAGGCAAGGGATCGCGCCCTTGACTTGGCGGAGCGCGCCCGCCGCGCTGGTGCCGATACTGCCGATGCGGTCTATGGTGCCAGTTCATCCGAAGGCATTCAGGTTCGCCTCGGCAAGCTGGAGGATGTGGAGCGTTCCGAGAGCGAGCATATCGCGCTGCGCGTCTTCATCGGCAGGCGTTCGGCCAGCATCGGCTCATCCGACCTCACGCCTGCCGCGCTGGACGAACTGGCCGCCCGTGCCATCGACATGGCTAGCGCCGCGCCGGAAGACGCTTATGCAGGCCTTGCTCCGCAAGAACTGCTGACGCGCGGCCCCTGGCCCGAACTCGACCTGATCGACGCGCACGAACCCTCGCCCGAAGCCCTGCGCGAAGCGGCGCTTGAGGCAGAAGATGCCGCCCGCGCCATCGCTGGCGTCACCAATTCCGATGGTGGCTCCGCCAGCTTCGGCAACGGAGTCTTCGCGCTCGCCACCAGCCACGGGTTTTCAGGCGCCTACGGTTCCACCAGCCATTCGCTGAGCGCCTCGGTCGTCGGTGGAGAGGGTTCGGACAAGCAGCGCGACAATGCCTGGCGCAGCGCCCATCATCACGCCGACTTGCCCTCTCCCGCCGAGATCGGGCGCCTTGCCGGGGAGCGCACCGTCGCCAAGCTCGGCTCCGGCAAGCTGAAAAGCGGCGCAATGCCGGTGATCTTCGATCCGCGCGTGTCCAGCACGCTGGTCGGCCACCTGCTGGGCGCGATCACCGGCAGCGCCATCACCCGCCGCTCCAGCTTCCTGCTGGAAAAGCTGGGGGAGCAGATCTTCGCCCCCGGCATCGTCATCTCCGACGATCCCCACGTCCGGCGCGGCCTGCGCTCGCGTCCGTTCGACGGCGAAGGGCTGGCGACCTCGGCCCGCAACATCGTCGAGGATGGCCGCCTGACCGGCTGGCTGCTCGATTCGGCCTCGGCCCGTCAGCTGAACCTGATGCCCACCGGCCATGCGGCGCGTAACGGCGGCGGTGCGCCGGGCGTATCCACTGGCAACGTCCACCTTGCTGCGGGCGCCCTCTCCCCGGCAGAGTTGATGGCTGATGTCACTGACGGCGTCTACGTGACCGAGCTTATCGGGCAGGGCGTGAACGGCGTTACAGGCGACTATAGTCGGGGCGCTGCGGGCTTCCGCATCGTCAACGGCGAACTGGCCGGACCTGTGTCGGAATTTACGGTGGCCGGCAATCTCCTGCGCATGTTCGCGGCCCTGACGCCCGCCAGCGACCTTGAATGGCATCGCGCGATAAACGTGCCGACCTTGCGCATCGATGGAATGACAGTCGCGGGCGACTGACGACCCTTACTGACGATGCTTGTCGTTCACGCGCGACCTCGTTATTGCGATTTACTCGCAAAAACGAGGTCGCGCACAGCATGAATGCCCATCAGGTAAAAGACTGGAATGGCCGCAGCGGCGATCGCTGGGTCGCCAACCAGCAGCGTCTGGATGCGATGCTCGCCGTCTTCGGAGAGGCCGCGCTGGAGGCCGCTGCACCGCAACCCGGCGAGCGGGTGATCGACATCGGCTGTGGCGCGGGCGCCAGCAGCTTTGCCCTCGCCGATCGCGTTGGTGCGGCAGGCGAAGTGCTTGGCCTCGACATCTCGCATGCCTTGGTCGCGCGTGCGCGTGCGCTGGTTCCGACTGGCAGCCCGGTTGCATTCGCCGTCCGCGACGCCGCCAGCCATGATCCGCAGCACACCGGCTACGATCTGCTCTTCTCCCGCTTCGGCGTCATGTTCTTCGACGATCCGGAAGCCGCCTTCGCCGCCTTGCGTCGGGCATTGAAGCCCGGTGGCCGGCTCGTATTCGTGTGCTGGCGCGGGGCTGGCGAAAACGACTGGATCCGCCTGCCGCTGGACGCGGTTCACGGGATCGTGCCGCCGCTTCCCCAGCCTGACCCTGAAGCGCCCGGTCCGTTCTCCTTCGGCGATGCCCAGCGCGTGACGCGTATCCTGGACGCCTCAGGGTTCACGGGCATTACCGTCACCGCCTTCGACCACGCCATTCCTTTCGGTGCCGGAGCAAACCGGCACGATGCGGTGGAGGATGCCCTGGACATGGCATTCGCGGTCGGCCCGCTGTCGCGTGCTCTGGAAGGTCAGCCGGACGATCTGCGCGCGCAGGCAGCCGGTGCTGTGCGAGCAGCCTTTGCGGCATGTCCGGGCGATCGATCGGTGATGATAGAGGGCGCCGCGTGGATCGTGTCCGCGCTAAATCCATAGATGTAAGGAAAGGCAAACTGGAGCGGGCGAAGGGATTCGAACCCTCGACCCCAACCTTGGCAAGGTTGTGCTCTACCCCTGAGCTACGCCCGCTCTGGCGTTTGGTTGACCGGGCGAATAACCGCTTCCGATCGGGTGGAGGGGCCACTAGCAGCGCTTCCCGAAGCGTGCAAGGCCCCGATGCAACAAAATTCAACGCGCCTTGCGAAGCCCCGGGAACAGGGCCGCCAGCACCAGCATAACCCCGATGGCCAGGCTGTCTGCCAGAAGGTCCATCACATCGGCATCGCGGTGCAGTGCCGGGATCATCTGCACGATCTCTATCCCTGCCCCCACGATTACCAGCCCCGCCGCGACCCAACCTTTGTGCACACGCGGGTACGCCAGCACGGCCAGCACCGCCAGTGTCGCGAAGGCCAGCATGTGCTGCGCCTTGTCGTTGCCGGGTACGGGAAGATCGGGAGGATGCGGCAGCGCGGCCATCGTCACTGCAAAGACAAGCGCCAGCCAGAACAGGATTCGCAAGACATTCTGCATGCATCGACTGTGCGGGCGGCAAGCACCGGACACAATGCGTAGTTCCGCCAAGTGCGGATAGTCACCCGAAGGTGAAGATGGTCGCGATGTATGGAAACTGGAGCGGGCGAAGGGATTCGAACCCTCGACCCCAACCTTGGCAAGGTTGTGCTCTACCCCTGAGCTACGCCCGCTCTGGCGCTTCGGAAAAGGGCTGCGAAAGCGGCCCGTCCGGGGTGGAGGCGGCCCACTAGCAGCGGGTCGCATACCCCGCAAGCACAAAACGCAAAGTTTTTTGCTTGGCCCGCAGAACGCACCGAAACGGCGCATTGTCCCTTCACAAACGCGTGCGAAAGGCCAATCTAAGACATTCGAATTTACGCAAAGCGGAGCACGAATCTTGGCCAGCATGGGTCTCAACCTCGACGAGCAGAAGGCAGTGGACCGGTTCCGCAAGGCAGTGGCAGAGCCTTCCATGACCCAGCTGGTCATCCTAGATTTCTGGGCGGAATGGTGCGGCCCGTGCAAGGCGCTGACGCCGGTGCTGGAAAAGGTCGCCGCCGAATACGCGGACAAGGGCGTGGTCCTCGCCAAGGTCAACGTGGACGAGGAGCAGTTCATCGCCGCGCAGTTCCGCGTACAGTCCATCCCCACCGTCTACGCGATCTTCCAGGGCCAGCCGGTGGCGGACCTGACCAACGCGCGCACCGAATCGCAGCTCAAGGGACTGATCGACCAGTTGCTGGAAAAGCTGCCGGTGCAACCCGCCGGGGCGGAGCCGCAGGTCGATGTGGTTCCGCTGATCGCCATGGGCGAAGAAGCGCTGGCCGAAGGCGACGGTGAACGCGCCGCCAGCATCTTCATGCAGATTCTCGAAATGGCGCCGGACAATGGCGAGGTTCTGGCCGGGCTAGTGCGGTCCTTCGTGGCGGCGGGCCGGATCGAGGAAGCTGAACAGGTGCTCGATTCGCTGGGCGAGCCGCTGTCGACAGATCCGCATGTGGAGCGCGCCCGCAATACGCTGGCACTGGCCAAGGACAAACCGGAAGACAGCGAACTGGCAGCCCTGCGCGCTGCCGCTGCAGAACGACCCGCCGATCCTGAGGCACAGTTCGCTTTCGCCGGCGCAGCCTTCGCCGCCGGTGAACGCGATGCCGCCGCCGAGACGCTGCTGCGCATGATCGCTGCCGACCGCGAATGGAACGAAGGCGCCGCGCGCGCCAAGCTGCTGCAGATCTTCGAGTCCATCGGGCTTGAGGATCCGTGGGTTTCGGCCATCCGGCGCAAGCTGTCGACCGTCCTGTTCGGCTGACCCGGTTGACGCGGATCACCATCTTTCCGCTGACCGGCGCGGTGCTCTATCCGGGGCTGCAACTGCCCCTGCACATTTTCGAGCCGCGTTACCGCGCCATGATAAGCGACGCCCTCGCCCGCGACCGGCGCATCGGCATGATCCAGCCGCAGAAGCCGGTCGATGGCGCACCGCTGTTTTCCGTCGGCTGCCTTGGCCGCATCGGCGACGTCGAGGCGCTGGAGGACGGCCGCTTCAACATCGTGCTGGAGGGCGAGACGCGCTTTCGCATCCTGCGCGAGCTGGACGTCACCACCCCCTTTCGGCAGGTCGAGGCCGAGTTGCTGAACGAACCGGACGAGATCCTTGCCCCCATCGAACGCGCCAGCTTCGAGCGTGAGGCTCGCCGGTTTGCCGAAGCGCAAGGCTACGTTGTGGACTGGGAGCAGGTTGGGCGGCTGGACGACACTTCGCTGATCAACGGTGTGTCGCAAATCGCCCCGTTCGACGCGGCCGCCAAGCAGGCCCTGCTGGAAGCGCAAGGGCTGGCCGCAAGGTGCGAACTGCTGGTGCAGTTGATGCAGTTCTTCGGTCGCGCGGGCGATGGCGACGAAGACGGCGCAACCCTGCAGTAAACGCCCTCAAAGCGTATCGAAGACATACCCCAGCGAGCGCACCGTCCTTAGCGGGTTACCCGCGCCCACGCCCTTGAGCGCGCGGCGCAGGCGCCCGATCCACACATCCACCGTGCGTTCATCGACCGGCGGCTCCTGCTTGCCCAGCGCGGCGATCAGCTGGGTGCGGCTGAACACGCGGCCCGGATGCTCGATGAAATAACGCAGCAGCCGCAGTTCATTGGGCATCAGCGAAATCGGCTTGCCCTGGAAACGGGCTTGGAAAGCGGCCACGTCCACCATCAGCTCGCCCTGCGTGACAAGGCGAATCCCGGCGTTGTCCTGTTCCCCCAGGTTGGCCCCCAGCACCCGGTCGAGCAGCGCATTGCGCGTCAGCGGGCCGACCATATAGTCGTCGGCACCCATGCGCAGGGCACGCTTGCGGTCTTCCTGGTTGTCCTCTTCCAGCACCATGGTGACATGCGCGTGGGCCGTGAGGCTGTCTGCCCGCAGGCGACGGCAGAGCTCAAAGCCAGACATGTCCGGCAGCACCCAGTCGATGAAGACCCATAGCGCCCCTTCGATCAGCGGCAGTTCCGCGAAATCGGTCCAGCGATGGAGCACCACCTCGAACTGGTCATGCCGAAACGGAGCGAGTCCTCCGGAAAGTTCGCTCGCCAGCAAAATGTCGATCCGCCGCATCGCCCCGTTGTCCGCCTTTCGAATGAGGTGCCCCTGAGTATCGGCGCGGCTTTTGCCTCCCCAGTGTGACGACGCGGTGACATATCGATGACATGCGGGTGAATGAGGCCCCGAACGATCAAACGATGCATCCGATCCGGGTTATCGACAGACGATCGAACGCTGTCATCGAAGTGACCCGCAACCGTCACCACCACGCAACGCCGCGCTGTCATAGGCCCGGCAATCGCAGGGAATCGGGGACTTACGGCCATGCGCGAAGACATCGGACACCTTCTCGAACGAGCAACCGGTACCGGACCCGGCAACAGGATCCCGGCCTGGCTCGATCTTCCCGACCCCAAGGGCTTTCGCCCCAAGCGTAAATGCCGCACCATCTGGATTTCCGACATCCACCTCGGCACGCGCGGATGCAATGCCGCGATGCTGGTGGACTTCCTGCGCGCCCATGAATGCGAGACGCTGTATCTCGTGGGCGACATCGTCGACGGCTGGCGACTGCGCAAGGGCTGGTACTGGCCCGACGCGCACAACGAAGTCGTCCGCCGCATCCTCAAGATGGCGCATCGTGGAACCCGCGTGATCTTCATCGCCGGCAACCACGACGAAATGTTGCGCGACTATGCGGGCATGAGCTTCGGCGGCGTCGAACTGGCGCTGGAAGCGGTGCACACCACCGCAGATGGCCGCCGTCTTCTAGTCACGCACGGCGATGCATTCGACGGTGTTGTGCTCTATCACAAGTGGCTCGCGTTCCTGGGCGACCAGGCATATTCGATGCTGCTGCGCGCCAACATCGTCTTCAACGCCGTGCGTCGCCGCCTGCGCATGCCGTACTGGTCGCTGTCCTCCTACATGAAGAAGAAGGTCAAGAACGCCGTCCAGTTCATCGGCAGCTACGAGGAAGCGGTCGCCACCGAAGCCACCTCGCGCGGGTTCGACGGCGTCGTGTGCGGCCACATCCATTGTGCCGAAATCCGCGAATTTGGCGGCATCACGTATTACAACGATGGCGACTGGGTGGAAAGCTGCACCGCGCTGACCGAGGATTTCAACGGCCACATGGCGATCGTGGACTGGATCGCCGAGACCGGAGGACGCACCCTGGGCGAAGGGGCGGAAATAGAGGTCGGAGCGGAGGCCGTAGCGTGAAGCTGGCGCTGGCAACCGACGCCTGGTTGCCGCAAGTCAACGGCGTCGTCCGCTCCCTCACCTCAACGGTCGATCACCTGGTCCAGCGCGGCCATGCAGTGGAAACGATTACGCCAGACCGGTTCCTCACGGTACCGATGCCGGGCTATGCCTCGATCCGGCTGGCCATGGCGCCCCGCTTCGGCGTGCGCCGGATGCTGGACAAGGCCGAACCCGAAATCGTTCATATCGCCACCGAGGGTCCGATCGGCTGGGCCGCGCGCGGCTGGTGCCTGGCGCGCGGTGTGCCCTTCACTTCGGCCTTCCACACGCGCTTTCCCGAATATTGTGCGGTGCGCACGGGGCTGTCGGCGGAATACTTCTGGCCGATCCTGCAGCGCTTTCACGCGCAGAGCCAGGCCGTGATGGTGTCTACCCGCAGCCTTGCCGCGGAACTGGAAACGCGCGGCATCGGGCCGACGCGGGCGTGGAGCCGGGGCATTGATCATGCCCTGTTTCGCCCGGACGGCCCGCGCCTTGCCGAGATGACGACGCTGCAAGGGCCGGTCCTGCTCAACGTCGGCCGCGTGGCCCCGGAAAAGAACCTGGAGGCGTTCCTCGACCTCGACGTGCCGGGCAGCAAGGTGGTGGTCGGCGATGGCCCGGCGCTGGAAACGCTGCGCCGCCGCTATCCGCAGGTGCTGTTCCTCGGCGCGCTTTCCGGAGAGGCGCTGGCCTGCGCCTATCGCAGTGCCGACTGCTTCGTATTCCCCAGCCTGACCGACACGTTCGGCCTCGTCGTCATCGAAGCGCTGGCCTGCGGCACCGCGGTGGCGGCGTTCCCGGTGACCGGGCCGATCGACATCCTGGGGTCGGACGGACGCGGCGTGGATCATCGCGTGGGCTGGGCCGCAGGCGCCGTCGATGCCTCGCTGGCGCGGGCAGTTCAGGGTGCGTTGACGGTCGAGCGGCCGGACGCGGCTGCGCTCGGCTCGCTCTATTCGTGGGAGCGGGCGACGGACCAGTTCCTTGCCGCCATCGAAAGCGCGCTGGACAATGTTGGTGGAGGATTTCGCTCGGCAGCCTGAGCCGTGTCCGCTCAAGCCTTGTGCGGCGCCAGCAGGATCACGCCCGCACCCAGCAGGCACAGCATCGCGCCCAACATGTCCCAGCGATCGGGCCGAACGCCTTCCACCTGCCACAGCCACACCAGCGCCGCCGTGATGTAGATCCCGCCGTAAGCCGCATAGGCCCTGCCCGCCTGCGAGGTGTCCACCAGCGTCAGCAGCCAGGCGAAGATCACCAGCGACAGGCAGCCGGGCACCAGCCACCATACCGGCTTGTCCATCCGCAGCCACCCCCAGAACGCGAAGCAGCCGCCGATCTCGGCCAGCGCCGCAAGCACATAGACGGCAGCGGTCTGGATCATGCGGCCTCGATCATGCTGGCAGCAGCGTGGCCTTGACTCCGTCGATCACGTACTGCGCCGCCAGCGCGGCCAGCAGCACGCCCAGCAGGCGGGTGATGACCGCCTCCACCTTGTCGCCCAGCACCTTCATCAGCGGCCCGGCCGCAGCCAGCGCGGCGAAGGCCAGCAGCATCACCGCCACCATCGCGCCCAGGATGGTGATCGTCTGCTGGCTGCCATGCGCGCGGCTGGTCAGCAGCATCATCGTGGCGATGGACCCGGGCCCGGCCAGCATCGGCATCGCCATCGGGAAGATGGACACGTCCTCCACCTCGGGCGTGCTGGCGTTGTGGGCGATGATCTTCTCGGCGCGTTCCTCCCGCCGCTGGGTGCGCTTTTCGAAGACCATGTCGATGGCGATCATGAACAGCATGATGCCGCCGGCGATGCGGAAGGCGTCGAGTTCGATATGCAGCGCGCCCAGCAGTTTCTTGCCGAACAGGGCGAAGACGACAAGGATGATCGCCGCCACGATGCAGGCGCGTGCAGCCATGGAAAAGGCCTGCGCACGGCTCGCTCCGGCGGAGAGGCCCGCATAGATCGGCGCACAGCCCGGCGGGTCGATGACGACGAAGAGGGTGACGAAGGCGCTGATGAAAAGTTCGTACATGCGCCGGACCCTAGAGCATGTTCTACTGGGGCGGAACCACGTTGTCCTGCACGATCGTGTCGAATTTGGTGCCGTTCCACAGTTGTACGCTGACCGAACGGGCATCGTTGCCGCCCAGCACCGTGACATTCCAGCGCAGGGTGCCGTCCTGCGAGTTTCCGCCGGTGAAGGTGCGCGCATCGGCGGGCGGCGTCGCGGGCGCGGCAACGTCGGGCTTGCGCCCGCACTGCGCCACTTTTGCGGTCAGCATGTCAGGTTCCGGCAGCGCCGTGGCCAGCGTATCGCCGTGATCGAGCACCCAGCGGTATTCGCCCTTCTTCTGCCGCTTCCAGATCGTGGTGTACCAGCCGACGGTGCCATCGGGCCGCGTCCACGCGCCCTTGGTGACGCCCAGCGTGCCGTCGCAGCTCATCCAGATGCGATGGGCATCCCATTGCAAAGGCGCGGTGGGCTCGGCCTGCTTCTTCAGCCAGTCCTGCGCCACGACTTCCTGCGGGACGAACATAAGCGCCGTTTCATCGGCGAATTCGCGAAAGGCCTTCCACTGGCCCTTTTCACGCGCCATCCGGGCAAAGGCGATCTCTTCGGCGACCAGAACGCTGGGGTTCGCGGTGCCTGTCCCCGGAGCAAGCTGCCGCCGGGGGCGTGCGTCGGTCTGAAGCGGGGCGACGATCGCCGCCGCCAGCACTAGACCGACCATGATCCGCTTCAAAGGCTGCCCTCGTCCAGCGCCAGCCCCGCGTTGCGGTGCGCGGCGACCACCGTGTTGCGCAGCAGCACCGCGATGGTCATCGGCCCCACTCCGCCCGGAACCGGCGTGATCGCTCCGGCAACTTGCGCGGCGGAGGCGAAATCAACGTCGCCCACAAGCTTCGTCTTGCCCTCTTGCGCGCCCGGAACACGGTTGATGCCCACGTCGATCACGGTTGCGCCAGGCTTGAGCCAGTCGCCCTTGACCATTTCGGGTCGGCCAACAGCCGCCACCACGATGTCGGCGCGGCGCACCACTTCGGGCAAATCCTTCGTGCGGCTATGCGCGACCGTGACGGTGCAGCTTTCCGCGATCAGCAGCTGCGCCATCGGCTTGCCGACGATGTTGGAGCGCCCGATCACCACCGCATTCAGCCCCGACAGCGAGCCGAGGCGATCCTTCAGCAGCATCACGCAGCCCAGCGGGGTGCAGGGTACGAACCCCGGCAGCCCCGTCGCCAGCCGCCCGACGTTGACGACGTGGAAGCCGTCCACGTCCTTGTCGGGGTTGATCGTGGCGATGACCTTCTGCTCGTTCATGTGCGCGGGCAGCGGCAGCTGGACGAGGATGCCGTCCACCGCGGGATCCTGATTCAATTGCTCCACCACGGCCAGCAGGTCCGCTTCGGACGTGTCTGCGGGCAGCGTGTGCTCGAAACTGTTCATGCCCGCGGCAAGGGTCTGCTTGCCCTTGTTGCGCACGTAGACCTGGCTTGCCGGGTCTTCGCCCACCAATACCACGGCCAGACCCGCCTTGCGCCCCGCCCCCGCCTCGAACGCGGCGGCGACCGTGCCGATCCGCGCGCGCAGGCCTTCGGCGAAGGCCTTGCCGTCGATGATGTCCGCCATCAGTAGCCTGCCATGGCCAGGTTGCCGAAGATGATCTGCAGGATCTTCAGGCCGATTATCAGCACCATCGGCGAAAAATCGATCGCGCCGGTGTTGGGCATGATCCGCCGGATCGGGCGTAGCATGGGGTCCAGAATCGCATTCAGCGCCGTGTAGAGCGCCGAGACGAACTGGTTGTGCATGTTGACCACGTTGAACGCGATCAGCAGGCCAAGCACGAACTGCACGATCACCACGAAGACGATGATGTCGATCAGGTAGCTGACGATCTGGAAGATGGTGAGGAACAGCAACACCGGCTCCTTGGATAAAGGCATGACGCGCGGGCACGGCGGGATTTGCCGCACCCGTCAGGTTTCTGCGCGCTGATAGCCGAGCAGACCGCACCGGGGCAAGCGCGCGAAAGGGGGTTTTCGCGCACGGTTTCGTGTTTCCGCGCTTGATTTGCGCGCCCGGCATCGGCATCGGAGGCCATGGTCCAGTCCACTCCTTCCTCCGACGCCACCGGCACGCTTGCGCGGCGCGGCCTGATGTTCATCCTGTCCTCCCCGTCGGGCGCGGGCAAGACGACGATCGCGCGCATGTTGCTGGAGCACGATCCGCAGCTGCGCAATTCGGTGTCCTGCACCACGCGCCAGCCCCGCCCCGGCGAAGTCGATGGCGAGCATTACCACTTCGTCAGCCACGAACAGTTCGACCGCATGGCCGAAGCGGGCGAGTTCCTGGAATGGGCGACCGTCTTCGGGCAGAGCTACGGCACGCCCAAGGCGCAGGTTAAGGCCGGCCTGAAAGACGGCATCGACTATATGTTCGACATCGACTGGCAGGGTACGCAGCAGCTGTACCAGAAGCTGGAACGCGACGTCGTGCGCGTGTTCCTGTTGCCCCCCAGCATAGAGGAACTGCGCCGCCGCCTGACCGGGCGCGGCACCGACAGCGCCGAGGTGATCCATGGCCGGATGGAACGCGCGCGCTCGGAAATCAGCCACTGGGACGGCTACGACTATGTCGTCGTCAATGATGACATCGCCAGCTGCTTCGAGGAAGTGAAGAAGATCCTCCACGCCGAACGCCTGCGCCGCGCTCGCCAGACGGGGCTGATCGGGTTCGTGCGCGAGCTGATGCAGCCTGACGACTGAGAGCCAGTGCCGGGGCGCTGGGGCTTCGACAGGCTCAGCCACGCACGCCACCCTTGCCCGACGACGGCCTTGCCCCGCGCGCCATCTGCCTCTAGGCCGCGCCGCGATACATTCTTTCGTTTTTCGGAGACCAAACGCCATGTCCGACCTCGCCGCCCAGATCGAAGCCGCGTTCGACGCGCGTGACACCGTCACCCCCGCCAGCGCCGACGTGCGCAAGATCGTCGACGAGGCACTGGAGCTGCTCGATTCGGGCAAGGCCCGCGTTGCCGAGAAGGTGGACGGCGAATGGGTCGTCAACCAGTGGCTCAAGAAGGCGGTGCTGCTCAGCTTCCGCCTGAACGACAATGCCGTGATCGACTACGGCGCGGCAGGCGCGCCCGCTTACGACAAGGTGCCGCTCAAGTTCGCCGGCTGGGACGATGCCCGCTTCAAGGCGGCAGGCGTGCGCGTGGTGCCGGGCGCCGTCGTGCGCCGCAGCGCGCACATCTCGAAGGGCGTGGTGCTGATGCCCAGCTTTGTGAACCTGGGCGCCTATGTCGGCGAAGGCACCATGGTCGACACCTGGGCGACCGTCGGCTCGTGCGCGCAGATCGGCAAAAACGTCCACATCTCGGGTGGCGCGGGCATCGGCGGCGTGCTTGAGCCGCTGCAGGCCGGGCCGGTCATCATCGAGGACGGCGCCTTCATCGGCGCGCGTTCGGAAGTGGCCGAAGGCGTGATCGTGGGCGAAGGCGCGGTGCTGTCGATGGGCGTGTTCATCGGCGCATCGACCAAGATCGTCGATCGCGCAACCGGCGAGGTCCACATCGGCCGAGTGCCGCCTTATGCAGTCGTCGTCCCCGGCGCCCTGCCCGGCAAGCCGCTGCCCGATGGCACCCCCGGCCCGTCGCTCTACTGCGCCGTCATCGTCAAGACGGTGGACGCGCAGACCCGCTCCAAGACGGGCATCAACGAACTCCTGCGCGACTGATCTGCATCTGCACGGGGCGGGCTGACGGAACGATCGCCCGCCCCGGCGTGTTGTCGATGGAAAGGGGCGGCCGGTGTGCCGCCCGCAATCGGAGAGACACGCCATGGATAACCGTGCACCCGAAGTTCATCTCGACAAGCAGGAAGCCCGCAGCGGCGAGACGCCGGGCATCGTGCGCTACGTTCTGCTTATCAGCCTTGCGCTCGTCGTCGTGGCGCTGACAGCGGTCTGGATGACAGGCGCGCTGACCACGCCCGAGACCGGCGGCCATGCCGACACCGAGCGCGCCGTTGCCGAGCAGAAGGACCAGACCCCGTGAGCGCCGCTTTCCGCAAGGGAAGCAAGGTGCGCTGGAACTGGGGCAGCGGCACGGCCACCGGCCAGATCGCCGAACGCTTCGATCGCCGCGTCAGCCGGACCATTTCTGGCAAGCGGATCGTGCGCAACGGCACCTCCGAGAACCCCGCCTATCTGATCGAGCAGGAGGATGGCGCCCGTGCCCTGAAGCGGGGATCCGAACTCGAACACGCGCGATGAGCGTCGAACGCTTCACCGCCGCGCAGGACGAGGTGTGGGATCAGGTTCGCCTGGAACTGGCTCAGGGCGACAAGCGCACGCACTGGATGTGGTTCGTGTTCCCGCAGATCGCCGGGCTGGGTTCAAGCCCGATGGCACGCCGCTATGCCATCGCCGACCTTGATGAGGCGCGGGCCTACCTCGATCATCCGAAACTGGGCGCGCGGCTGGCCGAAGCGACGCAGTTGCTGATGGGATGGGCCGGGCGCCGCGATGCCCGGACGATCCTTGGCTCGATCGATGCCATGAAGTTCCGCAGTTCGATGACCCTGTTCGAGGCTGCGGGCAATGATGGCATGGCAGGCTGCTTCGGCACAGCGCTCGACGGCTTGTGCGAGGGACAGCGGGACGAGCGGACGTTGCAACTGCTCCGGTCGCAGGCCCCGCCGGGAACGAACGGGTCTGCATCATCGTTCCACCTCCACGGTTCGGTCGAATAGCGCGACCATCAAGGCCGCCGTCGAACCGACGGGAGAGCGATGATGTATCGATCAGGTGACGAAGTTCATCTCGACGATGACGAAGCGCGCGGCGGCAGCACTCCGCATATTGTCCGCTACGTATTGTTGACCAGTCTGGTGCTGGCGATCCTGGCCATGTCTACGGTGTGGATCATCAGGGCCCTGTCAGAGCAGCCGAACCGCGCGCCGGTCACGGCGGAGCAGCACGCGCTGGGCAACTGACGACGAAGGCGTGAAATGCCAGGAGCCGCCGTCGGGAACGGATAAAGACCTTCTCGCCCCCCGACGATCGGTCCCATCCGGCTTTTCGGCGGCTCCTGTCAATCCGGCGACCGAAATCGCCGTCTCCTGTATGCTCGGGGTTAGTCCCTATCGGTTGCCAATTCGTTAACGGCCCGGTCACTATGTCGGGCGGTGATGGGCATTGCGTCCCCCCTTCGGCGGCGGCATGGGTGCACGGATGCTGTCCGAAACCGCCTATGCCAAGATTAACCTTGCGCTCCACGTCCGCCGTCGTCGCGAAGACGGCTACCACGAGCTGGAGACCCTGTTCGCCTTCGTGGACGACGGCGACCGCCTTGACGCCGCCCCGTCGGACGCGGACCGGCTGACAACGGTTGGCGAATTTGCCGCGAAGATCGAGAATCCGTTCGGCAACATCGTCGCCAAGGCGCTGTTGGCACTGCCGCATGGCAAGGGCTGGAATGTCGCACTGGAAAAGCGGTTGCCCGTGGCTGCGGGGCTTGGCGGCGGTTCGGCGGATGCCGGGGCGATCTTCCGCATGGTGGAAGCCGCGCACGGTCTCCCCGACGACTGGCGCCAGCGGGCCGCGCGGCTGGGCGCGGACGTGCCCGCCTGCGTGCTCTCCACCACATGCATCGGCACGGGCACCGGCACCGATCTGGATCCGGTGGACAGCGACCTTGCCGGCACCCCGGTTTTGCTGGTCAACCCGCGTATCGGCGTGCCGACCGGGCCGGTGTTCAAGGCCTGGGACGGGATCGATCGAGGGCGGCTGCCCACAGGCTCCGTGCGCGCCATCGCGCTTGACGGACGCAACGATCTGGAAGCCCCGGCCATCGCGATCTGCCCGGCAGTCGCCGAAGTACTGTCTGCCCTGAACGTCACAGACCCGTTCCTTGCCCGCATGTCGGGTTCGGGCGCGACCTGCTTTGCGCTGTATGACGGCGCAGCGCAGATGCAGGCAGCAGCGGATAAGCTGGCGGAAACGCACCCCGACTGGTGGCAAATGCGCGGAAAGTTGCGATAAGGTCTGCCGGAAAGTCGCCATCGCGCAACTGGAGGTCAGATTGGAAACCGAGTTCCACCGCCTGCTCGGCACGCCTACGCCCGGCGGCGTGCTGGTCGTGTCGGATCATGCTTCCAACCGCGTGCCGGACGACATCGACCTGGGGATCGACCCGGCCCTGCTGAACGAGCACATCGCGGTGGACATCGGCGTCGCCGCGATCGCCGAACGCATGGTGGAGCACCCCGGCGCGATACCGACTGCGGCATGGCTGGGCAACGTCAGCCGCCTGGTGTGCGACTTCAACCGCAAGCATGACGTCCCCGGCATGATGCCCGAAACCAGCGACGGTCACACGATCCCGGGCAACGTCCTCAGCCCCGCACAGCGGCAGGCGCGGGTCGATCGCTTCTTCGACCCGTACCATGCGGGCCTTACCGGCGTGCTTGATGACGCTCCGCCCGCGCTCATCCTCTCGCTGCACAGCTTCACGCCCGCGCTCCGCACCAGCGACCAACCGCGGCCATGGGAGGTCGGCGTCCTCTACAACGAGGACGAACGCGCCGCCCGCATCGCCATCGCCTGGCTGGAAGCGCAGGGCTTCGTGGTCGGCGACCAGCAGCCCTATTCGGGCAAGCTCCTGAACGCCTCGATGAACCGCCACGCCGAACCGGCCGGCCTGCCGTACATCAGCATCGAAATTCGGCAGGACCTGATTCGCGACCCCGCCGGACAGGCCGAATGGGCCGATGTCATGACGCGGCTGTGCGCGGCAGTGGTCGCGGCTCTGGGCGAAGGCGCGCAATGATCGCCTCGCATCTGCGCAGCCTGCGCCAGTTCTCGGGGACGGAAACCCGCGCGCAGTTCTGGCCGTGGGCGGGAATCGTCCTTGCCGTATCGTTGCTCCCCTTCATCGGCAGCATGGTGGCCACAATTCTCGGCACGTTCGACAGGATGCAGCAGTTCGCGCGGGAGCATCCCGATCAGGTCACGGTACGTTCCGGGCCGGGGCACTACGAAATGCAGGTCCATGGCCATCACCCGGAACTGATGCCGGACCTGACGCCAGCGATGGCGAGCCTTGGCGTGACTGCAGTTCTGCTGATCCTGTTCCTGGGAGCCGCCATTTCCCGCCGCCTGCGCGATGCCGGACGGAGCGGGTTGTGGGGACTGATGCCGTTGCCCTTCCTGGTTCTCGGCATGATCTTCATGCCGCGCCTGTTCGCCGCAGCCCGGCCGGACTTCGGAACGTTCGGCCTGCTGTTCCTGAACAGCCTGCTGTACAACGCGTCGCTGGTGGTGCTGATCGTGCTGCTGGCTCAGCCGACAAAGCGCGCTGGACGGGTTCGTGGAAGCCCCGCCTCAAGGCGTGAAATATAATTTCTAAAACTCACGTTGAATTGAAATCAATCGCCGTGTAGAGGCCGCTGCAACACTAGCGCGGGAATCCGCGCGCCCATGACGCATACCGGAGCTTTCCTCATGCCTGCCTATCGTTCGCGCACCTCCACTCACGGCCGCAACATGGCGGGCGCGCGGGGTCTCTGGCGGGCGACGGGGATGAAGGATGGCGACTTCGGCAAGCCGATCATCGCCGTGGTGAACTCGTTCACCCAGTTCGTGCCCGGCCACGTCCACCTCAAGGATCTGGGCCAGTTGGTCGCACGAGAGATCGAGGCGGCAGGCGGCGTCGCCAAGGAATTCAACACCATCGCGGTCGACGACGGCATCGCCATGGGCCACGACGGCATGCTCTATTCGCTGCCCAGCCGCGACCTGATCGCCGACAGCGTGGAATACATGGTCAACGCGCACTGCGCCGACGCCATGGTCTGCATCTCCAACTGCGACAAGATCACGCCCGGCATGCTGATGGCCGCGATGCGCCTGAACATCCCCGCCGTCTTCGTGTCCGGCGGGCCGATGGAGGCGGGCAAGGTGGTTCTGCGCGGCAAGGAACACGCGCTCGATCTGGTCGACGCAATGGTCGCCGCTGCCGACGAAAGCTATACCGACGAAGAAGTGAAGGCGATCGAGCGGTCCGCCTGCCCTACCTGCGGATCGTGCTCGGGCATGTTCACCGCCAATTCGATGAACTGCCTGACCGAAGCGCTGGGCCTGTCGCTGCCCGGCAACGGCTCCACGCTGGCGACCCACTCCGACCGTGAGCGGCTGTTCCTTGAAGCCGGGCGCCTTTCGGTCGACCTTTGCCACCGCTATTACGATCAGGAAGACGAAAGCGTGCTGCCGCGCAATGTCGCCAGCTTCAAGGCGTTCGAGAATGCCATGAGCCTGGACATCGCCATGGGCGGATCCACCAACACCGTGCTGCACCTGCTGGCCGCCGCCGCCGAAGCGGGCGTCGATTTCACCATGGCCGACATCGACCGGCTGAGCCGCCAGGTGCCCTGCCTGTCCAAGGTGGCGCCGGCCAAGTCCGACGTCCACATGGAAGACGTCCACCGCGCGGGCGGCATCATGGCGATCCTGGGCCAGCTGGACCGCGCCGGCCTGCTGCACACCGACCTGCCGACGGTGCATTCGCGCACGCTGGGCGACGCGCTCAACCGCTGGGACATCAGCCGCACAAACGAGCCGTCGGTACAGGAATTCTACAAGGCCGCGCCCGGCGGCGTGCCGACGCAGACCGCCTTCAGCCAGTCTCGCCGGTGGCAGGAACTGGACCTCGACCGTGAAAACGGCGTCATCCGGTCCAAAGAGCACGCCTTCAGCCAGGACGGCGGCATCGCGGTGCTTTACGGCAACATCGCGCGCGATGGCTGCATCGTGAAGACGGCGGGCGTGGATGACGGCATCCTGAAGTTCACCGGCACAGCGCGCGTCTACGAATCGCAGGACGCTGCCGTGGCGGGCATCCTGGGCGGTCAGGTGGCGGCGGGCGACGTCGTGGTCATCCGCTACGAAGGGCCGCGCGGTGGGCCGGGCATGCAGGAAATGCTCTATCCCACCAGCTATCTGAAGTCGAAGGGGCTGGGCAAGGCCTGCGCGCTGCTGACCGACGGGCGCTTTTCCGGCGGCACCTCGGGCCTTTCCATCGGCCACGCCTCGCCCGAGGCGGCGGAAGGCGGCGAGATCGGTCTGGTCGAGAACGGCGACACGATCGAGATCGACATCCCCGGCCGCACGATCAACCTGATGATCTCGGACGAAGTCATGGCCCATCGCCGGTCGCAGCAGGACGCGCGCGGCGCCGATGCATGGTCGCCGGTCCACCCGCGCCCCCGCAAGGTCTCGGCTGCGCTGCAGGCTTATGCGGCAATGACCACCAGCGCTGCCAAGGGCGCCATCCGCGACGTCACCCAGCTCAAGCGCGGCTGATTCGCCGCCCCTCTCCAGCCGGAGAGGGGTCCGTCAGGCCAGGAATTCGCGCGTGCGCCGGACGACTTCGGCCACGTAGTCGCTTGCGGGCCGTCCGCTGCGCGCCGCCGCCGTCAGCGGCACCGCCAGCCCCAGCCCCTGCCCGCGCGGCAGGGCGTCCACGAATTCGCGCAGCGGCAGTTCGCCCTGCCCCGGCACCATGCGCCCGGTGATCTGTTCGGCGATGTAGTCGCCTTCGCCCTTGCGCGCGCCATCGCAGATCTGGACGCAGCCGATCAACGCGGGGTCGAGGTCGGCGATCTGGCGCACGGTGCCGCCCGAGCGGAAGAAATGCATCGCATCGATCAGCACCGTGGCGCGCAGCCGATCCTGACCATCCTGCCCCTGATCGATATGCGCGATCGCCGCCAGAGCCTCGTCCAGCGAGCGGATCGTCAGCACGGGCGAGAATGCGATGGCCAGTTCCATCCCGCGCTGTTCCACCATCCGCGCCAGCAGCGCGAACCGGTCGAACGCCTGCGCGCGTTCCATCCCCATGTCGCGCGCGCTCACCCGCACCGCGCCCAGTTCGGCCATCAGGTCGAGGTCGGCCTCCCAACGCTCGCTGTCCGCCTGTGGCGACAGGTCGATGCCCTCGGCCAGCGCGATGGTCACCCCGTGGTCCGCCAGCGCCGCCCGGAATGCGCGGCGCAGGGGCGGATCGTTGCGCAGGGACCAGCCGGGATAGCCATGCGGATTGAGCGCCGCGGGCACCTGCTGCAGCCCCACGGACATCGTCCGACAGCCAAGCTCGGCGGCCAGCGTCGCGTGCGCCACGGGATCGAGACCCAGCACCGTCAACAGTTCCAGCCCCAGCGGATGTGGCATTGATGCGTCCCCTCTCGTATCGCGGGCGGCGCTATACTGCGCGCAAGACACTTAGTGCAAAGGATTATGTCAGCGCAGCACACCCCTGCGCCGTTGTTGCCAGGCATGCCACAGCAGCGCCAGCGTCACGGCCCAGATCAGCAGCGTCATCGCGATCATCGCCGGCGTGGTCATGCTTGCCGGCCGATCGCTGGAGGCCTGCCAGACCTGCGACACCGACAAACCGGCCAGAGACGCCGCGAAGGCACCCACCGCCAGACGCGAGCGCGCCAGCAGCAGCAGTGCTCCCAGCAGCCCCGCACCGACGCCCAGTGCCCAGGGCAGCAGCGTCCAGGTGGGCGCGGAATCGAGCCAGTCGATGACCTCGGGCGGAACCTGCGCCAGATAGGCGGGATTGCGTGAGGCGGTCATGGTGAAGTCTAGGCATCCAAAACCGTTCCACAAAACGGCTGCGACGGCGATGATCCAGTACACGGGCCCCGGTCTGTACGCCGATCCGATGGTTGCCATGGCGCGTCTCCCTTCGCGCCCGAATCTACGCGCGTGTGCGAACCGATGCAATTCGCCGGAGAAATGACTAAGTACGCCGCCATGACGCGCAGCACTCTCTTCGATCAGCAAGCCCCCCGGCCCCTTGCCGAGGTGCTGCGCCCCGATCGCTTCGCGGACATCGTTGGCCAGCAGCACCTGCTGGGGGCGGATGGGCCGCTGGGCCGCATGATCGAGGCGCGGCGGCTGTCGTCGTTCATCCTGTGGGGGCCGCCCGGCGTCGGCAAGACCACCATCGCCCGGCTGATGGCGAACGAGGTGGGGTACGAATTCATCCAGTTGTCCGCCGTCTCCACCGGCATCGCCGACTTGCGCAAGGCATTGGCGCAGGCGACCCAGACTCGCGAATCGGCAGGCCGCCCGACCGCCGCCTTCATCGACGAGCTTCACCGCTTCTCGCGCCCGGTGCAGGACGCACTGCTTCCCGCGATAGAGGACGGCACCATCGTCCTGATCGGCGCGACGACCGAGAACCCCAGCTTCAGCCTGGTTTCGGCGCTGCTGTCCCGCTCCAAGGTCTATACGCTCCATCGCCTGACCGCCGAGGACCTGGAGATGGTGATGCACCGGGCCGAGGCGCACATCGGCAGGCCGCTTGCGGTGACGGAGGAAGCGCGGGCCTCGCTCATCGCGATGGCGGACGGCGATGCGCGCTATCTGCTGGGCCTGTGCGAGGAGATCATGGCCGTCGATCCCGCCGAGCCGATCGACGCCGTCGCCCTTGCCCGGCTGGTCCAGCAGCGCGCGCCGCTCTACGACAAGGGGCAGGAAGAACATTACAACCTGCTCAGCTGCTTCCACAAGAGCCTGCGGGGAAGCGATCCCGATGCGGCACTCTACTGGGCCGCCCGCATGCTGAACGGCGGGGAGGATGCCGGCGTCATCTTCCGCCGGCTGTGCTGCGCAGCGTCCGAGGATGTCGGCATGGCCGATCCGCAGGCGCTGGTTCAGGCGATGACCGCATGGCAGGCGTTCGAGCGCGTCGGCCTGCCCGAAGGCCGGCTGTTCCTGGCACAGGCGATCAACTACGTGGCGACGGCGCCCAAATCGAACGCCTCGTACATGGCCTTCAACAAGGCGGCGGCGCTGGCCAAGGCAACAGGTTCCATCCCGCCGCCAAAGCATATCCTCAATGCGCCGACCAAGCTGATGAAGGAACTGGGTTACAACGAGGGGTACCAGTACGACCACGATCACCCCGATGCCTTCTCCGGCCAGACCTTCTTTCCCGACGAACTGGGCGGCGCCGCACACGAAGTGCTGTACGAACCGAACGAGCGCGGCTTCGAGCGCGACGTGAAGAAGCGCATCGACTTCTGGAACAAGCGGCGTACCGGACGGTGATCCACCCCTCACGCCCCGATGCGAGCCCAGCGATGACCGAAGACGATGCCGACGAATCCGCCCTCAGCCGACCCCAGCGCCGCCTGCTACGCCGGATCTACAACGGGCGCACCGAACCCGTCGTTATAGACGGCAGGCCGTTCCTGACCTTTAGGGAGGCCAGCCGCTACCTGCTCACCCTGCCCGACGACGCCCGTGATGCGGCCTATCTCGAAATGAAACGACAGGCGGGATAGCCGGGGGAACTTAGGCAGGCAGAGCCGTCAAAATCCTCTGGCCCTGCCGCGCGCGCATCTCTAGGGTCGGCGGCTGTTTCCCCCTCACCTCCCGGAGCCCAGCGCCTCGATGCATGTCGCCTACAGCCTGATCGGCATTGTTCTCATCATGGCGGCAGCCTTCCTGCTTTCCACCGACCGCCGGGCCATCCGGCTGCGCGTCGTGGGTGCGGCGTTCGCGCTGCAGGCGGGCCTTGCCGCGCTGGTTCTCTACGTCCCGTTCGGCAACCGCCTGCTGCGCGGGGCCGCCTCCGGGGTGGAAGGGCTGCTGAGCTACGCCCACGAAGGCGTCACTTTCCTGTTCGGGCCGCTCGCCTCGCCGGAGATCGGCGGCACCAGCTTCGCCATCGCCGCGCTGCCGGTCATCATCTTCTTCGCCTCGCTGATCTCCATCCTCTATTACCTGCGCATCATGCCGCTGGTAGTGCGCTGGCTGGGCGGCGCGCTGGAGAAGGTGACCGGCATCAGCAAGGTCGAAAGCCTGTGCGCGGCCTCCAACATCTTCGTCGGGCAGAGCGAGGCCCCGCTGGTGATCCGGCCCTACCTCGCCTCTCTCAACCCCTCGCAGCTGTTCTGCGTGATGACCGTGGGCCTTGCGGGCGTGGCTGGCACGATCCTCGCCGCCTATGCCTCGATGGGCATTCGCATCGACTATCTGGTCGCCGCCGCGTTCATGTCCGCGCCGGGCGGCATCTTCATGGCCAAGATGATCATGCCCGATCCGCGTATCGCCGCGCAGGCTCCGGCGGACGTGCACGAAGCGGCTACTCCGCCCGCCGCGCTGGCCGCTGCTGCCCTCAACCGGGAAGACGTGACGCATCAGCCCGGCGTCCACATCGACGAGCCCGAAGCGGTCGAGCACGACGAGGAAAAGCCCGCCAACATCATCATGGCCGCCTCGCAGGGCGCGCAGACCGGCGTGAAGCTGGCAGTCGCGGTCGGTGCGATGGTGCTGGCCTTCGTGGCGCTGATCGCGCTGGCCAACGGTTTCGTCGGCTGGGCTGCCGGGCTGCTAGGGTTCCAAGGCGTGACCTTCCAGGCGCTGCTGGGCTACATCTTCGCGCCGGTGTTCTACCTCCTCGCCACGCCCGACTGGACCGAGGCGATGCATGCGGGCGGCCTGTTCGGCACCAAGATCGTGCTGAACGAATTCGTCTCGTTCATCGAACTGGGCAAGGATGGCGCCCTTTCGCCGCGCACCGTGGCGGTGGTGACGTTCGCATTGTGCGGCTTCGCCAACTTCTCGTCCATCGCGATCCAGATGGCGGTTACCGGCAGCCTTGCCCCCAACCAGCGCCCCATGATCGCCAAGCTGGGCCTGCGCGCACTGGCGGCGGGCAGTCTTTCAAACCTGATGAGCGCGGCGCTGGCCGGGCTATTCCTGACCGTCGTCTAACGCTGCCGCGCCAGTTCGACGGCGGAAAGCACGATCCCGGCAAGGATCAGCGCCATGCCGAAAGCGTGGTAGCCCTCCAGCTTCTCTCCCAACAGCAGCGCCGACAGCAGCGCGCCGAACAGCGGCATCAGCGTGATCGCCTGACCCGACCGCGCAGGTCCGAGTTGTGCGGTGGCCGCGTTGTAGATGAAGTAGGCCAGCACCGACGGGAATATCCCGACATAGGCGAACGCTGCGAAGACTGCGGGCGTCCACGTGATGCCCGGACCGCGTGAAGCTTCCCATGCCGCCAGCGGCGCCATCGCCAGCGCGCCGATCAGGAAGACCAGCAACAGGAACGTCGCCGGAGAGATCGGCGGGCGCTTGCGCAACAGCACTGTGTAGAGCGCCCAGACCACCACCCCGCACAGCACCAGCGCATCGCCTGCACCCAGCCGCAGCGTGGTCAGTGCCGACACGTCACCCCGGAACACGATGGCGACGACGCCGATGGTGGACGCGATCACGCCCAGCGTATGCAGCGCTCCCGCTCTGCCACCGAAGATCACGCGGTCCAGCACCAGCACCAGCGCCGGGATGGAGGCCTGCAGCAGCAGCGCATTGGCCGCGCTGGTGTAATGCAGCCCAGAATAGATGAACGAATTAAAGCAGACGATGCCCAGGAAACCCAGCGCCACGATCCAGCGCCACCCGGCGCGGATTTCAGCCCGCTCGGTCCAGACTTGGCGCGCGGCGATGGGCAGCAACACCAGCGCCGCGATAAGCCAGCGCCCGAAAGCCAGCGTGAACGGCGCAATATCGTCCCGCACCGCGCGCCCGGTGATCGAATTGCCCGCCCAGAACAGCATGACAAGGCCCAGCAGCAGGAACGCGCGAGTGTGGGAAGTGGACTTGGGCATGACCTCTTTCTCGGCGCTCCCGGCGACGCCGATGCTTATCCCAGCGCCTTGTCGAGCATCTTCGCCAGCCGCAGGCCGGCGCGCTCGATGCGTTCGTCGACGATGGGGATGGCCTGCTCGATCGCGGCGTTGGTCCACACCACCTTTTGCGGCTCCTTCACATGGCACGGCAGCGTGCCGCCGAACGCCAGCGGATAGAGCACGTCGCGGCTGATCTCGTAGCTTTCGCGGGTCCAGTCCTCCAGCGCGCCGGTCGCCAGCCGCGCCTTTTCCGCAGGGCTGTAGACGCGCACCAGCGGCGGGCGCGCCGACGTGATCGCACGCTCAGCCAGCGTGGTGTCCCAGATCGAATGCAGGTTGCGGCCCGGCGCGTCGCCATAATCGGCCTTCACCTTGTTGCCGCCCTGATCCTCGTTCTCGCCCACGTGGAGGGGCTGGTGGATGTCGCCCACGAAATGGACCAGGAACGCCAGCGCCTCCAGCCGCAGCACGGGAGCCAGCTTGCGATTCGCCAGCAGCTTTTCATCCCGCAGGATTTGGGCGGTGGCACACATGCCGTCGCGACAGTTCAGCTTGAGGTCGAACGTGCCGCAGATCGGCTGGTCGTGATAGTGCCACGAATTCTGGTAAGCCCAGCGCTCCCGCTCGCCCTTGATGCAATCGGGCCATGTGGCGACCTTGTCGATCGAGGTCATCGCGCATTCGGGCGTGTCCAACTGCGCCTGATAGGTCATCAGGCGGCGGATTTCCGCGCGAGTGGACGGCTTGACGTTGGCCAGAGCGATCTTGCCGATGGTGGCGTGGCCGAGATAGCCCCACGCCATGGCCGGGCCCGACAGCAGGCTCGCCACGACAGCGAGGAACAGGACGATCTTGCGCATGTCTTCAGGCCACCGGGGTCTCGTACTGTTCGATGACCCAGTCCTCCGCCTCGGCGGCGGAGATCCAGGCCTGCATCCATTCGTGCTCCCACACCGCCTGCATGTAGGCCTGTGCGAAGCCGGGAACGCCGATGCCGTAAGTCAGGAACCGGCTAACCACGGGCGCATAGAACACGTCAGCCGCGCCGAAGGTGCCGAACAGGAAAGGCCCGCCCTTGCCGAAGCGCGCCCGGGCCTCTGCCCACAGCGTCAGGATGCGCACGATGTCGGTGCGGGTTTCGTCCTCAAGCCCCGGCAATTCCACGCGGGCGCGGATGTTCATCGGGCAGTTGCGCCGCAGTGCCAGATAGCTGGAATGCATTTCCGCCACCATCGAGCGGGCCATGGCGCGCGCGGCATCGTCCTTGGGCCAGAAACGGTCGCGGCCCACCTTGTCTGCCAGATAATCGACGATGGCCAGCGAATCCCACACGACCGCGTCGCCGTCCCAAAGGATCGGCACCTTGCCCTGGCTGGGCGCGAGGTCGTCGGAGGTCTTCTTGAAGGCTTCCCATTCCTCGCCGAACAGGGGAACGGTGATCTCGTCGAAGTGCAGGCCCGACTGCCTGCACGCAAGCCAGCCGCGAAGCGACCAGCTGGAGTAGTTCTTGTTGCCGATGATAAGCTTCACGGGGCGGCGTTCCTCGGAATGGCTGAACATCGGGCCTAGAGGCTGGGGCGCGGCCTGTCGAGTTTGAAGGCGCGGCCGGACCATACGTCGTCCCGGATCATGTCCGGGATGGCGATGCCTTCAGAACGCCCGCGTCAGCAGGTAGAACGCCGCACCCACCGCCGCGCTGGCGGGGATGGTGACGAACCAGGCCACGATCACGCGGCTTGCCACCGACCAGCGCACCGCGCTGGAGCGCCGGGCCGCGCCCGTGCCGACGATGGAGCCGGTAATGGCGTGAGTGGTCGAAACCGGGATGCCCAGCGCCGACGCGCCGAAGACCACGATCGAACCCGCGGTCGACGCGCAGAAGCCGGAATGGTGGTTCAGCTTGGTCAGCTTGGAGCCCATCGTCTTGATGATCTTCCAGCCGCCCGACAGCGTACCCAGCGAAATCGCCGCGTAGCAGGACAGCACCACCCATTCGGGAACGTGGAAACCGCCGCTCATGTGGCCGGTCGAATAGAGCAGCACGGCGATGATCCCCATCGTCTTCTGCGCATCGTTGCCGCCGTGGCTGATCGAATAGGCGGCGCTGGACAGCAGGTGCAGGCTCTTGAAGATACCGTTCGACTGGCGCGGGCTGGAGCCCTTGAACAGCCAGCTGGTCAGCAGCATCAGCAGCATCGCGATGGCAAAGCCCAGCACCGGCGACACGAAGATCGCCGCAATGGTTTTCACCGTGCCCGAACTTTCCACAACGCCGAATCCGCCGTGGGCGATGCCCGCGCCCAGCAGGCCGCCGATCAGCGCGTGGCTGGAACTGGAGGGAATGCCCTTCACCCAGGTCAGCACGTTCCAGAACATCGCGCCCACCAGCGCCCCGAAGACTACTGAAGGAGTTACCGCATCGACCTGGACGATGCCCTTGCCCACCGTTTCGGCAACGTGCAGGCCCATGAAGAAATAGGCCGCGAAGTTGCCCGCTGCGGCGAACAGCACCGCGAACACCGGCGAAAGCAGCCGCGTCGCCACCACGGTGGCGATGGCGTTGGCGGCGTCATGCAGGCCGTTGAGGAAATCGAACGCCAGCGCAAGCGCGACAAGGCCGATCAGCAGCGGCAGGGCGAGGCTGTGGTCCATTGATGAAAGCCTTAAGAGTGGTCGATGACCAGCCCGTCGATCTCGTTCGCGAGGTCTTCGAAACGGTCGACCACGCGCTCAAGACGCTTGAACATTTCCTGCCGCACGAAGAAGTGCATCGGCTCCTTCAGGTCCGCCTTGAACAGACGCTTGAGGCCGGCGGCGTGAATTTCGTCGGCGTGGCCTTCCATGCGGACAAGGCGCTCGGTCAGTTCGTGCAGGCGGTGGCCATTGTCGCCGATCTTGCGCAGCAGCGGGATCGCTTCTGCGGTGAGGCGCGCGGCGTCGACGATGATCGCGGTCATGTCGATCATCTCGGGCTCGAACTCGGTCACTTCGTACAGATCGACCGCGTTCGCCGTCTGCTGCATCTCGTCGATGGCGTCGTCCATCGTGTTGATGAGGTCGGTGATCGCCGAACGGTCGAACGGGGTCAGGAAGCTGCGGCGCACCGTCTGCAGCACTTCGCGCGTGATGTCGTCGGCGTCGTGCTCACGCTCGGCGATTTCGCGGATGTGCTGGGCGCGGCCGGGGCCGCCCTGCGCCAGGCGGGCGAGCGCATCGGCGCCGGCCACCAGCGTGGCGGCCTGCTTCTCGAACAGGTCGAAGAAGTTGCCCTGTTCGGGCAGCAGCTTCTGGAACCAGGCGAACATGGCATTGACCCCTGTCTTGCTGGCCACCGAATCCACGGCAGCGCCGAACAGGCGCGCGGGACTGGCGGCGGCGCGGAATTCTCTGGCGCCGAAGGAACGGATAAGGGCCCGAAGGTCCTCTTCGTCGACCGCCCTAGCCGCTTCCTCCAGCGAGAACCAGCGTCGTTCGCGCTGATGCTGTTCGTCCCATGTGGAAAGTTCGTCCGTCACCGCAAAGGGATAGACGTCGACATCAGCCCAGACCGACGCCCCGGAATTGCGCTGCTTGCGATAGCGGTACGAGCCCAGCGGCACCGGACAGGTCGCGCCCAGCACGCCCGCTTCCTCTTCCGCTTCCTGCGATGCGGCGGCGTGGGGTGCCATGCCCTTCATCAGGCCGCCTTTGGGAATCACCCAGCGGCGCGAGCTGCGCGAGGTAATCAGGAGAATCTGGATCGGCGCGTCGATAGCGGGCCCGACGGTGCGGTAGGGAAGAACGGCAATCTGGCGCACCGGCAAGATCTCCTTGTCATCCCTGCACGTGAAGCCGCGGCCCATAATCGAGCCGTGGCCGTCACGCAATCGTCATAAACTAACCGCGCATCCCATACTTGGACCTAAAACCATGAAGATGAGGTTTAACGCCGGGCACGCAACGCTTCGCATTTGTGTCCTGCATTAACATATGTGTTACCCGCCGTGGGTTTCGACGAGGGCAAGGAACGCCTGCAGCCAGCCGTCGAGGAATGCGGCGGACGATTCGCCGATCGTGCCTTCTTCCGTCACCAGGCCGTCCTTCCACTGCAGGAACACTTCGGGCTGCCCCAGTGTCGGCATGTGCAGGTAGGCCAGCACGTTGCGCAAGTGCTGCTGCGCCAGTGCAGTGCCGATCGCGCCGACCGAGACGCCCAGCACACCCGCCGGCTTGCCCGACCACGCGCTCTGCCCATAGGGGCGCGAGGCATGGTCGATGGCGTTCTTGAGCACGCCGGGCATCGAGCGATTGTATTCGGGCGTCAGGAAGATCACGCCGTCCGAATCGGCGATCAGCGCCTTCAGCGCCTTTACGCTGTCCGCCTGATCGGCGTCGTCGTCCTGATCGTAAAGCGGGAGCGAGCCGATGTCGGCGAACGTGAAATCATGCCCCTGCCCTGCAGGAAGGCGTGTCAGCGCTTCGGCCACGCGATGGTTGAAGGATTCAGCGCGAAGGCTGCCGACGACGATGGCGATCTTGGACATGGCTGCACATTCCCTCTCATGAACTTACGTCGACTTGTGCACTGATGCGCGGTCAATGCAAACCATACGATGGAATAGGCGTAGGCACTCCGGGTTGCAGCTTTGCGTCAGTCCGGATCAGGTCGAAGGTAGAACGACCGCCGACGCGCACTTCTCATTCGTATCCTTCGAACCGCCGCCCAACAGGCTGACGGCCATGAAACCCGCCACGATCAGGACCACGAAGCCCACCGTCACCTTGCCCAGATGTTTGTCGATCACCGCCTTGATCGGCGCACCGAACAGGCGGAACAGCACGCCCACGATCATGAAGCTGATCGAGCGCGAAACGATCGAGGCACCGATGAACACCAGCAGGTTCATGCCGATGAACCCGGCGGTGATGGTGATGAGCTTGAACGGAATGGGCGTTGCGCCCTTCACGATGATGATCTGAGCGCCGTAAAGGTTCAGGTAGCACGCCGCCTTGGGGAAGCTTTCCGACAGGTGCAGCGCCTTCAGCAGCGCTTCGCCGAAGGCGGCATAGGCGAAGTGGCCGATCGCATAGCCCAGCAGGCCGCCCGCGACCGACGCCAGCGTGGCGATGGCGGCAAAGCGAATCGCCTTCTTCGGCTCTGCCAGGCACATGAGGCCCAGCAGGGGGTGCGGCGGCACCGGGAAGAAGCTGGCCTCCATGAACGCGAACGCGGCCAGCCACCAGCCGGCATGGCGGTGCGCCGCCTTGGCCATGGTCCATTCGTAGAGGCGGCGCAGCATTCAAGTTCCCCCAAGGCAAGTCGCGCCCTGATTAGAAGCCGCACCGCATCGCGGCAAGCGTGAAGCTGAAAACCAAATTGGTTATTTGCACTTGACATTACTGCGCCATATCGGTACATATCAGGAACATACGGCGAAGGACGAGTCACTCCTTCCCTCCTCGAACAGACGGACAGCACGATGGCGGACACAAGCCTGCCTCGCACGGCGAAGCCTGCGGGAAGCAAATCGACGCGCGCCTCCACCCGGAGCTGGCGCCGCGTATTCCTGGCCGAACTGGCAGCGACGTCCAACGTCGCCGCATCCGCCCGCGCCGCCGGGATCAACACCGCGCAGGCGTATGAAGCGCGCCGCGCCGACCCCGAGTTCTACCGCGAATGGCAGGAAGCCCTGTGCGAAGGCTATGACCTGCTGGAACTGAACCTGCTCCATCGCCTGCGCGAAGGGGAGATCAAGCCCGCCCCCGGCGCGAAGCGCGGCACCCGCGTGTTCGACAATGCCACCGCGCTGCGCCTGCTCGTGGCCCATCGCGACAGCGCCACCCGCCAGCGCGCCGTGATCGAGAACCGCAATTCCGAGGCGATCATCGACGCGATCAACGCCAAGATCGAGAAGATCAAGCAGCGCCGCCTGGCTGCCGCTCCTGCCACCCCCACCCTCCCCGCTGCCGAAAAGGTCATCGATGTCGATCAGTGACCATCTCGAAACGCTGGAAGCCCTGCCGCTGGAGGAACGCCGCACCGAACTGCGCAAGTTCAGCGCAAAGGAACAGGAGGAACTGCTTACGCACTGGCAGCTCTGGGGCCGTCCCGAACAGCTGCCGCCGTCCGGAGAATGGCGCACCTGGCTGGTCATGGCCGGGCGCGGCTTCGGCAAGACGCGCGCGGGGGCCGAATGGGTCCGCGCCATCGCCGATGCCGACCCTGCCGCCCGCATCGCCCTTGTCGGCGCCACGCTGCCCGAAGTGCGCGCGGTGATGGTGGAAGGGGAAAGTGGCGTCATGCCGGTCTGCCCCGGCCGTCACCGGCCCGTGTTCGAACCGTCGCTGCGGCGGCTGGTCTGGCCCAACGGCGCGCAGGCCCTGCTCTATTCCGCACAGGAACCCGAAGCGCTGCGCGGTCCGCAGCACAGCCATGCCTGGTGCGATGAAATCGCCAAGTGGGACAACGCATCCGCCCGTGCCACGCGCGCCTGGGACAACCTGCTGCTGGGCCTTCGTCTGGGTGAGGACCAGCGCGTGCTGGCCACCACCACGCCCCGCGCGGTGCCACTGGTGCAGCGCCTGCTGGCCGAACCGGGCGACGACACCCGCGTCACCCGTGGCCGGACCGAGGACAACCGCGCCAACCTACCCACCCGCTTCCTCAGCGACATGCGCCGCAGCTTCGGCACATCGTTGCTGGCGCGGCAGGAACTGGACGGCGAACTGATTGCCGACATCGAAGGCGCGCTGTGGACCCGCGGCCTGCTGGAAGCCTGCCGAACGGATACCGCGCCCGACCTGACGCGCATCGTCGTCGCCGTCGATCCGCCTGCTTCGGCCAACGGCGATGCCTGCGGGATCGTGGTGGCGGGCCTGTGCGCCGACGGCAAGGCGCATGTTCTTGCCGACGCATCGGTCCGCAAGGCAGGCCCGGAACGCTGGGCCCGCGCCGTCGCGGACACGGCGCAGGCCTGGAACGCCGACCGCGTCGTCGCCGAAGCGAATCAGGGTGGCGCGATGGTCGCATCGGTCCTGCGCGCGGCACAGCTTTCGCTGCCGCTTCGGCTGGTCCACGCCAGCCGGGGCAAGGCCGCCCGCGCCGAGCCCGTCGCAGCGCTCTACGAAGCGGGCCGGGTGCATCACGTCGGCACTTTCGCGCGACTGGAGGACGAATTGTGCGGGCTGGTCGCAGGCGGTGCCTATCAGGGGCCGGGCCGATCGCCGGACCGCGCCGATGCGCTGGTCTGGGCGCTGACCGAACTGATGCTTGGCAAGGTTGCGGAACCTCGGGTCAGAATGGCCTGAAGGAAGAAAAGCAGGGGAGCATCGCCCCCCTGCACCCCCGGTACCGTCGAGGGCACGCGCGCAGCTATGTCGTGCACTCATGGTGAGGCGGGAGACTTCAAAGTCTGCGGCGCAAGCCTGAGGCTGCTGACTACGCAAGGCCGACATTTCCGGGGTCTGGGGCGATGGCCCCAGAACTTCCCCTTCTTTGCTTCCCCCTTCTTCTGAAAGGAACCGTCCCCCGTGTCCTTCCTCGAATCGCTCATCGCCGCCTTCAAGGGCACAGGCGACCGCGTCCCCCTCGCAAGAGGCTCCGCATCGCCGTGGTTCTTCGGCCAGACCGGAGACGGCGCCGCGCCCTTTGAATACAACGCCGCCGTCCGCCGCGCCTATCTGGAGAACCCGGTCGCCCAGCGGGCCGTGCGCCTTGTGGCCGAAGGCATCGGCGGCGCACCGCTCAAGCCGGTCGACGCGCAACTGGCAGCGCTGGTCGCCGATACCAGCGCCGGGCAGTCGCTGCTGGAAACACTGGCCTCGCAGTTGCTGCTTCACGGCAATGCCTATGTGCAAGTGATGAAGGACGCGCGCGGTCGCCCGGTGGAGCTGTTCGCCCTCAGGCCCGAGCGCGTCAGCGTGGTGGCCGGTGAGGACGGCTGGCCCGCCGCCTATGCCTACGACGTCGCCGGACGCCGCCTGTCGATCCCGCTGCTGGACGAGGACGCCTCTCCCAATGTGATCCACATCCGCACGTTCCATCCCGGCGACGACCACTATGGCGCCGGTTGCCTGAGCGCCGCCGACCAGGCCATCGCCACGCACAACGCCGCCTCCACGTGGAACCGGCAGTTGCTGGAGAATGCCGCGCGGCCATCGGGCGCTCTGGTCTACGAAGGCGGCGACGGATCGGCGCTGACGTCCGAGCAATTCGACCGGCTGAAGGCCGAACTGACCGCCGCCTATTCCGGCATGGCGAACGCCGGGCGTCCGATGCTGCTGGAAGGCGGCCTCAGCTGGCAGGCGATGGCGATGACGCCCGCCGACATGGATTTCGCCACGCTGAAGGCCGCCGCCGCACGCGACATCGCGCTGGCCTTCGGTGTCCCGCCGATGTTGCTGGGGCTGCCGGGCGATGCCACCTACAACAATTACCGCGAGGCCAATCGCGCCTTGTGGCGGCTGACCCTGCTGCCGCTGGCCGCCAAGATCCTTGCCGCCATCGGCGAGGGGCTGGCCCCGTGGTTCCCCGACGCAACCCTTGCCATCGACTTGGACCGCGTGCCCGCACTGGCCGAGGACCGTGAGCGGCTGTGGACGCAGATCAACGCCGCAGACTTCCTCGACACCGCCGAGAAGCGCCGTCTTCTGGGCCTTGATGAAGGGAACAAATCATGAACTCAAACGACATGCTGGCAGGGCTGCTGGCGCAAGCGGCCTCTCAGGGAAGCGACATCGTCACTTTGCGCGCCGTGGTCGAGGAAGCGAGCGAACTGGGCGCCCGGCGGATGCTGGCACGCATCGGTCTGGATGACGCCACCGCCCCGCAGGACGTGAGCGAGCTGCGCGAACTGCTGCAGGCGTGGCGCGACGCCAAGTCCAGCGCGCGCCGCACGGTGCTCAGCTGGTTCATGCGCGGCGCGCTTGCCCTGCTGCTGCTGGGCCTGACGGTGCGGCTTGGCGCGACGGAGCTGCTGCGATGATGCGCTTCGCCGGTTACGCCGCCCTGTTCGGCAAGCCAGACGCCGGCCGCGACACCATCCGCGCCGGGGCCTTCGCCCGCAGCCTTGCCGAGCGCAGCGATCCGATCCCGCTGTTCTGGCAGCATCGCCCCGACCTGCGCATCGGCTGGGTCGAAACCGCGACGGAGGACGAACGCGGCCTGCGCGTGGTGGCGCGGGTGGACAACCCAGACGGCGCGGCTGGGCTGGCGCTGAAGCGCGGCGCCGTTACCGGCCTGTCGTTCGGCTACCGCACCCGCTCCAGCCGCCGCTCCGAAGCGGGGCGCGAACTGCTGGATCTGGAGCTGTTCGAGGTCAGCCTCGTCACTCACCCGATGCAGCACGGCGCGCGGGTGCATCTGGTTTCGCCTGCCACTCCGGACTGATCCCTCATCCCCCAAGTTTCCCACCAACGAAAGGTGCCTACCCATGGAATCCACTTCTCCCGTCGAGGCGATCGACGCCTCGTTCGATCTGGTCGCCCGTCAGGATGCGACCGACGCCGCCGTCACTGCGCTTCGCAGCGACGTCGACGATGTGAAGGCCCGCCTCGACCGCGTATCGCGCGCCGCTGCCCGGCCGCTGATCGAAGGCACGGGCGCCGCGCCCAGCCTTGAAGTGAAGAGCTTCGTCCAGGGCTATCTGCGACAGGGCCGCGAAACCGAACTGAAGTCGCTCTCGGGCGCGGTCGCGGCAGACGGTGGCTATGCCGTCCCGCGCGAAATCGACGCGCTGATCTCTGCCCGGCTGAAGAACATCAGCCCGATCCGCTCCATCGCGCAGGTGGTGCAGACTGGCTCTGCGGGCTACCGCAAGCTCATCACCACCGGCGGCACCGCATCCGGCTGGGTGAGCGAAACCGCTGCCCGCGCTGAAACCGCAACGCCGTCCTTCGCGGAAATCGCCCCGCCGTCCGGCGAACTCTACGCCAACCCGGCAGCAAGCCAGGCGATGCTGGACGACGCCGCGTTCGACATCCAGTCGTGGCTGGCGGACGAGATCGCCATGGAGTTCGCCCGCGCCGAAGGCGCTGCCTTCGTCACCGGCACCGGCACCAACCAGCCGCGCGGTTTCCTGAACGGAGCGACCAGCGCCGCCGTTGACGGCACCCGCGCGTTCGGCACCTTGCAGCACGTCGTCTCGGGCCATGCCACCGCCTTCGACGCGTCGCCCGAACTGAAGCTGATCGACCTCGTCCACTCGCTGAAGGCTGGGCATCGTCAGGGCGCCAGCTGGGTGATGAACTCCAAGACGCTGGCGCAGGTGCGCAAGCTGAAGGCGGCGGACGGCTCGTTCCTGTGGCAGCCGGGCCTGATGGAAGGCCAGCCCAACCGCCTGCTCGGCTATCCGGTGGTCGAAGCCGAGGACATGCCCGACGTCGCCGCCGGCGCCCTGCCGATCGCCTTTGGCAACTTCCGCGCCGGTTACCTGATCGCCGAACGCACGGCCACCTCGATCCTGCGCGATCCGTTCACCAACAAGCCCTTCGTCCACTTCTACGCCACCAAGCGGATCGGCGGACAGGTGCTGGATTCCGACGCGATCAAGCTGCTCAAGATCTCGACCTGATCCAGGGTCGAGCACCCGCGCCGCCGCCCCTCTCCGGCAGCGCGGGTGACCGGCCTTGCGAGGCACGCAGCCCCTTCCCCCAAGTTATCGGAGACACCCATGAAGCGGGTCATCCTCACCCCGGCCACGCTGCCGGCCCCGGCGCTTGCCGAGCTGAAGCAATGGCTGGGCATCACCACCGGCGGGGACGATGCCCCGCTGACCGCGCTGCTGTCCGCCGCGCTGGAAACCTGCGAGGCGTTCACCGGCACCCTGCCCGTGGAAGCCGAGTGCGAGGAACTGCTCCCCGCCCGCGCCGGCTGGCACCGGCTGGCGACGCGCCCGGTGCTGGCCATCGCCGCTGTAGAGACGATCGCCGCCGACGGTGCCCGCAGCGCCCTTGCTTCCGGCAGCTGGGAAGCGGACCTCGACGCAGACGGCACGGGCCGCGTGCGTCTGCCGTCCCCCGGCGCGGCCAGCCGCGTCGCGGTGCGCTTCACCGCCGGTCTCGCTCCCGAGTGGAACGCCCTGCCCGAAGGCCTGCGCCATGGCATCGTCCGCCTCGCCGCGCATCAGCACCGAGAGCGCGATGGTTCAGGCAGCGCGCCCCTGCCGCCCGCCTCGGTTGCCGCGCTATGGCGCCCCTGGCGGCGGATGCGCCTGACATGACTGCCGAGACGAATTTCGACGCCGTCGCCCGGCGACTGTCTACGCAAGCAGGCGCATTGGCGGTCGCCTGGGCCACCAGCCGTCGCCTTGCTGCCCGCAGGGACGGCGCCCGCTGGCGCAACGCTGGCCTGCTGTGGCCGCTTTTCGCGAAAGGATAAGCCATGGAAATCGCCTTGCGCGCCGCCCTGATCGCATGGCTCGCCGCCGACGCCACGCTGGATGCCGGCTGCAACGCCGTGGTCGAGGAAGCACCGTCGCGCACCAGCCTGCCGTGGCTCGCCATCGCATCCAGCGCCAGCACCGACTGGAGTTGCAAGACCGCACCGGGCCGCGAAGTGCGCGTGGCGCTGGAACTGCACTGCCGGGGCGATGCGCCCGCATCCGCAGCCACCCTCGTCGCTGCGATCGAAGCGCGGGTGGAAAGCCTGCCGCGCACGCAGCCGGGTTTTCAGGTGGCGACGATCCAGTTCCTGCGCGCCCGTGCCGAACAGCGCGGCGAAAGCCGCCGCGCGATCCTGCTGGAATACCGGTTCCGCCTGCTGGCTGCGTGACCGCAGCCTGCCCGACCAAAACACCAAAGGAGAAACCCCATGCCCGCCCAGAAAGGCAGCGCCTTCCTTCTCAAGATTTCCAACGGTGCAACCCCCGACGTCTACCAGACCGTTGCCGGGCTGCGCACCACGCAGATGTCCGTCACCGGCGATGCCGTGGTCGTCACCTCCAAGGACAGCGGCGGCTGGCGCGAACTGCTGTCGGGCGCCGGAGTGCGCTCCGTCTCGGTCAGCGCTGCAGGCATCTTCCTCGGCAGTGCGGCTGAGGCGCAGGTGCGCGCCAACGCCATGGCAGGCACGCTCGACAGCTACGAACTCAGCTTCGAGGATGGCGAGCGGCTGCGCGGCAGGTTCCTCGTCCAGCGTCTCGACTATGCCGGCGATTTCAACGGCGAACGCAACTACACCCTGCAGCTGGAAAGCTCGGGACAGGTCGTCCCGGCATGACGGCGAACGCCTTGCGCGGAGAAGCCACGCTCGTCATCGCCGGGACGGAGCACCTGCTGCGCCCCACCTTCACCGCGCTGGTCGCGGCGGAGGAGGAACTCGGCCCGCTGTTCGCGCTGGTCGAGCGGGCGGGGTCGGGCCAGCTGCGCCTGACCGAGATCGCCGCCCTGTTCTGGCACTGCCTGGCCGACCCCGCGATTCCGCGTGAGATGGTAGGCGAGGCAGTCGTCGCGCAGGGCCTTGCCGCCGTCGCCGCGCCCCTGCGCATGCTGCTGGGTCAGATTCTGAAAGGCAGCGCGTGACCTTTGCGGCCGCTTCGCTGGCCCTGTGCGGTCTGGCCGCGCGCACGCTCGGCTGGCGGCCGCACGATTTCTGGATCGCCACCCCCGCCGAACTGGCCGCCGCGCTGGGCCTGCTTTCTCCCGACACCGCCCCCGGCTTCGATCGGGCTGCGCTCAACAGGCTGATGGAGAACGATCATGGACGATGAAATCGACAGCCTCCTCGTGGAGGTCCGCGCCGGTACCGATGGCTTCGCCCGCGACATCGCGCAGATGCGCGGGCAGGTGGACGGCAACCTCGTTTCCGGGTTCACCCGCGCGGGCGATGCACTGGAGCGCGGGCTTTCCGGCGCGATCCGCAAAGGCAGCCTCAGCTTCGACGACCTGAAGCGCACCGCGTCGTCCACGCTCGACGCCATCGCCGGGCAAGCCGCGCGAACTTTGGCCTCGGCGCTCGTCGGCGGCAGTGGCGCGGGCGGCGGGCTGGACCTGTCAGGCGTGCTGACGGGCGCACTTGGCCTTCCCGGTCGCGCCACCGGCGGCAACGTCGCGCCGGGGCGCGGCTATGTCGTGGGCGAGCGGGGGCCGGAACTGTTCGTCCCCACCTCTGCCGGTCGCATCGAAACCGGCAGCCCCGCCCGCCGCGACGTGCGGGTGGCGATCAACCTTTCGGCCCCGCGCGGCTCCAGCACGCCGCAGTCGCTGCAGCGCTCCTCCCGGCAGGTGGCCAGCGCCGTGCGCCGCGCGCTTTCAAACTAAGGAAAACCTCATGGCATTCTGGCTCGCCAGCAAGCGAGAGGGTCAGGCGAGCGACTGGATCATGCGCTTCGACCCACGTTTCTGGACCGTCAACTTCCCCCGCCCGATGGTGGCGACCATCGTGTCCACCGCGCCCGATGCCTTGCGCGTGGAGGCATCCTTTCTGCGCCGCGCGGATCTGGGCGGGCTGATCTGGGACAGCGTCGATACGCTCGATCATCCGCTGCTGGCCTACCGCACCGACCGCGATTACGCGCACACCTCGCTGCGGTTCCGCTGGCGTTCGTCAGGCGTGATCCCGCTCGACGCCATCAACGGCCCGACCCTGACGATCGAAGGCAAGGACCAGAATGGCGCGCCGCGTAGCTGGTACGTGCGCCTCTGGAACTACGCGCAGGGGTCGGGCGAGGACGCAAAGATAGCGCTCGACTTCTCGGCGCTGGATGGCGGCTTCGCCCTGCCCGCCGACGCCGACCGGGTGTGGCCCGGCGCGATCGAGCGGATGTTCATTTCCTTCGCCCCGCCCGGCTACGACCGCGCCAGCGCTGCCCCCCTGCCAGCAGAGGCCGAAGGCTGGATAGAAATGTCCGAAATCGCCACCGACGGCGCCCGCGCAATGCTGGAGATTGGCGACGTGGCGATGCCCGCCAACGGCCTTGCCATCGCCACCGGCTATGACGATCAGGGTGTGCAGACCCCCGCGCGGCTGCTGCGCGGTCTGCGCCAGCTGGGCTATCGCGGCTCGGTGGTGCATTACGTCGGGATGAGCCACTATTTCCGGCTCAGGGACATCGATGGCCGCTTCCTGACCGGGCAGGATGGCGACCCGCTCAATGGCCCCACCCGCAGCTGGCACCGGGCCTTCTTCGCCGGATGCCACGCGGCGGGCCTCAGCCCGATGATATCGCTGTCCTATGAACTGCTGGACCAGCACGCTCCGGAAGGCTGGAAGCAGCGCGACATGAAAGGCAATCCTGCCCTTACCGGCTGGGACCCGCCTTCCACCCTGCTCTCACCCGCAAACCGGGAAGCAATGGGGTGGCTGCAATCGGTCGGCGCAGAGTTCGCACAGATTGCGGCGGAAACCGGCGCGCCCGTGCGCTTTCAGGTAGGCGAACCTTGGTGGTGGACCGTGGCCGATGGCCGCATCCACCTTTACGACGAGGCCGCCCGTGCCGCATTCGGTGGATCGCCGCCCACCATCCCGGACATGCGTGCATCGTTGTCCGACGCGCAGACCGCGCTGCTCGATCACGCCGGGGCGCTGCTGGCGCAATCGACCGCCGACCTCGTCAACGCCGTCCGCGCCGCAGTCGCCCCCGCCCCGGTCGAATCGCTGGCGCTGGTCTTCACGCCGACGCTGCTCGCGCCCGACATGCCTGAACTCAAGCGCGCCAACCTCCCGCTCGGCTGGGCCGCGCCTGCGTTCGACCGGTTGCAGGTGGAGGATTACGACTGGCTGACTGCCGGTGCCGACGCCCATCGCCGCAATGCCCATGCCGAAGTCGATGCCCGGCTCGGCTACCCGCCGCACGAACAGGACTACCTCGCCGGGTTCGTCCTGCGTCCCGATCAACGCGACCAGTGGCGGCTGATCGACGCCGGGATCGACGAAGCGCTGTCCCGCGCCCCGCACGAAGTCGTCGTCTGGGCGCTGCCACAGGTCGCGCGTGACGGATACGTGCGGCTGCCCCCTTCCCGCATCTCAGGAGCCGACCCCATGCAGGCCTTCGACGACGTGCTCTATCCGCTGGCGCTGGGCCGGGATGCTACCATAGTGCCCGAATTCTCCACCAGCGTCTCCGTCACCGCGTCAGGGTTCGAGCGGCGCAATGCGCTGTGGTCGAACGCCCGCCTGCGCTTCGACGTCGGCCCCGGCGTTCGGTCCGAGGCGGAGCTGGGCGCGCTGATCGCCTTTTTCCGTGCCCGGCGCGGCCCGGCGCGGGGCTTTCGCCTGCGCGATCCCAGCGACCACAGTTCCAGCGGCATGGTCGGCGCGCCCGGCCCGCTCGACCAGTTGATCGGCACCGGCGATGGCCTCAAGGCCGACTTCCCGCTGGTGAAACGCTACGGCGACGGAAGTGGCGATGGGGCGCAGTTGCGCCGCATCACCCGCCCCGATTTCGCGACCATCGTGGTGTCGGTGAACGGCGCGCTGCAGGTCGGCAACTGGACGCTGGCCGAAGGCGGTGTGATCGCCTTTGCCGAAGCCCCGGCCCACGGTTCCGAAGTGCGCGCCGGGTTCCTGTTCGACGTGCCGGTCCGCTTTGCCGAGGACAGCCTGGAGATCGCGGGCGCATCGTTCGCCGCAGGCGAAGCGCCCAGCGTGCCGGTCGTCGAAATCCGGGAGGCGTCATGACCCGCGCCTGGTTCGCCCGCGATCTTGAAACCGCGGCCACCTTCTGGCGCATCCTGCGCGCAGACGGGGTGACGCTGGGCCTGACATCGCACGACGCCGACTTGTGGTTCGACGGCGTGCTCCACCGCGCCTCCCCCGGCATGGTGCCCAGCGCCCTGCGCAAGAGCGCCGGTTTCGAAGCCGACAGCGCCGAAGTGCGGGGCTCGCTGACGCACGAGGCGATCGACGGCGCCGATCTTGCCGCCGGAAAGTTCGACGGCGCGCAGGTCCGGATCGGGCTGATCGACTGGGAAAGCCTGGAGAGTGAAGTGCTCTATGCCGGGACCATCGGCGCCGTCGCGGAAGAAGACGGCGCGTTCTCCGCCGAGCTTGTCTCGCGCAAGGCGCAGTTGTGGCGCGATCCCACCCCGCGCACCAGCCCGGCCTGCCGCGCCACGTTCTGCGGCCCCGGCTGCAACCTGAACCCGCAGGCCTTCACGCGTGAGGTGCGGCTGGCGGTCATCGATCCCGTGCGCAATGCCGCGCGCTTCACCGATGACCCCGATGCCGCGATCCATGCCGGAGGCACCTTGCGCTGGCTGGACGGTCCGCAGGCAGGACAGGCGATGGGCGTGATGGACGGCACGCAATCCGGCGCGCTGGTGGTGGACGTGCCGCTTGACCCGACCATCCCCACCGGCACCCGCGCGCTGCTGCGGCAGGGCTGCGACCGCACGCTGGACACCTGTGCCAGGCGCTTCGGCAATGCCGTGAATTTCCGGGGCGAGCCGTTCCTGCCGGGCAACGACATGCTCACCCGCTATCCGGGGCCGCAGGGATGACCGGAGACGATCTTGCCGCCGCCGCCTGCGCTCTGGCGGGCACGCCCTTTCGCCTCCACGGACGCACCGAGGCATCCGGCCTCGACTGTGTGGGCGTACTGGCGGCAGCGCTGGCACGGCTGGGCAGACCCGCGCCGCTGCCGACCGGTTACCCCCTGCGCCACCGTAACGCGCCGGACCTGTCGGCACTGGCCAAGAGCCTCGGCCTGATGCCGGCGGGCGGCGGCATCGCGCGGGGCGACGTGCTGATGCTGCGCCCCGCGTCCTGCCAGCTCCACCTCGCCATCGCCGCCGATCCCGGCACCGTGGTCCACGCCCATGCGGGCCTTGGCAAAGTGGTGATCGGCCCGCTGCCCGCCGACTGGCCGCTTATCGGCCACTGGCGCTTCTCCACTCAATAAAGGAGCCGACATGGCGACTCTCGTTTTCGGAAGCCTGGGCACGATGCTGGGCGGGCCCATCGGCGGCGCGGTAGGCTCGCTGATCGGGCGGCAGTTCGATTCTGCGCTGTTCGGTTCCGGCAGCCGTCAGGGTCCGCGTCTGCGCGAACTGGCGGTCACGTCGTCCAGCTACGGTCAGGTGCTGCCGCGCCACTTCGGGCGGATGCGCACGGCGGGCACGGTGATTTGGGCGACCGACCTTGTCGAACGCAGCGAAGTGCAGGGCACCGGCAAGGGCAGCCCCGCCCTGACCGCCTACACCTATTCGGCCAACTTCGCGGTCGCGCTGGCCAGCCGCCCGATCAAGGCGCTGGGCCGCATCTGGGCCGACGGCAAGCTGCTGCGCGGTGCGGACGGAGCCCTGAAAGCGGCCGGAACCCTGCGCGTCCACACCGGCACGGGCGACCAGGCCCCCGACCCGCTCATCGTCTCTGCCGAGGGTGCCGCCCGCTGCCCGGCGTGGCGCGACCTCGCCTATGTGGTGGTCGAGGATCTCGACCTGTCCGGCTTCTACAACCGCATCCCATCGCTGACGTTCGAGGCGATCGCCGACGACGATTTCACCCTGCAGGACGTGATCGGCCCGCTGGTAGAGGACACCGACGCCGCCGTTCCGCTGCCGGGCCTTGCGGGATATACCAGCGAAGCCTCACCCGTCGCCGACCTGCAGGCTTTCGACCAGATCGAGCCGCTGGAAATCGATGCTGCCGGCGATGCGCTGGTCATCGCCCGCCAGCGGCGCCAGCACGAAGTCTTCACGCTGCCCGAACCGGCCATCCCGACTGACGACGATTCCTTCGGCGCCCGCTCCGGCTTCGCCCGGCACCGCGCCGCGCCGGTCGAGAACCCGCCGCAGATCCTGCGCTACTACGATCTCGACCGCGACTATCAGGCCGGAGTGCAACGCGCGACGGGGCGCGTCGCGTCGGGCGAACCCGGTGCCATCGACTTGCCGGCAGCGCTGTCCGCAGCCTCCGCCCGCGCACTGATAGAGCGTACCGCGCGGCGGGTGGACTGGTCGCGCGATCGCATTTCGTGGCGCACCTGCGAGCTGGACCCACAAGTCGCACCCGGCGCCCTCGTCGCTCTGCCGGGCATCGACGGCCACTGGCGCGTGCGCGACTGGGAATGGCGCGATGGCGGTGTCGAGCTGGCTCTGGAACGCGCCGCGCCCACCGGTGCAGACATCGCCCCGGCGCTGGGTTCGGACCCTGGACGACCCAATCCGCCCGCAGACATCGGCCCCGGCCTGACCCGCCTAGTGGCCTTAGAGCTGCCCTTCGATGCAAACGAAGGCTCACCCGACACGCCGCGCCCCGTCGCCGCCGTTTCCGCCACAAGCGCCGGGTGGAGCGGCACTGCACTCTACGCCGATCGCGGCGACGGTGCTCTGCAGCCGCTTGGCCCCAGTGGACGCAATCGGGCGGTCATCGGTGAAGCGGTTTCGCTGCTCGGCCCGGCCAGCCCGCTGCTTTTCGACCGTGGTTCGGAGCTGATCGTCACCCTTGTCGATCCGGCGATGCAGCTGGTCGGCACCGACATGGCCGGGATCGCGGAAGGCGCGAATCTCGCTCTCGTCGGTGAGGAGATCGTACAGTTCGTGCATGCAACTTCGCTCGGCGAAGGCCGCTGGCGCCTGCAAGGCCTGCTGCGCGGGCGCGGCGGCACCGAAGCCATGATCGGCAGTCACGCGGCAGGAGAAGCCTTCGTTCTCCTTCGAGCCGGGCTGGTTCCCCTCAGCACCGCGAAACTCGGCAGCGCGCCGGGACGGCAGGTGCTCGCCCTCGGGCGCGGAGACGCGGTTGCCGCTGCGTCCCCGGTGCATCTCGACGGCATCGGCCTGCGCCCGCTCTCGCCCGTCCACCCGCGATGCATAACCGCCAACGACGGCGCGCGCACGTATGCGTGGACTCGCCGGGCCAGAGGCGGATGGTCATGGCAGGACGGCATCGACGTGCCGCTCGTCGAACAGAACGAGCGCTATCTGGTCACGCTCGGCGAACCCGACGCGCCGGTAGCAAGCTGGATCTGCACCGAACCGCTGCTCATGATCGACGCCGCCACGCGCGACCGTCTCCTCGCCACCGCGCCCGACGCGGTCCTGCGCGTGCGTCAACAGGGTACTCATGCCCTGTCGCACGCCCTTCCGCTCGGCCCCCTCGCCTGATCTGCCTTAAACAAACGGAGCCGCATTCATGCCTGACCCCATCGAATTCGCCAGCGCCAGCCCTCGCTTCGCCCTTCCCCTTCTCCACGCCGGACAGGCGCAGAAGGAGGTGTTCGTCAATGAAGCGACGATGCTCACCGACCTGCTGCTCCATTGCACCGTCCTTGGCGAGACGGCCACACCTGCACAAAACGCGCAGGAAAACGACACATGGATCGTCGCTCCGGGTGCGACCGGCGAATGGGCTGGTCACGACGCCCATATTGCAGTGCAGCGCAGCGGCGCCTGGGTCTTCATCCCCCCGCGCGACGGCATGCGCGTCTTCAACCGGGCGTCCGGCGCCGGAATGCTGTTTTTCGGTTACTGGAGAAAAGGTTCTATCCCCGTGGAACCACTTGGTGGGTCGAGTGTTGATGGGGAGGCTCGGACCGCGATCAACGATCTGGTCTCGGCTCTCCAAGCCTTGGGAATTCTTCCCATGGAATAACGGATGCAAGGAAACAGGGGTCCTTCGGGGTGTTGCAGAATCAGGATATTGAGGGCGCGACGATTTCCCAAGCTCCCGAAAACGCGACAAATTTGCAACAGTCGCGTTTAATGTGCGCTTGCACACGCAAAGCCATGCGGTTAGACACTCTCGCACTCGGTGGCTCCAAATCTCTTAGTAGGGGAAACGTATGAGGAAACTCGTCCTTGGACTGGCGCTGGCTTCGACCGCCTTCGCCACTCCCGCGCTGGCGCGCGACAAGTCGTGGTATCTTGAAGGTGGTTTCGGCGGCATGATCGTCGAAGACGCTGATGTCGACATTGACGGCGTGAACAACGCTGCTCAGCTCGACTTCAAGAAGGGCTTCGACGGCGGCGCCTCTCTCGGTTATGACTTCGGCCCCTTCCGTCTGGAAACCGAAGCCAGCTATCGCCAGGCTGCTATCAAGAACTCTGGCGGCGCTGACATGAGCAACCTGTCGTTCATGGTGAACGGCCTTCTGGACTTCGGTCCGGACGATGGTCTGCAGGGCTTCGTCGGCGGTGGCGCCGGTGTTGCTCGCGTTCACGCCGACGTGATCGACGATTCGGACACGGGCTTCGCATGGCAGGCGATCGCGGGTATCCGCGCTCCGCTCAGCTCGCACTGGGACGTGGGTCTTAAGTACCGCTTCCAGAACGTGTCGAACGTTGACCTCGTCAGCCCCGCTGGCGACAACGTAAGCACCCGTTGGCGCTCGCACTCGATCCTGGGTACGCTGGCGTACAACTTCGGTGGCGAAGAAGCGGCTCCCCCGCCGCCCCCGCCGCCCCCGCCGCCCCCGCCGCCGCCTCCCCCGCCGCCCCCGCCGCCGCCGCCGGTGTGCAACAAGGGCCCGTACATCGTGTTCTTCGACTGGGATAAGTCGGACATCACGCCGGAAGCGTCGACCATTCTCGACAGCGCCGTCAGCGCTTACGCGAACTGCGACAGCGTGCCGATCATGCTCGCGGGTTACACCGACCGTTCGGGTTCGGCTAAGTACAACCAGGGCCTGTCGGAGCGTCGTAACGCTTCGGTTCGTTCGTACCTGACCAGCCACGGCATCCCCGACGGCTCGATCTCGAGCCAGGGCTTCGGTGAAGCCAACCCGCGCGTTCCGACTGCGGACGGCGTGCGCGAGCTGCAGAACCGTCGCGTCGAAATCACTTACGGTCCGGGTTCGGGCATGTAAGCGAACCGGCAACGGTAAAGATTGGGGGGTCGGAGCAATCCGGCCCCCTTTTCTTTTGCCCGGATTGCGCGCGCATCGTCCGGGCAAAAGAAAAGGCCCGGCGAACGCAACGCCGGACCTTTTTCAAATTATCGGTTGATCCGCTTCAGGCGGCGTAAGGCGTCGGGTCCACCAGCCCTGCTTCCTCGAAGCCGCCCTTGCGCAAGCGGCAGCTGTCGCACTCTCCGCACGCGCGTCCGTCAGCCTGCGGATCATAGCACGACCAGCTCATCCCCGGATTCAGCCCTAGCCGATGTGCTTCACGCGCAATGTCGGCCTTGCTCATGAACTGCAGCGGGGCATGGATCGTCAGCTTCTGCCCTTCATCGCCCATCTTGGTCGCCAGCGTCGCGATGTTCTCGAAGGCGGCGATGAACTCCGGCCGGCAGTCCGGGTAGCCCGAATAGTCGAGCGCATTGACGCCGATGAAGATGTCGTGCGCGCCGATCGCTTCGGCCCAGGCAAGGGTCAGCGAAAGGAACACAAGGTTGCGTGCCGGCACATATGTTACCGGAATGTCTTCGCCAACGCCGCCCTTGGGCACCGCGATGTCGTCCGTCAGCGCCGATCCGCCGAAGCGGCGAAGATCGAGGGGCAGCACGACGTGCCGTTCCGCACCAATGACCCGCGATATTTTCGCTGCGGCGTCCAATTCGCGACGATGACGCTGGTTGTAGTCGATCGTCAGCGCATTGACGGCAAAGCCCTGTTCCAGCGCGATGCCTGCCGAAACCATGGAGTCGAGCCCGCCGGACAACAGGACGACCGCCTTGGGACGGTCCTGCGTGGAGGGAGAGGATGTGAGTGTCGTTTCCTGCATGGCTGTTCCGCTACGCTTCCGGCGCAGTCAGGACAATGCCGGAAATCGTGCCGTCAGTTGCGGCAGTCGCCAGCCCTGCGCCCTTCGGCAGAGAACGAGAACGGCACGCCGTTGACGATTCCCTGGCTGTCTATCTGGATCAGCCCATCGGTTTCGCGACGGATGTGCGTGCGCCCATAACCCTGCCCGCGGCAGCTGTACTGCACGGTCACCTGGTCAGACTGATCATCGACCACCACCGAACTGCAGGGCTGTCCAGGATGGCGCAACTGGATAAGCCGCCGCCCGCTGTCGAGACAGATGTTGCGCACCGGACCGCCGCGTTCGCGCAGTTCCCAGCCGCCGTGATCCAGCTCGTCGAGCATGCCGAGCGTCTGCTTCTGGCCATAAGCCGAAGCAGCACCCGTCCCCAGCCCCGCGGCTGCCGCCGCAAGGACCAGGGTCAGCCCTGCCGTGATGGTCCTGAATTTCATTCCATCGCTTCCTGACACCGCCTTGTCGCGCGCAATATCGGTGCCCGGCCCGGCTTTTTCAAGCCATCCGACAGTATAGCCGCCCCCTGCCGGTCAGGCTGGAATCCGCAGCACCTTGGAACAGAACGCACAATCGACCGGAATGAGCCCGTCCGGATCACGCATTTCCACGCGCTGGTCCTCCGGGAAGCTGGACAGGATGGACAGGTAATGGTCCACCGTGCACCGGCATCCGCGCTCTAGCGGCGCCAGCGGCTCGACGCGAACTTCGTCCTCTTCGTGGAACAGGCGCCAGACGAGCTGCTCCAGATTGAGCACCGGATCGACCAGTTCGCCGTCCTGGATCGTGCTGCCCAGGATCGAGATGTGTTCCCAGTCGGGATGATCGTCCTGCGCGTGAAGACGCTCGCGCCCTTCTTCGCCATCGGGGAGGTGCTGCAGCAGCATCCCCCCCGCCACGCAGCGCACACCATTGGAGCGCACCGCGATGCGGATTAGCGTGGGCACCTGCTCCGACTGCGCGAAATAATTCTCGCAGGCCTGGGCCAGCGACGCCCCTTCCAGCGGCACCACGCCCTGATAGCGTTCCCCGGTGGTGGCCAGGTCGAACGTGATCGCCAGATAGCCCTTGCCGAAGATCGTCTCCAGAGAGCAGTCTTCCTCCAGCAGCGGCGCGCGTTCGGCATCGTGCTGCAGGTAGCCACGCAGTTCGCCGTCACGGTAGTCGCACACGAGCAGCCTCACCGCCCCGCCTTCGGCCTGGGCCTGAAGGGTAAGCTGGGCGTTCTCCTGCTTCAACAGCGACCCCATCAGCGCCGTCAGCACCAGAGCCTCGGCCAGAATGTGCTTGACGACCTTGGGATAATCGTGAGCCGAGAGCACCGTCTCCAGCACCGGCCCCAGCCGCACCACGCGGCCACGAACGTGGCGCGCGGGTACGGTGAAGGCCAGGACGCGGTCGAATCCGGTATCGTCGTTACGCAGATCCTCGGTCACAGCTTGCCCAGTGCCCACAGCAACACCGACTTCTGGGCATGGATGCGGTTTTCCGCCTCGTCCCAGACGGCGGATCGTGGCCCGTCGATCACCTCGTCGGTGACTTCCTCGTTGCGGTGCGCGGGCAGGCAGTGGAGGAACGTGGCGTCGGGACGCGCCGCCGCCATCAACGCGGCATTGACCTGATAGGGCTGCATTGCCGCCACGTGCTGCTCACCGCCGGGCTGGCCCATGGAAACCCATGTGTCGGTGACCACGACCTGCGCTCCGGCCACTGCCTCACGCGGATCGGTGGTCAGGATCACCTCGCCACCCGCAGCGCGGCACCGTTCCACGAAACCCGCATCCGGCTCGTAGCCGGAGGGGCCGCCGATGCGGATCGTGAACTTCATCAGGCCCGCCGCCTCGATCAGCGAATTGGCGACGTTGTTGCCGTCACCCAGCCAGGCCAGTTGCAGGCCCGGCAGTGCATGGCCATGCTCGACGATCGTCAGCAGGTCTGCCACGATCTGGCACGGGTGCGACAGATCGGTCAGGCCGTTGATGACGGGGACGTCGGCATAATGCGCCAGCTCCTCGATCTTGGCATGATCGTCGGTGCGGATCATGATCGCATCGACCATCCGGCTGAGCACGCGCGCGGTATCGGCGATCGTCTCGCCGCGGCCGATCTGCGTGCTGCCAGCCTCAAGGATCAGCGCCGATCCCCCCAGCTGCCGCATCGCCATGTCGAACGAGACGCGCGTACGGGTTGAGTTCTTCTCGAAGATCATGGCCAGCACGTGCCCGGCCAGCGGCGCATCCGCATCGGCGCGCCCCTTGGGCCACGGCTTGCGCGCGGCCTTACGGTCGATCGCATCGGCGATCATGGCGGCCACGGTGTCACCGCCCGCATCGGACAGGCTGAGGAAATCGCGGAACATCAGGCGGTCTCTTCGGGCTTGTAGCTGGCCGCTGCGGCGGAAAGCTTTTCCATGAATTCGTCGATGTGGCTGTCGTCGATGACGAGCGGCGGCAGCACGCGCACCACATTGTCGCCGGCGGAGACCGTCAGCAGGCCGTGGGCGTCACGCATGTGGGCAACGAACGCGCGTGGCTCGACCTTCATCTTCACGCCGATGAACAGGCCCCGCCCGCGCACCGAATCGAATAGTTCGGGATAGTTGCCGATGAACTGTTCCAGCCGTGCCTTGATCCGCTCGCCCTTGGCGCGCACATCGGCCAGGAAAGCTTCGTCCGGAATGACGTCCAGCACCGCCTCGATCGCAGCCATGGCAAAGGGGTTGCCGCCATAAGTCGAGCCGTGGGTGCCGGCCGTCATGCCCCGCGCCGCCTTCTCGGTAGCAAGGCAGGCGCCGACGGGGAAGCCGCCGCCGATGCCCTTGGCCGTTGCCAGGATATCCGGCTCGATGCCGTACTGTTCGTAGGCGTAGAAGGTGCCGGCGCGGCCCACGCCGCTCTGCACTTCGTCCAGTACCAGCATCAGGTCATGTTCGTCGCACAGCGCGCGCAGGCCCTGCAGGAACGCCTCGGTGGCGATGCGGATGCCGCCTTCGCCCTGGATCGGCTCGACCATGAAGCCCGCCGTATTCGGACCGATGGCAGCCTTGGCGGCTTCCAGGTCGTTGAACTCGACGTACTTGAAGCCCGGCAGAAGGGGCAGGAAGCCCTTGTGCATCTTCTCCTGGCTGGAGGCGCTGATGGTCGCCATGGTGCGGCCGTGGAAGGCGTTGTTGAAGGTGATCAGTTCGTACTTGTGATCGTTGCCGATCGACTGGTGATAGGCACGCGCGGTCTTCATCGCGCATTCGACCGCTTCGGCACCCGAATTGGTGAAGAACACCGTGTCCGCAAACGTCAGGTCGACCAGTCGCCTGGCTGCGGCCTCCCCCTGCGGGCTGCCGTAGAGGTTGGAGACGTGCATCAGCGTCTCAGCCTGCTTCTGGATCGCGCCGATCAGGCCCGGATGCGAATGACCGAGCGCGTTGACGGCGATGCCGCTGGCGAAATCGAGGAAACGACGACCGTCCTCGCTGATAAGATGGCAATGCTCACCGCGAACGGGACGCACGCCGCACCGGGGATATACGGGCATCAGCGGGGTAATGGACATGTCGGTATTCCTTGCAGAATCGAGCCCTTGGAAATCCGGGCCGTAGAGAAATCTCGCTTTGAAGATCGCAAACGACAAATGGCGGCCCTGTCGGACCGCCATTTGCGCGCATTTAGATGTTTGCAGCCTCCCGGTCAAACGGCCGGGAGGAGTGCAGGCAGGATCAACCCTGGCGCGGCTGCAGGTTGACCGCCGAGTACTTGCCTCGTCGATCGACCTCGATGTCGAACTCGACCTGATCGCCTTCGTTGAGGCCGGACATGCCCGAGCGCTCAACGGCACTGATGTGCACGAATGCGTCCGGCTGGCCGTCATCACGCGTGATGAAGCCGAAGCCCTTCATGGAGTTGAAGAACTTGACCGTGCCGGTCGCCTTTTCGCCGGTCAGCTGGCGCTGCGGCGCCGGTTCGCGCTTGGCGACGGGGATCACGTCGCCCACGACCACGAGGTCGGTTGCCGAAACCTTGCCGCCGCGATCGACGAGCTGGAATTCCAGCTGCTGGCCTTCAGCCAGACCTTCAAGGCCGGCGCGCTCTACCGAGCTGATGTGCACGAACACATCGTCGCCACCTTCGTCGCGCTGGATGAAGCCGAAGCCCTTGGCTGCGTTGAAGAACTTCACGACGCCCTTGCCCTGGCCGACGACCTGGGCGGGCATTCCGCCACCACCGCCGCCGCGACCACCAAAGCCGCCGCCACCGCCGCCGCCGAAGCCGCCGCCACGGTTGCCACCGCCGAAGCCGCCACCGCCGCCACCGAAGCCGCCGCGATCACCGCCACCACCGTAGCTGCCACCACCGCCGAAACGGTCGCCGCCACCGAAGCCGCCGCCGAAACGGTCACCGCCGCCGAAGCGGTCCTGGCCGGCGAAGAACGGATCGAACTCGTCTTCTCCGCCCCGCTTATTGTCGCGTCCCCTTCCGCGACGACCTCTATCAAAACCCATGTCTACTAGCGTACCTTCGCTGCGCCCCAGAAGTATTCGCCAGACGGGCGGACGATCCGCGTCATGACGTCAGACAAGCGACCGGGAGGCCCGGCCTTTGCCTGCAAACATCACTCTTACACGACTCATTCAGGCATGGCGAACGGAAATGAGAGGTGTTTGCAGCCATTCACGATGAATCATGGGTTTTTATGCGATGAAATGGCTTGCCAGCCGGCCCGGAAGCGTCTTGATGACCCCTTTCCGAAGCTTCCCATCGCCAGACCACGGGAGAATGTGCAAGATGTTCCGCCAGATCACAGAGACCGTCTTCGCCAGCCCGCAGATCGACGTCGCCGCCATCGAGGAGGCTCAACGTCTTGGAATCGTTCGGGTAATAAACAACCGTCCCGAAGGCGAAAGCGACGATCAGACCCCCGGTGACGAGATCGAAGCCGCCGCCCGTGCTGCAGGCATCGATTACGTCGCGATTCCGGTGAGTCATGCCGGGTTCAGCCAGGCTCAGGTCGACGCGATGGAACAGGCTCTTGCCATCGAAGGGCCCGTGCTGGCGTATTGCCGTTCCGGTACCCGTTCGACTCTGCTTTGGGCGCTGGCCCGCGCAAAGGCGGGCGACAATCCTGCGGTCATCGCCTCCAAGGCGGCAGGCGCCGGGTATGACGTGACGCCGGTGCGCGAACTGATCGAGATGTTTGCTGCAGGTCGCTGAGGCCCTGCGACCTTCTGCCTGAACTCAACGAAAAACAGCCCGGTGCCCCTTTGGCATCGGGCTTTTTCGTGCCTTGTCCATATCCCACGAGCATGACGAAAAAAGGGGCCGGAGCGGCTGGCTCCGGCCCTTGTAAGGCTGTGTTCGCAGGAGGAACATCGGCTGGCGACGACGAGGTTGGGAGGAGAGAAGATCCCGCCGCCGCCAAACTGGTGGAAACTTAGTTGTAGGCGCGCTCGCCATGCTCACCGATGTCGAGGCCGTCGGCTTCGATCTCGGGAGTGACGCGCAGGCCGGTGACTGCCTTGGCGATGAAGATCGCGATCACGGTGCCGATCGTGGAGAGCACGATGGTGGCAAGGGTCGCTTCGATCTGGATCACCAGCTGGTGGCCGATCGCGAAGTCCGCCTTGCCTGGGCCGCCCAGCGACGGGGCGCAGACGATGCCGGTGCCGATGGCGCCGACGATGCCGCCCACGCCATGGACGCCGAAAGCATCGAGCGCGTCGTCATAGCCGAACATCGGCTTGAGCTTGCTGACCGCGAAGAAGCAGACCACCGATGCCACCGCACCCAGCACGATCGCGCCGAACGGGCCCGAGTTGCCGGCTGCCGGGGTCACGGCGACCAGACCGGCGACGACGCCCGAGCAGAAGCCCAGAGCCGAACCCTTGTGGCCGGCAAGGCGCTCGACCAGCATCCAGGACAGTCCGCCCGAAGCCGTCGCGACGAACGTGTTGATCATGGCCAGCGAAGCCGCGCCATTGGCCGAGAGGGCCGAACCGGCGTTGAACCCGAACCAGCCCACCCACAGCAGGCCGGTGCCGACGAAAGTCAGCGTCAGCGAGTGCGGCATCATCGGCTCGGTCGGGAAGCCCTTGCGCTTGCCCAGGATGATCGCGGCGACCAGTGCCGAGACGCCCGCGTTGATGTGAACCACGGTGCCGCCCGCATAGTCGAGCGCGCCGAGGCCGAAGAAGTAGCCGGTCGGGGCCCAGACCATGTGCGCGATCGGGAAATACACGATCGTCAGCCAGACGATGGCGAAGACCATGACCGCCGAGAACTTGATACGCTCGACCGTCGATCCCAGCACCAGCGCGATGGTGATCGCAGCGAAGGTCATCTGGAAGCAGACGAAGACGTACTCGGGGATGGTGCCCGAAACCGAATCAGGGGTGACCCCGGCGAGGAACGCCTTGCCGAAGCCGGCCACGAAGGCATTGCCGCCTTCACCAAAGGCCATCGAATAGCCGTACATGACCCAGATCAGCATGGCGAGCGCGGCTGCGGCGCCGATCTGCGTCATCGTCGAGAGCATGTTCTTCGAGCGGGTGAGGCCGCCGTAGAACAGCGCCAGGCCGGGGAGGATCATCAGGAAGACAAGCAGCGTCGACGTGAGCATCCAGGCGGTGTCACCCTTGTCGATGGTCGGCGTGGCGTCCTGCGCAAAGGCGGCGGTGGAAACAGCGAGCGACGCGATCGTCGCCGCGATGCCGCCCGAAACCTTGGCGAAAATCTTGCGGTTCATTGAAAAGCCCCCCTCAGAGCGCGGTGTCGCCTGCTTCGCCGGTGCGGATGCGCACGGCGGAAGCGAGGTCGAGGACGAAGATCTTGCCATCGCCGATGGCCTCGGTGCTTGCGACCTGCTGGATCGTCTCGACGATCTTGGGCGCCAGATCGTCAGGTGCGGCAACCTCGATCTTCACCTTGGGCAGCATGTTGGTCGAATACTCGGCGCCGCGATAGATCTCGGTCTGACCCTTCTGGCGGCCGAAGCCCTTCACTTCCGAAACGGTCATGCCGGCGACGCCAATGGCCCCCAGCGCCTCCCGCACTTCGTCCAGCTTGAAGGGCTTGATGATGGCGATGATGAACTTCATGCCTATCCCCTGTTAGCAACCGGCCCCAGCGCCGGCTTCGGGATAGACTTAGCAAGGGATGTGCCAAACTCAGGGGAAGGCGAGATTTATGGGCGATTAGGCAAACGAATACACGATTGATCGTTCCGCGATCACGGATCGTCGCCCTAATCCTGTGCAGTTGCCTAAAATTTAGGCAGCACTAGTGATGCGGAGACCGGTAGGTGGTCGGAACCCACGGCGGACAACGGGCTATGGTGGACACTGGTTCCCAGCACGTCCCACTCGGATGAAACGATGATCCGGTCGAGCGTCGCCATCGGTCGGCGCGAGGGAAAGCTGCGTCCGGGTGCCAGCACCTGCCAATCGCGGTCGAATTCCCGGAAGCAGCCGCCCGCGCGGGTCCATTCGTTGAAGTCGCCCATCATGACGGTGGGCACGCGCTGCGCGCAGTCGGCGCAATGGGACAGGATCGAACGCACCTGATGACGGCGACGCAGGCCAGAGAGATCGAGATGCATCCCGACCACGCGCAGGCGCCGGCCTTCGATCATGAGGTCCGCCCGCACCGCGCCGCGCGGTTCCAACACGGGCAGCGGCACCGGCGCCGCCTCCACCAGATCGATGCCCTTGCGCACAAGGATCGCATTTCCATGCCAGCCCAGACTGTCGGGCTTCATCGACATGGGCACGGGCACGTAGTCGGTGCTCGCCTGGATCATGTCGAGGGGAAGAACGGCCATGCGCCGGCCATAGCGGCGATCCACTTCCTGCAACGCCACGACGTCGGCGTTCACCTCGCGCAGGACCGTCAGGATACGTTCGGGATCGCGCCGCCGGTCGAGGCCGACGGCCTTGTGGATGTTGTAGCTGGCGAACGTGATCTGCAACGGACGGCTCCCGGGAATGCGAGAGAAATTCGTCGAGGGCCAGACAGGTTCCCTTTCCCGGACCTCAACGCTCCTTGGTGGCGCTGAACGTCAGGTCCGGGTTGCGCTCCTGCTGGTAGCTGACGTCCCACGCGGAACGCGCCATGAACACCGGGTCGCCATCGCGGTCCTTGGCAAGGTTCATCTTGTTGAACTCGCCGAAGTCGCGCAGCGCCTTGTCATCGCCCTTGAGCCAGCGGGCGGTATCGAAGGGCGCCGGTTCCAGCACCGCCTCCACCTTGTATTCCGCCTCCAGCCGGCTGATGAGCACGTCGAGCTGCAGCTGGCCGACCACGCCGACCACCCACTGCGAACCGATCTCCGGGTAGAACACCTGGATCACCCCTTCTTCGGAAAGATCGTCCAGCGCCTTGCGCAGCTGCTTGGTCTTGGTGGGATCCTTCAGCGCCACGCGGCGCAGGATTTCCGGCGCGAAGTTGGGCAGGCCGACGAAGCGCACGTCGTTCTTTTCCGACAGCGTATCGCCCACGCGCAGGGTGCCGTGATTGGGAATGCCGATGATGTCGCCAGGCTCGGCATTGTCGGCGATCTCGCGGTCCTGCGCGAAGAACAGGATAGGCGAGTGCACGGCGATCGGCTTGCCCAAACCCGACGGCGTCAGCTTCATGCCGCGCTTGAAGGTGCCCGAAACCAGCCGCATGAAAGCGATGCGGTCGCGGTGCATTGGGTCCATGTTGGCCTGCACCTTGAAGATGAAGCCGGTGACTTCCTTGTTCTCTGGCTCGATCGTGCCCTGATCCGAAGGCTGCGGACGCGGCGGCGGGGCGTGGCGCGAAATCGCGTCGATCAGTTCCATGACGCCGAAGTTCTTGAGCGCGGACCCGAAGTAGACCGGGGTAAGGTCGCCGGCACGATAGGCATCGACGTCGAATTCGGGATAGCCGGCCTGCGCCAGTTCCAGTTCCTCTGCGACGGCGTCCGGCAGCGCGGCGCCCTGATCGATCTTGCCGAGGAACTCCTTCGACGGGCCTTCGGGGCGGCTGATGCCGCCGCTGGCAAGGTCGAGGATGCCCTCGAACACACCGCCCATGCCGACCGGCCAGGACATCGGGCACACGTCGAGCGCGAGCATGTCGGCCACTTCGTCCAGCAGGTCAAAGCAGGCGCGGCCTTCGCGATCGACCTTGTTGATGAAGGTGATGATCGGGACCGACCGCAGGCGACAGACCTCGAACAGCTTGCGGGTCTGCGGCTCGATGCCCTTGGCCGCGTCGATCACCATGATGGCCGAATCGACCGCCGTCAGCGTGCGGTAGGTGTCTTCCGAGAAGTCCTCGTGGCCCGGCGTGTCGAGCAGGTTGAAGGTGATCCCGTTCCGCTCGAACGTCATGACCGAGCTGGTGACGGAAATGCCGCGCTGCTGTTCGATCTTCATCCAGTCCGAACGGGCACGGCGGGCCGCGCCGCGGGCCTTGACCTGACCTGCAAGATGGATGGCGCCGCCCTGCAGCAGCAGCTTTTCGGTCAGGGTGGTCTTGCCGGCGTCGGGGTGCGAGATGATCGCGAACGTGCGCCGGGACTGGTGAGGAGACGTGGTCATCGCGCGCCTTTACTGACGCATCACGTATGGCGCAAACCGAAAGCGGCCCCCCGGTCACCCGGAAGGCCGCCCTCGGTGGAAACTTCGCCTCAGCTTACTGGCAGGCGAGACATTCGTCATAGTCGGTCGAGCCGCCGCTGGCCGCCAGTTCGAACTTGGGCAGTTCGCTGGTGTTGTCGGCTTCGACGCCGCCGGCGAAACCAGCGCGCTGCACCGACTTGGAGCGCAGGTAGTACAGCGACTTGATGCCCTTTTCCCACGCCTGGTAGTGGAGCATCATCAGATCCCACTTGTCGACGTCTGCCGGGATGAACAGGTTCAGCGACTGTGCCTGATCGATGTAGGGCGTGCGGTCGGCGGCGAATTCGAGCAGCCAGCGCTGGTCGATCTCGAAGCTGGTCTTGTAGACCGCCTTTTCATCGACCGAGAGGAAGTCGAGGTGCTGGACGGAACCGCCCTGCTCCAGGATCGAATTCCACACATTGTTGGAATCCTTGGACTTCGCCGCCAGCAGCTTCTGCAGGTAGGGGTTCTTCACCACGAAGCTGCCCGAAAGCGTCTTGTGCGTGTAGATGTTCGCCGGGATCGGCTCGATGCAGGCCGAGGTGCCGCCGCAGATGATCGAGATCGACGCGGTGGGCGCGATCGCCATCTTGCAGCTGAAACGCTCCATCACGCCCTGATCGGCGGCGTCGAGGCACGGCCCGCGCTCCTTCGCCAGCATCATCGAGGCTTCGTTGGCCTTGGCGTTGATGTGCTGGAACATCTGCAGGTTCAGCGCCTTGGCCATCGCGCTTTCGAAGCCGATGCCCTTCTTCTGCAGGTACGAGTGGAAGCCCATCACGCCCATGCCGACCGACCGCTCACGCTCCGCCGAATAGCGGGCGCGGGCCATTTCATCAGGCGCGCGGTCGATATAGTCCTGCAGCACGTTGTCGAGGAAGCGCAGCACGTCCTCGATGAAACGCTTGTCGCCCTTCCACTCTTCCCAGGTTTCCAGGTTGAGCGAGGACAGGCAGCACACCGCCGTGCGGTCGTTGCCCAGATGGTCGCGACCGGTAGGCAGCGTGATTTCCGAGCACAGGTTCGATGTCGAGACCTTGAGGCCCAGATCGCGGTGATGCTTGGGCATCATGCGGTTCACGGTGTCGGAGAAGACGAGGTACGGTTCGCCCGTGGCAAGGCGCACTTCGACCAGCTTCTGGAACAGCGAGCGGGCGTGGACCTTGCCGCGCACCGAGCCGTCCTTGGGGCTGCGCAGCGCAAAGTCGGTGCCGTCGCGCACGGCTTCCATGAACTCGTCGGTCAGCAGCACGCCGTGGTGCAGGTTGAGCGCCTTGCGGTTGAAGTCGCCGGAGGTCTTGCGGATCTCCAGGAACTCCTCGATCTCGGGGTGCGAGACGTCGAGGTAGCAGGCCGCCGAGCCGCGACGCAGCGAGCCCTGGCTGATCGCCAGCGTCAGCGAATCCATGACGCGCACGAAGGGGATGATGCCGCTGGTCTTGCCGTTCAGGCCCACCGGCTCGCCGATACCGCGCACGTTGCCCCAGTAGGTGCCGATGCCGCCCCCGCGCGAGGCGAGCCAGACGTTCTCGTTCCAGGTGGCGACGATACCCTCAAGGCTGTCCTCCACCGAGTTGAGGTAGCACGAGATCGGCAGGCCGCGCCCGGTGCCGCCGTTCGAAAGCACGGGCGTGGCAGGCATGAACCACAGGCGTGAGATGTAGTCGTACAGGCGCTGGGCGTGCTCCTGATCGTCCGCATAGGCATCGGCCACGCGGGCGAACAGGTCCTGGTACTTCTCGCCGGGCAGGAGGTAACGGTCGTCGAGCGTTTCCTTGCCGAAATCGGTCAGCAGCGCATCGCGCGACGCGTCGGTCGCGATGGTGAAGCGGCGATCGTTGATACGCTTGGAATCGCCGGCCTTCTTCGCCTTCGACACGGGTGCCGATGCGACGAGGTCCGCCGTGACGGTGTCGGTCTTGTCCATGGCGACTGCCTGGCCTTCCTTCTTCATGCGATCCTCGGCGACGTGGCCGGCGAGAAGCGCCTCCATGTCGACCTGAGCGGGATCCGCGTAGCTCACATCCGAATCAGACACGTGTCCGTCGCTTCCGTTCCTGAAATCCACTGGTGCGCCCCCAATGCATCTAAAAATCATATCAAGAGATGGTCGAGCATCTGCCGCCTACGGTCTGCCTTCTCAGGCGAAGCGGGCGAAAAATGCCTTCCGTTTCTTCCGGCGGCGAACAGGCCAAGGCACCAAACCTAGTGGCCGCGTCGCTTACCGGCACCATCTGTGGTATCTTGAATCACAAAGTCAATGGCGCTGCAAGCACCTCGTTGGTGCGAGTCAGCAGCAACCCGCTGTCAACGCGCCCCGCCAAAAAAACTTATCCCCCACCAGCACATCTCTCGGCACATCCCCCCGGCACGTCTTCGTCGCCGGTCGATCCCGGAGATGCTTTCGCCGATGAAAATCGACTCCGCCCCCACGACCGTGCAACCTCACGCTTCCATGCGAATTAGCACAACCGGCGGCGCCGCCCGCCGGCAGAGGGAGTTATCAGAACAGTGCTCAACATCATCGGTGCGATCATCAGCGGCCTCGTCATCGGCGCGCTGGCCCGCTGGTTCTATCCCGGTTCCGTACCGATGGGCTGGATCGCGACGATCCTGCTGGGCATCGGCGGTTCGCTGCTGGCGGGGCTTGTCACGAGCCGCGGGCGTGGTGATTTCAGCCGGGCGGGGTGCCTCGCCTCGGTGATCGGCGCGATCGTGCTGATCCTTGTCGGGCGACTGCTGCATATCGGCTGAGGGCTGGCGGCGACGCCCGCCGCTGCCTGACAGTTCTTACGGCACCAGCACCGTGTCCAGCGGTTGGGCGTCCGCCGCCGGATAGTCCAGCGTATAGTGCAGGCCCCGGCTCTCGTGCCGCTTGAGCGCCGATTCGACGATCAGTTCCGCGCTTTGCAACAAGTTGCGCAGTTCGATGAGGTCGGTCGAGACGCGGAAGTGGCGATAGTATTCCTCGATCTCGCCATTGAGCATCTGGATACGATGCATGGCGCGCTCCAGCCGCTTGGTGGTGCGCACGATGCCCACGTAGTTCCACATGAAGCGGCGGATTTCGGTCCAGTTCTGCTTGATGACGACTTCTTCGTCCGGCTCGGTGACGCGGCTTTCGTCCCAGGCGCGCACGGTGGGCGGTGCCTCGAAGCTGTTCCATCGGGCAAGAATGTCGGCTGCGGCGGCTTCTCCGAAGACGAAGCATTCCAGCAGCGAGTTGGAGGCCAGTCGGTTGGCGCCGTGCAGTCCGCTTTCGGTGCATTCTCCCGCCGCATAAAGCCCCGGCAGGTCGGTCCGCCCGTCCAGATCCACCAGAATGCCGCCGCAGGTATAATGCTGCGCGGGCACCACGGGGATCGGCTCCCTCGTCATGTCGATGCCCAGAACGATCAGCTTTTCGTAGATATTCGGGAAGTGCTCCTTCACGAAGTCCGCGGGCTGGTGGCTGATATCAAGGTGAACGTAATCGAGGCCGAAGCGCTTGATCTCTGAGTCGATGGCGCGCGCCACGACGTCGCGCGGGGCCAGTTCCAGCCGCTCGGGATCGTAGAAGGTCATGAAGCGCTTGCCGGTGCGCGGGTTGATCAGGTGCCCACCCTCGCCGCGCACGGCCTCGGTGATCAGGAAGTTCTTGACCTCCAGATTGTAGAGGCAGGTCGGGTGGAACTGCATCATCTCCATGTTGGAGACGCGCGCGCCCGCGCGCCAGGCCATGGCGATGCCGTCGCCGGTGGCGCCGCGCGGCGCGGTGCTGAACTGGTAGACGCGTCCGGCCCCGCCCGTGGCCAGCACTGTGGCGCGCGCAGTGAAGGCCTCGACGCTGCCGGTTTCCTCGTTCAGGGCATAGACGCCCCAGACACGGCCGGAGCCGGAGTAGCGCTGCTCGTGCCGCCCGGTGATGAGGTCGATGCACGAACGTCCGGGCAGCAGGGTGATGTTGGGGTGTGCCTGCGCGGCTTCCAGCAGGGCCTGCTGCACCGCCCACCCGGTTGCATCGGCGACGTGGACGATGCGCCGGTGCGAGTGCCCGCCTTCACGCGTAAGATGCAGCGCCTCGCCGTCGGTGTTGAAAGGTACGCCCAGTTCCACCAGCCGCTCGATCGCATGTGGCGCTCGCTCGATGACGAATTCAACCGTTTCGCGACGGTTCAGGCCAGCCCCCGCGACCATGGTGTCGCGGACGTGTTCCTCGAACGTGTCGCCCGCGTCCAGCACCGCGGCGATCCCGCCCTGCGCCCATGCAGTCGATCCGCCGGTCAGCGTCCCTTTGGCCAGAACAGCTACCCTGACCGTGTCTGCCAGGGCAAGCGCGGCGGTAAGCCCGGCAGCGCCGGAACCGATCACGAGGACGTCGAAGGCGCTTGTCGCGCTGGATGGCGTTTCCATGACGGCCTCCTAGCCGCCACCGCTACCGTCCCGCAACTGTTTGGTCAGAAGTGCATTTTCATGTCGATATACGACAATATTGTTACAAAGAAAAAGTTACTAGATTTAATATCTGTCGCGATCTGCGAACACGACGCTTGCCAAGCAGGGCGATTAGTCTAGTCAGCTTCCGTTCCACCCTGAAGGACATGTCTTCGTGGCGATTTCGATACCCTTATGCTTTGCCAATAGGCACGAACCGAACCGCCACGACGTTAAATGGGATGGTGTTAGTTACGTTGGCACCTGCAAAAACTGCGGAAGAACTATCCGCCGAAAGAAAAGCAAGGTGTGGAATCTTGCCAACGCAGAAGAAAACACAAAATAAGCACTAACACTTATCTCAATGTTTCCGGACTGTTGCGTGGTGATTATTGCCCTCCGCAAACGCGGTATCCGGTCGTTGTTTCCTGCAGCGGCGCAAAGTAATAAACATTAACTAACATTTGGACTGGGCACGAGCGTTCGGAACGACGAAAACGGCGCCGATCAGCTAACAGGATGTGCCCGAATCGGGTCGAATCGCCCTGTCGCTGCGTCGAGCCGCGCCTTAGAAGGCGTCAGGCGGTGGCGTGGGCCTGCGTCGTCAGGGTGACGAACACGTCTTCCAGGTCAGCCTCTCGGGTCGTCACATCGACGATGGAAAAGCCCTGAGCCTGCAGCGCCGACATGATCTCGCCGGCATTGGCGCGGTCCTTGTCATACGTGATCTCCAGCACCCGCTCCCCGGTCCGCGCGCATTTCACGAAGCCGGGATGCGCGGGCAGCTCGGTGACATCGCGATCCAGCGTCAGGACGATGATCTTCTCACGCGCCATGCCCACCAGTTCACGTGTCGGCTTATTGGCGATCAGTTCGCCGTGGTTGATGATGGCGATCCGGTCGCACAACTCTTCGGCTTCTTCGAGATAGTGCGTGGTCAGCACGATGGTCGCGCCTTCGTTGTTCAGTTCGGTCACCAGTTCCCACAACTGGCGACGCAGTTCGACGTCGACCCCTGCGGTCGGTTCGTCCAGCACCAGCACCGGGGGGCGGTGCACCAGCGCCTTGGCGATAAGCAGGCGGCGCTTCATGCCGCCCGACAGCGTGCGGGCATAGGCATCGCGCTTGTCGGCCAGATGAACGGCGCGCAGCAGATCTTCGGACCGGCGCAGTGCCTTGGTGATTCCGTAGAGGCCCGCCTGGATTTCCAGCACCTCGAACGGGGTGAAGAAGGGGTCGAAGACGATCTCCTGCGGCACGATGCCGATCGCGCGCTTGGCATTGCGCTGGTCGCGGTCGATGTCGAAGCCCCAGATGTCGACGCTGCCCGACGTCTTCATCACCATACCGGCAAGGATGTTGATGAGCGTCGACTTGCCCGCGCCGTTGGGGCCGAGCAGGCCGAAGATGCCGCCCTCTGACACGTCGAACGAGACGCCCTTGAGAGCCAGCTTGCCTTCGCCGGTGCCCGCCGGGGCATAACGCTTGACGAGGTCACGGATGGCGATTGCGGGCGTCGGGCCAGACGTAGAGGTGCTCATGGTGCGTGCATGTGGGCCATCGGCGCACGCAGGTAAAGAGCGCTATTCGTCATGCACCGCGTCATAGTGCGCGCGGCTGGCCTCTATCGCGGGGCGGCTGGCCATCGCCCACGCGCCCAGCGCCTTGACCGGCGCGGAGAGTGAGCGCCCAAGGTCCGAGAGCGCATATTCCACGCGCACGGTCGCTTCGGCGTGCACGGTGCGCGTGAGCAGCCCGTCGCGCTCCAGCGCGCGCAGGTTGCGCGACAGCATCTGCTGCGAAACGCCCCGGATCGCACGCTTGAGTTCGTTGAAGCGCAGCGGCCCGTCGAGCAGCGTCATGATCACCAGCATCGACCACTTGTCCCCCACCCGCGCAAGAATGTCGCCGACGAGGCGGCAGTCCTTGCCCGCAGGATCGTGCACCAGGACTGGCAACGGCTGGTCAGCTTCGTCGAACGTGGTCAACTTCATGGTACCTGGTCCCGAAAATATGCGCTCTTGGCGTGAGTACGCTGGCAACATAGCTAGACCTGGTCATTTTTCCAGACCGAGGCCATCTCCCATGAAGCTTCTCCATCTCGATTCCAGCATCCTTGGCGACAATTCGGCCAGCCGCGCCGTATCCGCCGCCATCGTCTCTGCCCTTACCGCCGCCGATCCCGCGATCGAGGTGACGCACCGCGACCTTGCCGCAGACGCGCTGCCGCACCTGACGCTGGACGTGCTCGGCAATCCCGACGGCACCCCCGAACTGGCAGAGTTCCTCGCAGCCGACGTGATCGTGATCGGTGCGGGCATGTACAACTTCACGATACCCAGCCAGCTCAAGGCCTGGATCGACCGCGTTCTGGTGGCGGGCAAGACCTTCCGCTACACCGCCGAAGGCCCGCAGGGGCTGGCCGGTGAGAAGAAGGTCTTCATCGCCCTGGCGCGCGGCGGCTATTATGGCGAGGGCCAGCCCGCTGCAGCCATCGAGCACGCGGAAAGCTACCTGCGCGCGGTGCTGGGCTTCGTGGGCATCGCCAACCCCACCTTCGTGCTGGCCGAAGGCATCGCCATCGACGCCGACACCCGCGCAAAGGCGATCGCCGGAGCCATCGAGGAAGCCGGCGCCCTCACTGTCGCGGCGTAAATCGGTAGCAACTGCGGCGGCGCACGGGGCTATGCCTTGCGCGCCGTTGCATGTCCGGGTACGCACGGCGTTCGTTCGCGGCGTGCCGTGGGCGAAGATCGCGCCGGTGCCTTGAAAGAGGCTTAAAAGGGAACGCGGTGAGAGGGGTTCTCCCTTCGATTCCGCGGCTGTCCCTGCAACTGTAAGCGGTGAGCGCGATGCACAGGCGGCAGGCCACAGGTGCCATGCCGCAGCCACTGGGCCGGACGCTGAAACACGCGAGGCTTCGGGAAGGCCGTGCATCGCCGCATTGACCCGTGAGCCAGGAGACCTGCCTGCGTCCGGTCGCTCATGCCGTGGCCCAGGGGATGGTCGAGGCACGGAAACACTCCGTCAGAGCGACGCTTACGCGGCGGGGGCCGCACCGGCAGGATCGCCGGGCGCAGGGTTGCGTCCGTCCGGCGGCTCTACGCCGGCTGCGCAAGCGGAGGCTCCCCGTCAGGTCGCAGACGCCCGACGGATACGTTCGATGCCGCAAGCCAATCTGAAAAGCCGCATTTCCCTTCTCTTCGCGATACTGGTCGCCGCCAACCTGGCCGTATGGGCCTGGGCGTTCAGCCTGTTCCACGCCGATCCGGTGATGCTGGGAACCGCCCTGCTTGCCTGGAGCCTGGGCCTGCGCCACGCGGTCGATGCCGATCACATCGCCGCGATCGACAACGTCACGCGCAAGCTCATGCAGGACGGTCAGCGCCCGGTCACGGTGGGCCTGTGGTTCGCGCTGGGCCATTCCGCCATCGTCCTCATCGCCGCGACGACGATCGCGCTGGCCGCCGGCACGCTGGACGACTTCGAGGCGTTCGGTCGTTCCGGCGGGGTCATCGCCACGATCATATCGGCCTCCTTCCTGTTCGTGATCGCGATCATGAACCTGGCGATCCTGCGCGGCGTCTGGGAACGTTTCCAGCAGGTCCGGCGCGGCGGCACATATGTGGAGGAAGACCTCGACATGCTGCTGGCCGGGCGCGGCCTGATCGCGCGCGTGCTGCGTCCGGTGTTCCGGCTGGTGCGCCACGCATGGCACATGGCGCCGCTGGGCTTCCTGTTCGGACTGGGCTTCGACACCGCGACCGAAGTAGCGATCCTGGGCCTGTCGGGCGCCCATGCGGCGGATGGCGTATCACTGGGGACGGTGCTGGTGTTCCCGGTGCTGTTCGCGGCCGGCATGGCGCTGGTGGATACCGCCGACGGCGTCATCATGCTGGGCGCTTACGAATGGGCCTTCGTCAAGCCGATCCGCAAGCTCTACTACAACATCGTCATCACCGCGATCTCGGCCATGGTGGCGCTGGTGATCGGATCGATCCAGACGGCCGCGCTGCTGTCCGAAAAGTTCGGGCTGGAAGGCGGCCTGTGGTCCGGCGCGGCGTCGCTGTCGGAGCGCTTCAACACGCTGGGCTTCCTCATCATCGGCCTGTTCGTGGCCTGCTGGCTGATCAGTTGGGCGGTCTATCGCTGGGGCGGGCTGGACGCGATCGAGGTCCGCAGCGAAACCTGACCTGCACGACATGATAAAAAAGCCCGGCGGCATGGAGTCCGCCGGGCTTTTCCGGGCCTTCCGGGGACGGAAAGCTCTATGCCTCTTTCCTTACCGCAGCAGCGACAGGACGTTCTGCTGGCTCTGGTTGG